>JBKHJN010000069.1:0-7327 GCA_046538075.1 Desulfobacteraceae bacterium | reverse complement strand
TATACCAAGAAAGAGCACTTTGGTTGGCATTGCAAGTACTCCTTTACTATTGTTAATGGCGTTTGGAATTCTTTTGAAGATCATGGGACCTTAAAAATGCTGGGGCCAGGAAAGCGCTTCCTTTTTTGATAAAGTCTCTCAAGTAAAAAAGATGCTTCCAGCCTGACCTGCACCTCAAAGTTTTCAAATGAAAAGACCATGCCGAAGAAAAATTATATTCTTTGAGATATAATTTTGATGCCGCATGATTTGCCGCGGCAAGCTGGGTCTCAAAAAAAAGGCGCACATGGGTGGGCAGGTCTAACTGCAAAATTCGTTCAAATGCCCTGGGCCTGCCGAGAGTTGCTTGTCTCGATTTGTCAATGCCAAACTCATGGTCACCGAAATGGACAACCGTGGGGTTATTCATAAAGAGAATTTTCTTTTTTTCTACACAGAGGCGGACGGCAAGATACGTCCATTCCAGATATTGCGGCATGCCATCAAAAAGTTCAGAGGGAACCGTTGCAGTGCGAAAAAGTCCAGCCCCGGTCATCATCCAGTTACATTGTAGAAATCTAGTCAAGGGATCAGATTGAATATCTGAGAAGTCGGATATGTTAACCACTTCATGCCCTTGATTACAAAGAATCCCGCTGGTAACCACCACATCAATGGCTGGATGAGCCTGAATGCCTGATAACCGGGTGGTCATTGCATGGGGTAACAGAAAATCGTCGTCATCCAAAATGGCAAAATAGCGTGTATCAACCAGATCTCTTCCCAGCTTAATGGCTGCCGGTTGGCTGGCTTGCTCCATAGATCTAAATCGTATGTCTTTCCTTCGCCTCAGACTGTCTAACAGACCAGGGTCGCAAGCTAATCCGTTGGCTATAATTATTGGGATGGTGGGCACGCTGGTTTGGGAGATGACGCTGTCTATCGCCCTAAGGAGATACCGGGCACGCTCTTTCGTTGCCAAGGTGGGGATGATGACTGAGACTGGCTGGTTTTCAACCATGGTGCTCCAACAGGCTGTTAAAATTTACGCCTACCTAAATTGTGTAAGTTAGATTCTAAAATAGATTAAAAGAATACATCCAACTGCAGCGTTTGCAGCCGGCAAACTGTTTCTGCTTCATTATGATTTTTCTAAACCTACGTGCCTTTTTATTGTTCCAAATATCCATAAATCTCTCCTGGCGGATATTGCCAATCACATAGTCGTCAATCCAGGCATCCGGGCAGAATTTTACATCGCCATTCGGCTTGATCACAGCACCGGAAAACGGTGCAGAACATCTCGCCTTTACCGCCAAACCTTCCGAATAGTAATTGATGATATCGCTGTATTGAAGATTCGGGAAAAAGCTAACCCCTCTACCCCTTCTGATATCAGCAATCTCGTTGGCCAATTCCTTTGGGTTAAAGGTGCTAGCCAGATTTATTAAATGGGCCTTAGCTTCAGCCGCTTTACAGCCTAAAGCTTTATGAATAGCAGATTGATGTTCGAATAGTTCATTTTCGGTAACATACCATAAATGATGCAACCGGTAGCAGTCGGCTGAATCAGCTACTGCTTTTCTAATTGCTGCTATGGTAGGTTTTAGCCGTCCATAAACTTCGTTGGTAATTGTAATATTAATAGTAATAATGGGTTTTTTGCTGGCCATGCTGTTTTTATAAAAAGCCATTTCCTTAACAGCTTGCGTAACTTTTTTGAAGACTCCCTTACCTCTTATGTAATCATGGATCTCTTGATTGCCGTCAATCGAAAACTTTATATCATCAACCCCGATTTCTGTAAGTTTCTTGATCTTGGCAGCGTCCAGCAAGGTCCCATTGGTAGCAAAGGATACCGGGAAATTATGGCTTTTTAAGTATTCCAAGAGCAGCATGAAGTCGTCCCGGATAAATGGCTCGGAGCCCCCCAGATAGATTTTAGGCTTATAAGGAGCCATTTCCTTAAAAAACCTAAGAACCTCCGCAGTCTCAATCTCGGCGCCTCGATATCTATCCCCTATCCCGTTTTCTCCATGGAACCAACACATCCTACACTTCAAATTACACCTATTGCTTAATTCAATAACAATCGCCTTTGGGTAACTTGAATAATAATTAGTCGCATAAAAAACCAATAATTTTTTTAACACTGCACTATGATGATATAATGTCTTGGTATAATTTCGGTTAATTATATTCATAAGACAAACTATAATGCTGCTTAAATGCAGGTGGCGATAATTATTAAGATCTTAATATTTTTATGCAAAAAACCTGCCAAGGAATGATTGACTGTTAGTCTCCATATCTTACCTAATTTAAAATAATTTAATGTTTCATGTTCTTTACATAAAGTTAAAATTATTAAAGATGGGGCGCAGTCTTGGGCAATGCCACCGGCAAGCTTGAGGGAGGCTAAAAGCTGCCGTCATCCCTGGAGCAGTTGCGGCTGAGCCGCTGGCTCGACCAGTCCACCCCGAAGAGCTGGTTGCTTGCCAGGGTCAACAAGCATCGCCTAAGTGGAAAAAATTCCAGATATCAGGTGGATATGAAAAGTTTTACGCTGCTGGAAAGGAAACTGTTTTTTTCCACGCCACTTATGCTAAGCTACGTTGGAGAAAGAAATTGCCTTTGGGGTTATGTGGCCCCGGCTTTGGTTTAATCTTTGTTTAACTTGGTAAAACCTGCGCCAGTAATGGAGATTCGGCCCACCGGGCGGACCCCGGATGGCAGGCAAAATTTACCGCCAGATGATATGCCGATGCATTGCCGCACCGATGGTAAGCAGATCGCATAATCGGGGAAGACTGCACGGCAAGAAAAGCAGGCCGGTATACGGGTTGGCGTCCACTCCCGCCGTCTTTCCCGGTCCATCGGCAACCTTGGAGAAAGGACGAGTCATGTCTATCAGTCGCAGGATAGGAAATGGAGCTGTTCTACTATTATTCCTCCTGGGGGGGATAATGGCTCTGGCAGCAGGCTGCTCCGGCCCGTTATGCAATAAACACCTGTATATCTTTCGGGAAACCCCGGAAAAAAGCCCGCCCGGGATTACCGCCCTGGTGATCACCGTCCCCCACCTGGCGACGGCGCTAATCCCCGAGGCCGCCGCCCTGGTCAACCAGGGACTGCCCTGGGCGCCGGAACAGCTGGACCACCAGACCGACGCCTATCGTCTCTCCCTCATCAAGGTAGACGGCCGTAAGGTCTACCAGGGCCAGTGCCTGGATACTCTGTTCACCGATGTTTGTGAAGTCCGCGCCGGCTCCCGGCAACTGTCTGTTAAGTTGATGCTTTATGGACTATGGGGGCGGCGTAGCCAAGAGCGGGAGCTACAGGCGAACCTGAAGGCAGGGACAGTGTATTTTCTCGGAATCGAGGGGCCGGGAGGCCAGGAGGGAGCGGCCCGGGTGACCGCGGAACCCCTGAGGGCCTATACGCCCGAGTTTCGGCAGCGTCTGCTCGATTGGCAGCGCACCCATACCACCGGGCGCTCGCTGGATTGACTCGCTTTAGGCCGGCAGCTGTGTCTTTTCTAGACCGGCTAAAAATGGAGTGCGAATGCTGACCAGGAAGGAGTGATCAGTTGCAGAGAATCGCGCGGCTCATGGTTATTGCAGCATGGTTATTTGGGCTAAATCCACTCACGGCCGGCAAGGCGCTTTCGATGGAGCTGGTCTTTAAGGACCCCCAGTATTCCTTCCAGACGCTCCGGGCGCTGGGCTACGCCGTCAGCGGCGGGGCCGACGTGGGTGAGGTGCTTAAAACCGCATACTCCATCCGGGAAGGAGACGATGACAGTTGGTACCGGGAATGGCGGAAGACGGCCGACCACTGTGCGAGGACCGGTGAGCGTTTCCGGGCCCAGGGGCGGAAAATCAGCGCCCGACAAGAGTTCTTCAAGGCTTCCAACTATTATCGAACCGCCGAATTTTTTCTGCACACCAATCCCAAAGACCCCCGCATTGTGTCGGTCTGGCAGAAAAGCCGGGACAGCTTCCGGAAAGCGGCGAAACTGGCCGATCACCCGATAATACCAGTCACAATTCCCTTTGAAGGAACCACCTTGCCCGGCTACCTGTGCCTGGTCGACCAGTCGGGGGCCAAAAGGCCCTTATTAATTATTCACTCCGGTTTTGACGGGACAGCCGAAGAGCTCTATTTTGAAACTGCTTACTTCGCGGTGCAACGCGGATACAATGTTCTCCTTTTTGAAGGGCCGGGGCAGGGCGGCGTGATCAGACTGCAAAAGCTGCCCTTTCGACCCAACTGGGAAACGGTAGTGACGCCCGTAGTCGATTATGCCCTTAGCCGCCGGGAGGTTGACGGCAACCGGATTGCCCTGCTGGGAATAAGTTTCGGCGGCTACCTGGCTCCCCGAGCCGCCGCCTTCGAGAAGCGGATTAAGGCGTGTATTGCCAACGGCGGGGTCTATGATTTTCACCTGGCAGCTCACTTGCCCGGGGAAGTAGAAAAATCCCTTGATAACCCAGAGGGAGCTGCCGAGATCGACCAAATATTATCCGCCAAAATGAAAACCAATCCCTCGTTTCGGTGGATTATGGCCAATGGCATGTTTACCTTCCAGGCCCAATCCCCCAGTGAATGGCTGAGGATAACCAGAGCTTACACCATGAAGGACGTGGCCGAATTAATTACCTGTCCCACGCTTATCGTTGATTCTGAAGCAGACAAGGACATGCCGGGCCAGGCCGCAAAGCTTTATCAGGCCCTCAAGGGCCCGAAACATTTTATCAGGTTTACCAAAGCGGAAGGGGCGGAAGAACACTGTCAGATGGGCGCGATGCTGATCTCCAATGCGCGGATTCTGGACTGGCTGGACGCTATCATGATCGGAGTTGAAGCCGGACGGTCCAAAGAATAATCTAGCCGTGAATCATGGCCTCGATTTTCTTTACGGAAAAATTGTGATAGTTTTGCTTAACCGGTTTTTCCCTGCACTCAAAAAACTTGCCATCTAACCCGAGCTAGGCCAGATGGCAAGTTAAACGATTATACAATAAGATTTATTTATCTTAGGCGGTTGCGGACCGGATTAGGGACAGGTAAACTTAAAGACATAGCGGCCTCTCGAACCGGAATTTAAATACCCCGATAGCAAAAATAAAAACTTATGTCAAATTACTTTTGAAAAAATAGGCCTGGTGACGGCCGCTGGTCCAATGCTATTTTAATTTTCTCACCAGGATTTGTTGCGCCCTGCCTTATTTAACCGACGCTCCGAGGCCGACCATGTTTATCCATGGGCAAGCAAGCTAACCCCCAAAAACCGACATCCTTTCTTGCCCATAAATTACCTCCCCTAAGCCGAAATAGTTTTCCTTGTCAGCAGAGTTAATCAGACCTTATAAAATTTCTTTGGGACCCCCAGATAAATTAGGCTATTTTTATATTCCCGTATGGCAATTTAAATCGTCCAATAGGTTTTAAGATATGTTTATTGTTCTTCAATTTTAATAAATCTATCAATTGCTTATGGAAAAGAAATTGAGTTGATTGAGGTGCAAGAAGCTATCTTCAAAACTTCTTGAATAGGAAGATAGACCATAAACCGGCATAAAATAAAATGCCCCACCAACAAAGGGATTAAACCAAAGCTTGTTTTTAATGAGCTTTTACTAAATTAATGACGTTTCCGAGCACATAAATCGAGTATTCTCAGCTAATGAATTGACAAGGCCAGTAGAAATGGGAAAATTAGCTAAAATTATCCGGCGGCAGCGGAGACGGCTTCCTTGACCAGAGGAGTAACCGGAAAAACCGCCATCTGAAAAGGAGAGTATGAAATGTCCGAGACTTGTGGGCCTTTGCTGATCGCCAAAGGTGAGGCTGACATCGGCATCCTGCCCAAGATGGCCAACCGCCACGGCCTCGTTGCCGGGGCGACTGGCACCGGCAAGACCGTTACCTTGCGGGTCCTGGCCGAGGCCTTCAGCCGGATTGGGGTGCCGGTATTTATGGCGGACGTCAAGGGGGACCTCTCTGGGCTCGGTCAGCCGGGGGGTGATAAACCCAAGGTAGCGGAGCGGGTTCAGATTTTAAACCTGAGTGATTTTCGCTTCCGGGGCTATCCGGTGGTTTTCTGGGATGTGGATGGGGTTCAGGGCCACCCGCTGCGCACCACCATTTCCGAAATGGGGCCGCTGCTGCTGGGCCGGCTGTTGAATCTGAACGATACCCAGAGCGGGGTCCTGACGCTGGTCTTTAGGGTTGCCGACGACCATGGCCTGCTGCTCCTGGACCTGAAAGACTTAAGGGCTATGCTGCAGTACGTGGGGGACCACGCCGACCAGTTCCGGACCCAATATGGCAATGTGGCGGCGGCTAGCATCGGCGCCGTTCAGCGCAATCTTTTGGCTCTGGAACACGAAGGGGGCGACGTCCTCTTCGGCGAGCCCTCCCTGAATTTCCAGGATTTTCTCCAAACCGCGGCCACCGGCGAGGGGGTCATTAATATCCTGGCCGCAGACCGGTTGATCAATTCCCCTAAGGTCTATGCCACCCTGCTCCTTTGGCTGCTGTCTGAGCTCTTCGAACAACTGCCCGAGGTGGGCGACCCGCCCCAGCCCACCTGCATCTTCTTTTTCGACGAGGCCCATCTGCTGTTTGGCGACGCCCCCAAGGTGCTGCTGGACAAAATTGAGCAGGTGGTGCGCCTCATCCGCTCCAAAGGGGTGGGAGTATATTTTGTCAGCCAAAACCCATTGGACCTGCCGGACCAAGTGTTGGGGCAGTTAGGCAACCGGGTGCAGCATGCCCTGCGGGCCTTCACCCCCAAAGACCAGAAGGCCGTCAAAGCCGCGGCGCAAACCTTTCGGGAAAATCCCGGGCTCAATGTGGTGCAGGCAATCACGGCCCTCGGAGTCGGAGAGGCCCTGGTCTCCGTTCTGGACGAGAAAGGCGCGCCGACGCCGGTCGAGCGGGCCTTGATCTTGCCGCCGCAGAGCCGCCTGACCCCTCTATCCCCGGCAGAACGGCAACAAGCCGTCCGGAGTTCGCTGTTCTACGGCCACTATGAGCGGGTCATTGATCGGGAGTCGGCCTACGAAATCCTGAGGGCCAAAGCCGCGGCTGAAACAGTCGAGGCCTCCCCCCGAGGCCGGAGAAGCTCTGCTGCCGGGATGGGCGGGCTTTTGGAGTCCATGGCCAAAAGCACCGCCCGCTCCATCGGTACCCAGATCGGCCGGCAAATCATGCGGGGGGTGCTGGGGTCTATTTTCGGCAGCCGGAAAGCAAGGTAGACAAGGAGGTCATTCAGAACTTAAAAGTTTAGGTCGCCTCACCTAAACCATAAGTAACTTATGGCAATTATTGGTGCCGGAGG
>JBKHJN010000068.1:0-7509 GCA_046538075.1 Desulfobacteraceae bacterium | reverse complement strand
ATGATATAAATTAGCAAATTAAAGCTACAGTCAGGCCCCCAGGGTCCGTTTCCCCTAGCTTACAGCCTCTCCCAGGTTTACGCTGACGCCCCATGAAGGCACGTGAACTTCCCCAAAGTTAGAACAATTGACTAGTCAAGAGTTTTATCTGCCGCCAACCGGCCTGCTAAGCTGACAGAGCATTATTTAGGTCTCGATGATCACCACTTCCAGTAATGTAATAAGAAAAGGGACTACGGTTAGGGCGGCGCTGAAGCAAAAACTGCTCAGAGCCCGGTGATTATGATTTGATGATCACCGGCTGTAAGCTGGACAGCAGTTCTATAACCGTCGCCGCCTTGCTATCCCGGATGCCAAAGAAACGATAAATAGAACGAGAAATATAAAGAACAAGATTTTAGCAATAGCGGCTGCACCGGCAGAGATTCCGGTAAAACCCAACAACGCCGCTATAATAGCTATGACAAAGAAGACTGCGGCCCAGTACAGCATTTTTGTGCCTCCTGTAAACAAGCCTCAGATAAAGGCGCAACTCTGGCGCAGCTAAGCTAACCTTCTGTCGAGCTGAACTTTTCGGGTCTCGGATCCCCTTATCAGAGGCACCTGCCCCCTTGATTATGAAAAGGGACCCGGCCCGAGATTATTTCTTAGCCCCTTGGGGTTCGGGTGGACAGAGCTGGGTACAGCTGCGAAGGACCACTTCGATCACTGATCTGTTTAAATTATCAGGATTTTCCTGATAATATTGATCCACTTCGTTGATAATCTCACCCACTGATTTGACTTTCAATTCATTGACAAAAGCTTGGGAAATACAAAAGGCCCGACCGCTGCCGCCGGCCGCGGCTTCAAAGTCGGCCATGTTGCCGATTCCCTTGATGTAGGCTACCTTTGCTTCTTGGCTCAAGTCCTGCCAGTGCGTGCCATCCCAGAGATAGGCTTGGCTGGAGGCCCCCAGGACAAGGGCAGGTATGACCAAAACGACCATTACCGCCAGGACAAGAGTATTTCTGGTTAGATGCATAATTCCTCCTCTTTTATGCAGATAAATATTTCCTCACCGATTGCTGATAGGTTTACCATACTTTCAAATAAAAAGGCCAAAATTCGCTTTTACATGACGGTAAAGTAGGAGATTTCCTGGTCGCTCCCGTAATTGCTGTTCACCCGGCTGATGATAGTATATTTACCCGCCGCAGCCTGGTCGGGAACCATGAAACCGACCTGGTCCGAATAGGTGCCATTAGTGTTGCTCACTTGAGTCTGATGAGGCTGCCCCATGGTGAGCCCGTCTTTTTTAATCTCCCGGGAGATGGTCAGGTCCACCGGGGCATTGCCGGGCGTGAGGATGGTATAGGTCAGCTGCATATTGACCTGTTGGCCGGGGCGCACCGAATCAGGGGACACCGTGGCCGTATTAATATCAACTACGTTCCCCTGGCTTGGGGTGTAATTGTAAGACTGCGCCGCCGCGTCGTAATCCTGCTGTTTTTGATTGCGATGCGCCGCGTAAAGGGCTCCCCCTATGCCACCCGCCACTGCACCGGTGGCCGCTCCGACCCAGGCACCGGTGGCCGCGGAACCGGTGCCAGCGCCGATAATCGAACCAATGGCCGCACCAGTAGCAGCCCCGCCCAGAGCGCCGGCGCCGGCGGAGCGGGCGGGATCATAATGACCGTTGGTGGCGCAGCCCAGAAAACTGGCAATAAAAATTATGGCAACGCTGGTTGCCAGAAGTTTGCGTGCCATGCTCTCCTCCTTCCTTAAATTTAGTAATTCACATTTTTACAATGGGGGCATCAGCCACCCGCATCGGACGGAGTCAGAATAAACCCAGGATGCCAATGACGATCAGATAAATTGCGACAATGTAATTCAGCAATCGTGGGATTAAAAGGATTAAGACCCCCGCCACCAAAGCCACCACCGGCTGCAATGCTATATTCATCTAAATTCTACCCCCTGTATGTTTTTTCTACTTAGAGATACCTTATTTATGGAGCCGGACTACGTTTTGGTTGAGGCTCAAATACTTAAGTCAGATGATCCATATGGGTGTTATATTATAAAGGAGATGCCGGGAAAAATCTATAAGCGGAAGTGCATATTTTGAGATAGTCAGAAATGACTATATCGGGGAAAACGCGAAAAATTAAAGCCCCTGCTCGCGGGTCGGGGTGTGGTTTATCAACCCGGATGATTGGTGGCGCTAAGGTAATGCAGTCCCCGGGCCAGATAATGCAGGCCGGAAGCGATGGTCAGGATGGCGGTAAGCCAGAAAAAGACGGTAAGCACCGCGTCCGGGAAGGCCCAGAACTCTTGCAACAGGACTAGAAAGACTACCAAAACTTGTAGGGCGGTGGCCCACTTGCTGCCCCGGGAGGGATGGATCGGCACTTTGACCTCGAACAATTTCAAGACCATCACCCCGCCCAGGATCACTACATCCCGGCTGATCACCAGCACCGCCAGCCAAGGGGGAATTTTATGGAAAACGCTCAGGGTGACAAAACTAGAGGAGATTAACAATTTGTCGGCTATCGGGTCCAGGTAAGCCCCCAGAGGCGATTTCAACTGCCAGGCCCGGGCAATGAATCCATCTATCAAATCGGTGACCCCGGCCAGCACAAAGATAATCAAAGCCCGGCCATAATAGCCCTGAATCAGAAAAATGATAATCAACGGGATCAGGAGAATCCTGACCATGGTGAGCAGATTGGGAATAGTCATGGTCTGGCTGAATTTAGGAGTCGGGACAATCACTGGCCTCAAGCTTTTGGTTTTTGGCGTCCAATTTATCAAATTTATATAGAAAAGCCAATTACCCGAATGTTTTTTTGCCCTTGCTGCGGCGTCACAGATTAAAAAATCGCCGCAGCTGCTCCCCGGCCTGGGGCCAGTGGTCGGGCGTCAACCAGTGGATTTCCGGGTCGGCCCGGAACCAGGTCAGCTGGCGTTTGGCATAGCGCCGGGTATCCCGCTTCAGGCGGTCAATGGTGGCGTCCCAGTCCCCGCCGTCCTGCAGGTAGGCTATCAGATGGCGGTAGCCCAGGGACTGAAAAGGTTTTAGCCAGGGGTCATAGCGCCTAAGAAGGTCCTTGACCTCGGTCAACAATCCCTGCGCCAGCATTTCCGCCACCCGGGTGTTGATGCGGTGATAAAGCTGATGCCGCTCCAAAGCCAGCCCCAATTTCAGCACCCGATAGGGGCGATCCTGAAAGCGGTGGGCCTGTTGCAGGCGAGACAGGGGCTGGCCACTGGCCTCAATCACTTCCAAGGCCCGCAAGATGCGAAAGGCATCATTAGGGTGGAGCCGGATCGCGGTTTTGGAATCCAGGCGTTGCAGGCGAGCATAAAGTTCGGGCAGGTCCAGAGTTGCCAGTTCCTGGCGCAGGCGCTTCCGGATCATCCGGTCATGCATTTGGTCGTCAAACAGCCCTTGTAATAAGGCCTTAATGTACAGTCCGGTGCCTCCCACGACCAGCGGAGGAATCCCCCGGGCCTGCAAGTCGGCAATGACCCGGCGGCCTCGGCGGCAATACTGGGCGGCATCGAATTGCTCATCCGGAAAGACCATATCGATCAGATGGTGGGGGGCCACAGCCCGCTGCTTGGGGGTGGGTTTGGCCGTACCGATATCCATTTCCCGGTATACCTGGAGGGAGTCGGCGCTGACAATTTCCGCTCCCAGCTCCTGCGCCAGGCGGATCGCCAACCCGGTTTTGCCGGCTCCGGTAGGGCCGACAATGACTGCCACTGGCGGAAGGTCCATTGAAATCAGGACTGTACCTCTAAACTGATCTAATCGTAGGCAGACTTGATGCTGATCCTAATGCCGGGGACGGCGGAAGCCTTGGCGGATTTCTTCCATGCTTAACAGCCGCCATAAAGGGCGCCCATGCGGACAGTGGGAGGAAATCTGCAGGTTGTCCAACTGCGCCAGTAACTGCTGCATCTCCTCCATGGTCAGCCGCTGACCGGCTTTGATGGCCCCCCGGCAGGACATGGTCAGCCGCAGCCGCTCCCGGACCTGGGTGCTGTCTTCCATATCTTTCATGGGGGCCAGCGCGTTTACCGTCTCCAGGACCAAGGCTTCCAGGTCCTGGTCCATCAGACAGGCCGGGACCTTGATAATTAAAAAGGTGTTGCCGCCAAAAGGTTCCAGTTCAATCCCGGCCTGGCGCATGATCGGCAAGTGATCCTGCAGCCAGGCGGATTGATGCGCTTCCAGTTCTACCGGCCGGGGAAACAGCAAGGGTTGTAGAGCGTTGGATTGCTGCCACTCTATGGCCAAAGCCTCGTAAAGGATGCGCTCATGCGCGGCATGCTGATCGATGAGGATCAATCCCTCCGGGGCTTCGGCCAGAATAAAGCTGGCCTGCAGTTGCCCCAAAATAAAGAGATCAGCAAATCGCCAGGTACCCGGGGAGGGGGAAGGCGGCGCCACCGATTCGGCTGCTACCGGGCCGGGCCAGTTATAATTGGCTTCCGCCGTGGGGGCCGGGTCAGGGCCCTGGGGCTGCAAAAACCCGGTAGCCAAGTTCTCCTGGATCCTGGTCAAGGTGCCCGGCTGCCAGCTGGCGTTGTAGCTGGGACGGCTGGAGCTTTGGAGAGCTTCCAACCCCTGCCGCACGGCAGTCAGCACCAGGGCATAAATTCGGCCGCTATCCTTAAACCGGATTTCGGCTTTGGCCGGATGGACATTGACGTCCACCTGTTCCGGTGGGATGGCAAGATTGATCACTGCCGCGGGATAACGGCCCCGAGGCAAAAGCCCCTGGTAACCCTCCCGGAGCGCCGCGTTGAGCAGGCGATCGCTGACCAGGCGGCGGTTGACCAGCACGAATTGGAAGCGGCTGCTGGCCAGACCCTGGTCTGGGGCTAATAGCAGACCCCACACTTTGTAGGGCTCGGCTTCCAGAGCAAAGGGCAACAGGCGCTGCGCCAACTCGGTGCCCAGCACTGCCGCCACCCGTTCGGCCAGACCTTTGTGGGCCGGGGCAGTCAGCAATACTTTGCCTTGCGCCCGCAGACTGAAATGGACCTCGGGATAGCCCAGACTGAAGCTGCGTAACTGCTCCAAAATCTGACCCTGTTCCGCCTGCTTACTGCGCAGAAATTTGCGCCGCGCCGGGGTGTTATAAAACAGCTCCGCCACCGTGATCTGGGTGCCAACAGCCATGGCCCAGGGAGAGCTTTCCAATAAATGGCCTCCCTCCACCCGGAGACGGCAGCCCACCTCCAGGTGCGGCGGCCGGCTCCGCAGTTCCAGCCGGGAGACCGCCGCCATACTGGGCAAGGCCTCGCCTCGAAAGCCCAGGGTAGCCAACTGCAACAGGTCGGGTTCCTGCCGCAATTTGCTGGTGGCATGACGCTCCAAACTGAGCCGAGCGTCCTCCGGAGTCATGCCACTGCCGTCATCCACCACCCGGATCTGGCGGCGGCCGCCGTCTTCGACCTCCACCGCGATGGTGCTGGCGCCGGCATCCAGAGAATTTTCAATCAGCTCTTTGACCACCGAGGCCGGGCGGGTGATGACCTCCCCGGCGGCGATCTTGCTGGCCACCTCCGGGGGCAAAATCGTGATCTGGCTCACCGAATTACCCTTGCTTTATTACTTGCCTTTTTTTAAAATAAAAAGATAAGGAGGGCTGAGACCCGGTTCTTCTTATCTTCCCCGCCAGTCATTTTTGGCCTTCTTCGGGCTGGCGGGGTTATTATTAAAAATAATATAACATAACTCTGGGCTTTTAGGGAGTCACTGCTGTGGAATCCCCCCAAACCAAGGCGGAATCGATGTCCGGCAAGGAAGAACTTATCCTTAAGGTTACCAAAGAGATCGTCGTTAAATTTATCGAAGTGGGGCGCGTCTCGCCCACTAACTTTAGCGAGCTCTTCAAAGCGATTAATGACACGGTGCGGGACTCGGTCAAGGCTTGACCTGCAATTTTGCGAAACGCATATATATTATTATCGGCAGCTTAACTAAATAGCTAAAAACCAGTTCAAAGATGCCAAAACCTCCATCAGTAAGCCTTCAACCTTGGCTCACAGAGTAAAGGGTAAGCATGCCGCGGGCCAAAGGACGCTTACCGGGAGAACTGAGACCCATTAAGATTATTCCCAATTATTTGCCCCAAGCCGAAGGTTCGGCGCTGATTTCTTTAGGGCGAACCTGGGTATTATGCACCGCCACGGTCGAGGACCGGGTCCCGCCGTTTTTGCAGCATTCCGGGCAGGGGTGGATCACCGCTGAATATGGCATGCTGCCCCGGTCCACTACCACCCGCAGACCGCGGGAGGGCATTGCCGCCCGGGTCAGCGGCCGCACCCAAGAAATTCAGCGGCTGATCGGGCGCTCTCTGCGCGCCGTCACTGATCTTCTCGGCCTGGGAGAACGGACCATCATCCTGGACTGCGATGTGCTGCAGGCCGACGGCGGCACCCGCACCGCGGCGGTTACCGGGGCCTTTGTGGCCTTGTGTCAGGCGTTGGCCGGTCTGCACCAGCAGGAAATGCTTGATACCTTGCCGCTGAGCAGCCAGGTGGTGGCCCTCAGCGTCGGCATGGTGGACGGCCAGCTACTGGTTGATCTGGATTACCAGGAGGACTCGCGGGCCGCGGTCGATGCCAATCTGGTGGTTACCGGCCAGGGCCAGTTGGTGGAAATTCAGGCGACCGGCGAGGGCGGCCCTTTTGCCGTGGATCTGCTGGGGGAAATGCTGCAACTCGCCCAGCCCGGCCTGAATAAATTACGCCAATTTCAGGAGGAAGCCATCCGTCCATGGATGCCCATACCCTGGTAATTGCCACTCACAACCCCGGCAAGATTCGGGAATTGCATCTACTTTTAGAAAACCTAGGGGTTAATTTATTGAGTCTGCAAGATTTTCCCGATCTGCCGGAAATCATTGAGGATGGACAAACTTTCGCGGCCAATGCCCAAAAAAAAGCAATGCTGGTGGCCCGCTACAGCGGCCACCCGGCCCTGGCTGATGACTCCGGTCTGGAAGTGGCGGCTCTGGGAGGCCGCCCTGGGGTGCACTCGGCCCGCTACGCCGCGGACCGCACCTATCCGAACCCCCCCACTGATGAGGACAACTACCTTAAGTTGTTGGAGGAATTGGCTAATGTCCCCTGGGACCAGCGCCAGGCCCAATTTGTCTGCGCCATAGTCCTGGCCTTTCCGAATAGTCAAATGGTGTCCACCCAGGGAATTTGTAAGGGGATGATTGCCTTTAAACCGCAAGGGCAACAAGGCTTTGGTTATGATCCGGTCTTCTGGCTGCCGCAATATGGCTGCACCATGGCCGAAATCGACCTAAATCTGAAAAACCAGATCAGCCATCGGGCCCAAGCCCTTCAGCAAATGAAGTCGATAATTGCCGCTCGACTTCAGCCCAAACTAAAAATTGAAGCCTCAACCTAATATCCATCGGGACGTAGCGCAGCCGGGTTAGCGCGCCTGCCTTGGGAGCAGGAGGTCGGCGGTTCAAATCCGCCCGTCCC
>JBKHJN010000034.1:0-31899 GCA_046538075.1 Desulfobacteraceae bacterium | reverse complement strand
GGGTGGCTCGCTTGACCTCGGATTACCTTCAAAAGGAACCGGAGGCGGGAAAGCCACACGTCCTTATCTGTGAGGACAAAAGCCGAAGGGCTGAGCTACTCGACTTCTTCACATAAGGTAGCAAGGCTTAAGAACCATGGCCCCAGGCTTGGCTGCCCGGTGGCAGACCACCTTTGGTTTGGCCTATTGCCTCCGGTTGTGGTCGGCGGACCAGTACTCTGGTTGTGATCAGCGGCAGCCTCTGATAATATTTCAATGGGTTAATATCTCAAGCTTAGCATGATCAGACCATTTTAATCAAGACTTTCAGAATCTTATGGAACTATTGGCCCCGGCTGGAAACCTGGAATCCTTTTTTGCCGCCCTGGAACATGGGGCGGATGCGGTTTATGTCGGCCTCAAGGCCTTCAGTGCCCGGACCTATGCTCCCAATTTCACCCTTAAGGAGCTATCCTCAATGGTAACCATCAGTCAGAGGCAAGGCCGGAAGCTTTATGTTGCCCTGAATTCCCTGGTCAAGGAAGGGGAACAGGAGGAACTGCTGGACACTTTGGCGGCTTTAAGCCACATCCGGCCCGATGCCCTGATCATTCAAGATCTCGGGGTCTATTATCTGGTGCGCCAGCATTTCCCCGGATTGCGGCTGCATGCCAGCACCCTGATGACCATTCATAATTCCCTGGGGGTGGAGCAAGCTGCAGCCATGGGGTTCAAACGGGTGGTGCTGGCCCGGGAATTGACCCTGAAGGAACTGGCCACCATCCGCCGCCAGGCCGACATTGAGCTGGAAGTCTTTGTGCACGGGGCGCTCTGCTTCAGCTTTTCGGGTCTTTGTCTGTTCAGCAGTTATTTGGGCGGCAGGGCTGCGACCCGGGGCCGCTGCACCCAACCTTGCCGCCGCCCTTACCGCTATGATGGTGATTCTGGATATCTTTTGTCTATCAGCGATTTGTCAGCCCTGGAACTGATCCCCCAGCTGGCGGCCCTGGGGATTGATGCGGTTAAAATCGAAGGGCGCATGAAAAGCGGTGACTACGTTGGCCGGGTAGTGCAGGCCTACCGGCAGGTCATGGATGCGGACCGCCAGGAGCGGCCGCAAATCCTGGCCGAGGCCCGGGAACTGTTAGACCGGACCTATACCCGGCGGACGACCACGGGATTTATGCGCGCCGCAGCCCCGGATGATCTGTTAGCTCCCCAAGATACCGGCAATATCGGCGCGTTGCTGGGCTCCTTACAGGCGGTGCTGGGAGAAGCGGGGACCCTGACCCTGGAACATAAGCTGGCCGTAGGTGATCGCTTGCGGCTCCAGTGCGCTGTCAGTGGAGACCGCCGCGCCTTTACCCTAAAGAAATTGCAGCGCCAAGGGCGGCCAGTGGCCCAGGCAGGATCAGGGGAGGAAGTCCAGATCGGCTTGCCTTTCCCGGCCCGGCCCGGCGACCTGGTATTTAAGGTCGGGGAAACCACCGCCGCTGGAAGCCGCTCCCACCGCAAGTGGCAGGAACAGCTGTTCAGGCTGGCCCCCCCGACGTTCACCGGTCCGGTCCAGCTGCCTGAAGCGCTTAAGGCCCTCAACCGACCCAGATCACCGAAACCCTATTCATCGGCTGCGGCCCGCTCTCGCCTGGATGTGCGCCTCCGGTCGCTCAACGAGGCGGTAACACTCAGCCGTCAGATCCGGGCTGGTCTGATTGTCGATCTAAACGATACCAGTTATAATGACTATCTCAGCCGCTACCGGCGCCGCCAATTGCCGCGGCAGCTGATCTGGCGGCTACCGCCGATCATCCTGGAGGCTGCCGTACCCCGCTACCGGCAGGCCGTTGCCACCCTGCTGGACGCCGGTTGCAGCCATTTTATGATCAGCAATCTGGGCCATTTGCCGCTGCTGCGGGGACGAAAAGCCACGATACTCTCTGATTATCCTTTGCATTGCCTTAATTATTGGGCCGTTCAGGCCGTCGCCCACCTGGGGGTGGCTCGGGTCACCTTATCGGTGGAGGCCGACCGGCCCACCCTGAAGCAATTATTAAAGCGCATGCCCGCCCACCGTCTGAGCAGCTATCTGTTTGCTTACCTGCCCCTGATGATTTCTCGGGTGCCGCTCCCCAAAGATAAACCGGGCTGGCGCTTGCAAAGCCCTCACCAGGAACATTTCCGGCTGATAGCGCAAAACGAATTGACCTTTCTCTATCCGGTGCTCCCTTTTTTCTGGGGCAAGGCCTATCCTGAACTCCAGGCCCAGGGAATCGGCCACTTTATCATCGACCTGACTCAGAGCGGCATTCCGACCAGGGAGGTGCCGGCGGTGGTGCATCAACTGCAAAGAGGGCGCTTATCCGGGCCCAGCAGTGCGATGAATTTTTACGGGGGGCTGGAATAAGTTTTTTGGTGTTCGCCTAAAAAAATAGGCCTGGGTGGATCCCAGGCCTATTAAAATCCACCTATGTTTATAATTTTACTACCATAACGGACCCTCCCCATACTTTCTGAGATCAATTCTCTCTGTCTAGGAAGATATAGTTCACCAGCTTGCCGTCCAGCGCATCCTTAATCTCTACTCTAAGCTTTTTGTCTGTCAGGTTCCTTCCCAGGACAGCCAACTCCTGGGCGCCATTGCCATCAGTGTCGGCCCTGACCGTAAGCTCTTGGGGTTGATAGTCCTTTTTGAATATGACCCTCTTTGCCCCCACCAGCCCCCAGGTGACCACGTCTCTTAAATCAACCCTTACTGTCCCGGTTCCAGGACGCACGGCCAGGATGGCCAACTCAGGATGGCCGTTGCCATTTAGATCATCTACCAGTACTAGGGACCGGGGATCATAGATCTTCCCCAGACACCACTTATGGTCGATGAGTTCACCGGTCGTCCCATCTTTGAAGAAGACAAAGCTGTGGCCATTGTTCAGGTTCAGCCTTAATAAGGCCAGTTCCTCGGAGCCGTTGGCGTTCAGATCCGGCACCCAGGCACAGTCTCTAGTGGAATATACATCAACAGGGGTTGGCGGTATTTTGGTAAGGGATAAACCATAGCTTCCGGTATCATCACCCGCATGGTCTTTAACGACAATGGTATATAAGCCCGATTTCAGCAACTTGTGTCCGTTGATACAGGCCTGGGGGTATCCCAAACCGGTTTTTTCTAAATTGCCGTCGGGATCGTAAAGAAAAATATGAGGTGTTACATCACCACTTTCATTATTCATGCAGATGGTTACCGCATGATCAACCAACCCGGTAAAAGTGAAAGCGTCTGTATCAGCCTTTAGAGCAAAATTTAAACCCGATAATACTGTCCCCGAGACAATCCTCCCACCATCCGGATCCGTAGGAGAGACCACTGGCCCAGGGATCAGCAATAAAGACAAACTATAAGTTCCGGTATCATCCCCCCCATGGTCTTTAATGACGATAGTATATCTGCCCGTTCTCCCCTTCAGATGGTGTTCAGTGATACAGGCCTGGGGGTATCCCAAACCGGTTTTTTCTAAATTGCCGTCGGGATCGTAAAGAAAAATATGAGGTGTTACATCTCCGCTTTCATTGCTCATACAGATGACTACCGCTTGCCCACCCTCTCCATCAAACCAAAAAGAATCAGTCTGAACCGGATTGGTTATTTCCCCGGTGCGGGTTGAGGCGGGCAGTATTTCTCCCTTGTCCTCCAGGGGGCCGATCTGGTCGATTTTCGCCAGCGGATTGGCTGTAGATGGCAGAACCGCGGCAAAGATACTATTGGCCAGAAAAATTCCTAACACAAAGGCAAATATGATCCCTAGACCCAATTGCTTCCCTTCCACGGCGCACCTCCTCCACCCTTTTATGTTTATTTGCCTAACGATCATGCCAGCCAATATAAACATTTGTCAAATATTATTTTAATTAATAAGAACATTATTAAACAATGTTCAATTCCCAAAATTTTAGCTGCTCTTCTTTCTGATTTAACCGCTTTGACAAATCATCCTTAACTTGCTAAATATTAAATGGAGTTATTGATTCAATTAAACTAGTTGGTTTCGCTAATCCGGCTGAACCTGGCGGTTTATGATGGTCCGCAGCTCTTGGGCAATGATGACGGTCTATTGACAGGGGCTGGTGGTTCGGGCTAATCTTAAGCCCAAGTCACCTAACACCGATAAGGATAATTAAGGGCTTAAATTGAAAAAAAGTTTACATTACAAAATTGAATTCAGTTACGATCCGCAGAAAGGGCTGTTCACTGCCCGGGTTCCGGCCTTAAAAGGTCTAAGCGCGGTCGGTGAGACCTTTGCCGAAGCCGAGGCTAATATCCAAGCCGCGGCGTTGCAATATCTGGAAAGCCTGCACCTGGACAAAAAACCATTACCCCTGGACGAGAAGGACCTGATCGAGGGCATCTATATTCGCATTCCCCGTCCCTAAGGTGGTTGGCGGGTTCCAGATAAGGTTCAACTGCTAGCAAGCGTCATCTTAATAGTGTAATATCAGTCAAAAGGAGAACCGAGTGCCTCGAATTGATGATTATAAACAATCCCTGGCCCTGGCCGTGGAAGAACTCAAACTGGCTTCACCCCAAGAAGTAGCGGCCCGCAGCCAGGCCCGGTATGAGATCCGGGAAGGCCAGGAAGGTTTGATTCTTCCTTACTTTGGCCGCCCCCACTGGATCAGTTGGCCGGAAATCCAGGTTGCTTATCTGCAAGGGGAGGGAGAGGTAAATATTCAGGAGCAGATCCTGATGCTCCATTACCTGAACAGCCAGGGGAAAGCCTTGACCGGCAACAGCATCGACTTCCGCCAGGTGCCGGCTGGAGAATTCTACCACCACGCCTTTGTCCAGCGGGCCAGGGTTCCTCTGCTCAAAGTTTTCGGCCATAACCTGGAACTGTACCAAAAGGTGGCAGAAATGATGGGAGGTATCCCGGTCGAGTTGGGCGACGTGGCCGCCACTTATCAGGCCTTTCCGCTGGTCCCCATCACTCATGTGCTCTGGAAAGGGGACGACGAGTTCCAGCCCGAAGTAAATATCTTGTTTGATGAAAGTATAGCGTCTTACCTGCCGACCGAAGACATTGCTGCCCTGTCAGGATTTTCGGTTTACCGGCTGTTTGGCGCAGCCCGAAAATTGCAATCTTAAATACCCTCAGAAGTTTTCTCATTGGCCTGACCATTTCGATGCTGACCGAACTGCGGATCAAGAATCTGGCTATCCTGGATCAGGTGGAGCTGGACCTGGAGCCGGGATTAAATATCCTGTCCGGGGAAACCGGGGCCGGTAAATCCATGATTATTCAGGCCGTCCATTTGCTGCTCGGAGCCCGGGGCAGCGAAGAACTTATCCGGACCGGCGCGCCGGAGGCCGAGGTCGAGGCCCGGTTCTGGCTGCCCCCTGACCACCAGGGAGGCCCTGGGCTGGCAGAGACCGACAGGGCGGCCGACGGCGAGGTCTTGCTCCGCCGCCTCGTCAACCGCAGCGGCCGCAGCCGCGGCTATTTTAATGATCAGGCGGTGACCCTGAAATTTCTGACCAACCTGGGCCGGGAATTGTTAAATTTATCCGGGCAGCACGAATATCAGGTGCTGCTGGCCCCCGAAAACCACTTGGCCATTTTGGATGCTTACGGCGGCCTCCAAGACCAGGTGGAGGATTTCCGCCGCTTATATCAAGGCTGGCAGCAGCTTAAACGGGACTGGCAACAGACTCAAATCAAGCAGCAGGAATCCCAGGCCAGCCGGGAATTATTAGCCTTCCAACTTCAGGAGCTGGAACAGGCCCAGATTGGGGCAGGCGAAGACGAGGCCCTGGCTCAGGAACGGGAACGCCTGCGGCATGCCGCCCAACTCTATGAAGAGACCCAGAACAGCTATAACCGCCTCTATGCTGGAAACAGCGCCTTGTTGGGAACCCTAAGCGAGATTCAGAACTCCCTCCATTTTATTGCCCGGATTGACCCGGCCTGGCAACCCCGGGTGGCAGAATTGGAGAATATCAACTATCAACTGGATGATCTGGCCCTGGCCCTCCGGGATTATCTCCGCACCGTGCAGATGGACCCACAGCGGCTTCAAGAAATTGACCACCGCCTGGCCCTGCTGGAACGATTGAAACGCAAATACGGCCCTACCCTGAAGGAAGTGCTGGCGTTTCAGGACCGGGGTCGCCAGGAATTAGCCCGGCTGGACGATTTTGACTCCCATCTCCAGGCTCTGCAGGAACAACTGACGGCTGCCGGCCAGGAACTTACCCAGAAGGCCCAGGAACTCTCCCAATGCCGTCAGGCAGTGGCGCAGCGGCTGGCCGACGCGGTGGAAACTGAGATTCGCAGCCTGTCCATGCCTCAGGCCCGGTTTACGGTGCGCTTCCAGAAACCACCGGTTGCAGGCTCGGGATCAGACGAGTTTTCCCCCACCGTCGGCGGTCAACCGGTGACCGCGGCCGGCAGCGACCGGGTGGAGTTCTTTCTGGCCCCCAATCCCGGTGAGGCCCCCAAACCGCTGGCCCGCATCGCCTCTGGCGGGGAACTGTCCCGCTTGGTGTTGGGCCTGAAAAATATCCTGGCCCGGGAGGCGGGGGTGGAGACCATGGTCTTTGATGAAGTGGATGCCGGTATCGGCGGCGCCGTAGCCCAAGTAGTGGGGCAAAAACTCCATAATCTGGCGGCCAAGCACCAGATCATCTGCATTACCCATCTACCCCAGATTGCCTGTTTCGGCGACTGCCACTTCCGGGTCGACAAGCAGGTGCAAGACGGCCGTACTGTCACCACGGTCAATAAACTCTCCGCCGACGAAAGGCTCCAGGAGATTGCCCGGATGCTGGGCGGGTCCCAAATTACCGACACTACCCTGGCCCATGCCCGGGAATTATTGGCCACAGCTCAACAAAGGCACAGAGGGGCTTGAATTTTTGACCACTGAGATTTATGGCCCAAAGGAGGAATCCCACAAAAAACTTGCAAAAAAACTAATAATAATTATAATATATATGAAAGGGGGCGTACCGGCTTCGACGTGGGTAGGGAACTAAAAGTCGCATGCCGAGGTCCTGTCTGCTCGTAAAACAGGTAGGGAACATATAACTGCCGACAATTACGGCTACGCATTAGCCGCTTAAGGCTAACGCCTGAAGAAGCTAGCCGGGAGGATTCTTCAGGTGACGGCATCCCGGCTAGATCGCTAGAAAAGCCTGCGTTCTAGTGGTCGAGACCTTAGCGGGCTAGCTTATCGGGCATTCTGCCGGCGGAAGGCCTGATAGGTGAAGTCAATGCACCGGCTAAGCATGTAGACGCTTTTAGGGACTATTTGCGGACGCGGGTTCGATTCCCGCCGCCTCCACCATCTTCATAATAATTCTCAACCCTAATCAAAACCGATCTTTGGCAGGGCAAACCGCGTTGGTATTTATCCATAGGGGCTGGCTAAACATCTACAGTCAACTTTCAACTTTTAAAAAAATTACAGATAGTTGTACTTACAACCCAGGTCTTTACAACCCAGTCGCCGAATCCAAGCTAATCTTTCTGTTAAATGAAATCCGACCCTGGTTCTGCACATGAGGATGATGATATGGACCCCAATAGATCAGACCTGACCGTCAAATTAAAAGATATTAAAGCTCTTCTGATCGGTAGACCCAAGAAATTGACAGTTGACCTTAATGAACCCTTTATAAAACTCCAGGGGACCTGGGAAGCGGATGAAACTGAGCAGCGGGCCGCCTGGGAGCTCTATGTCGAACTGGCCACCCGGGTGGCTCTAGCGGAGCTCCAGCCGGGTGAGGGTCTGCTCCGGGAGGAGCTGTCCTCCTTGCATGACATCTTTAACGAGACCAGGGAGACCTTGAAGAAATACGGCCCCTCCGTGGCCCGGGCCAAGGGTGAGGGCAATTTGTCTTTGGGGGCCATCGCGGTGATTATGTTGAACTTTGCCTTGCGGCCAGTGTTGTCTAAATGGCATCCCCTGTTGCAGGCTTATGAAGAAACCAAAAAGGTTAGAACCTCTTTTGCCGAACATGAAGCAGCCTGGGAACACTATGATGAACTGAGGGCAATTCTAGCTGATTTGCAGAAAACTATGCAGCAGTATGCCCGGTTGCTGGCCGAAGCAGCAGGCGTCCCTCCTATCCAGAGCACCTGACATACATAACCCAAGTTTGGCGAATTAACCTGAGCAGCGGCGCAATCCGGCCTTAGCCCCGTTAATTGGCGGTTGATTTAACCAGCTCGGATGACGTTGTCTCTGCACCACTGGCAGAATGTCGTCGGCCAGATAGGCGGCCTCCGCCAGGTCGTGAGTGACATAGAGGATAGGCCGCCTAAGTTCCTTTTTCAGCGACTTTAGCTCATCCCGCAGCCAGCGGCGGGTAGCTACATCCAGAGCGGAAAAAGGCTCGTCCATGAGGAGAACCTGCGATTGGTGGGCCAGGGCCTGACAGAGGGCGGCACGTTGCCGCTCGCCGCCGGAAAGACGCTGGGGAAAGCAGTCCTTGAGATGCCAGATGGCGAAAAGCTTTAAAATTTCTTTTACCTGCTCACGGTCCCGACAGGCAAAGGCGACATTTTTATACACCGTCAGATGGGGGAACAGTGGGTAATCTTGAAAAACATAACCTACCCGTTGTTTCTGCGGGGGAAGAAAAATTTTCTTTGCGGTATCAACCCACACCTGATCCTTAAAAGCAATGGTCCCGCCTTCAGGTCGATCCAGCCCGGCCACCAGACGGACGGTGGTGGTCTTGCCGGCCCCGGAAGGCCCCACCAGGGCCAGTAAATGGCCCGGAGCGCAGGTAAAGTCCAACGCCAATTGAAAGTTACGCAACTGCTTGATAAATTTGACCTTAAGCCCCATGTGCTGATTTTTTATTCAAAAGATTGACCATCAGTAGAATCAGATAACAGACCGGGATCAGGGTAAGCGACCGCAGGGCGGCGTCCCGATAACGCAGGGCTTCCACCGCCTCAAAAATGGCAATGGAGGTGACTTTGATTTTGCCGGGGATGCTTCCCCCCACCATCAGGATTACTCCGAATTCTCCCAGGGAATGGGCAAAGACCAGGATGGCCGAGGCAATCAGGCCGCCGCGGGCATTGGGCAGGGCCACCCCAAAAAAGGTGGCGGTCGGATAAAGCCCCAGGATTTTGGCGCTTTCCAACAGACGGCGATCAATCTTCTCAAAGGCGGCGCGCATCGGCTGAACCGCGAAGGGAAGACTGTACAGCAGCGAGGCCAAAACAATCCCCTGAAAAGTAAAGATCAGGGAAGCCCCCGTGAAAGTCTGCCATAACTAACCCAGAGCACCCTGGGGACCCATAAAGATCAGCAGATAAAATCCCAACACTCTGGGGGGCAGCACTATGGGCAGATTGACCAAGGCCTCCACCAAGGATTTGCCCGGGAACCGGCAAAAAGCCAAGCTATAGGCCACCGGCGCGGTCAAGGTGATCAAAATCACCGTGGTCACCAGGGCCAGTTTGGCCGACAGGTATAAAGGCAGCCAATCCATTACTCGTAGCCGAACTTGTGCTTTATCGCCAAGGCCTCCGCTGAGGTGAGAAAGGCGGCCAACTTTTCAGCCGCCTTTCGGTTGGGAGAATTCTTTATAACACAGGCGGCCTGGACGATGGGCGGGGCCTGGTCAACTTTGAGGAAGTAGCCCTTTTGGCCCAATTCAGTGCACGCCGCCGACAGGGGGCAAAAACCGACATCCACCGCCCCGGTGTTAGCGTACTGAAAGACCTGGGCGACATCCTGGGCAAAGACCAGCTTTCCCTGGATGGTCTCCCACAGCTCTATTTTTTCCAAGGCAATTTTGGCAGCCGTGGCATAAGGGGCGTTTTCCACATTGGCGATGGCGATTTTTCGGACCGCCGGAGATTGCACCAGCTCTTGCCAGTCCTTGAAGGTGCTTAGATTCTTTTTGCCGGCCCAGACAATCAATTGGCCTTTAGCATAAATAAAGGGTTCGTCAGCCAATCCTTGATCAAATAAAAGCTGCGGACGCCGTTCATCCGCGGCCAGGAATAAATCATATGGTGCGCCGTTGATAATCTGGGCGTAGAGTTTGCCGGTCGAGGCAAAGGTCTGTTCCACTTCTAAATGGTATTTTTTGACAAAGAGATCTCGGATTTCCTGGAAGGGCATCATATAGTTGGCCGCCACCGCGACCATCAACTTATTCCCGCCCCTGGCCGGGCCTGGGATTAGCAGGGATATTATTAAGCCTAAAATAATCAATCTGTGCTTCATAACCACTCCACTCAGTACCTTTTTCTGTTTAAGATCAAGGTTGGCCATTTTGAATAATTAGATTTATATTAAACCGCCATTTAAGCCCCAAACTGGCAATGGGGGAAAGTGCAGGTGGAGCACTCCTGACATAAGGCTCCATGACCCAGGGCGGCCAGATCCTGGCGGTTGATTTGGACTCCGGCTAGCAGACGCGGCAACAGCACATCAAAACTGGTATGGCGAAAATACAGGGCGCAGGCCGGCACTCCAATGACCGGGATCGAACCCAGGCGGGCCAGCAGGGTCATGGCTCCGGGAAGAATAGGGGCACCGTATAATATATCCGTCACTCCGGCATCGATCAGCCCCTGGCGGGTAAGGTCATCGGGATCCACCGACAGCCCGGCAGTGGTCACCAGCAGGTCGCAGCCCGCGGCCTGCAGCTTCTGCACCGCCTGGCAAATGGCCTTCCGATCATCCGGGACGATCAGGGACTCCACTACCGAGCAACGATATTTTTCTACCTTGGCGGCAATCAGAGGAGCAAAGCGATCCTCTACCAAACCCCGGAAAACCTCGGTGCCGGTGACTAGGATGCCTACCTGGGCCGGACGCAAGGCCTTCACCTGGAAGAGCGGCCCGGCGCTTAACACTTCCAAGGCCTGCTCCAGATAGCGTTTGGGAAGGAACAAGGGAATGGCGCGGGTCCCGGCTATCACCTGGCCTTTTTCCACCACCCGGTAGCCTTTGCGGCTGGCGCACATCACCTCAGGCACCAGGTTGAAGCGTTGCAATCGCTCCTGGTCAACGATCAACAGGCCGGAGTGCGCCGCCATCAGATTGACCTTGCCCTCTTTAGGCGGCCCGTGCACCGCTACCCCGGCTCCGGCCATAGCCTCTCCAAACATAACCGCGACCTCGTCCTCATGAATCCAGTCATCCTCGGGCTGGCTCTGGGGCATCAGATAAACGTGCTGCCGTCCCATCTGCTGCAGGCGGCAAAGATCCCCGGCATTGATGACTTCCCCCCGCCGGAAGGCCGGCCCCTTGCTGACGCCGGGGACGATCAGGGTCAGGTCATGGAGAAGTTTGTGGCCCACCGCGTTTTCCACCGGCACCGCAGGTAAATTAGGTTTTTCCACCGGCCCCCTAGATTTTTCAACTAATTCATAAGGGGTTTGTCCCTGGCACCCCCGACATCTAGGCCCATCCGCAACGGGAAAGGCCTCCCCACAACTGGGGCAGATGCTGAATTGCCTCTCTTGGCGCCTGGCTAAGAATTCCGGCCGCACCTGGACCGCGGCCAGGCTGCAGATCTGGCTGCCGGCCTGGCGGATCTGGTCCATTAAGGCCGGCGTATCCTGCTGTTTTTTGGGTTTTTGCTTGAGAAACCATTCCTTGATCGCCGGCCAGGCGGCCAGCTTAGCGGGATCGACAAACACCCGCCAGCCCTGGCCCTGATACTTGTCATACAGGGTCACGGCGTAGCGGCTTAAAGGGATGACTCGCAGCCAGCCATTGCCCATGGTACAGGGAGTGAGCAGTTGCACGGCATCCGGCAGGCACTTCTGGGTTTCGCTGATGGCGTCGTAGAGCACGCCGGTGGGCACCTGCTGTTGGGCCAGGGACACCATATAGCCGCCAATAATCACCCCGGGGGCTGGGAAGCCATGAAACGACTTGGCCAACTCAACAAACTCTGCGTAACTATAAGGCCCGATATTCATAGTATCCTCAAGTAAAATGCCGAATTAACCCTGTTACAAGTAATACTATTATTTGATAGATATGTTATTATTAACCTAATTTATATGTTAATAATAACATAATAAAGCTCATGGTTATAGCTGCTTAGATCTTCATTTATTACTTAAAATAATGGTTATGTGACTTTATTTTTATAGAAATAGTGGTTGACATTTGTTTTGCGGGCATGCGATAATCAGCAAATCTATATATGCCATTTTTGGCATATATTGTCAACCCCAAAACTTGGCGTTCCAGCCAGGTGAGATTAAAAGTAACTGTTGCGCTTTGACAAATCAACCCATTACGGTTGTTGGTGGCCCGGAATCTGGCAGGAACATCCGGAATCCACTCTGGTGCACACCCGTTAAGGAGGTTTCCTGGCTATGAGCATACCAAGCCTTAGCATTGATGGGAAGGCCGTGACGTTCGAGTCTGGTCAGACAGTTCTGGAGGTAGCCCGCCAGGTGGGCATCTACACTATTCCCACCCTCTGCTATCTGAAGGATACGACCCCGACCGGTTCCTGCCGGGTATGTGTGGTGGAGATTGAGGGCGGGTGTACTTTAGTGCCGGTCTGCGCCACCGCCGCGGCTTCGGGGATGGTGATCCACACCGAATCGGAGCGCGTGGTGGCGGCCCGGCGCCTGGTGATCGAACTGCTGCTGGCCTCGGGCAATCACAATTGCCTGATCTGCGAAGCCAACGGCGCTTGCGAGCTGCAGGCCCTGGCTTACCGCTATCAGATTATCACTCCCAGCTTTGCGGCGCCGCCGGACACGCCGTATTATTTTGAAGACGATAACAAACCTATTGTCCGGGACTTTTCCAAGTGCATTATGTGCGGCCGCTGTGTGCGGGCCTGTAATGAGATTCAGTTCAACCGCGCCATTAACATCGGCTATCGCGGGGCTCACAATAAGATCGTCACTCGCAGTGACCTGGCCTATAAAGATTCCGACAGCGTTTTCTGTGGCCAGTGTGTCCAGGCCTGTCCGGTGGGGGCTTTGACCGAGCACAAGGCCAAAGGATTGGGCCGCTCTTTAGAAACTCGTTTGGTGCGCACTACCTGCCCTTACTGCGGCGTCGGTTGCCAAAACCTCCGGCATTAGGGGCCGAGGGGGGCGGGGTTTCCGGCCGGAGTCAAGTGGTCCTTTACCCGGCCGTTGGAAGTGTCCCCCAAATATATCATCTGCAACTCCGATGAAGGGGAGCCGGGGACCATCAAGGACCACTACATTATGGAAGGCGATCCCCATAAGGTGCTGGAAGGCATGGCCATCGCCGGGTTTGCGGTCGGGACCTCCAAAGGCTACATCTATTGCCGCGGCTAATATTATCTCTCCAAGCACCGCCTCAACCGGGCCATTGAGCAGGCCCGCGCCCAGGGCTATTTGGGGCAGAACCTGTTGGGGACCAACTTTTCCTTTGATGTTGAGGTGCGCTCCGGCTTCGGCTGCTACATCTGCGGCGAAGAGACCGTCCTGATCGAATCCATCGAAGGCAAGCGCGGGAATCCGCGGGCCAAGCCGTCCTTCCCCGGCGTCGAGGGCCTGTGGCATAAACCCACGGTGGTCAACAACGTCGAGACCCTGGCCGCGGTCCCGGCCATTATCAATAAAGGTGCGGCATGGTATAAAGGCTTGGGCACCGCCGATACCACTGGCACCAAGACTTACCAGATCATCGGCCACGTCCAGACGCCGCAGATCGTCGAAGCACCGGTAGGCCTCTCCCTGCGGGAACTGATCGACACCTACGGCGGCGGTATGCGGCCAGGCAGTACCTTTAAGATGTGCCAGACCGGCGGGGCTTCGGGCTCCGGCACCATGCTGGTCTTA
Source organism: Desulfobacteraceae bacterium (assembly GCA_046538075.1). Classification (GTDB taxonomy): domain Bacteria; phylum Desulfobacterota; class Desulfobaccia; order Desulfobaccales; family Desulfobaccaceae; genus Desulfobacca_B. The sequence goes on along the minus strand of JBKHJN010000034.1, from coordinate 18,106 downwards.
GACCAGAGTGTCAGCGCGGTTGATTTCGCCCGTTGTGTGGCCATATTCTTTGCCCACGAATCCTGCGGCCAGTGCACTCCCTGCCGGGAAAGCACTCCTTTGATTCTGAATACCCTGACCCGTATCTGGGAAGGGCGGGGGCAGCCCGGCGATTTGGAGCTGTTGGAGCGGCTGGGGAAGGTAATGGTGGACGCCTCTTTCTGCCCTCTGGGGCAGACCGCGCCGGCGCCCCTGATGAGCCTCCTAAAACACTTCCGCCAGGAGTTTGAGGACCATATTCAAGGAAAGTGCAAAAAAAGGGTATATAACTCCGGTTGACCAAGCAGATAAACCTCCGTGCGCCCGACAAACCCGGGTGCACGGACTTTTCTTTATGCTTTCAGACCAGCGATTTGCTTCTCAAGGCCAGCAGACCCAGGGGGTCATGGCTTGCAGTTCTCCGGCAGGACGGGGATAGAGAAGAACAGCCTGGTGCCCGACCCTTTTTCGCTCCAGATCCTGAAGGAGCCTCCTACCATGTTGAGCCGCTCTTCCATGGCGGCCAGACCCAAACCCGAAGCAGAATCCAGCACTTCTGAGAGATCAAAGCCGAAGCCATTGTCCTCGATAAAAAAGTTGACCTGAGCCCCTTTTGGGGCAGCCGAAACCATAATCCGCTCAGGATGGGCGTGTTTGCCGATGTTGGTCAAGGCCTCCTGCACCAGGCGGTAGATGATAGTTTGTACCGGCAAAGGAAAAAGTCGGTCGAGGTCGGGCAGGTCTACCTCCCAGGCTATATGTTTCTGCAGCCCGGCAAAGTCCTCAACCAAGGTTCTAAGGGTCCTGGTCAGGCCTAAATCTTCCAAATCCCCCGGGCTTAGATCATGGTAGAGCCGCCGGATTTCATTGATCACGTCATTAATGTAGGCCAGCTGTTTCTGAATCTCCTGCTCGAGGTTCTCCTGCTCGGGAAGCAATTGCTTGGCGATGGAGCTTAGGGAAATTTTTAAGGTCAACAGGGCGTGGCCCAGCTCGTCGTGCAATTCGGCGGCCAGGCGCTTGCGTTCATTTTCCTGGGCGGTGAGCAGCTGGTCGGCCAGGCGGCGCATTTTGCCTTCCGACCTCTTCAAATCCCTTCTAGCCCGGTGGTGCATGAGGGCTTCTACAATGGTCGGCGCCAGGATTTCCATGGTTTCCTGGTCAGTAAAATTATATCCCCCGGCTTTGTTACCCAGGCCGATGAGACCAACCGTCTGTTTCCCGTAGATAAGCGGCATCCCTAGAAAAGCAGTCAAAGGAGGATGGCCCTCGGGTATCCCGGCCGCCGCCGGATGGGTGGAAGGGTGATTGGCAATCAGGGGCTTGCCTCCCCGAATCGATTCGTCAAGCAGGCCTACCGGCTTGATATTTCTCAGATGGGTCAGATCGGCAACGTCAGGTATACGGCATGAGAACCAACCCGGGTCGCTGAAGGCCAGGGCGTCAAAACAACCCTGGTCGTTTACATTGTCGATAAAACCGAACCGGCTGTCGGTCAACTCTTCGGCCACCGCCAGACAGGTGCGGCCCAACTCCTCCTCCGTCTCACAGGTGAGGGCCTCCCAGAAAATCCGGTGGATGCCGTTTAGGACGGCGGCCTGCCGCTCGATTTCCATTTCGGCTTGGTGGCGGGCGGTAATGTCGATGGCAATGGCTCCCACCATGTAAGGCAGTCCGCTTTCATCGAGGATAGGAAAACGGTTAACCAGGAAATAATGCCGCCCATCCGCCAATTCCAACTCCTCAATGTGCTCTACCGCTTGGCCGGTAGACAGGATATGAAAATCCAGGTCCTTGAATTTCTTCGCCAGTTCCGGGGGCCAGATCTCATCGGCGGTATTCCACAGCCATTCCTTCCGTTTTTTGCCCGCCAGTTGCTCCCAGGCTTCATTGGCGAAGGTATAGCGGCCCTGGATGTCCCGCATCACTGCCGCTCCGGGCAAATGCTGCATGAAAGCGGTGAAGCTAGCCTCGCTTTCCCGGCGCCCCTCTATCTCCCAGAGCAATTGCTGGTTAGCCAACCTCAGGGCCGCGGTGCGCTCCGCCACCAAGTCCTCCAGTTTATCATAAGCCCGGCGCAAGGCCTTTTCAGCCCGCTGGCGTTGGAAGGCTTCGACAATCGCCACAGACAGAGTTTCCGCGGCTTCCTGATCGGTTGAGGTATAGCCGCCGGCTTTGTTACCCAGGCCGACTAGGCCGATGGTTCTGTCCCCCAGTTTCAAGGGCACGCCCAAAAAAGCGGTGAGCCGGGGATGGCCTTCCGGAACCCCGATGCGGTCAGGATGAGTTGCGGGATCGTTGGCGATCAGGGGCTGGCCATTATTTAAAACCCACCCGTAAATGCCGTGGATATGCCCACTCCTAAATAAGACCGCCTCTTCCGGCCCCGCCATTTGGCAGGCGGCCCAGCCTGGGTCACTGATGACGATGCCGTCCAGGAGACCGGCTTCGTTAATCTCGCTGATAAAACCGAACTGGCTGGCGGTAATCTCTTCAACTACGGTCAGGCAGGTGCGGCCCAGATCTTCCTCGGTTTCACAGGTCAGGGCTTCATGGAAAATACGGTTGATTCCCTGCAGGATGGCTTGCTGGCGTTTGATGGACTCCTCGGCCCGCTTGCGTTCCCGAATGTCGATGCCGATGCCGATTTGGGTATCGTCGGTAAGGCGGATGTTGGCCCAGGCACTGTCCACCACGCTGCCGTCTTTGGCGGTTACCTGAAAATCCCGCCACCCCGGCTCCAAAGATTGCATGAACTCCTGCACCTGCTGGCGGTAGTAGGGGTCCGGATAGAACAGCGCCATGGGATTATCTACGTCTACTTCTTCTTCCGTCCAACCTAAAAGCTTCCGAAATTCCTGGTTAAAACGGAAAGTTTTCAGACTAGGGTCATAGATGGTCAACATCACCGGGATGTTGTCGATGATCCCCTGCAAAAGCTCCTTTTGCCGGGCCAGTTCCTGCTCGGCCTGCTTGCGTTCGGTGATGTCCTGGGTCGTACCGAATCCTCCCACCAGCCGCCCCTTTTGGTCAAACTCCAGTTGCGCCCGCTCCCGGACCCACTTCACCTGGTCGCCTACGATGATGCGGTGTTCGATGTTGTAGGGTTCGCCTCGGAGAGCCGCCATCCATTGCCGGTGCACGTAGTTCCGGTCCTCGGGGTGCAAGGTGCCGAGAAAGGTCTCATAGGTCATGGGGGTTTTAGGAGGAATTCCGAAGATGCGACAACATTCCTCGGACCAGGTCAGTTTGTTTTCCCTAACATTCAGGCGCCAACTGCCGGTACGGGCGACGGCTTGGGCCCGGTTCAAGTCATCCCGACTCTCCCTGAGGGCCTGCTCCGCCCGCTTGCGTGCCGTGATGTCCTCCTGAACCGAAATAAACAGCTTCTTGGCGCCCACGGTGAGGGCGCTGACGCGGGCGGAAGTGAAAAAGGCGGTGCCGTCCTTTTTGCGGTTGTGAAACTCCCCGAACCAGACCCCGGTGCTGTTGACCTGGCGCAAAATCTCTTTGACCACTATGAGGTTTTCTTCCGGCGGGTAATGGTTGAGGATGTTGCTGTGTTGGCCCACCAGTTCTCCGGGGCTGTAGCCAAACATGGCGTTAAAGGCCGGGTTAGTGTAGATAATGATTCCCCTGGAGTCGGTGACGGTGACCCCTTCCGCCATGCTCTTCAAAATCCGGGCCTGGGTGCGCAGGGCCTCTTCGGCCTGCTTGCGGGCGGTGATGTCGGTCAGGCTTAAGACGCAGCCCAACACCATACCGTTCTCGTCCATAAGCGGCCCGGCATTGAGGACCACATGAAATTCTTGTCCATCCCGGCCCGGTAAAATGGCTTCTAGATCTTGATAAATTTCTCCTTGCAGGACCCTGGCCAGAGGAAAGGCCTCCTCGGCAGGGTGGCCGGTGGCGTTTGCCTGGACCGGCAGGCGCAGCGGCAGGGCTTTTTCCACTTGCTGCATTAGGAGGTTGCCCCGCAACCGCTGCGCCGCCTGGGAGGCGTGGGTGATGATGCCCCTGGCGTTGCAGACCACAATGGCTTGCTCAGCCTGCTCCAGAATAGCGCGACAGAGGCGTCCGACTGCCAGGATTTCTTCCTGGCGCTTTTGCTCGGTCAGATCCGTAACCACCAGACAAACCCTATCGGGAGAGTCCTCCAGGGGCATATTGCTTAAAGAGATAAAACTCGGCACCAGGGCGCCATCGGCAGCCTGTAAGGCCACCTCGCCCCGGTTTTGTCCCTGGTGCCCCTGGAGCAATAGGGCCTCGAACCATTGCCGGTCCCGGAGAGCCAGATAATTATGGAAAAATGAACCGATTACCCTCTCCAGCGGGGTTTTCAGCATTTCGGCCAACCGGCGATTGGCGTACAATATTTTGCCGTCCCGGCTCAGAGTAGCTGCACCCTCGTTAATGGATTCCACCAGCAGACGGTAAGACTGGTCGGCCCCTTCCAGAGTATAAATCCGTCCTTCTTCGGGCCCAGAAACCACCAGCGCGTCAACCTCCCCCTGGCGGATGGCCCTCAGGGTAGCTTCTGCCTCCTCCAGCCGGAGGCGAAGTTCAGCCAGCTCGTCCAAAAGTTCTTTCCTGGATGGTTCACCCATGCTACTACCTTTACTTTTTGGCTATACTATTTAGGTTTTAACTCCAAACCTATCAGAATTTTTTCGGTCTGCGACATGTCCCCGATGAACCTGCGTAGAGGCAGCGGCAGCTCTTTGATGAGAGTGGGGACGGCGATGATCTGCTCGGCCTGGGCTAAGGCTGGTTGCTGAAAAATATCAATGACCTCCAACTCATAGTGGCCCTTCAGGTACTCTTCGCAGATGGCCTTGAGGTTGGCAATGGCCTGCTGGGATTTGGGGGTGAGGCCCGAAACAAACAGCCGCAGCACATAATGTCTAGCTCTGTGCTCCTTGCGGGCTGCTGCCATTTCCGTTGGCTCCTTGACATTAGGTTTGTCCATAGAAGATTCCCGAAGTTCTACTCAGGTTGATGCTGGTTTATTAGTTCTCGGCAAAGCTTGCCGCGGCTAAGCTGTTTGGAGGCGCAAGTCCAAACCCACCAGGACCTTTTCCTTGTTGGAAAGGTCGCCGATTATTTTCTTGAGAGGCGGCGGCAGTTTCTTCACCAAAGTAGGGATGGCCCAAATCTGGTCCCCCCGGGCTAACTGAGGATTTTCCAAAAGGTCGATAATTTCAATGGAGTACTGGCCCTTGAGGTACTCCTCGCAAATCCTCTGAAGGTTTTCAAAAGCTGTCAGGCACTTGGGGGTCATTCCAGCCACATAGAGGCGCAATTGCCAATTCTTTTGGTCCGCCATGAGGAGATTAAGCTCCTTTCCTTAAAGGCGGTGTCCAGCTTTTTGGAGAAGAGCCAGCCACGGCCATTTCGCCTTCGTCTTGCAAAGTTAGATGTTCACCAGGTTAATCCCTTGATCAGTTATAGTAAACTCCCGTATTTGGTTGGAATGAGCCATGCCCCGGGACTTCAGGATCTGGAGGAGCCGATGGCGTTCGCCGCGGCGCTCGACGTTTAACCACAGCAGCCAGGTATCCATCAGGGAGGATACTTGACTGGCAGTCATCTCCACCTCTCCCGGATGGCTCAGATTGGTGAACAGGGTGGTAATCTGCTGGTTCTTGAGGAAATCCACCAGCCGCATAAGTAACGATTTTATTTCTTCATTTCTGGCCACTAAAGAGAGGTTGGTGATCGGATCCATAATGATGGCCGCGGGTTTAAAATGGTTGATCAATTTGAGGATGGTCGCCAGGTGCATTTCCAGCCCGTAGAGGGTGGGCCGGGCGGCATGAAATTGGAGCAGACCCTGCTCCAGCCAGGGCTCCAGATCCAGGCCGATAGATCGCAGGTTGCGGATAATTTGCGCCGGGGATTCTTCAAAGGCGAAGTACAGGCAGCGTTCTCCCCGGCGGCCGGCAGCGTCGGCGAAGTAGGACGCCAGGGATGATTTGCCGGCGCCGGCGGTGCCCGACACCAGGATGCTGCTGCCTTGATAATAGCCTCCGCTCAGCATGTGATCCAAAGAGGGGAGGCCGGTGGAAACGCGCTGGCTGGAAACCGCGTAATCCAGGGCCAGGGAGGTGATGGGCATGATGGAAATGCCATTCTCGTCTATTAAAAAGGGATATTCGTCCGCCCCGTGCAGGGAGCCCCGGTACTTGATGAAACGCAAGCGCCGGGTGGCAGCCTGTTCCAGAATCCGGTGGTCCAAAACGATGACCGCGTCGGAGACGTATTCTTCGATGCCGAACCGGGTAGGGCTTCCATCTCCTTTTTCCCCGGTGATGATGGCAGTGAGGTCCCGGTCCTTCAGCCAGCGGAGGAGGCGCCGCAACTCGGAGCGCAGGATGAGCTTGTTAGACAGGCCGGCAAAGAGGGCCTCCACGGTGTCCAGCACCACCCTTTGGGCCCCGATGGCGTCAACCGCGTGGGCCAGGCGGACGAACAGTCCCTCCAGGTTGTACTCCCCGGTCTCCTCTATCTCACTGGGTTCGATGTAGACGAAATCCAGGACAATTTTCTGTTTCTCTTGCAGAGCCGGTAAATCGAAACCCAGGGAGGCCATATTCTGGGAAAGTTCCGCGGTGCCTTCCTCAAAAGACATAAAGACGCCGGGCTCGTCGTAATCGGTGGCGCCTCGCACCAGAAATTCCATGGCCATCATGGTCTTGCCGCAGCCAGGGCCGCCGCAGACCAGGGTGGGACGCCCCCGGGGCAGACCGCCGTGGGTGATCTCATCCAGCCCCCGGATGCCGCTGGGACATTTGGCCAACTGCTGGCGAATACCTTCTGTTCGCCCTCCGGATTCAGGCATTCCTTCCTCCCAATTAACTGCTCTATTTTTATTCCGCCGCCGACCAACAAATTGCTACTATAGTAACATCAACAACCTAATTTCTCAACCGACCCCAAGCTGCTGATCTAAGGCAAAAGGTGCTCGCTTCCCTTGCCATCGGGAAGGTTCATTCCTTACTCTCTAAGCGGCGGCGCAACCACAAAAGTCCTATGATGGTCTTGGCGTCCTGAATTTTCCCTCGATCCAGCATTTCCCAAACGCTGTCCAGGGGTAATTCCAGCACCTCGATATCTTCCTGTTCGGAGGATACCCCTCCTCCCGGGGAAAGGCGGTGGCCCAGATCGATTTCCGCATAAAAAAGAAAAATCCGCTCGGAGGTCCCTCCCGGCGAGACGTAAAAGGTGTAGATCGGTTCAAGCTTCTTTGCCTGAAAGCCGGTCTCCTCCAGAATCTCCCGTTGCAGGGCGGCTCGAGGCTCCTCATCTGGAGGAACCATCCCGGCCACCAGTTCTAATGGCCACCCCGGGCCTTTATCATAGGTGGGAAAGCGAAATTAGCGGATCAGGACCACCTTGTTCTGGGTCAAATCGGTCAGGACCGCAGCCACGCCATCGCCCCGCTCAAAATTTAAGAGGCGCTTTGGCAGGCTCATGGTTCCGTCATTTTTTTCAAAGCTGACCTTGGCCGCCTCCACCACAAAGAAGTCGTCAAGTAAACGGGTTCGATCGAGTATCTCCACTTTTCGGTTTAAAGCCATTGCCGTTTAACCTCACAGTTCAAAACATGAAACCTAAAAATCCACCCCCCAAATTCTCCCCTTGGTTAACTTAAAGGAGAAAAACTTGAGCATGATAATCTGCCATGAACATTTTCTCAAAAAATGTTATTAAAATCATACTTATTTTTAAAAATGGGATTTATGACCAGGGCAATGCCGGACTTATAGACCATAAAAATGATATGAAAGCTTTTGACCATGGCCCCCGTAAGTCCGCCAGGGACCGGGTGCTCCTCGGTAACACCGGGATAGAAGTGTCGCGCCTGGCTCTTGGTTCAGGCACCGATGGAGTGGGAATGCAGTCCCGGCAGACCAGGATGGGTAGGCAGAGCTTTGTCTCTTTGATCCTGCATGGTTATGAACGGGGGATAACCTTTTGGGACGCGGCTGACCAGTATGGCTCCCATCCTTTCTTTAAAGAGGCCTTGAACCATATTCCCCGTGAAAAAGTGGTAATTTTAACCAAATCGGTCAGCAAGCGCGACCCTGCCGGGATGCGCCGGGATCTCGACCGGTTCAGAACGGAGCTGGATACCGATTATATCGATATGGTGTTATTGCATGGCTTGAAGGAGGCCAGGTGGGACCTGAAATTCCACAAGACCATGGAGGTTTTATCGAAAGCCAAAGCAGAGGGGCTGATCCGGGCCCAGGGAATCTCCTGTCATAGTTTAGCAGCGCTGCAAAGAGCGGTGGATTGCCCCTGGACCGACGTGGTCATGGTGCGCATCAACCACGCCGGCAGCCATATGGACAGCTCTCCGGCTCAGATGGTGCCCATCCTGGGGCGCGCGCACCGGGCTGGAAAGGGGGTTATCGGCATGAAGATCCTGGGCTGTGGGTTGCTGTCTTCTCAGATAGAGCCTGCCCTCAGATTTATCCTCAATCTTGACTGCATCGACGCCTTTAGCATTGGATTCGAAAACAAGGCCGAACTAGATGATTTGCTGACCAGGTTGGGAGTTCCTGACTGAGCGGCATACCGATCTTGATATATAATTTATCCCAAAGATAATTTGCCGGTCTCCAGATGAGCTTTGAGTTCTTTGAGGAGCATGGACAATTCTTTTTCCCGCTGCTCCTTAAATTTTCCCCACATCTCCTGACAGGATGGACAATCGGCTGCATCCCTGATATAGGTGTCGTAACGATATAGACTTTGCGAGATGATCGAAATAGTCTGGATAAGGTTGTAATTGATATTTTTTAACATGGCTGCCTCCTCCGGTTGCTCGGTATGCCGCCTAAGGAAAAGGTAAATCCGATTTAATTTTTTTCAATCATTTGCGCCACAAAGACCAGAGGAAGGCAACCCCAACCATGATGAATTGCCTCTGGTTACGAGGTTTAGGAAAAGCCGACAATTTCAGCTGGAGACCAGTAAATTTTTCCGCCGCAGCCACTTGTCGATTTCCACGGCGATGACCACGGTCAAGGACACCAATCCGATTCGCAGCCATTCCCAGGGCATTATGGGCTCCATGCGGAAAATCCACTGCATGGCTGGGACATAGATAGCGGCCAGATGAGCCACAAAGGCTGCAATGGTGCCAAAAAAGAGAAAAGGGTTGCCCAAGGGATTCATGGAAAACAGGGAGTGCAGTTCGGAGCGGCTGTTCCAGGCCTGGAAAAACTGGAAAAAGACCATGGTGGTCACCGCAATGGTCCGGGCTTTTTCCAGGGAAACCCCCTGGTTCAGGGCATGGATAAACTCATAAACCACTCCTGCCGAGATGAGCAATGCCACAAAAATGGTGCGCTCGATGAAAAGGCGGGTCATGATGCCTTCCTGGGGGTCGCGGGGCGGCCGCTCCAACACATCTTTTTCTCCCGGTTCAAAAGCCAGAGCCACATCCTGGAGGCCGTTGGTGACCAGGTTGATCCACAGAAGCTGAGCCGGCAAATAGGGCAGCGGCAGCCCCAGCATCACGGTGGCCAGAATGGAAATGATGGCGGCGATACCGGTGGGGATGAGAAAGAAAGTGACCTTGCGGATGTTGTCAAAGACCACCCGCCCCAGTTCCACGGCCCGGTAGATGCTGGCAAAATTGTCGTCAACAATGACCATGTCGGAGGCCTCTTTAGCCACGTCGGTGCCGGTCCTGCCCATGGCCACGCCGATGTGGGCGGCCTTCAAGGCCGGGGCGTCGTTCACTCCGTCCCCGGTCACCGCCACGATCTCGCCGTGCTTAATCAACTGTTGGACAATGCGCAATTTGTGATCCGGAGCCACCCGGGCATAGACGTAGACCTTTTTTACCAGGTGATAAAGGGCCAGGTCGCTCATGGTTTCCAGTTCCTTGCCGGCCAGGACTTTGCGGACCGCGCCCTCGGGCCCGGCTCTTTTCACCAGCGCCGCCAGAATCTCTTTGACAAAGGCAAACAGCTCCATATCTCCCATGACCTGCACATGTTTGCCGGTCAGGCTTTGGGCCGCCTGGCCGGCCAGGCCAGAGCGTTGGGCCAGGACATTGGTCACCTCGCGGGTAACCTCAAAGAGTTCTTCATCGATCATGGCGTCCACCGGTTTGGACACCAGGTCTTCCACCTCCTCCTCTTCCTCTTCAATGCCCAGCTTCTTGGCGATAGCCTCCGCCGTGACCGCGTGGTCTCCGGTGACCATTACTACCCGGATGCCTGCTCGTTTACAGCCCTTGACCGCGTCAACGGCTTCCTCCCGGGGCGGGTCGATCAACCCCTGCAGCCCGGCAAAGATCAGTCCGGTCTGCAGATCGGCCATAGTGATCTCCATCTGTTCGGCCGGCACCTTTTTGAAGGCCATAGCCAATACCCTTAAGCCCTCCCGGGCAAAATGATGGGCCACCCGGGGAACGTCTTCCCAGGCCTCAAACCGGCACTCGGCACAGATGTCCAGCAGTCTCTCCGGCGCCCCTTTAACAAAGACCAGGTTATGGTCGTCCTGCCGGTGCAAGGTAGCCATATAGCCCCGCTCGGATTCAAAGGGGATAATAAAAGTCTGAGGATAACGGTCCCGCTCCTCCTCCGGGTCTAAGCCCGCTTTCATAGCCGAAACAATGAGCGCCCCCTCGGTGGGATCGCCATCCACCCGGTAGCGGTCCTCTTCCACATAGACATCCGATTCATTGCACAGCAGGCCGATCCGAAAAAACATGGTCAGAGCTGGGTCAGCCTCGGCATGAATCTTCCGGCCTTCTTCAAAAATGTCACCTTCCGGTTCATAACCGGTTCCGCTTATCTCATAGATTTTACGGCCATCGTAGGCCAGTCTGACGGTCATTTCATTTTTGGTGAGCGTGCCGGTCTTGTCGGAGCAGATCACCGTAGTGCTGCCCAGGGTCTCCACCGCCGGCAGGGTGCGGATGATGGCGTTGCGCTGGGCCATACGCCCCACGCCGATGGCCAGGGTAATGGTCACCACGATGGGCAGACCTTCAGGGATGGTAGCCACTGCGGCCGCCACTGCAGTCATGAACATTTCCTGGGCGCTGATGCCCACCAGAATGCCGATCAAAAACAGCAAGGTGGCCGCCACCAGCACAATTACGCCGATGGCATGGGCGAACCGGTCAATCTTTTCCTGGAGGGGGGACTTGGTTACCCCGATTTCCCGGACATCCACGGCGATCCGCCCCAGGGCGGTGCGGGAACCGGTTTCCACCACCACCCCCTTGGCCCGGCCGGTCACAATGATGGTGCCCATAAAGGCCATGTTCTTCTGGTCGCCCGGGGTCAGATTGTCTTCAGCAATAGGCTCGGTGACCTTGTCCACCGGAAGGGACTCGCCGGTGAGCATGGCTTCGTCGGTCTTCAATTCAACGCAGCGTATAAGCCTCAGATCCGCCGGCACCCGGGACCCGGAAGTCAAAAGCACAATGTCTCCCGGCACCACCTCTTCGCTGTTCACTTCCTGTTCCTCGCCGTCCCGCAGCACCCGGGCTTTGGCCACCACCATCTTTTTCAGGGCCTGCACCTGCTTCTCCGCCTTGTACTCCTGGATGAAGCCGATCAAGGCGTTGAGCAGCACCACCGCCCCGATAACCCCGGTGTCTTTGTATTCCTCGAGGAAGAAAGTGACGACGCTGGCGACCAACAGGATATAAATCAGGGGACTTTTGAATTGGTCCAGCAAGATCTTAAGAATGCCGACCCTTTCCTCTTCGGCCAATTTGTTGGGACCGAATTTCGCCAGGCGCTCCCTGACCTCGGCGTCGGTCAAACCATGCTCAGAGCTGTTCAACTCCTCAAAAACTTGGTCAATTTCTCGCTGATACCAATGCATCTTTTCTCTCCCCATCAATGATCGAGTTGATAACCCAGTATGTCTGGCAGCAAAAAGCGGTTCAGGACCGACTTCTCAAGGTAAAGTTAGTCTCAAAAGAACCAAAGAGATCCAGGTATTGTTCCAGGTTGCGGCTCAGCAGGAACTTTTGCCGCACCGTTTCCCGGCCGGCCGTGCCCAGGCGCCGCCGCAAACCCTCATCCTTGATCAGTTGCACAATCCGGGCCGCAGCCTCCTCGACATTGTTCACCAAAAAGCCGTTGACCCCGTCCTGAATCTGATAACGGATGCCCCCGACATTGCCGCCGATCACCGCGGTTCCTTTCCACATGGCCTCGGCAACGGTCAGGCCAAAGCCCTCCCGCAGGGATTTCTGCAAGACCACCGCGGCCTGGCTCTGCAAGGCATTGACCAAGGCGGTATCCTGCACTGAGAGAATAATGATCCGCTCCTCCTGACTTTCCAGCAGCGACTCGTATACTTCCGGGCCTTCCGGGTCGTCAGTGGCCACATTGCCCAATAACACCAGGGTGCAGTCCACCTCTTGCCGGGCCATCTTAAAGGCCTCCACCACCCCCTGAGGGTCTTTCCAGCGGTCGAAGCGGGAGACCTGGACCACCAGGGGGAGGTCAGTGGGGATATTATAGTGATTCAACCGCTCTTCGATCTCGGCTTGGCAGAAAGGATGATTTTTAATGGAAAAAGGATCGATGGCCGGCATGAAAAAGAGCAGTGGAGTATTAATTTTCTGAGCGTATTCCGGAATGCTGAAAATCACCCCATCGTAGCGGTCCACAAAAGGCCGTAAATACTCCCACAACTCCTGGTTCGGCCCGCTCAGGTCGACATGCCCGCGCCAGATCCATGGGCCCCGCTTGCGGTAGTGGTTGATCATCGGCAGGGGCTGAGGGTCGTGGATGATGACCACGTCGTGTTCCAGGTGGGTGCGGATGACATTCTCGTACACTACCTCTTCATAAATTTGCTTTTTCCGGTCGGTAAGGTTGATTTCGCCGCCCTGCAGGGCATTGTGCATCTTTTTGGTGATGCTGAAAAAATCCGGAGACCCCTGGATTACCCGCCAGCCGGTTTTGATGCCGATGCTGTTCATCAAAATGGTCATCGACCCCAAAAGCTCCGCCACCCCACCGCCATAGTAAGTGGAATTGACATTAACCACATGCAAGTCCTGCAATGTCTTGGCCTTGTTCAGAATGCGCTCCACGGTCTCGTCGCCGACATACTTGACGTAGTCTTCGATCTTGACCAGACGCGGATGATTGAGCATATAATTTCTCCTTACCCAGCAAGATGCTGAAGTGGCCTGCCTTCGTCCTGATAACCGCCCCATCAGAGGAAAGGTCAATATACTTTAGCAGAAAATTACAGATTAACCATATCAAATGGTGGAATCCTGAAATTTAATAAAACAAGCAGGGCGAGATTATGAATAAAAATAAGGCCAAAGATATAGGCTCTGCAAGTCATCGGCGAGGTTTTTTAAAAAAATTTCCAGCCCGGACCCAATAGATAGCAATGCTGATCCCGGGGTTTTCTTTCCCACTGCCCATACCTCCCCTGCCAGCACCAGATTACAAGGTATGGATAATCCGTTTTAGGCTTTCTTTCGGGTCCAGCAGATTGTCGGACCTGTCGTCCAGGTTATCACGAATTAGATTGATCTTGACCAGAAATGCGGCCACATGGGGGAGCGGCTGTGCCATTAAACCGGGGGACGAGTGACCATCGTTAATCTGATGGCTCTTTAGAGTTAGAAAAATATTGATTTGATATCGCTACATTTTTAGAATCGCAGAGATTGGCAAGTGATATGGTACCGAGCCAAGCTTTATAATGTTGATCAAAAGGGCCTTAAAAAAAGAGGAGCTTCCATTTAAAAGCTGGTTCAATTACAGTTTACGATTATTATTCCGAGCACTTAAAAGGTTAATTTGAGGGAAGGGCCGAAGGACCGCCCTCCTTACCCCCTTAAGGGGTTGGGGGAGTGGGTTGGGGAGAGGGGGTAGGGGGCTGCGACCCTTAGCCCCCTCTCCCAAGAGCTGTTTATTCTGATCTCAATTCATTCATTTTATGACCTGAGTAATAATTCTTACTTAAAGCCTTGGAACCAGATCAAGTGTTCGAAGATATGAGTAGTACTTTGGTGGTGCTAGGGGCCAACAAAAAAATCACCCTATGTTCTTTCCATCCAGGGCTTAGTGCTACAGGGCCACTGCTTGAAAGCGGGCTACTTGCGTCTTTGCCTCATCGAACAGGTCAAGGTGCTGGCCGGTGATCTTCCAGCTTCTGACCCGCGCTAAAGTAGCCGTGAATTCCTGTTCCTGCCTCATCCCCTCGGGACAGGCTATCTTGGTCATGGCCACTTTCCCAAAAGAAATTTTCTTGCCCTCGAGTTGATAGCTGCCCATGATGCGGTTACAACCCCCGGACCCGACAAGGCGCCGCTCCTTGGCATGGAGCACGATGTGTGGCTCGCGTTGTTTGAAACCCACCGCCACGGGAGCGCCGTTCAGGTGGGTGAGCTTCCAGTACGTATCCTGCAGCTTTGCTAGGGATGGCAGATCGGACTAATAAAAGGACAGATCTACGCGGCCATTTTTTACCTGATTCAGTGCCCTGAATCCTCCATTGCACTTTAATCGAACTTGCCTATTATAAGATTTAATTATTGGAAATTTTTATTTGACATACTTAATTATTCGATATTAAAATTCCTTCAAATTTAGCCTCCAAGGAGCATGCCACTGTCCCCTTCCGGCTTCACCTGAAGTCGCTATCCAAACTCTGCCCGGGTTGGCTGAGCTTAAAGCCTGACCTAAGCTCCAATCTCTTTATTCTCTTATTTTGTAATCAGCTTTAATTAGGTTTCAGAACCTTTTGGGATCTGTAGTCTCCAGAAGCTTCCGTAGGCTCGGCAATGGCGCTCCCCTTCAACCAAGCAAACCTGGCCCGGGTTGGAAGGCCGTCGCGCCATTAATGGCAAGGTGATTTCAGTGATAAAGGAAATTATTGCCGGCAATCTGATGGATCAGATCAAAGACATTGGGAAGCACGGAAAGGAAAAAATCATGGGCAGAAATATCCGCGTTTTGCTTTTGGCATTGGTGGTGGCGGCAACGACGCTCTCGGTTGGGACGGCTCCGGTGCCCGCGGCCACGGTAGAGGCCGAAATCGAGCTGTTAAAACAGAAGTTAATGGATTTGGAACAAAGAAAAAATGAGGAAATAAAGGAACTGAAGGAGAGAATCACGGCTTTAGAGCGGGAAACCCAGGCCCAGCCAGCTCCGCCTGCCGAGGTAGAGGAGGTCAAAGAAGAGGTTGCTACCCTGACCGGCAAAGTGGAAAACTTTATTGAAAAACATAAGCTTAAAGCTGGCCTGCGGATGCAGGCTTGGTACCAGTTTATGGAAGATGGCAAAGCCGCGGGGACCGGCCGAAAAGACCTGGATGATTTCATGCTGCGCCGCTTCTATTTTTATTTGCAGGGGGAGGCCTTCCCAGGCTTCGGTTTTTTCGCCCATATTGCCGGCGACCGTCTCGGCCAGGACGGGCTGGATGCCCCTTCGGTAGGTCTAGGGACCAGCATCGCGGTGCGCGATGCCTGGGTTTATTATAAACTGGGCGAGCCCCTGACCATCCAGCTGGGCCGGATGTATATCCCCTTTACCCGCAATTATGGCACCACCTCTACCTTTACCCTGCTACCGCTGGACTTGGCCTTCAATCAGGGCGGGGTGCGGGGCGGCATCTTTTATTACAGCAAAGTGGGGCGTGATGACGGGGTGCTGCTCTGGGGCAATCCCTGGGGCGGCCGCTTGCAATATCGCCTGGGTCTGTTTGACGGGGTGGAAGGCGCGGCCAATCCCGATGATAACCTGAGGTTAGCCGGCCGGCTGTCCTTAAGTCTGTTGGAGCCCGAAACCTCCTGGTTTAATCAAGGCACCTACCTGGGGCAGAAAAGAGTCCTTTCTTTAGGCACTGGCTTTGATTACCAGAACAACCTGACCCTAAACAACCGGCCGGATGAGAACAATCTGGGCTGGACGGTGGATCTGTTTTTCGACCACCCCATTGGCAAAGGCGCCCTTACCGCCGAAGCCGCCTACATCAATGTCAAAAATGTCACCCAAACGCTCGGTTATAGCTGGCTGACGGCCGGAGAAGACGCTCAGATCTTTTATATTCAAGGGGGCTATCTGTTGCCCTGGCAGTTGGGGCCGGGCCAACTGCAGCCCTATTGCCGCTATGAGCGCCTGTTTGTCAAAGACCGGCCGGACACCTATTTCCCCAGCTTTGGCCTCAATTATTATCTCAAAGGCCAAAATGCCAAGCTGAGCGTCGAGTGGACCCAGATCACCCAACAGGAGGACCATGCGCCCAGCGGCAACTACAGCGGCGGCGATCAGAACCTGGTGACCGTCCAGGGGCAGGTAGGATTTTAATACTGTTTTCAGTTGTCGGTTTTCTGTGGAAGGAGAATATAAATGACCGCATGGAAAAATCTGTTTGCCACCCGGTGGGGCATCATTGGGGTCGGCCTGGTGATTGGGGTGTTGGCCGCCCTGTTACAGAAGTGGGGTAATCCCGGCAATATGGGCATCTGTGTGGCCTGTTTTGAACGGGATATCGCCGGCGGCCTGGGGCTGCACCGCGCCCCCGTGGTCCAATATGTCCGCCCGGAAATCATTGGCTTTGTGCTCGGGGCCTTGGTTAGCGCCTATCTGTTCCAGGAATTTCGCCCCCGGGCCGGTTCGGCGCCGATCGTCCGGTTCGTGCTGGGAGCCATCGCCATGATCGGCGCCCTGGTTTTTTTGGGCTGCCCCTGGCGGGCCTTGCTGCGTCTGGCCGGCGGGGACGGCAATGCCATTTTCGGCCTACTGGGTCTGGTAACCGGGGTGTGGGTCGGCACCTGGTTCTTTAAGCAGGGCTATAACCTGGGGCGCACTCAGGTTACTTATAGCTCGGTAGGGTATATCTTGCCGCTGCTTATGGTCGGGCTACTCCTGCTGCGGCTGATTTTTCCGTCGATTCCGGAACAGGCCGAAAGTGGTATATTATTTTACAGTCTCAAAGGGCCGGGGGCCAAATATGCCCCGGTCATCGTCTCCCTCGCCGTGGGCCTGTTAATCGGCCTTATCTGCCAGCGCAGCCGGTTTTGCACTATGGGGGCCTTCCGGGACCTGATTCTCTTCCGCCAGGCCCATTTATTCTCCGGCGTCCTGGCGCTGTTGGCCGCGGCCTGGGTCACCAACCTGATCGTCGGCCAGTTCCACCCGGGCTTTGTTAACCAGCCAGTGGCCCATACCATGGGAATCTGGAACTTCGGCGGGATGGTGGTAGCCGGTCTGGCATTTGCCCTGGCCGGCGCTATCGGGCCGGCAACCCTGGCCGCAGTAACAAAATATGACCCCACCTGGCTGGCCCAGAAATATCTTTGGCGTCGGCTGAAATATTACGCTAATGATATCGCCCTGGGCCTCAGGCAAAAATACTTAAGCGGCTGGGTCAACCGGTGTATCAAGGTTGAAGATGATGTAAATCCCCGGCCTGGTTCGATCACGACATCACCATTGCCCCAAGAGAAGCTCTCTTATGCTCCCATTTTGGCCAAGGTCAATCTAATCCGGGATGCTGCAGATGAGATCGTTGACGTGTTAGAAAATTCTGACTAACCGTGGCAAGGAGGCGACATAAAAAAAGATATGAAGGTCATATCCTTTTTATGTGCTTAGTGGTAGTGATTTATAGCAAAAAAAGACCTTTCTGCCAAGCCCTTACCAATACAATGGTTTATTAAAATGGGGCCAGGGTTCGTTACGATCTTCGGTGGTATTTCCAAATCTTCTCCGACCAATGGCCACTAAGCTTAAGAGGTTGCTGGTGGACAGGGGATATCATCGGCGGAAAAACAAAGCTATGTTGTCATTTTAAGATTGATCTATATTTAGTAAGCATTAGTTCTGTTCTTTTTTTATAAAGGTTTCAAAATTATAAAGCTCCAGGTCAATTTCTGGTATAAAATTTTTCTTCATATAATCTCTTCTTTCTTCCGGCTTTGTATTAGTCTTAAAAAACCATTTTTTGAAATCCATAGCAGCTTTTTCTTGATTTGTTATGCCTTCTAGTAATTGAAGGTTAGCAAGATAATTGTAATTATTACTCAGTGCAAAAAATAGATTAACTTTAATTAGAACTTATGCTATAA
>JBKHJN010000067.1:0-7597 GCA_046538075.1 Desulfobacteraceae bacterium | reverse complement strand
TCGCTTCCCCCCTTTGGGGGGACGGGAGGGGGGCTTTGAGCTTGATTTGCCTGCTGAGCTGGGACTTCCACCTTTGGGAGGGGCCTGCCAGCCTGAAGTTTCCCTTCAATGGCGAAAACTGTCTGCCGCTCTGCCCCATCATCCCGGAGCTCCTCGCTTATGATCTGGGCGGTGAAGTTGCACAGCGGCACAGTCATCAGCCCATCACGAGTATTCTTCTCATAGCAAGTAACTCCACCCGTTATCCGATATAACCCGGCGCTCGTAAGTGGTTGAGGTTCCTTGGGAGACGGTTCCCATTCCTCTATCGCCTGCGCGAGTTTCTCCAACGCCTCCACCATCCCGCTATTAGCCAGCCAATCCCTCACATCTCCCTTTTCTGGAAGTCCTGGCAAATTAACAATCTTGATTGTGGCAGCAACTCCATGGAGATTTCGGGCTACATTCTGGGCATGCTGACGTCCAGGGTCATCATTATCTGGCAGGATCACTACATGCTTGTTTTGAAGAATGGATTGAATTGGGCCCTCCACTTCCCCGCCCCCATGGGGTTAGTGGAGGCAATAAGACCGACTTGTTCGAGGGCCTGGACGTCTTCTTCGCCTTCGGTTATGAAGACCCTTTGGGCTGTAAGGATTTTTGTCAAGCGATAGGGGATTATCCTGACTCCCTTCAAATTCCAAATCCAACCACCATTCCCGTCTGGCCGCCGCTGGCGGAACTTTTTAGGATCGTACCTGCAAACCTGGAAGAGAACCTTGCCAATTTCATCTGTATAGTTATATGCTTTGATGAGTTTTCCCTTTTGTCCCTGCATTCGTTTGGCAAGATAAACTACTCCAGCTATTTTGGCCAACTCAACAAGGGCCGTTTTGAAGTCGCAGTGATGCCGGGCCTGGTAATAACTGAAGACATCTCCGCCTGCATTGCAGCCGAAACAGTAATATTTTCCGGTACGCAGGTTTACTGACAGACTAGGACTGGTGTCTTCGTGGAATGGGCATAAGGCCTTGGCTTCATCACCAACTCCCTTTTTTAAAGAAGGAAGTTCGCTGGAGTAAGAATTGTAGAAGTCAAGGCGGTCAAGAACTGGTGCTGGACCCCAAAATTGCATAACGCCCGCAGATAGCGCAGGCCCTCCCGCGGCAAGAGGGGGTGAATCCGTATTCTCACCGACCGGCCTAATAAAAATGCAGGCGCTTGACCTAAGTCAAGGCACTTTTGATTCTGATGATTATATTAAAAATTAAATGCCCGGCTGGGAAGTAAAAGTTAACCTGGCAGGCGGCTGATCTAATTAAACCGAGCAAGGTGATAAGCGATGAAGAAAATCAATCTTTTTGCCGAAGGTGGCTTCGATGATAAGGGCTTAAAACGGCTGCTGGTCCATGACTCGCCGTATTTCAAGATTCTCAATTTTAATTTCCGGGCCGGCCAGGAGTTGCCGGTGCATGCCCATAATCTCGACGGTCAGGTGAGTCTGGCCGTCCTGGAAGGCCGGGGCGAATTTCTGGGGGCTGATGGGGCCACTCTTGACGCCGAAGCCGGCGATGTCCTGGTCTGTGACATCAGTGAACCCCACGGTCTTCGGGCTCAGACCGATTTACGGTTGCTGGTTACCATTGCCCCGCCGATCTGAGGTGGTGGGCCATTGACCGGATGAAGATCAGAATTTTCAAATTATTTAAGATTAAAGAGGAGAACTTCTATGCAATGTCCGGGACAGGATAGACGCTATTGGAAGCCGGGGGCCATCTTTGAGAGCAAATGCCCGGAGTGCGGTGCTGATATCGAGTTTTTCAAAGATGAGCCCACCCGGCGGTGCCCCAAATGCGGGCATCGGCTCTTAAACCCGAAAATCGATTTCGGCTGCGCCTCGTATTGCAAATATGCCGAGCAGTGTCTGGGGGAGCTGTCCCCGGAACTTTTGGCTAAGCGGGATGATCTGCTCAAGGACCGGGTGGCCATTGCCATGAAGCGTTATTTTGGCCAGGATTTCCGGCGCATCAATCATGCCCGGCGGGTGGCCCGCTATGCCGAGGAGATTGGCAAAAGTGAGCAGGGCAATATGGCGGTGATCCTGTGCGCCGCCTACCTGCATGATATCGGCATCAAAGAAGCGGAAAGAAAATATCAGAGCACTCTGGCCCGCTACCAGGAGCAGGAAGGGCCGCCGGTGGCCCGGGAGATTCTGGAGCAATTAGGGGCTCGGGCCGAGCTGATCGACGAGGTCTGCGATATCGTCGGCCATCACCATCACCCCCGGCCGGAGGAGACCGTGAATTTCAAGGCGCTCTATGACGCCGACCTGATCGTCAATCTGGAGGAGCAACAGGAAAAGGCTCCGGTCGACCGGGACCGGCTGGCCGCCAAGATTGACCAGGCCTTTTTGACCGCTAGCGGCCGGGCAGTGGCCCTGCGGGTGTTGCTTAAATAACTGCAATCAACCCATGATGGAGAAAAATATGAAAATCCGACGTAAGATAATCGAGATCGACGCAGACCTCTGCGACGGCTGCGGGCAATGTGTGTCGGCCTGTGCCGAGGGCGCCATCCAGGTGATTGACGGCAAGGCCCGGCTGGTGGCGGAGAAATACTGTGACGGTTTGGGAGCCTGTTTGGGGGAATGTCCGACCGGGGCCTTGCGCATCGTCGAACGCGAGGCCGATGACTATGATGTCGAGGCGGTGGAGGCCTACCTGCAGTCCCGGCCGCCGGCCGAGTCACCGGCCGGGGGCTGCCCGTCGGCGCAGGTGCAGACTTTTAGCCCGCCGCAGCCGGCCGCCGCCCCGACAGGCTCGGCGCTGTCCCACTGGCCCATTAAGATTAAACTGGTGCCGGCCCAGGCCCCGTTTTTACAGGGAGCTGATCTGTTGATCCTGGCCGATTGCGCCGGGGTGGCTTACCCCCGGCTGCACCAGGAGCTCTTGGCCGGCAAGGTGGTGCTGATGGGCTGCCCGAAATTCGACGATCCCCAGGAATATCTGGAAAAACTAACCGAGATCTTCCGGAATGCTGACGTTAAGAGCCTTACCGTGGCCATTATGGAGGTGCCCTGCTGCTCCGGTCTGGCCGGGATCGTCGAACAGGCCCTGACCGCGGCGGGCAAAAAAGTTCTTCTGGAGCAGATCATCATCAGCCCCCAGGGCCAGGTGCTCCAGCGGCAACGGCTGGCCGCTTAAGTTCCTTAAATCAGTCTTAGGAGGATAACCATGTTTTGTTTTCAATGCCAGGAAACCGCCAAAAATCAGGGCTGTACGGTTAAGGGAGTGTGCGGCAAGCCCGAGGAAACCGCAGATCTCCAAGATCTGCTGATCTACATCTGTAAAGGCATCTCGGTCTACGGGGAAAAACTGAAAGACCTGGGCCCGGTTGACCGTAAGGCCGGCCTGTTTATCTGCAAGTCGCTGTTTACCACCATTACCAATGTGGCCTGGGACGATGACGTTCTCATTGGTAAGATCAAAGATGCTCTCAAGGTGCGGGAAGAGGTCAAAAAGAAATTTCTGGCCGCTTATCAGCAAAAGTTCGGCAGGGACTTTGCCGAGGCGCTGCCGGATTGCGCCACCTGGCATTCGGATAACGATGCAGAAATCCTGGCCAAGGCCAAAGCCGATAAGCTGCGCATTACGGCTACTGAAAATGAGGATGTCCGGTCTTTGCGGGAGCTGCTCATTATCGGTTGCAAGGGCATCGCCGCTTATGCCGATCACGCCGCCATCCTCGGCTACGAGAAAGATGAGATTTACGGCTTCCTGATGGAGGCCCTGGCCTCGACCACCAAAGACCTTTCCGTGGATGAAATGATCGGCATGGTCATGAAGGCCGGCGAGGTGGGCGTCATGACCATGGCCCTGCTGGACGAAGCCAATACCAGCACCTATGGTCATCCCGAGATCACCGAAGTCAACCTGGGCGTCAGAAACAATCCCGGCATCCTCATCAGTGGCCACGACCTGAAAGATATGGCCGAGCTGTTGGAGCAGACCAAGGGGACCGGGGTTGAGGTTTACACCCACGGGGAAATGCTGCCGGCCAATTACTATCCTGCTTTCAAGCAGTACGACCACTTTGCGGGCAATTACGGCAATTCCTGGTGGCACCAGAACAAAGAGTTCGAGTCCTTCAACGGCCCCATCATTCTAACCACCAACTGCCTGATTCCCATTAAAAAAGAAAACACCTATCTGGACAGGCTGTTTACCACCGGGGTGGTCAACTATCCCGGGGCCCAACATATTCCCGACCGGCCCCAGGGCGGCCAGAAAGACTTTGCCGCGGTCATTGAGCTGGCCAAGAAATCAAAACCGCCGACCGGGATAGAATCGGGTAAAATCGTGGGAGGATTCGCCCATAACCAGGTGCTGGCCCTGGCAGATAAGGTGATTGATGCGGTTAAGTCCGGTGCCATTAAGCGCTTCGTGGTGATGGCCGGGTGCGACGGTCGTCAAAAAGCGCGCAAATATTATACCGAAGTGGCCGCCAACCTCCCCCCGGACACGGTGATCCTCACCGCCGGGTGCGCCAAATACCGCTACAACAAGTTGAATCTGGGCGACATCGGCGGCATCCCCCGCATCCTGGACGCCGGCCAGTGTAACGACTCTTACTCCCTGGCGGTAATCGCCCTGAAGCTCAAAGAGGCATTTGGACTGAATGATATCAATGAGCTGCCGGTCTCCTACGACATCGCCTGGTATGAACAAAAGGCGGTAATCGTTCTCTTGGCCTTGCTATATCTGGGTGTGAAGGGCATGCGGCTGGGACCTACGCTGCCCGCCTTTTTGTCCCCCCACGTGGCCCAAGTACTGGTGGAAAAGTTTAATATCAAGCCCATCGGCACAGTCGAAGAGGATATTGCGGCCATGATGGCGGGAAGATAAAAAATCTACCAAGAGATTGACCTCGCCCGGCGTTCCCGTTCCCGCGGCGCGGGAACGCCGGGGTAACAAAAAAGAGGCTGCAGGGGCCGTTAAAAATCCCCAAAACCATCCATATAATCACCAAAAAGCTAAAAAATAAGCCCACCTAATCCCGGTAAATTATTCAATCTATCAGAAATGTCAGATTAAATCTCGACTATCTCCGGAATCCTTTCCCTTGATGTCCTGTAATGACATGGTATCAAGGAAACCCCGCATCAGATTAATATGCTCTCCGACGTTCAGGCAATCCAAGCAAACGGCCTCTTCACCGCATAGGACTCCCACCACTGATTTCTTGGCTTCCATTCTTTAATCTTTCTGGTTTATGAGTTGGTTGGCCTCTATAAATCTGGTTATAAATAACCCAGATTAGCATCACCGCCCCTGAGCCTTCTTTAGAAAGTTATCACCTTATTAGCCTCGGCCATCAATTCATACAAATCGTCCATCCAACCTATGGGGCAACTGCTCGATCCCTCCAGACCGTGGGATTTCATGCACACCCCTCAGACAAAAAAATCACCCTCAAAATGATTGATTTGCCCCATAACATCAAAGTGCTCGTTTCCGGCCTGTTCAAATAGGACGCCCTTTCCGAGCATGAAGACGCTGACCTCATCTCCTTTTTTGACACCGACGTTGGCCAGTCGCATGGCATTGAAGATGGTTTCGCCGTCGTCTGTGGCAATAATAAACAAAACTTTCATTTTTAGACCCCGTTACAGTTTTTGAGACAAAAAGCTCTCCATTTTGCCTTTATCCGTTGCTACATCAAGGGACACCCAATCGTTTTGAAAAAGGACGTTGGTCGAACTCTTAAATTTGTAACCTTTGGCCTCTTCCGAATCCAAGGTATAAATCTTTACGTCCAACTTGTCTCCGAATTTTTCCTTCATGTCCTGGGCTACACCTATAGCCTTTCGGCATGACATTCAGCCAGGATTGCCACTGTGAAAAACGATCAGTTCGGGCATGTTAGATTCCTCCTCACAGCCATAGGATTAATGTTTATCCTCAATCCACCTTGTGCATTGCATGGTCGGCATTTCCGGTGGCTTTAGTAATTTTCTTGCCGCGGTGCTTTCTTGATATCTATTAATCCTTGAGCGGATAGCTTTCCTTCCCTTCCCAGCTTGGAAAGCAGAAAAGTCGCGCCTCGGCAGGATAGGCCGAGATTCTCAGCCAGCGCCTTGTCATCCAACGGGCCGCGCGCTTTCAAAAGCTCCAGCACCTCTGCTTCCAGTTCTTCCAACCAATCCTCAAACAGCGCCAGCAGGTCCGGATCTGTGATGGCCGAGAGTTGCTCGGATTGGCCCACCTTGGCCACTAGGCCACGGCACATCTGCGTTGGGTCGACACCTTCGCCCATGCACTCGGCCAGTCACAAATGCACTAAACTGGATACCTTATCGCCTTCAGACTGTCCGATCAGATTCATCAGAAAACGCTCGCGCGCCTCGTTATCAAGATCCGCCAGAAGTCTTGCCAGGACCGTGGTGATTTTGGATAGGGCCTCCTCTGGGGCCATGCGGAAAACGATTTCAAAAAAATCATCCATAGGGTAGGTTTGCCTCCGTTGCCTTAAAAGGTCTTTCTCGCCGACAAGAGATCCGTGGCCACCCCGCTCAACGTTCGAATCACATCCAGTATTCTCGCATCTGACAGTTCATAGTAGATAAATGGTCCCTGGCGCTCCACCTTGACCAACAGGGAACGCTTCAACTCTTTCAGATGATGCGATACCAGTGGTTGCGACAGATCCAATGCCTCGACGATGGCGGAAACCGATTTTTTCCCACCGCTGATGAATAGCAGTATTCTCAGGCGGTTGCTGTCAGACAGACTCTTGGCTAGAACGGCGGTGCTGTGCAGACGATCATTATCCCGCCGGCATTGCACCATAAATCCATGGTCGGGCCCGGCCGAATCCGGTAAAATCCGATTTTGCTCTTCCGACGATATTTGCTTTTCGGTTTTACCCACCATTCGACACTTTTCGAAATTCTACCTTTTTACCTTGACCGTGCCCCAGTCGACCACCTGGCCAGCCTGGCCGCCTTTCTGGGCTTCGACCTAGTGCGCCGCCTCCCACGACCGCGACGATTTTGTCGCCTGAAAAAGAACCCGTCGCAGGTCGCACAGTAGGAAACACCCATGCCGAAATTCTCACTCTCCGGTAATATTAAGCTGTTGTTTAGGGTTGGCGTCGAACTTTATACCACCAAACTTAATAATATATATACATCCATTTATATGTTAATATAGTTTTTGTCAACAGAATTTTTTTCGGGAGCGGGAAAATACTCTGAAAAGACCTCCAAGGGTTTTAATCATGCGTGTCAAGCCCAAATTCAGCTTGCACCAGATGCGCTGAACTACTCTGGAAGATTGCCCCCTGGTGTATCCAGGCTTTTTCACGGACGACCTCAATGCTTGATCCAAAGTTGCTCTCAGCCGGATTCGAAGTTGCCGCGGATGACTTGCAGCAGACTCTTCTGTAAGATACCTCCTGGCCTTGGCATTGATTCTGCTTGGCGTGTTTCGGAGGCCAGGAAAGATAATATTACTATTTGCCAGGAGCACGTTTTCGGAGTATTCTTCAGAGAGATGAGACATAAGGTCCGTCGGGTTGGCGGGGACCTTCTCAACGGCAAAGGGAAATAAAGGAGATT
>JBKHJN010000066.1:0-7629 GCA_046538075.1 Desulfobacteraceae bacterium | reverse complement strand
CTTATTTGCCAGATGAAACATATCTACTCAATATCCTTCCTATTTTCCTTTTTAAAGAGCAGTACTTGACACTTTACTGATTGAATCATTACCCAAGTCGTTCCATGGTTAATCCGGCCGAAGGCATCCGGGAAACCATTGATCCCCGCATGAAAGAATGAATTTTAATGGCGGCAGGGGGGGTTGCACTTATTGACTTCTGGATTTATTGTATTAATTAAATAAATTCCAAATTTAACCTAGGAGTGAGGTCATGAAATCTGTATTCCGAGAGAAGATGATGGCTTTAGTGCCGGTAATGGTTATTGTGTTTGCTTTCACCTGCTTAGGTCTAAGTCAGGTAGTCTATGGGCAGCAAACAGGGTTGGAAAAGGCCGTGGAAGTTGGAAAAATTTTGACAGGGGAAAAAACCCAGGAAGTCGTGATTCCTGAAAAAGATCAATTGCATATGAAGAAGGCCTTGAGAGCCTTAAATACAGCCAAAGCTGAACTAAAAGAGGCAACCGCCTATAAAGGAAGTCATAGGGTTAGAGCCATGGATTTAATTGACCAGGCGGTTGAGGAAGCTAATTTGGCTATCGAAGAAACGGAAACCAAAAAATAATTGACCCGGGGGACCATGATTTTGGTCCTGAACCCTGGTGTATACCAAATTCAAATCTGGCTCTCTGTGAAGGGGGCCAGTTTTTGATCCATGAAGGCATAGTTCCTGGGAATACCGCCTCCCACGGTTGTATCCGGCTGTTTCCCTTTCATGCCCGTTTTCTTTTTTATCATTGGGCTAAGCCGGTTATTCCCGGGAAAATTATTGGTTAAAGTCGTTGCAAACAGGTTAATTTTTGGCCTGAAAATCTGAAGTATCCAAGGCAGGCTCAGCCATGACCCTGCCTTTTTTATTTCAAAGTAAAAATGCTACAACACTTGCCAGCCCCTGCAGTTATCATCCATTCAGTCAAAATTGTAGATCTGATCTGCCTAGCGGAAATGGCTATCTTGGGTGGGGGGAAATCTAAAGTGGAAAGGGTGAAAGGCCAAGGAATGGCGAATTGGATCCCGTGAAATATTCTGGCCCGAGAGTGTTTATATGTCCTGAATAGGTTGAATTTTCAGGAGCTTGATAAGTTTCTAGTGAGAGTACCAGTGAGCAAAAGCCTTAAGAATGGACTTCTGACCTGGGGCATCAACCTGACCATCCGCTTGCCTTCCCTCCCTTAACCTATTTTAACATGTGGACACCGAGGAGGTGATGGCTGAAAGCGGCAAAGCTCTGAAGAGCTTGCCCCACTTGCATTTTTCTTAAAACACTGCAGGGATAGCCTCTGATTTTGCTTGCTGATCCGTTGGCCGTGGTGGGTTTGGCAGCATTGGCCATCAAGATCAGCAGCCGGGCCCGATGTTTTTTGTCCAGGAGCGCCTGGGGTATGACAACTTTCCCTTTCGATGCTGCAGGCGCCGCACCATGCTGGGGGCCCCGAGAGCGTTAGCCTCAGTGAGCCGCTAACGATGATCCCCGAGTTGCCGTAATGGGGTAGTTTCGCCAAACCCGCCTGGATAAACTCCCTCAATTTTACAATATCTGGCTGGGAGTAATTGGTTTCGTGGGGATGCAGCCCATCCGGCAGCGTTTTCCCCGGATATTGACAGACAATGAACCTCAGTAAGCGGTCCGGTTTCTGGCCTGACCCGGCCTTACCGGTCGGGGCCAGGTACGTAACAATTACCCTGACGCCATAACCGGGCAGTTGCACAAATTATGCGATGACCTTTATGATCTTCGAAAACCATCTTTCTGGTTCGATCCGGGCATCTTGGGAAAATACTTTGGGGATTGTTTTGAGGGGTAACGGACAATAAAGCTACCCTGCGATGAAGATCGTTACATTATATTATTAAAAGAATAGCGATAGAAAACCTCACCTAATTTCTTAACCTTCTGTGAAAAACATACCTCCATGCACGCACTATTGTGCAAAATCTAAAAGTTAATTCCTCTAACAAAAAGAATGTCAATACAAAATTTTGACTTTTTATTCGCATTGCGTTAGAGTTACCTAACACTATAAGGAAAGGAGGGTGAACAATAAAATAACTGAGGTTTTTTAAAAACTTTTGCTTCCTGAACTTGAAATCAAGTAGGAGAGGTAGAAAAGATGGGTATTTCCCGAAGGACTTTTCTTAAGAGTTTGGGAGGCGGCCTGGGCGCTTTGAGCCTGAGCGACGTGATTTTTGCACGTCAGGGCTGGGCGGGTTTCGTGCATCCCGCCAAAACCGAAGGAGCCACTAAAACTACCTCCATTTGCCCCTTTTGCGGCGTCGGCTGCGGTTTGGTAGCTTATACCATCAATGGCAAGCTGGTGTCCGTGGAAGGTGATCCGGAACATCCCATTAACCAGGGTACCCTGTGCAGCAAAGGCCAAGCGGTCTTTGAAATTGTCACCAGCCCCCGCCGCCTGAAAAAAGTTCAATACCGAGCTCCAGGCAGCGATCGCTGGGAGGAGAAACCCCTGGATTGGGCGATCCAAACCTTGGCTCAGCGCATTAAGGCCACCCGCGATGCCAGCTTTATAACCACTTCCGCCAACGGTGTCCCGGTGAACCGCACCGAAAAATTAGCCTGCATCGGCGGCGCCTCCGTGAACAACGAAGAATGTTATCTTATCTCCAAATTGGCTCGGGCTCTGGGCATCGTTTATCTGGAGCATCAAGCCCGGCTTTGACACTCCTCTACCGTGGCCTCGTTGGGGCCTACTTTCGGTAGAGGGGCTATGACCAATCATTGGAACGACCTCGCCAACAGCGACTGCATCCTCATTGTTGGTTGTAATCCCGCCGAGAATCATCCCATCAGTTTTAAGCACATCAATCAGGCCGAGGAACGAGGGGCTAAGATTATTGTCGTTGATCCCCGTTACACCCGCTCGGCTACTAAAGCCAGCCTGTATGTGCGGCTCCGGCCCGGGACCGACATTGCCCTCTTCGGTGGCCTGATCAACTATGCCTTGGAAAACGGCCTTTATTTTACCGATTATGTGACCAATTACACCAACGGTCCCTTCGTCATTAAAGCGGATTTTTCCTTTAATCCCCAGGAGGGATTATTCTCTGGTTTTGAAAAAAATAAGCGGGCCTACGACCCTGCTTCCTGGGATTATGAGCTGGACAAGGATGGCAAGCCCGTGCTTGATCCTACCTTGCAGCACCCCCGGTGCGTCTTCCAACTCGTCAAGCAGCATTACTCCAGGTACACCCCTGAAATGGTGGAGCAGGTCACCGGCGTCTCCAAAGACACCTTTCTCCAGATGGCAGATATGTATTGCGCCACCGGCAAACCGGACAGGGCCGGCACCATCATGTACGCCATGGGTGGCACCCAGCACACCACTGGAGTACAGATTATCCGCAGTTATACCGTATTGCAGCAGCTTTTAGGCAACATAGGCATCCCTGGAGGCGGGATCAATGCTCTCAGGGGAGAAAACAATGTCCAGGGTTCCACGGACATGGCGCTCCTTTGGCACATCGTTCCCGGGTACATGGGTATCCCCAGTGAAGCTAAACATCCCACCCTGAAGGATTACCTGGACAAAGAGACGCCCCAGGCCGGCTGGTGGGCCAACAAACCCAAGTATTTTGTCAGCCTTCTCAAGGCCTTTTGGGGAGAGGGAGCGACTCCAGATAACGAGTTCGCCTACCATTATATGCCCAAGGTGGGTAAAGGCTACCAGGGGTCCGGATATTCCTGGCTGCCCTTATTCGAAGCTATGGCCGAAGGCTCCATTCAAGGTATGCTGGTATGGGGCATGAACCCGGCGGTAAGCTCTCCTAATGTGAATCAAATGTATGCTGCTCTGGATAAGCTGAAATGGATGGCGGTTTTCGAGCTTTGGGAAACGGATACCAGCGTTTTCTGGAAGCGGCCCGGAGCCGACCCCAAGGACAATAAAACCGAGGTCTTTCTCTTCCCTGCGGCTGATTCCCTTGAAAAGGAAGGCAGCGTCAACAACAGCGGCCGCTGGATCCAGTGGCGCTATCAAGCGGTGAAACCGGGGGGCGATATTAGAAGCGACTTGTGGTATGCCAATGCCCTGGCCCGGGAACTAAAGAAGCTCTATAAAGAAGATCCCCAGGCGGTATTCGCCGACCCATTGGTGAATTTAAACTGGAATTACGGGGAGGACCCCGATGTCCACCTCGTCGCTCGGGAGATCAACGGCTATACCGCGGCGGACCAAAAACAGGTGGCCAATTTCCTGGCCTTGAAAGATGATGGTTCTACCGCGTGTGGCTGCTGGATTTTTTCGGGCTTTTATCCCGGTCCCGCCAAGAAGGATAACAAGGCCGCGGCAAGGGACAGAAAAGACCCCAGCGGCCTGGGCCTGTTTCCCGGTTGGTCTTTCTCCTGGCCGGTGAACCGGCGCATTATTTACAACCGCTGCTCCGCCGACCCCCAGGGTCAGCCCTGGAATCCCAAGAGGACGCTGGTGGCCTGGGACGGCGCCACCAATACCTGGGTCAAAAACGACGTTCCGGATTTCAAGTGGCTTGATCCTGCCACCAAGACCCAGGTTTCTCCAGAGGCATCCCTTAAGGCGCCCTTTATCATGCTGCCGGAGGGCAAAAGCCGGCTCTTTGTTCCGAAGGGGCTTTGCAAGGAAGGCCCTCTGCCGGAGCATTATGAGGCCCTGGAATGTCCCTTCATCAACCCGTTGTCCAAACAGCAGAGCAACCCGGTGGTCAAGGTTTGGAAATCTGCTTTGGATAAAGTGGCGGATATCTGTGATCCTCGCTATCCCATCATTGCCACCACCTTTCGGGTGACCGAACACTGGCAGGCCGGGGCCATGACCCGCAACCTGAGCTGGCAGGCCGAGATGGTACCGGAAATGTTTGTAGAGATGAGCCCTTCCCTGGCCAAGGCCCGGGGGATCAAAGCGGGAGACTGGGTCAAGGTCTTCAGCTGCCGAGGAGAAGTGCTGGCCCGGGCCAATGTCACCAACCGCGTGGCTCCCTTCTGCTGCGGGAAACCCGGCTTTCAAAACACCGTGGAGATGGTGGCTATGCCCTGGCACTTCGGTTTTGCCGGGCTGGTTACCGGGGGGCCCAAAAACGCCAACTATGCAGTCAACCAGCTGGCCCCCATGGTGGGAGACGCCAACACCATGATCCCGGAATACAAGGTATTCCTGGTCCAGGTTGAAAAAGCCTAAACCGGTCAGGCCTAAAGGAGAAGAATCATGGCTAAAGCTATTCTCAACGATACCACCAAATGTATCGGGTGTCGGGCCTGCCAGGTCGCCTGCAAGAGTTGGAATGATTTGCCGGGTGAGACCACTTCGTTCAGTGAAACCTGGAGCAACCCGAAATACCTCGATGCTGATAACTTCAACCGGTTGATTTTTCAGGAAATTGTTAGCCCGGAGGGGCAGTTGTCCTGGCATTTCGTGTCCAGGCGGTGCATGCATTGTTTAACCCCGGCCTGTGCCAGCGCCTGCCCGGTGGGGGCCCTGAAAAAACTGCCCAACGGTCCGGTGGCCTATAACGATGACCTTTGTATCGGTTGCCGTTACTGCATGATGGCCTGCCCCTTCCAGATTCCCAAATTCGAATGGAGCAAGGCGGTCCCCTATATCAAAAAATGCACCTTTTGCGCCGACCGCCTGGAAGCGGGCCAGGAACCTGCCTGCACCACCACCTGCCCCACCGGGGCCCTGCTTTTCGGTGAGCGGGAAGAGCTGATCCGGGAAGCCCGCCGCCGCATCGCCAAAAATAACGGCAAGTACCACCCGGAAATCTATGGAGAGAAGACCGGGGGCGGCACCTCCATTTTGTACCTCACCGCCCTGTCTTTCGATCAGTTGGGGTTGAGCCACGAGGGCTTCCGAACCGATCTGGGGAATTACCCTCACGGCCTGTACGGCCGGGACTGGATGTCCAAGGTGCCCTGGGTGGCCCTGACCGTGGGCGGTTTGAGTGTGGGGCTTTACTACATAAATAAGCGCCGGGCGGAGGTCGAAGCCCATGAAACAAAGGAGGACCAACCATGAGCACTGAATATCGCCTGACTCCTGGTCGCATTATCCTCCTTGTCCTGATGGGCGCGGGTATTCTTGCCGGCGTCTATCGCCTCTTCATGGGGCTGGGAGCCACTACTAACTTGAGTGACGCCTATCCCTGGGGACTGTGGATCAGCTTTGACGTCCTCACCGGCGTAGCCCTGGCAGGGGGCGGTTTTACCATCAGCGCCGCCATCTATGTATTCAACCTCAAAAAATGGGAGCCCTTGCTGCGCCCCGCCAAGCTCTCGGCCTTTGTGGGGTATCTCATTTTCGTCGTCGGCTTGTTTTTCGACCTGGGTCAGCCCTGGCGCATCTGGCATCCCATGATCATGTGGAATCCTGGATCCGTTCTTTTCGAGGTGTCCTGGTGTGTCATGTTGTATACCACGGTGCTGGCCATCGACGTGTTCATCATGGCCCTGGAGCGCTGGCGGGCGGAATCCCTGGTGAGCTTCTTTCGCAATATCTATGTGTTTTTGATCGTGGCGGGGATCATTCTCTCCACTTTGCATCAATCTTCTCTGGGCGCCCTCTATCTGTTGTTGCCGGAAAAAATGTCTGGTCTCTGGGCCAGCCGCGCCATCGGACCCCTGTTCTTCGTCAGCGCCATTATCGGCGGCATGAGCATGGTGGCCCTGGAGAGCATCCTCAGCTCCAGGGTCTATCGCAAAGAGGCGCAAATGGAGACCCTCACCAGCCTGGCCAAAGGCCTGGGCGTGGCTCTGCTGGTCTATTTCGCCATGAAGGTTACCGACCTTTATGCCCGGGGAGCCACGGTCTGGAGCCTCGACTGGGCCCACCTCCTCTTTTATGTGGAGATTTTCGGGACCGTGGCTTTGCCAGCCCTGCTCTTGTTCTTCCCGGAGATTCGCCACTCTAAAAAAGGAATCCTGTGGTGCGCTGGTATATCCGCCTTCGGCGTGCTGTTGAACCGTTTTAACGTCAGCCTGACGAGCTATGGCGGATACCGTGATTTCTGGTATTTTCCGTCCGCTGTCGAAATCATCCTTACTGTCGGCTTGGTCAGCATGGCCATTCTCATCTTTGACTTCGGGATGAACTACCTCCCGGTCCATCCGGAGAGAGCTCCTGCCGGGGAGGCCCACGCCATCGTCAGATAGGAATTGCGGCATCTAAACTTACAGAGGGGCCAGGAATCGAAACTTCTGGCCCCTCTTTTGGGGAAAGGCAAGGGTCTTACCGTGACGCCCGACTTTACCTGGAAATGAATATCTTTTAGGCTTGACCTATGATTTGGAAAACGGCGGCCGACTTGTGCCAACTCCGGCACCATCCATCTAGCTTTTGCTGACCTCCGGGTTGGCGGGTCTATGGGGTCTCATGACGCGGCGCTAAAATCATCGATCAAGTCTTCTCCTATAAGAGAAAGGCAGGGTCAGCTTCAACCCTGCTTTTTTTTCCGGAGCGGAAAGGCTTGCTAACTTGCCATCTCCGATAGTTATCACCTCTCCTGGAAAAATTGCAGAGAAGATCCGCATATCAAAACCCTTATCGGACCTAGGAGGTTCCTGAAGATTGGAGGAGAGGAAGCGATATAAGCAAAGAAAACGGG
>JBKHJN010000065.1:0-7667 GCA_046538075.1 Desulfobacteraceae bacterium | reverse complement strand
AAGTTTACGCCCTCGTGTTGGTCATTTTCCTGGCCATTGACCTGACCTGGCTGGGGGTATTGATGGCCAAGTTTTACAAGTCGGAACTGGGCTCACTGGCTCGACATTACGAGACCAGCCACAGCAGCACCGTCTGGGTCAGGAAGACGGTAAACAGGCTAACCCACCAGAAATTTGCCCCGTGTTCAGCCCTCCAGGCCTGATAACGTCGGTCTTCGCCCTACCCCAATTGCGCCCTAGAATGTGAACAGAGAGCCTGAAACCCCAAATGGTGGTGAGCAAAGTAATGAGGAGCTTCCGTCCGGGATAGCCTTCGGCCAGGCTAAAGGTCAGCCAAGCGATGAGCACAAACCCCAGGCCCCAGAAAATATCGGTCAGACTGGCATTCCGGGTGAGCAGGCTCAAAATCCAGCCGCCGGTCATGAATAGCACTGCGGCCAAAAGATTGAGGCCCCAAATGTCGATTGGGGGGTAGGAAGACACCATAGCAAATTTTTGGGGATAGGAGTCAGGACCCGCTCATGGGAAGTCCTGCCTGCTGCCAGGCCGCCACGCCGCCTCCCAGAGCCTTAACATTCTTGAAACCTTGCGCCAGATATTCTGCTGCCCGACCGGCAGAGGTATGCTCGTTGGTTCAAGCGCAGTAAAAAATGATTTCCTGTTGCTTGGGCAAAGTCGGGACTTGGGCTTTGAACTCCGATGGCATCAGGGCCCCTTCCAGCTGCATGTCTTGGCACCTATCATCGCTGTCATAAGCGCACACCAGGAGGCTGGAGCCAGATTTTACCTGGGGATAAACCTCTTGGGGAGAAACCCGCGGCACCATAATTTTTTCCTTTCCGGTATTTAACCTTAAAAATTTAGAGGACGGGAGGCTTTTCAGCAAATTGACTTCAACGAGTTAAAATGTCTCCTTACCCCCTTTGGTAAATTAATCACTGCCGGAAATATTGCAATTATATTTTAAAAAATTTTGCCTTAGGGGGGTCCTCCCTTGTGGCCAGGCAATTTTAATATTATAAATGGATGACGAGTGATAAGATGGATAAAAAGAAAGTTTTTTCAAGTTTAGATTCTATTTCTTGCCGCGCGGGAATAAACAACTGTAAAATTGATAGAGATTGTTGATAAGATTGCTCTTGAGGTGAAGTCATGATCTCGACGTTACCGGGTGAGTGGCCCTGGGTAGATATTTTGGGGCTGTTTGTTCATCTGGCCGGATTTGTCATCGGCTTGGGCGCGGTGACGGTCATTGACCTTCACGGTTTCCGGGGGAGAAATTCACCCTACTGGACCGAAGCGACCATCAGAACTCATAAAATAACCAAGCCCCTGATCTGGTGTGGCTTATTTTTGGCCATCGTTGGCGCCAGCATTTATCATCGACACCATGAATGGACGATTTTCCTTCGAGTCCAGGCAGCTATCGCGGTGTTGCTGGTGTTAAACGGAATCTTTCTGTCCTTTCGAGTCAGTCCTTTTTTGCTCCAGCGTGAAAGAGCAGGAAGGGCGCAGGAGCTCCTTCCCGCTGCGTTGCAACATAAGATTATTCTGGCTTTCATAATTTCCTTTGGTGGATGGTGGACCGGCCTGTTGTTGACCGTCATCCAAGTCCTAACAATTCGCTGAATTGGGGATAGCCTCTTAGACAATCTCAACTTTTAACCCATAAATGAAAGGTATGAGGCATGCGTATTCTGATCATTGGCGCCACCCGGGGCATTGGCTTGCAGGTGGTCGAACAGGCCTTACCGGGCGGATATGAGGTTACCGCCTTGGTACGCAACCCCCAAAGATTCACCAAGCAGCACAGTCGGCTTAGGATAATCCAGGGAGATATCCTTGATCAAGCCGCAGTGCAACAGGCGGTGGCGGGTCAGGAGGCGGTGGTGATTACCATCGGCATCGGCGTAACCTGGAAGCCGGTGACGGTTTTTTCCCAGGGGACCAAAAATGTCCTCGCCGCCATGCAACAGAACGACGTTCGGCGCCTAATCTGCGTCACCGGCATTGGCGCCGGGGACAGCAAAGGGCACGGCGGTTTCCTCTATGATCAGATCTTCAAGCCTTTGCTGCTCAACAACATTTACCAGGACAAGGACCGGCAGGAGGCCCTGATTCGGGCCAGCGCCACGGATTGGACCATCGTTCGGCCCGGGTTTCTTACCAATGGCCCCCTGACCGGAAAATACCGGGTGCTCACCGATCTTAAGGGCGTCACTGCCGGCAAGATCTCCCGGGCTGACGTGGCCCACTTCATGTTGGCCGAGCTAGTTGCCAACCGCTATATGCTTCAAACCCCGTTGCTGAGCTATTGATCGGAGGGATTAAGACAATGAACCGCAGGTCCCCTGGTCATAAGGAATCGGTCTGGGATTATCCCCGGCCGCCGCGGGTAGAGCTTACGAACCGGCGGCTGCGGGTAATCTTTAATGGTGAGACCATCGCTGAGTCCCACCGGGCTCAGCGGGTGCTGGAGACCAGCCATCCACCCGTCTATTACTTCCCGCCTGAGGATGTTAACCAGGAATTCTTGCACCCTTCCACCCGGCGGTCATGGTGCGAATTCAAAGGGACGGCTCATTATTGGACCGTGCGGGTCGGCGATCGGCAGGCCCAAAACGCCGTCTGGAGCTACCCCACACCCAGTCCTGGCTTTGAAACCCTGCGCGACCATCTGGCCTTTTATCCCGGTCTGATGGATGCCTGTTATGTAGATAACGAAAGGGTGCAGGCCCAGGCCGGTGACTTTTACGGGGGCTGGATAACTTCCGAGCTCGATGGGCCCTTCAAGGGCGGACCTGGCACCGAGAACTGGTAAGAGCTTTTATTTAACGCTACCCAAATAAGGTAATCCGGCATATTAAATCATCCCCGATCCCGAGCTGTTCTGGTCCGCCAGTCTCCCTCAGTTATATTTATCTAGCTGTTGGTCACCTTGACAACCTTAATACCCGTATCTAACTTACGCACAACCAAATTTTTGCTGCGCCATCAGTCGGATCAAGACCCAGGAATCAGACCAGCTTTCTACTGAACTGATTCATAATCACTGGTCTATTTTCACAAGATTCAGAGGAAGCATGAATTTCGAGAAAGAGCGTCGGGCCCTGTGCGGCATCTGCCCGGCCGGATGTTGGATCATCGTCACTTATGATCAAGAGGGCAAAATCACCGCGGTGCGGCCTGATGAAGGCACGCCTTTCGGGATCACTTGTAAGCTGGGCCTGCACTCTCCAGAGATCGTTTATTCCGAGAACCGCCTCCTTCATCCCTTAAAAAGAAAAGGTCCCAAGGGCACTTATGAATTTGAGCGCATCACCTGGGATGAGGCCTTGGAGGAGATAGCCCGCCAGCTTCAGGCCATCAAAGCCCAATCCGGACCGGAGGCCTGTGCCGTCTATACCGGCCGCGGTAGTTTTGAGCTGGCCATGTGCGATGTGTTTCAGCCCCAGGGGGTGGCCGTGTCCTCGGCCTCGAGCCTGCTGTTTCCCTTTGGCTCCCCCAATACCATGGGGGTTGGCGCCCTCTGCTATGTCTCTATGGCCATGATCGCCCCCCACGTCACCATGGGCGGCATGTTCATCGATATGTTCTCGGACTTGGAACACGCCGAACTGATCGTGGCCTGGGGCGCCAATCCCGCCACCGACTGCCCGCCCCTGGATTATAGACGGATCATCGAAGCCTGCCAGCGGGGCGCCGAACTGGTGGTCATCGATCCCCGGCGCACCCTGACCGCCAAAATTGACGGGGCCCAATGGATTCCCATTCGACCCGGCACGGATGGGGCTCTGGCTCTGGCTCTGTGCCAGGTGCTTATCGAAGAAGAACTTTACGACGAATCATTTGTCAATAAGTGGACCCACGGTTTTGCAGATTTTGTCCGCTATGTCCAGCATTACCGGCCAGAAGTAGTGGAAGTCATCACCGGGGTCCCGGCTGCGACCATCCGGAGCCTGGCCCGGCGGATTGCCCAGGCCCACGGCGCGGCACCGGTGATGTACTCCGGTCTGGAATACAGCGACAGCGGCGTCCAGGCCATCCGGGCCACCATGGTGCTCTGGGCCTTGGCCGGGCAGTTGGATGTGCCCGGCGGCCGCTGCTTTACCATGCGGGAAAATATCTTTCCCATCAATCGGGAGGGCCTAATTCCCAACCCGGAGGTCAAAAAAGCCCTGGGCCGGGACCGCTTCCCGGTCTACAGCCTGTATCGGGGCGAATCCCACGCCAACGCTTTGCCCGAGGCCGTTCTCCAGGGTCGGCCCTATCCCATCCGCTCGCTGATCATCCTGGGCGGCTCCATCATCACTGCTTGGCCTCAGCCCCAACTCTGGCGGCAGACTCTAAATGGTCTTGATTTTCTGACCTGCATCGATATCAATTTCACTGGCGATTGCGCCTATGCCGACCTGGTGCTTCCGGCCGCCACCTGGTATGAAATTGAGTCCTATATGACTTATGGCCCCATCTTCCGCATCCGGGACCGGGTCATAGAACCGCTGGGGGAAGCCAGAAATGCCTTTTTCATCTTTGCCGAACTGGCCCGGCGTCTGGGCTACGGCCATCTTTATCCCCAAAACGAGGCGGAACTGCTGCGCTACGTCTTAAAAGGCTCGCCTTTTACCCTGGAAGAGGTGCGCGCCGCCGGGGGGCAGGTTCAGGTGACTCCGAGCATCATGCAATACAAAAAGTGGGAAAAGGGGCTGTTGCGGCCCGACGGTCAGCCTGGCTTTGATACCCCGACCGGCAAATTGGAAATTGCCTCTACCATCCTCGAAGAACACGGCTACGATCCCTTGCCGGTGTACACCGAACCTCTGGAAAGCCCTTTGTCCCAGCCAGAGCTGGCCCAGACCTTTCCTTTAGTGTTCAACTCCGGGGCCCGGGTTACCACCGATTTCCGCTCCCAGTTCCATGGCATTCCAGGATTGGTCAAACAGCGCCCGGAGCCCACGGTGATGCTCCATACCACCGATGCCCAAGCCCGGGGCATTGCCCACGGGGACCGGGTGGTGGTCCAAAGCCCCCGCGGCCAGGTACGGATGCGGGCTATTATTACCGACGATATTGTCAAAGGGGCCATCGAAGCCAACATGGGGGGCGGCGGCCCCCTCGGC
The DNA here is from genome assembly GCA_046538075.1 of Desulfobacteraceae bacterium. Classification (GTDB taxonomy): domain Bacteria; phylum Desulfobacterota; class Desulfobaccia; order Desulfobaccales; family Desulfobaccaceae; genus Desulfobacca_B. Next base: position 2,547 of record JBKHJN010000065.1, on the reverse strand, counting down.
CCTCAGGCCTGGCAGGACTGCAATATCAACGATCTAACCGACTTGCGCTATGATCCGATCTCGGGATTTCCGATTTACAAGGCCTTGTTGTGCGAGGTGCATCGGGCCCCGGACTCGGGCGAATCCCTGGCCCTTGACACCGGGGAGTCGTGTCCTGTCCCCCTGGCTGCCCAGCCGGCGGCTTTCACTACCCAGGACAGGATTTACCTGGACCACAACGCCACTACCCCGGTTCATCCCGAGGTGCGGGAGGCCATGCTGCGGGTTCTGGAAAGTCAATACGGCAACCCGTCCTCTATCTATCGGGAGGGCCGGCAGGCCAGGTCAGCTCTGGAAGCAGCCCGCCGCCAGTTGGCCAATCTCTTGGGGACCACCGCCCGCCGGCTTATCTTTACCGGCGGCGGCAGCGAAGCCAACAATATGGTGATCAAAGGGGTGGCTCTGGCCCATAAGGACACTAAGAATCATCTGATTACCTCGAGTATTGAACACCCGTCAGTTCTGAAGGTCTGCCAGTGGCTGGAGAGCATGGGCTTTGTGGTTACCTATCTGCCAGTGGATGAATATGGCCGGGTGCGCCTGGCCGACCTGGAACAGGCTTTGAGTGCCGAGACCTGCCTGGTGAGCATCATGGTGGCCAACAATGAGACCGGCTCCATCCAGCCCATAAAGGACTTGGCAGTCCTGGCCCATGAGCATGGCGCCTGGTTTCACACCGACGGGGTGCAGGCGGTAGGGAAGATCCCGGTAGACGTGGAAGCTTTGGAGGTGGACTTCTTCAGCCTGTCGGGCCATAAATTCCATGGACCCAAAGGGATCGGGGCCTTGTATGTCATAAAAGGACTCGATTTGGAACCCTTATTGCATGGTGGCGGGCAGGAAAGCGGCCACCGGGCAGGCACCGAGAACACCCCGGGGATTGTCGGCCTGGGGGTGGCCGCCGAACTGGCGGAAAAGCGTCTCGGCCAAATGGCGGAGGTCCAAATCCTGCGCGATGAACTGTGGGAAGGCATTTTGCAGATTTTTCCGGAGGCCAGGCTAAATGGGCATGCCGAAGAAAGGCTACCCAATACCCTTAACCTTTCTCTGCCGGGTATCCGGGGGGAATCCTTGGTCCTGGCTCTTGACCAACAGGGCATCTCTTTTTCTTCGGGGTCGGCCTGCCGCTCCGGCTCCCCCAACCCCTCCCATGCCCTACTGGCCATGGGGCTTACCGAGGAACAGGCTCATTGCGCTATCCGCCTCTCTCTAGGGGTGGATAATACCCGCGAGCACATTACCCGGACCTTGGCGGCTATACAAAAAGTAACCCAGGATTCACAATCCAGCGTGCGTTTCGTGCCGTGTCGTTGAGGCAATAACTTAACCTTAAAAATTCATTCGTCTCAGCAATAATTCCCCGGAGGTCTGCGATGAAATTGCCCAAAAGAATCAGCCAACCCATCGAGCGCCTGGAAATACTGGACTGCCTTGCTGAAGACCCTGGTCAGAAAATCGGCCAGGATATTGTGGAGGGCTTGACTCAGCCTCAGAAGCGGCTCCCCAGCAAGTATTTTTATGATGCTTACGGGTCCTGGTTGTTTGAACGGATATGCGACCTGCCCGAGTATTATCTGACCAGAACGGAGCTAAATATCCTCAGGTTCGCCGCGGCTGAACTCATGGCCTTCTTTGCCCAGGATTCTGGAGACCTGGTGGAACTGGGCAGCGGTTCCCATCAAAAGATCAGAATTATGTTAGACGCGGCCGACCGAATGGGTTTAAACAGGTTCCGCTATGTTCCGGTCGATATCAGTACTAGCGCCCTTTATGAGGCCAGTGCAGAACTTTTGGAGCTGTTTCCAGACCTGCAGATTCTGGGGATCATTGCCGATTTTACCCGGCACCTGGAAGTGCTGCCCCGCACCCGGAAGTTAATCACCTTCCTGGGCAGCACCATCGGCAACTTTTCCCCAGCAGAAAGGACCATGTTCCTCAAGAATGTGGCTCAGATCATGAATCCCGAGGATAGACTGGTATTGGGTCTAGATCTGCTCAAACCGGCCGTAATTATCGAAGCCGCTTATAACGATAACCAAGGGGTCACCGCCCAGTTCAATAAAAACATCTTGCGCCATATCAATAAATCCTTTAACGCCGACTTCAATATCGCCGATTTTGAGCACCTGGCGGTCTTCGTAAAGGAAAAGGCACGGGTGGAGATGCACCTGCGGGCGACCCGCCAGACTGGGGCGACCATCGCTGATCTCGATTTATCCCTAGCCTTAAAGCCCGGTGAGACCATCCGCACCGAAATCTGCCAGAAATTTAGTCGGGAGCAGGCCAACCGGGATTTTCAGAAAGCCGGCTTGGTCGCCACCCGATGGTTTACCGATCCGCAGGGCTGGTTTTCACTGGTGATACTCAAAAAAGCCAGGAGTCACTATCGCTGCTAAGGAAATTAAGAAAGGTCAATACGAAGACAATATGTAAGAATATAGTATAGGCCGAAAGCCATGATACTGTGGCAGTGGAGGGCAACCATTATTCTCCGCCCGATTCCCTCCA
>JBKHJN010000033.1:0-32731 GCA_046538075.1 Desulfobacteraceae bacterium | reverse complement strand
GCTTGTCTTAATGCTCCAACCGTTACTTTTTTGGAGCTACGGCAATAAGCATATTATGGAAAAGGCCTTTTGGGTTCGGCCAATCAACAGGTTCATTTTCTGACCTCACGTTATACAGGCCTAGACCTTGAGAGAGTCCCGCCGCGGGAGCTGATTATTCATCAAGACAGCAGCCTGACAGGTTCCGGCATTCGTCCCTGGAACCGCCGAGGTGGTTAGGATCTATTTAGGCAGCGCCTCAGTCTCCGCTGGAAGCCTGATCGATGGAAAAGATTTGTCCTTTGCCGATGCTACTGCTGGATTTTCACGGGCCATAGATGAAGAGTTAAATGTGCAGATTTGCAGAATTACAATCGATACACCGAGTGATCCTAAAGAGTCTATCTGGCCTCGCTTACAAGCCGAGCAGGCGTTAGATGCCCGCCAAATCAACTGTATTACGACGCCCTGCGCTACTAATTTTTGTATAACCAGACAGAAGTCGGCTGCTCATCTGGCTTCGGGCCGTTTAGAATCCCGCATCCCCGACGCCAATCGATTATGGATGCTCGTTGGCTTTGCGCTTTTTGCCCGGCTCAAGTGCCTCGAAATATTTCCTCAAGCCACCCCGGTTTTATGAAATCAGCCAGTAAGAATAAATCGACAGTTCAAGGACTGAAACCCAACTGCGGACTTTGGCTCGGTTTACTCGATGGTCGGAAGGCTCAGAGGTCTCTGCTTCGTTAGGTAAGTTATAGTAGCCTGCATATGCCTCTATGCTTATTCGGCTGCCTGGATTGCAAGTCTCAATAAAACCGAGCGCGAACCACTGGGGGAAGTGCCTCATGATGCTATTTGGGTGCCGCCCCTTCCCTTAACCGAAGGTCTTGCTTAGTCCTATCAAAAAGAAAATCGTGCAAGTTATGTGCACGTCAATCCCATAATGAAAAAAGACAAGTCCGGACTCTCCTCCATAACTTGCCTTAATATTTACTAATTAATGGTCGGGACGAGAGGATTTGAACCTCCGACCCCCTGAACCCCATTCAGGTGCGCTCCCAGACTGCGCTACGTCCCGACTTAGATTTATAAGATTATCAACAACAGTTTGGACTGTCAATGGATATTGCTTAATTCCCTGGCTGTTGCCAATAGACCTGCCTGAGCAGCCCTTCTTATAGAGTATTGAATTGCTGGGCTGCGGCCTCCACTCCCAACCGAAAGGCCTCCAGGTTGGTGTCCATATATTTCGGAGGAGAGAGGCGGGTGATGGTTTGGACAATTGTTCCCCTGAGAAAAGACAATCGCTCGGTTTGGGCCAAAGCTCCCAGCAAAACCATATTGACGGCCAGGAGGCTGCCGGCCCGTTGGGCCATGCCATGGGTCTCGCTGACCAGAACCGAATACCCCGCGGTCAGCCCAGCTTCCCCTAGGACCCGGGAGGCGAGCAGCGTCCCCTGCCCCCCGACGCCGGTACAAAAAATGCGCAATTTTAATGACTGATCTATGGTGTTATTTGGCATGGATAGCTTCGCACCATTGAGCACAGAATCCGCAGCCGGCACACAGGGCCTCATCGATTACCATGCGCCCGCCTTGGCTTGCCACCAGGCTGGGATGCAGGGCCGGGCAGCCAAAATAATCCAGGCAGTGGCGGCAATCCTGACACTTAGGACCGACATAAAAAGTCCTGGGTTGTTTAGATTTGGACAAACGCTGCACATATAAAATACAGGGAGTGCGAGAGATCAGCACCCGCACCCCGGATTGGCGGAGAAGCTCTTTAACAGTCGGTAAATTTTTGTCGTATTGCAGGGGATGGACGACTTCTACAGCCTCCACACCCAGAGCCTGGACTAACTTGACTAAATCAATCCGCTGTCCGCCATAGCCGGGAGGAGCCGGTTTTACCCCCGGATGGGGCTGATGTCCGGTCATGGCGGTAGTGCCGTTGTCCAGGATCACCAAAAGAAATTTATGCTGATTATGAACCGCGTTGATTAGCCCGGGTATGCCGGCATGGAAAAAAGTGGAATCGCCGATAAAAGCGACCACCGGCTGATCCGTAGCCCGAGAGATGCCAGCCGCCGTCCCGATGCTGGACCCCATGCAGATCATAGAATCTACCATGGATAAAGGCGGCATCAGGCCTAAAGTGTAGCAGCCGATATCGTTCGGGAATACCGCCTCTAGCCCCAAATCCTGCAAGGCCATCTTGACCGTGTAATACCTGGCCCGATGGGGGGCAGCCAGGGCAGAGAATCGGCGGCTGTTCCGGCAGCAGGGCCCCTAAAACTCGGGCGGGGTCTATCAATTCGGGGGGCTGGTAGTCGACCCCAAAGTAGCGGGCCATAACCTGGCGTACCAACCGGGGATGGTATTCGTACAGCCGGGAAAAAAATTCCGGGCCTTTGCCGCGGATCGGCAGGGTCAGGCCTAAACTCTGGGCCAAGGCGCGCAAGGCCTCTTCCAGAAAGGGTTCCAGTTCTTCCACCACCAGCACTTTCTTCACCTGGGTCAAAAAGGTGCTGACCAATTCAATCGGCAGCGGCTGGGTAAAGGCCAGTTTAAGAATGGTGACCTGATTTTCCAGACCTAAATCAGCGACGGCATCACGGACATAATTGACGCTGACCCCGCTGGCCACCAGCCCCCAAGGCCCACTACCCAGGATCTCATTAAACCGACACTTTTCCGCCTCCTGGGCGGCCTGGGCCTGATGTTGCAAAAGGGTGGCATGGCCCCGGCGGGCCCCAGCCGGCACCATCACCTGACTGGAGGGGTCTTTATGGAAATGGCCTAGTCGGCAGGGTTGTGGCAGGCTCCCCAGGGTCACTACTCCGCGCGTGTGATTGATCCAGGTAGTAGTCCTGAGGAGCACTGGCAATCGCAAGGCCTCCGAGAGGTGGAAGCCATAGGCCACCATCTCCTTGGCCTCTTGGGGGCTGGAGGGCTCCAGCAGCGGCGGTCCCGACAGCCTGGCATAGTAGCGATTATCCTGTTCATTCTGGCTGGAGAACATGGAAGGGTCGTCGGCGGACACCAGGACTAAACCGCCTCTGACCCCCACATAGGCCAAAGTCATCAACATATCGGCGGCCACATTGACGCCGACATGCTTCATGGCACATAAGGCCCGCAGGCCGGAAGCGGCGGCTCCGGCGGCATATTACAGAGCTACTTTTTCATTGACCGAATACTCAAAATATAGCCCGGTTTCCCGGGAAAGGTGATAAAGTCGATCACTTTCTGAGGCCGGAGTGCCGGGATAGGTGGCGGCCAGACCAACTCTGGCCTCCAAAGCCCCCCGGACGATGGCTTCATTGCCCAGCAACAGACGCTTTTCACCTGGATTGCCGTCCAGCAGAGGGTGCATTTATAAACCTTTCTGGGCGACGGGGAATGGTTAGCTGCTCCGGGCTTTGCCTGGAGTGCCAGCCCCATGGCAATTCCACAGGGTGCATATCATAATGTGGTTGATTTTGCCACTAGAAAAGTCCTCGCCACACGCCCCCAACCGGCCTGACTAAGGAAAATTGATCTTGCCCTGGGCTTCCGGTAGGGAGATAATAATCCTAATGTCAGCCTGACGATGGTTGCAGATGGGGAAATCTAAGGCAATTCCGATTCTAGTGGTGCTGCTGGGGGGTATGTTGATGTGGTTATCGGCTTGCGAAGGCTTGATCGAACGAACCTTTATTTTTTTCCCCAGCCATCGACTGGAGGCTACCCCGCTCCAAATGGGCTTGCAGTTTCAAGAATGCTTTTTTACCAATGAAGATGGCCTCGAGCTGCACGGCTGGTATGTTCCGGCCAAGGGATCCGCACCGGTAATAATGTGGTGCCATGGTAATGGCGGTAACATCAGTCACCGGCTGGATTATATTACCCGGCTGCATCAGATCGGTCTGGGGGTGTGGATTTTTGATTATCGCGGTTATGGCCTCAGCCAGGGGCGTCCCAGTGAGGCGGGGGTTTATCAAGATGCCCGGGCTGCTTATCATCACCTTTGCAGTGCCTTGGCCGTCCGGCCGCTACAGATAGTGCTCCTGGGCCGTTCTTTGGGGGGAGTAATAGCAGCAGATCTGGCCACCCAGGTGGTGGTCCGGGCCCTGATCGTGGAGTCGGCTTTCACCAGGATCGGTGATATGGCCCGCCACCACTATGCCTGGCTCCCCGGCAAAGTCCTGTTTGCTCATAAGTTTGATCTCACCCAGAGGCTTGCGGCCCTGAAGATTCCCAAATTGTTTATTCATGGGGAACAGGATGAAATTGTCCCTTTCTGGATGGGAGAACAGCTTTATAAAATGGCTCCGCCGCCGAAAGAATTTTATCCCATCCCTGGGGCTGGCCATAATGACACCTATCTGGTCGGCGACCAGAAATATTTTACCCGGCTGAAAAGTTTCATTGACCAGAGCTTTTAAAAAAATCTTGCAAAAGCTGAGAGGTATGATTATAAATCATCAACTTTAGCTTATTGCCGGTACAGGCTTTCTAACAAGGAGATAGATATAAGTGAGAGAAATTGGGGAACTTCGGTATAGCCGAGACCATCTTTGGGTCAGGGTGGATGGGGACGGCTGTGCCACTATCGGTATCTCTGATTATCTACAGGAAAAATTGGGGGAAATCAGCGGCTTTAACCTGCCTGATGAGGGTGAAGAGCTGTTAAAAGATGAGGCCTTTAGCGTCGTCGAGACCCCTGAAGGCCGGTTGGAACTTCTGACCCCGGTTTCAGGCGAGGTTACCGAAATCAACGAAGAGCTTCTCGAATCGCCGGAACTTGCCAATGAGGACCCTTATAACGAGGGATGGCTCCTGAGAGTCGAAAATCTTCTGGACTCAGAGCTTGATGAGTTGCTTACCCTGGAGGAATACGAGGAATATATACTGGAGGTAGAGGAAGGGGCAGAAGAAGAGGAATTAGATGAAGATTGAAGTTGCCTTAGCCTGCGTCAATTTTTGTTTCTGCTTTGATGCAATCTCGAATACCTGAAAGTTAGTAGCGACATCTTGTATAGATCAACCGTGATTCCCTTTCCCCGCCAAGTCCTCAGATTGTGACGCAAAACAAAGCTCTGCAAAATCTGCTCCAGCGTTGGTGGAGCAGTTTGACCTCAATCCGGTTGGCCCTGGTACTATTGCTTCTCCTGGCCGGAGCCTCGCTCATCGGCACCTTGCTGCCCCAGGGCGAGGAATATGCATATTATGTCAACCGCTTCGGATCCCAGGCGGCAGCGCTTATCTGGTGGTTGAATCTAGCCAGGGTTTACCAGAGTCCCTGGTTTTTAGCTCTGCTCGGCCTGCTTTTGGCCAATCTCATCGCCTGTTCCTGCCACCGTTGGCCCGATGCCCTGCGCCGCCTCAATCAACCCCTGGCATTGGAGAAGTACCAGGCCTTACCCGAGCGCGGCCAGGTGCGCTGGGGGATCAAGGACCAAGACCCCCAAATGCAATTGGAGACCTATCTGCAGCAGGTCCTGGGAAGGACGCAAATCCAGGCGGAAGGACATACCTTCTGGTATTTGAGTTTCCGGGGGCGGCGGGGCTACCTGGGGCCTTATCTGATCCATCTGAGCATTGTCTTAATTATCCTGGGCGGCCTCATTGGCATGATCTGGGGGTTTCAGGGCCATGTGGTAATTCCTGAAGGCGAAGCCGTAAATCGTATAGAAATGGACGGGCATCATGACAGCCGGCAGTTGGATTTCTCGCTGCGGCTTGACAGGTTCCAGATAATATCCTACCCCGACGGCACCCCACGGGAATATCGCTCTGAACTCAGCTTTATCAGCGAAGACCGGCAAGTCTTCCAGGGCATCTGTCGGGTTAATGACCCCTTATCCTATAATGGGTTGAGGTTCTACCAGGCCAGTTACCAGACGGTGCCGGCCGGTCCGATCCGTCTCAATGTCTGTCATGGTAATCTTTGTAGCCAGATAGAGGTCCCTTGGCGGACCAAGGTTGACCTTCCGGGGGGAGAAGCTTCGCTTATCGTCCTGCGTATTGAACCGAATTTCCAGGGTCTGGGTCCGGCCTTGCTGCTGGGCTATAAGAATGGGCCTGGACACCCGGCGATCTTTTGGGTTGCAAAGAATTTTCCCGAAGGCGCCCAGAGTCAACCCGGTCCGCATCGCTTCACCCTGGCCGAGCTGGGCACCCGCTATGCCTCCGGGCTGATGGTGAAGAGAGACCCCGGCGTTTGGTGGGCTTATGCCGGGTTTATTCTGTTGCTGCCGGGCTTCTGGTTGGCTTTTTTCACCCCCCGGCAGCGCTGGGCCATAGCTCTGAAGCCGGATGCCCAAGACGGTTGGCTCATCCAGGTCCATGGCAGTGGGGCCCGGAACAAAGAAGCCTTTCAGCGGCGGTTAAACCGGCTGCTGACCCGGCTGGAAAAAGGGGCCTCGCCATGAGCGCTCAAATTTTAGGAGTGGTAACCATAATTTATTTTGGGGTGGCGTTGCTCTTCTTGGTGGCCGCGGTCTTCCACCGCCCTGGCCTGAACTGGCCGGCCCGCCTCGGCCTGGTGTTGGGCTGGGGCGGCCATACCGGGGCCTTGATCTCTCGCTGGATAGAGTCTTACCAGTTAGGCATTGGCCATGCCCCTTTATCCAATTTCTACGAGTCCCTGGTGTTTTGCTCCTGGTCATTGGTGGGAGTGGTCTGTCTGGTCTTTTGGCGCCAAACCCGGTCCTTCCTAGGAGCGCTGATCACCACCCTGGCTTTCCTCCTGCTGGCCTATGCCTCGCTGGGCGGCATTGACAGCCGGATTACCCCGCTGATCCCGGCTCTTAGAAGCAACTGGCTGGAGATTCATGTAATTACCTGCTTTATAAGTTATGCTGCCTTTGCTCTCGGTTTTGGCGCCGCTTTGCTCTATCTGATCCGGGGCCGGGACGCCCAGCCTGGCGGCCCTGAGGCGGACCCGATTCCATCGGTTTGGGAATTGGAGCACCTGGTTTATCGGACCATCATGATCGGGTTTTTTATGCTTACTCTGGGCATTCTCACCGGTGCGGTGTGGGCCGAGTCAGCCTGGGGCAGTTACTGGAGCTGGGACCCTAAGGAAACCTGGTCGCTGATCACCTGGCTGATCTACGCCGCCCTACTGCATGCCCGCCTGGTCCGAGGCTGGCAAGGCAAGCGGATCGCCATCCTGGCGGTGGTGGGCTTTTTGGCAGTGTTGTTTACCTATTTCGGGGTAAGCTTTCTGCTCCCCGGCCTGCACGCTTACCTGACCTGAAGATAGCTGAGGATTTATCCGTTTTGATTTTTGCAGACCATATCTTAGCTGCCGCTGGCCGTCATAGCAGGCAGTCTTGAGGCCCCCTAGCCATTATCCTTCGGCATCTTGGCGGTTAGGGCACTTCCCCTTCTTCCCAATGAATTTCCTGCAGCCATTTCAGGTCTGACAACTGCTTAACAATCTGTCCCCAGGGTAAATCTTCTCTGCTCTGCAGGCGCAAACGATAAGTCACCATATCGGCGGGCGGTTCAGCCTTGTAGTTGATGAAATTGATCAGGACCTGATGTTCTGCCATAATTTGCTTGATCCGGTCGAGGGGATTAGTTTTTCTAACGAATTTTAAGGTTAGCAAAGTATGCTCTTCGCGGGGCAGAATGGATTTGATCTGCATGAATCCGAAAAGGACCACCAAACTGATAATAGTACAAAGTATGGCGGGCATGAAATATCCAGCCCCAATGGTCAGCCCCAGGCCGGTAACCAGCCAGAGACCGGCGGCCGTGGTTAACCCCCGCACCGAACCCCGGCCGGTAATGATGGCTCCGGCGCCCAGGAAACCCATACTGGCGATGGCATAGGAGGCGATCCGGGCCGGATCCAGACGGACCACGGAGTCATGCTCCATCAGATGACGGTAGAGTTCTTCTATATGCAAAGAGAGCATCATCATCAGACAGGAGCCCACGCAGACCAGGATATTGGTCCGGAGCCCGGCAGCTTGTCCATGAGACTCCCGTTCAAAGCCGATGCAGCCGCCGATGAGCGCCGCAATCAGTAATTTCTGCAAGTTACACAGCAATAGCTGCCAATCCCACATGGTTATGTCCTCTCATGAAAGCATTAGCCCTCGATTTGCAAACTTCCGGCTTCGGCGTCCACTAAGGCCCAGGCGCCGATGGGCAGGGTATGGTTGTCCGGCTGATGGCCGACTGGCAACCCGGCTAGCACCGGGATTTGTAAAGGCGCTAAAGCAGTACGAAAAATTTCTAAAAGCGGAGTCACCGCCCCGCAGCGGGTAAAACTCCCCAGCACCACCGCCGCCACCCCCTGCAATGCCCCGGACAGCCTCAGGTGGTGGAGCAAACGGTCGATCCGATAGCGGGCTTCATTGTGGTCTTCCAGAAACAGCACATGCCCGGCCAGTTGGGGGGCGAAGGGGGTGCCGATCAGATGGCACAAGGTGGTCAGATTGCCGCCCAGTAAAGGCCCCTGGGCCTGACCCGGACACAAAACCATCAGGCCGGTAAATTTCAGGTTTAATGAGTCCGGAGCAGTCAACACCGCCTGCAGGCTGGCCCGGGCCGCCGGGGTCAGTGCTTCCAGGTGGGCCACAGTGGGGCCGTGGAAGGTTACTAGATTAAGCCGCTGGTAAAAGGTGCACAGCAGGTTGGTTACGTCACTGAAGCCGACAAACAGCTTGGGATAGGCGGTTAAAGCGGCGAAGTTCAGATGTTCCAAGAGTCGCAAGGACCCATAGCCGCCCCGGGCGCACAGCACCCCCCGGACTTCGGGGTCAGCCAGGGTCTGGATCAGATGCTGGCTGCGCTGTTGGTCAGCAGCGGTCTCATAGGGGCGATCCTGAAAAATTTCCTCCCCATAACGGACTCTAAAACCCCACTCTTCCAGCCAACGCACCCCGGCCCGGAACGGTTCCCGGGCCACCGGGCTGGCCGGAGCTACCACGGCCAACAGATCTCCGGGCTGCAGTGCGGCCGGCCAATGGATTGATAAGTCTGAGGACATCCGGCACCTTGGGGATTTTATAATCGGGATAGATTTGATTCGCGTGTGCTGGACTTATACAATTATTATACGCTGACATCTGATAAAAATCATGAGAAAAATATGGCTTGGCTAATCGTCGGCAAGCGGCGCGTTAGGCCAACCAAATTATCCAGCTCCCTGCCCCAGGACTTTCTTGATCTGCTCCTCCAATTCCTGGACCCGGTAAGGTTTATTGATCAGCCCGCTGGCGCCAGCCGCTTTCAGTTGCTCAATGTCTCTGTGTTCAAAAAAGCCGGAAGCTACGATAACTCTGGCCTGGGGGTCAAATTGCCGCAGTTGCCGCAAGACTTGGCCACCGTCCCGGCAAGGCAGGAGAAAATCTAAAATGACCAGGTCAACGGCAGGATTCCTGGCTTCATAGAGGTTTACGGCCTGGTCGCCGTCGGCAGCGCCAAGGACTTGATAACCCAGATGTTGCAGTAATTCCTGGCCCAGCCGGAGGATCTGGGGATCGTCGTCCACAAGCAGGACCGTTACTGGCCGGTCGTCAGCCCTCGGTTCTGGCATAGCGCCCCTCTTGGAGGGCCAGAGCCAGATAGGATTGGCCCTCTCGAAACATCAAGCGTTGGCTTACCAGTCCGTCCAAAAAGGTGGTCAGCTGCTCCGGTGTGAAATGGGGGAACTGCTGATGGATTTGGGTTAAGGAGCAGGGTGACTGGCAGAAAAGGTAGATCTCCCGCGACCGGCCCTGCAACCGGAAATTCTGATGGGGTAAAGAGGGCTGGAGCCGTTTGAGCAAGATGAAACTGCCGCCGTCCCGTAAGCTTAAATGCGGCTGCCCCGGATAAGCGCGCTCCACAGCCCGGTAATGCCGCTGCCATTCTTTAATGGCCTGGAGCACCGGCCGCCAAATGGTCTTTGGACTGTTGTTGATCACCTGATAACCTTGTTTAACCAGTTTTAGATGCGGAAAATCAGCCTTGGGCCATAACGATTGATAATCGGCATGATTGCCGGTTAACTTAAGCCCCTCCAACTCGGCTCGGCGATAAAGCGGACTGCCAATTCCCAGGAAAAACCGCACCGCGGTCAGGGGCGGGAAAGGGGCCAGAAACGGCAGGACGCTTAAAGTTTCGGAAACTTCCTCAGGACTGGCGCTGGGAAAATCATAGATCAGATTGGCATGGGCGATTATTCCGACCTCGGCGCAGCGCTTCAGGGCATAAACATTATTCATCACGGTGGTGCCCTTGTTCATCTTTTTCAACAGGCTGGCGCTGAGTGCCTCAATGCCGATCTGGACCTGCTGCACCCCGGCCTGGCGCAGTTTGAGCCACAGTTCGGACGGCAAATCGGCGCGCAGCTCTAAAAAAATCCGCCAATCCCGTTTCAGACCCGTTAGGCCCCGGCAGATTTCCGGCAACCCCTGACGTGGCAAGACATTGTCCATCAGGGCAAAGTCTAAACAGCTGTAGGTGGACGATAGCGTTTCGATCTCGTGGATTAACCGCGCCGGGGACTTGGCCCGGTAGCCCTGCCATTGCAGGTTGAGGTTGCAGAATTTACAGCCTCCGGCCTGCTGCCACCAGCACCCCCTGGACCCCTCCACCGGCAGGGTCGCCAGAAATGGCTCCGGACCGAGATGTTCGGCGATTTCTTTGAAATAAGGACGGTAGTCAGGCAATGGGAGGCTGTCCAGATCAGCCACTTGAGGTTCCTTAGCTGGGCAAAACCGAGATTCCGGGAGCTCTGGCGCGCCTTTATAAAGAATATTTTGGTGGCTTGGCTCAGAACCGCGCCGCCCCCTGATTAACTCCTTTGCCAGTTGCAGGAGAGCCTCCTCGCCTTCGCCCTGAATGACGTAATCGATTTCTGGAAAGGTTTTCAGCAGGCTGGCACCCATCTCCCCGCCGCAGCCGGAGCCTCCCGCCACCACCGGCAGATGGGGGTGTCTGGCCTTGAGTTGACGTGTGCCATAGAGGGATGCGGTCAACTGCCAGGTGCAGTGGGAGAATCCGATCAGGGCAAAACGCCGCCAATCTACCCGGTGGACAAAGTAATGGAAACAGTTCTCCAAGCACCGGGAAATTTCAGTTAAGGAAATCTTCAAACCTGAGGGAGGGCGTCGACCCCAGGCATCTTCTAATTGCTGCCGCCGTTCCGGAAACAGGAGCGTCCCGTAGCACAATTCAGTTTCCAGCCCTCCGGCGGCAATCTGCTGATAGAGTTCAACCCCCAGACTGGCTCCAACTGCGAGATAATGGTGAAAGATTTCCACCTGGAGCTGCGGGGCGCGGCTTTCCACATAAGCCTTCAGCGCCGCCAGTTGGACGGAGGGCCGGTCAAACAGCGGCCAGGGCATGGCGATCAGGGCGATGGCGCCGGATGGAGACATAATTCTTAAAACTTATTAAAAAGTTTAATTAATTTCCATTCAGAAACTCGTCCTCCCCCGGCAGCCGAAGTTAGGTTGTCCGGATGGACCCTAGTCAGAGGGCCGATACTCAGGAGTAAGGATTTTGACCTCGCCGGGGCCCAGAAAATATTTGGCCCCCACTATGCGACAGCGGCCTTGGTTGACCGCCGCCCGGACTATGGGGCTCTCGGCGAAGAGTTGGTCGGCCAGGGCATCCAGGTTGAAATCGGCCACGGCCTCGATAAACTCGGCAGCTGGAATCTCCATTTGGCGGGCCCGGTCAATGGAAGGGACAATTTTACTGAAAAGCACGCCGATATTGCCCTCCCCCCGGCCCTCATGGGTCACCGCCGCCGTCACTCCCCCGCAATTATCGTGGCCCAGGATCACCAGCAGCGGGACCTGCAAGTGATCGATGGCATATTCAATGCTGGCAATGGTGGTGGCTTCCAGGACCTGGCCGGCGGTGCGGATCACAAAAATGTCGCCCAACCCCTGGTCAAACAGCAGTTCCGGCGGGACCCGGGAATCCGAACAGCCAAGCACGATCGCAAAAGGCTTCTGTCCGGCCAGGAGTTCCTGGCGTCGGGCTTTAAAATTCCGGGAGGCCTGCTCACCGCGGACAAAGCGTTGATTCCCAGCCAGCAATTTATCCAGAGTCTCTGTAGCAGCATTACTCATCCCTTTCAACCTCCTCTGCTGGTAAAAATTGTCCTTCTCCCGATGTTTACACCGTCAGGAGATACTATAGCATGGGTATCATCATGATTCTACTTTGTTTTCCGGCTGCCGGGTATAACCCCGATACAACCCTGAGAAAATTTTGGGCTGCAATTAATTCTTGTTATACTAACTCTTCGGCGCCGATTGTAAAGCGCAGGTCCTTGACCACCCCAGGCCCCAATAATTCCTGTAAATCCGCTAGGATTTGGGGCTTGAGAAACTGCAACTCCTGCATCCAGAGGCTGGATCGGACCTCGATCCACAGGACTTTTCGTTGATAATTTACCAGACGGGTCTGGGAACGCAGTTGGTCGCCGACCACCCTCTCCCAGGCCCAGCGAATCTGGGCCCGCTGGCCGGTGGCGCGTAAATCCGCGGGCTTTAGAATCTTCTTCAAGACCTCGCCGAGCGGCACTGGCCGCGGCAGCTTTGTTTTCCTGGACATCTTCCTTTACACCACCCGATCCCGCGCCCGGGCAAACCCGGAGGCGGCTCGTTCAATCATGGATTGGGGAACGCAGAAGGCCAACCGGAAATAGCCGGACCGGCCAAATCCACGCCCCGGAACGGCCAGGATGTTTTCCTGTTTGAGTTCCTGGATAAAAGCCGCGTCATCGGGGATGGGGGAGCGGGGGAAGAGATAAAAGGCCCCTTGGGGCTTGACCAACTCATAACCGGCGTCACTGAGTATCTGGGAAAACAGTTCCCGGCGCTCGGCATAGGTGTTCAACTCCACCCCCTGATGAGTCAATTGGGCCACCACTCGCTGCATCAGGGCCGGGGCATTGACAAACCCTAAGATGCGATTGGCCAGGATCAAGGCCGTGACCAGCTCCTGGCGACCCTGGGCCTGGGGGCTGACCGCCACATAGCCGATCCGCTCCCCCGGCAAACACAGATCCTTAGAAAACGAGGTGGCCACCAGGGTATGGGGATAGGCCGCAAACACACTGGGCAGGGACCAGCCATCGTATACCAGGCGCCGGTAAGGCTCGTCATTGATCAGATAGATGGGGCGTCCATACCGTTGGCTATAATCAGCCAGCAGCTGTCCCAAAGCTTGCAGGCTGGCCTCATCGTAGATCTGCCCGGTAGGATTATTGGGAGAATTGATCAGCACCGCCCGGGTCCGGGAGCTGAGGGTTGCCTCCAGGGACCCGAGGTCGATCCGGAAGTAGTCGTCGGTCTCCGCCACCCGGCAGACCCCGCCATGATTATCGATATAATACAGGTATTCTGGAAAAAATGGAGCCAGAATGATCACCTCATCCCCTGGATCGAGCAGGCCCTTGAGGATGACATTGAGGCCGCCAGCAGCGCCGCAGGTCATGATTACATGGTCGGCGGTAAAGGGCAGGCCGTGCAGTTCTTCCAGGTATTGGGCGATCTGCTGACGGCTGGCCAGCAGCCCGGCGTTGGGCATATAGCGGTGTAATCCGGGCTGGGGGTCCTGGACTGCCTCCCACAGGGCCTTCTTAAACGCCGGTGGTGGTTCCAGGTCCGGATTGCCTAAGGTAAAATCATAAACCCGGTCAGTTCCGAGACGGGCCTTTAGTTCAGCCCCTTCTTCAAACATCCGGCGAATCCAAGAGGAGGCCTCGATCGCCGCTTTGATTTTTGGTGAAATCACCATAACTTTAGTCTCATCTTCCCATATCACTGCTGGATTATCAACTATAGATTGCTTTTTTTACCCACGACGTTGGCCTAGCCCTAGCTGCACTAAAAACGGCAGTCTAGCGGCATTGTTTTCCCTCCATGATTATCCCTTCGCCGGTAAGGTTATTTTTCTTCCACCGGGTAACCGGCGGTTTGCAGGGCCTGGATGATGGCTTCACAGTGCTCGGGGCCCCGGGTTTCCAGATCCACTTCCACCCGGGTGTAATCCAGGGGAAGATTACGGGATCGGCGGTCGTGATAGATATGCAGGATGTTGGCGTTTTGCTCTCCCAACAGAGCGGACAGCTTGCCCAGTGCCCCCGGGATATCGGCCAGCACCACCTGCAGGGTCAACAGCCGCCGGGAGTTAATCAGCCCCCGGTGCAACACCCGGCCTACCAGCGGAATATCAATGTTGCCGCCGCTGATCACCAGCACCACCTGTTTTCCCAGGTCGCGGCCCTGCAGCGGTCCGAGCAGGGCGGCGATCGGCACCGCCCCGGCGCCTTCGGCCAGCAGCTTTTTTTTCTCCAACAGTATCAGCAGGGCTTCGGCGATCTGAGCTTCGCTCACCAGCACCAAATCATCCAGATAACGCTTAAGCAGGGGAAAGGTATGTTGTCCCAGACAGGTGACATTGATGCCGTCGGCCAGGGTCGCAGCCGCAGCGACAGTCACCGGGTGGCCGGCGTCCAGAGCCCGCCGCGCCGCCGGGACCAGACTGGCTTCGGCGCCGATCACCTTAACCTGGGGGTTGGTTGCTTTCACGGCCACTGCGATGCCTGAGGCCAGCCCGCCGCCCCCCACTGCTGCGACGATGCTATCCACTTTGGGAAGATCAGCCAATATTTCCAGCCCAATGGTCCCCTGGCCGGCAATCACTTCCGGGTCATCGAAGGGATGGATCGGGGTCAGACCGCTCTGGGCCAGATCCTGGGCTTTGGCCAGGGCAGCGGCCAAATCCTCGCCGTAGCGGATGACTTGGCCGCCATAGCCCTCAGTGGCCAGTTGTTTAGAGATGGAAGCCCACTGGGGCATGACAACGGTCGCCGGAATTCCCAACCGGGAGGCAGCATAGGCCACTCCCTGGGCATGGTTGCCGGCCGAAGCGGTTACTACCCCGGTCATCTCCCCGGCGGCAGTCAGCCGTTTGAGTTTGTTAAGCGAACCCCGCAGCTTGAAGGAGCCAGTAATTTGGAGGTTTTCCAGCTTTAAAAAGATTTCCCGGTCCGTACTGCGGCTCAAGGTATTGGAATAGACCAGCGGGGTGGGAAGGATCAGCCCGCGCAGCCGCTCTCGAGCCGCAATAATATCCTGTAAGGTAACCATCTCCATAAAAAAGGGGCCTCTACCCCAGGCCCCAGATAGTCAGGTTGGTTGCCCAGCTCCAGGTTGCCGACCGAGTTTCCGTCATCCGGTCGTTGCCTCTTGGCATGCGGTGGGCAAACTGCGGGTGTAACCTCAGGTCCTCTGAGCCTTTCGCCAGCCGTCGGCCTTCAAGTTAGCGACATAATCGGTCCACATTTCTTTCAAGCGATTGATATAGACCAGTCGGTCTTGGGACAACAGCGGAGCTAATTCCCGATGGATCCGGGCGCTTTCATCCAGATCCAAAGGGGTCAGGCCGTGCCAGCTGCAATAACCCTCGTCAAACAGAAAGTCTGGAGTTATGGATTGCTCCCTCAGCTTTTTCCAAAAGAAAAATTGGGCGGCTTCCAGATCATATTCCAAAATCCAGCCATTATCTTCGATCATCGTCTCCGGGTTCCAAACCGCCAAATGCCGGCATTGCGGGCAATATAGATTGACCAGGATCTCGGCTGGCAAGATATTGTCCCGATTCATTAAATGCGCCTGGCATTCCCCGCAGACACAACTTCGTTTCATACTTAAACACATGTTCGGTACTTTCCTCGTAGTAATGATATTTATTATCACTTCTTACCATACCTTTTTTACTTATGCTCTGTAAACAGAAAATTGCCCCGGGGCTCGGCCTTCAGCCTAAGATATAGCTCGCCGTGGCTTGACAGCCTCCGGGTTTTCCACTAAGTTTGAAATATGGAGGCCATGAGCCAACCGTCTTCCGGCCGGATTATCCGCACCCCCCGGCAGTTTAAGGAAATTTATCCGCGTTTCCAGGCCGGGGACCTGGTGCTGGGCCTGATGGCCCTCAAGGCCGGAGAGGAATACAAGCTGTTAGACCTGGTGGAACAGGGGGTGACCCTGTTTCCCGCGGCCCTAGCCCAGCTTTTAAGCCGGTCGAAAGCGGCCCAAGCCGAGGTGCTGGGAGGCTTCATGCTGCCCGGCACCTTTGTGGCTCACAAGCCGGGCGACCTGCTGGCCCGTCTCAATGAATACCATGCCCGCGGCGTGGAGCAGATTGTCACCAAGCTGGATCGGGCCCATTGCGGCCGGGGGGTTAATCGCTGGAATTCGCTGGAAGATCTGGTCAGCCAGGCCACCTTGACTCCATTGCCCTACCCGCTGGTAGTGCAACCCCTGGTGCCCGACTTCCGGGACCTCAGAGCCATTATCCTGGGGGATTATATCGAAGCCTATGAACGCGATAATCCCCATAACTTCCGGAACAATCTCGTTCTTGGAGGTTGCTCCCGGCCGGCAACCTTGAGCAGCGCCCAGTTGTCCTGGTGCCAGGAAGTAATGATGCGAGGAAAATTTCCCTATGCCGTCATTGATCTAATGCACCTGCCGGAAGGGAACTGGTATCTGACCGAAATCAACCTTACCGCCGGCCTCAAAGCCGCCCGGCTGACTCAGACGGGGTTCCGCGAACAGGTGGCCCGCCTAGAAGAAGATTTCCGGCGCCAATGGCTGGCCGCCCAGGAGGTCCACAAATAATGGCAATTGTAGAAGAGCCGAGATTTCGGGACAAAGTGCAAGTGTTCCCGGACCGCGGGGCCGCCGGCAAGGAATTGGCCCAGAAGCTGGCAAAATATAAAAATACCCGAACCTTAGTCCTGGGCATTCCTTCCGGCGGAGTGCCGGTGGCGGTGGAGATCGCCCGCTTCCTGGATCTGCCCCTGGACCTGCTGATTGTCCGCAAAGTCCAGATTCCCTGGAACCCGGAAGCCGGGTTCGGCGCAGTCAATCCGGATGGCGAGGTTATTTTTAACCAAACCCTGCTGCCCCGATTGAGGTTAAGCCAGAGTGAAATCGATGAACAGGTTAACCGGACGATGGAGACCTTGCACCAGCGCCAGACGCGCTTCCGGGGCGGGAAGCCGTTCCCCGATCTTACTGAAAAATCGGTCATTGTGGTCGATGACGGGCTGGCTTCCGGCTACACCATGCTGGCCGCGAGTAAATTTATCCAAAAGCGCCGTCCGGCAAAGATCGTCGTCGCGGTGCCTACTGGTTTTCAAAAAACCGTCAGGTTTATTGAGCCGGAAGTGGATGAAGTGGTGTGTTTGAACATCCGGGGCGGGATCTCCTTTGCCGTTGCCGAGGCCTATCAGAACTGGTATGATCTGACCGACGCCGAGGTGTTGGCCATTTTGCAAAAATATCAGCAGAACAACCTCTGAACACTGCCAGGCCCGGTCTCAAAGGGGCGGTTAGACGGATGGGTAACTTTGTTTAGGCGCTGGAATTTAATGAAAAACTAACCCGAGCCCCGTTTAACATAAACATTTAACCGGCATAATAATGAGAAGATCAGAATTTAAGGAGGGCGTGACTTTGGTAAAAAGGCCCACAGCTGCTTCTCTGGAGCTGATTTCCCCAGATAAAGTTGCATTTGATATTGACGGGGTGGTGGCCGACATCATGACCACCTTTATCAATCTGGGGCGGGAACGCTACGGCCTGGACCACTTGCGCTATGAGGATATTACCGACTTTTACCTGCACCGCTGTTTAAAGATGGACCAGGCGATTATCATGGAAATCCTGGAGATGCTCATCGACCGCCCCCATGAGTTGGAGATCGAGCCTTTACCGCATGCGGTTCCGGTGCTGACTAAACTGGCCCAGGAAGCGCCCCTGTTATTTATCACGGCGCGGGACAGGACCGAGCCGATCCAGATGTGGCTGTGCCGGACCCTGAGCCAGGTTCCGCCCACGGCAATGCGCATCATTGCCACCGGGGACCCGGACACCAAATTGGAGTATCTCCACGACCACGGCATTGAATACTTTGTCGAGGACCGTCTGGACACCTGCTGGCAGTTGTCCCAAAATGGCGTCACCCCCATCGTCTATGACCAGCCCTGGAACCGCCAGACCCATCCTTTCCGGATTGTCTATGACTGGCAAGACATCGCCCGTTTGCTCTTTAAGGATTTTCCCTTCGAAATTAGCCAAGGCGCTAATAATCACGATGACATTATGAAATAAAGGGAAGGGCGGCTGGGCATTGCCCTTCCTTATTCTTTGGTCGGCCTTTATTCGATGCGGGCGACGGCCTCCGACCCGGCTGGCCTCAGTCTTCCAGTTCCTGGCCGGTGAGGCGGACCAGGGCTTCCAAGTAGCGCTTCCGGGTCGCCTGGATGATTTCCGGGGGCAGGGGAGGGGAGGGCGGCTGCCGGTTCCAGCCGGTGTCGATGAGATAATCCCGCAAGAACTGTTTATCAAAACTGTGCTGCGGCCGGCCTGGTTCATATTCCACCCGGGGCCAGAAGCGGGATGAATCCGGGGTCAGCACTTCGTCGATCAGGATCAATTCATTTCCAGCCAGGCCAAACTCAAATTTGGTATCGGCGATAATAATCCCCTGGGGTTCGGCCTGAGCCTGGGCCCGGCAGTAAATGGCCAGGCTCTGAGCGCGCACCTGTTCCGCCGTCGCCGCCCCCACCAGCTCAACCATTTCGGTATAAGTGATGTTCTGGTCGTGGGTGCCCATCTCCGCCTTGGTGGAGGGAGTGAAGATCGGCTCCGGCAAACGGTCCGACTCGCACAGCCCTGCCGGCAGGGGGCAGCCGCAGATGCTGCCTTGCTGCTGATATTCCTGCCAGCCGGATCCGGCCAGGTAACCCCGCACGATACACTCCACCGGCAAGGGCTCGGCCCGTTTGACCAGCATGGTACGGCCCTGCAAGACCTCCCGGTATTTCTGGCAGGGGGCGGGAAAATCCTCCACTTCCACCGAGAGCAGGTGGTGGGGGGTCAGGTCGCTGATAATCCGGAACCAGAAAGCCGAAATCTGGGTGAGAATCCGGCCCTTATCAGGGATCGGGTCCGACAGGATGACGTCAAAAGCCGACACCCGGTCGGTGGCTACCAGCAGTACCTGGTCATCCAGGCTGTAAACATCCCGAACTTTGCCTCGTTTTACCCGCCCCAGTTCAGGCAGGTCAGTATAAATTACCGTCAATTATTTTATCCTAGTCATCAGGCTTACTTGGGCGGCAAGACTTCGATTCTTTCCACTCGGGGAGACCACCCATATTTAGCCTTTATTGATTTAGCCGCAGCTTGAGCCTGCTCTTCCTGTTGATAGGGGGCTGTCCAGACCTCATACTGGGTTGGTTCCTCGGAGCTGGGCTGGATATAGGTTGGCTTTCCTTGCTGCCGGAGTTGGGCCATCAATTTACTGGCTTCCTGATATGTGGGAAATTTAGCCACCAGTACGCCAAACGCTTCTTTCTCAGGGGGCGCCGTAGATTTATCCTGGGTCTCTTCTAACTGAGGAGGCTCCAACGGTTCGGTCGGACCGGTTTCCACCGGCGGGGCTGGGCTTTCTTCCGGAGGGCTCAGCGCCGGTGGACTGACCGGCGCCATCTCAGCGGGCCCCGCCTTTTTTGGGGCCGAAGGAACGGGTTCAGCACTCTTATAATAGATATTGTAACCCAGCACCGCTGCAGCGATGAGCAGGGCTCCCAAACCGATTCCAATAACCCTCTTATCCATGGTATTCTGACCTTCCTAACGTCTTTGGATTAAGAATCCATTGGCTAATCTCATTGCCTGAAATAGTCGCACTCCTCCTGGGCTAGCGTTTTTGCTTGACCACCTTGGGTACCACCCCGTATTTAGATTTTATGGAGTTGGCCGTGCCTTCCGCCTGGGTCTGAGTGGGAAAGGGGCGCAGCCACACCTGATAAAAAATATGATTCCGCCCCGGTTCTTTGCGAATATAAGCTTTATAACCCTCCTCGTCCAAATTGCGGAGCAGCCGCAGGGCGTATTTCGGACTTTGATAGGTCGCTACCAGAAGCCGATACTGCACCTGGGGTTTTTCCGGTGTGGCGGACTCAGTCTGATCTGGCCGGCTGGTCTCACCGGGTCGGGAGGAGGGGGGGGGAATGGCCACACGGGCTGGCGGCGACTTGATCGGAGCCAGGGGAGTCGAAGCAGAATCTGGGGGTGAGGGGGTGGCAGGAGTAGCCGCCCTTTTAGCCGGAGCCTCAACCCTTTCAAAAGGCCCGGAAACAGCGAAGTAAATTACCAGGATCAAAGCCGCCAGGGCGGAGCCCAGACCCAATCCATAAATTATTTTTCTATCCTGTAGGGGCCGTCCTTTATAAAACTCCCAGAGCTTATTCCCGCCTTGCTGGAGCTTGTTCCACATTAGCTGGAGTTTGGCCCCCCCTTGGTCAAGAAGCTTTTTGCCTTTATGGCCAATATCTTGGCCTATATTTTTCAATTTGGGGTAGAAACTGCTCAGTTTAAGATAAATAGCCGCCAGCGCGGCTTGGACCGTCTTGACAAACTCCGGTTTGCTCTGTTGACGAAGTTCGGGGGGCCCGGTTTCCAATTGCGGTGCTGGAGGCTTTTGCCGACCCTCCGGCACCGGCGGGGGGGCAGTTTCCAGGGCGCTGGTTTTAGGTTCAGCTTCGGATCCCAGCAATTCCCGGGTGCGGCTGAGCCAGATCAAAAACTCGGCCACAGTTTGAATCCTTTTGCTGGGATTTTCATGCAAACATAGAGTGAACAAGGGCTGTAAAGCGGAGGGAATCTTGTCCAGTTCCCGCGGCCCCCCGGCCAATTGATAAGGCAAGGCTTCACCGCACACCAAAGGAAAAGGTAAAATCCCGGCTAACATCCGGTAACTGAGGACCCCCAGCGAGAACAGGTTACTGGCCGGAGTCGGCTCCCCCCCCTGGATTACCTCTGGAGGAATGTAGGCCTGGAGTTCTTCGGGTTGCTGCAGATTTTCATAATCGGGCGGGAAGGCAAAGTTGGCGATCTTAACCCCGGCGGTGGCTGAGACCAGCACATTTAGGGGACTAAAGTTCTGATGGATGATGCCTTGCTTATGGGCCAGGACCAGACCTTTGCCCAAAACCTCGATGAAATATAAGGCATCCGGAACCGTCAAACGTTCGTGGGTGCCTAATAAAGCCAGCAGGGTAGTGCCTTCGAAAGGCTCTTGGACCAGGTAAATGCATTCCGGCGTTTCATCCAGATGGTGCACCCCCAGAATATGGGGCTGGTTCAATTTCAGCCCTCCCGCGGCTTCAGCCCGATAATATTCCAGGTAACGATTCAACCGGGATTCGTCGGCAGGCAGGATCTTTAGTCCGACTTCCACCCCCAGTAGCTGGTCGTGGACCAGCAAAACCTCGCCGTAAGGTTCTTGGCGCACCGGACGAATGACTTCATAACGATGTCCGATAATAAAACCGGATTGGTATTTGCTGGTCTGAGGTGACGCCATCTGGCATCTAACCCTTAAGAATAAGCTTTAATCAGAGTTTGAGATTTGGGGCCGGTGGGCTGGCTCAGGATTTCTAAGCCGGGCTACGGCCGGGGCTGATCCGAATACTGGTAACTAGCATAAAAGATTTGGGGAAAAAAATCAATCCGGTATTTTTTCCAAATCTTTAAAGAAAATAAATTTTCTGGTACCGGTCACTCGCAGTTGCTAAATCATTTTCCGCATGAACCCTCCCTGAACTTTAAATGCTCTGAAGGATATGTATATGGTCTTCAATGCAATCGGCCAGCACTTGCAGATTATATCCGCCCTCCAGGATAGTGATAATCCGGCTGCCGCAGTGGTTCTGGGCGAAGCCGGCCAAAGCCTGGCCCATTTGCTGATATCCCTCCCGGGTCAGGTTAATGTGGGCCAAAGGGTCGTCTTGGTGGGCGTCAAAGCCGGCCGAAAGCATCAGCGCCTCAGGATCAAAATCCTTTAAGGCCGGCAGCACTTTGTCATCAAAGGCTTGGTGATAATCCTGATCCTCGCTGTTGGGGGCCATAGGAATATTGAGGGTGAAGCCCAACCCGGCCCCGCGCCCCCTCTCGATTTTTCGGCCCGTGCCTGGATAGCAACAGCTCGGATCTTCGTGCAAAGAGATATATAAGACACTGGGGTCTTCTTCAAATAAGTGTTGGGTGCCGTTGCCGTGATGCACATCCCAATCGACAATGGCAATCTTCTTCAACCCATGATGCTCCTGGAGATACCGCGCCCCCAGCGCGATATTATTGAAGAAACAGAAGCCCATGGCCCGGGCCCGTTCGGCATGATGGCCCGGCGGCCGCACCGCACAGAAGGCGTTGTTAATCTTGCCGCTCATCATGGCGTCACAGGCGGCCAGCACCCCGCCTACCGCCAGGAGAGCAATTCGGTAGGAATCCCGGCAGATGCCATTGTCGGCGGATTGAAAGATTTGCTGGCCCTTCTCGCAGGCCCTGCGAAACTTATCGATGTAGTCTCGATCATGGAGGGTCTCTATCCAGTTGAGCGGAGCTTCATAAGGTGGAATCAATACCACCCGGTCCAGCAACCCCGATTCCTGCAGGCGCTGATGAATTGCCAGTAAGCGTTCCGGACGCTCCGGATGCCAGGTTCCGGTCTTGTGCAATAGATAGCGCTCATCGTAAACATATCCGGTAGAAGCCATTTTTTCTCCCTAATACCGCATTCTTGAAACAACCGGTATATGTTAAACCGTGGCGAGGGGTGCTGTAAAGTCTTTTCCGGTGGGAGGCGCGAGGGAAGAGGGAGGGATTAATCCGTGATCTAGGGGGAATAACCAATGCCTACCAACATCTTTGGCTGCTTAACTAGCCTTCCGGCTACATTGCGAAACCAAACCGCCCTAAGTAATCCCGAAGTTTCGTCTGGCCCGCCTCTTCAAGGCCGGGGCAGTCATCAGCACTGCCGACCCCCTGGCTTAATCGGGTGGCAAACACCAGACAGGTAGGCTGCCCGCACTGCCGGCAGTTGGTGCGAGGTAACAGCTTGAGGAGGTCGAGAATCCGAGGATGGGGGGCGACGCCGTAACAGGGCTGAATTTCCTGCCGCCTTTCCCAGGTGTCGTTGATTTTCTGTTGCAGCCAGTTCAGGATGGCTTCCGCTTCGGCTTCATCTTTCACTATATTGATGGCGATCTGGTCCGGATAAAGGGTGATCAGCTTGGCCTCGAACTTTAAGGTCAAAGACGGCGTCTCCGGAAAAAATTGGTGCCCCTTAAGCACTGTGTTCAAATAAGGCAGCACCTCGGTGAGGTCGCCATCGAGATGGGCCACGCAGCGCAAGTGCACGGCCTCAGGGTTAGGCGGTCGACAGAATTCTTTGCGGTACTGATGGATCAGCATTACATCCCTCCCGTCTGTGATGGGCAACGGCCATTTCAAATTCCATTTAATTATTACTCAGGTTATAAAAAAAATGAATTGGGGTTAGAATAAACAGCCCCCTCCCCAACCCACTCCTCCGGCCCTCCTCTCAAATCAACCGGTTAAATGCTCCGAGGTCTATTACTCCTGGGATTTCTGATACTTCTCCAGTTTGGCGGCCATCTTGGCGGTGAACCGGGCCGGGTCAATAATGAATCTTTCATGGCGGCCCGCTGAGATCTGGTCGACGCCGTCATCGGCCTCCAGGTAAAAAGCGAGCTTACGGCCCTCGATCTTTTCCAATCGGCCCCTGACGGTAACCACCAGACCCGGCGGAGTGGCGGCCACATGACTTAAATTAACATGGATGCCCACGGTCTGCTCTTCCGGCCAGTTCAGATGTGGATTGATGGCCTGGATACAGGCCCATTCAAACAGACCGACCATAAAGCCGGTAGCCAGAACTTGGGGCATCACCTGGAATTCAGGCGACTCCGGATAAAGATGGGGAACCGTCTTATTTTCCGGAACCTGGAAATGGAACTCAAAGCTTAGCCCCGGTTGCAAAGAATCCTTCATGCCCCACCTCCACTGCTGAGATTAAATTTATGATTGTCTTGATTTTATGATTATGCTAATTTATTCATAAGTCAAATTAATAATATTAATTTAATTAATAAGTTTTTTTTATATTATGGAATGGCAGCAGATCATCGGCTTCTACCAGGTGGTCAGGTCCGGGAGCTTTACCAAGGCTGCGGAACTCACCTTGCGGACCCAGTCGGCCCTCAGTCAGCAGGTTAAGGCCCTGGAGGCGGAGCTGGACTGCCAGCTCCTGGAGCGGGTCGGCCGGCGTCGGGTGCGGCTTACCAGCGCCGGGGAAAAGTTCTTTAAATTTGCCGAGGCGCTGCTCAATAATTATGACCGCCTGCTGGATGAGCTAAACGAGTTCAAGGGCCTGCAAAGAGGGAGGTTGAGGTTGGCCGCCCCCTTCACCACCCTGTATCATCTGATTCCTTCCCGGTTGCAAAGTTATATCAACCAGTTTCCCCAGATTGACCTGACCATCCTGGACCGCTCCCAGCCCCGGGTTATTGAACTGGTCAGAAATGGTGAGGTTGACTTCGGATTGGCCCTGGAATCAGTCGTCCCCCCGGACCTGATCAAGCTCCGCTGGCTCAGAGTGGATTCCTTCCTCATGACCCCACTGGGACACCCACTATCCCAGGCCCAACCGGTCACCATGGAACAGATCGCCCAATATCCGCTGATCCTACCCCCTAAAAGTCTTGGCTCGGCCGCTCGGGGCAGGCTGGAAGAGCAGCTCCACAAGCTCGGCCTCGACTACCACATCACCATGGAGTCTTCTAATGTGGAATTGAGCTCCCTTTATGTGGAAATGGGCCTGGGAATCTCCTTTGCCACCATGGTAAAAGGGTTGTCGCTGCGGTCTACCCGGAAACTGGCTTTTATTCCACTGTCGGATTATTTCCCACCTGACCATATCGCCGTAGTGATGAGAAAAGACAAATCCCTCCGGGCTCATAAGCAGGCCTTTTTGGATCTACTGGTTAATGGTTCAGTCCCTTTACCCAATGACTACTTTTGACCCTTTAACCCTGCTCCCCAAGCCCGGGACATCTTAGAAAAAAATGGTTGACATCTGCATACAGGTGGTTTATATGCTGTCTATGCAGTATGTTAAAGTACATAACTGGTGCTGGTGGCGCATCTGGTCGATCCGTGGGGTGTGTCCACCGCTCGTCTGAATTAAGACTATTGTTGATTCCGAGCCGTGGCCCTCACGGAAAGGGGCCGCGGTTTTTTATTTGAGCATTTAAACCGTGCCCCGGCAGAGCACGGTTTTTTATTTCACTGCAGTTCGAGGGTTAATTATGGTCACTCCTGATTTTGACACCTTTCAACAACTGGCCCAACAGGGCAATCTGATCCCCATCTATCGGGAGATTTTAGGCGACTTGGAGACCCCGGTCCTGGCTTACAAGAAACTCCGGGGCAATTCCATGTCTTATCTGCTGGAGAGCGTGGAGGGCGGGGAAAAGTGGGGGCGCTACACCTTCCTGGGGCTAAACCCTTCGCTCATCCTGACCGTGCAGCATCAGACAGTGCGCCTCCAGGATCGGCAAGAGACCAAGGTTTATCAGGAGGTAGCTGACCCCTATGAGATCATCCGCCAGGTGCTAGGCCGCTACCAGGCAGTAGCCAGCCCCGATTTACCTCGGTTTTACGGGGGATTGGTGGGTTATTTGAGCTATGATATGGTGCGCTATATTGAGAGCCTGCCGGAGTTGACCCCGTCTGATGAACTGCCCGAGGCCACCCTGTTGTTGGCTGACCACCTGTTGATCTTTGACAATGTCCGCCACACCATCAAGGTTGTGGCCCTGGTCCATATTAAGCCAGAGGTGCCGCTGCCAAGCCTTTATGAGCAGGGAGTGGCAGGCATAGAGGCTCTGATTGACCGACTGCGCCAGCCGCAGCACTTCCCGCCCGCGGATCCGGAATCCGCCTCGGTCACCCTGACCTCTAATCTGACTCCGGAGCGGTTCCAGGAGATTGTGCTCAAAGCCAAAGATTATATTACCGCTGGGGACGCCATCCAGATCGTTCTGTCCCAGCGATTCCAGACCCCCCGGCAGCAGGATCCCTTCGACCTCTATCGCGCCTTGCGGAGCATTAATCCCTCTCCCTATATGTTTTACCTAAATCTGGGCGACCTGCAACTGGTGGGGGCCTCGCCGGAAATCCTGGTGCGGCTGGAAGCGGGCCGAATTGAACTTAGGCCCATTGCCGGCACCCGCGGCCGGGGCCAGACCCCAGAGGAGGATCAGAACCTGGAGGCCGAACTCCTCGAGGACCCCAAGGAGCGGGCCGAACACATCATGCTGGTGGACCTGGGTCGCAACGATGTCGGCCGGGTAGCCCGGATGGGCAGCGTCAAGGTCACCGAACTGTTTACCGTGGAACGCTATTCCCATGTCATGCACATTGTTTCCCACGTGGTCGGGGACCTGGAGGAAGGCAAGGACGCGGTTGATGTGCTTAAGGCCTCCTTTCCCGCCGGCACTGTATCCGGGGCTCCCAAGGTCCGGGCCATGGAGATCATCGAGGAGTTGGAGCCGACCCGCCGGGGCCCCTACGCCGGGGCCGTGGGCTATTTAGGCTTCAGCGGCAACATGGATTTCTGTATTACCATCCGCACCCTGACTGTCCACGATGGCCAGGTCTATCTTCAGGTGGGCGCGGGGATTGTCGCCGACTCCGATCCGGCCAAGGAATATCAGGAAACCGTCAGCAAGGCCCAGGCCATGGTCCGGGCCTTGGAACTGGCGGCGCGGGGGTTGCTGTAAGGATTTATGTTAAGAATTGATTGATTATATTCGGGGAGTGGGCAGGGACCAGCGGCCCCTGCCCCCTCCCCGAACCCCACCCCCAACCCCGTAAAGGGCTGGTTGTAGGGGCGACCCGGCATGTCGCCCCATGATAAATATGATTTCAGTAGAAACCAGGAATGTGGAGTTTAGCCATGTCGAGCACCGCCTCGTTATTAACCCCAAACCCGGAACTCGAAACTCAAAACTTAGCACTGAAAACTGCCCCGTACCATATTGCCGTCATTGATAATTACGATTCTTTTACCTATAATCTGGTGCAATATTTAGGGATCCTGGGGGCCCAGCTGACGATCTATCGCAATGACCAGATTGATCTGGAGGGCCTGGAACGCTTGCAGCCCACTCACCTGGTAGTTTCGCCCGGCCCGGGATATCCCAAAGACGCCGGCATCTCGGTGGCTGCCGTCCAACACTTTGCCGGGCGGCTGCCCATCCTGGGGGTGTGCCTGGGGCACCAGGCGGTGGCGGAAGCCTTTGGCGGCCAGATCATCCCCGCCCCCCGGCTGATGCATGGCAAGACCTCGCTGATCTATCACGACAGCCAGGACCTGTTCCAAGGGCTGCCGCTGCCTTTTGAGGCCACCCGCTACCACTCGCTGATCGTCCACCGGGCGGTGCTGCCGGACTGCCTCAAGGTTACGGCCCAAACCGCGGTGGGAGAGATCATGGCCCTGCGCCATGTCGAATATGCCGTCTTTGGGGTGCAGTTCCACCCGGAGTCGATCATGACCCCCGAGGGCCTCAACCTGCTGCGCAATTTCCTCAAACGCCAGCGGGGGTGAAATGGAGCGGGGCCTGTTAGGTTTATCTTAGATTGGGCAAATTTTGCTGAAAATAGAAACTTGAATACTGTGAGTAAACCTTCATGTTGAAAGAAGCCATACTCAAGGTCGTCACCCGGCAGGACCTTACCGAGGCCGAGATGACTCAGGCCATGGAGAGCATCATGAGCGGCGGGGCCAGCGATGCCCAGATCGCTGCCTTCATCACCGCCCTCAGGATGAAGGGGGAGACGGTAGCCGAGATCACTGCCGCGGCCCGGGTGATGCGGGCCAAAGCCATCCCCATCCCGGTGGGCGACCACCTGGTGGACCTGGACCGGGACGAAATCAACATCGACCGGGAGACCATCGTCGATACCTGTGGCACGGGCGGGGACGCCACCCAGACCTTCAATGTTTCGACCACCACCGCCTTTGTGGTGGCTGCGGCCGGCCTCAAAGTTGCCAAGCACGGCAACCGGGCGGTGTCCAGCCGCTGCGGCTCGGCGGACGTCATTGAGGCCCTGGGCATTAATTTGGCCCTGACCCCGGAGCAGGTGGCGCAGTGCATCGCCGAGATCGGCATCGGCTTTCTGTTTGCTCCGGCGCTGCATGGAGCCATGCGCTATGCCATCGGCCCCCGCCGGGAGATCGGCATCCGCACCATCTTTAATATCTTGGGGCCGCTGACCAACCCGGCCCGGGCCAATATCCAGGTGCTGGGGGTCTATGACCCCAATCTCACCGAACCCCTGGCCCAGGTGCTGGGCAACCTGGGCTGCCGCCGGGCCTTTGTGGTCTATGGCGAGGGTTCCTTTGACGAGTTCAGTATCATTGGCC
Source organism: Desulfobacteraceae bacterium (assembly GCA_046538075.1). Classification (GTDB taxonomy): domain Bacteria; phylum Desulfobacterota; class Desulfobaccia; order Desulfobaccales; family Desulfobaccaceae; genus Desulfobacca_B. The sequence continues at coordinate 4,432 of JBKHJN010000033.1, read as the reverse complement.
CGACCCGGGTCAGCGAACTCAGGGACGGCCAGGTTAGCACTTATATGATCACGCCGGAAGAGTTGGGCCTCAAGCGAGCCCGGCTGGAAGATATTAAAGGCGGTGATGTATTCGAAAATGCCCACATAATCCGGCGGGTGTTGGGCGGGGAGGACGGCCCCCGCCAGGATATGGTCGCCCTGAATGCCGCCGCCGCCCTGGTGGCGGCCGGATTGGCGGCAGATTTGCCAGCCGGCGTGGCCCAGGCCCAGGAGATCATCCGCTCCGGCCGGGCCTTGGCCAAAGTAGAGGCCCTGATTGCCAAAAGCCGCGCCTTTGGACTACCAGCTTAGGCTGGTGATCACAGCTGGACTAATTTTCCACCTGCCGCCGTGATGCTCCCAAACGGCCGGATTGCCAGCCATAGAAAAAATAGATGATCAAACCGAGGGCCAACCATAATCCCAACCGCAGCCAGGAGTCGAGGGGCATGGAAAGCATCATCCCCAGAGAGGCCAAGGCCCCCAAAGCCGCGATGGTTTTCCCGGCCGGGCAGCGGAAGGGCCGCCGGGCCTGAGGCTGGGTATAGCGCAGGATCAATACCCCTAGGCAGACAATAAAGAAGGCGAACAAGGTGCCGATATTGCACATAAAGGCCAGTTTTTCAATGGGAGTCAGGGCGCTGCAGATGGCGATGACCGTCCCACAAACCAGGGTCATGATATGGGGGGTGCGGAAGCGGGGATGCACGGCGGCAGTCCAACCGGGCAACAATCCATCCCGGCCCATGGCAAATAGCACCCGGGGCTGGGCCAGCAGTAAAATATAAAGCACGCTGGTCAGCCCCACCAGCGCCCCCATCGAAATCAGCCCAGCGGCCCAGGGCAAGCCGATCTGGCGGAAGGCGGTGGAAAACGGCGCCCCCGGATCAATCTGGCCGAAGGGCACCATGCCGATCAGCACCAGGGCTACCAAAATATAGATGAGGGTGCAAAATAACAGAGAGCCGATGATGCCAAAAGGGACGTCGCGGCTGGGGTTGCGGGCTTCTTCGGCGGCCACCGAGACCACGTCAAAGCCCAGATAGGCAAAAAACACCAGCGCCGCCCCCTGAATGACGCTGAAGTGGCCATACGGGGTCAGGGGCGACCAGTGCTGCGGTCGCACATAAAAGGCGCCGATTATCATAATAAAAAAGATGATGCCCAGTTTCACCGCTACCAACCAGCGGGCTACCAGGACGTTCATTTTGGTCCGGAAGACCAGCAGTATGGCCAGAAACATGATGATCAGGGCTGCAGGCAGATTGACCAGCCCCCCGGCCCGGGTCAGCGAATCGCCGGCCGCCCAATGCGGCAGTTCCCAAACTGAGCCGCGCAGCAAATCCTGAAAATAGTAAGACCAGCCCGAGGCCACTGTACTGGCCCCCATGCCATATTCCAGGATCAGATCCCAACCAATGATCCAGGCGAAAATTTCCCCAAAAATGGTATAGGCGTAAGAATAGGCGCTCCCGGCCTGGGGGATCATCGAGGCCAATTCCGCGTAACACAGGGCGGCCAGGGTGCAGGCCAGACCGGATACGATAAAGGAAAGGATAATCCCTGGCCCGGCAACCCGCACCCCCACCCCGGAAATCACAAAGATGCCAGCCCCGATAATTTGGGCCAGGCCAATTACCACCAGGTCCAGCCGGGTCAGAGAACGTCTTAAGCCCAGGGGATTATCCCCCGGCAGAGCCTCAGGATTCAGGGTCTTTTTACGCCAGAGTTGTTGCCAGGACATGGTGTTTATTTTAAGACTGATATTCAGGCACTGGACAGCGAAAAATCAAGCAAAGACGCAAGACATATAATAATTTGGCAACTTGGCGTCTTGGCGTGAGATAATTTTATGCTGTCAGGCGGCTGAAGATGCGGGCGTCGACCACAAACACCCCTTTTTCATAGACCAGCACCGGGTTGAGATCGATCTGATCAAATTCCGGATGGCTGTTGGCCAGCCGGGCCACGCCCTTTAGGACCTCAATTAAGGCGTCCTCATCTTTGGGTTTCTGGCCCCGAGTCCCGCTCAACAGCGGATAGCCGGTAATGCTCCGGATCATTTGCCGATAATCATCTTCCTGGGCCGGCAGCAGGCAAAACTGCACATCACGATAAATTTCAGTAAAAATGCCGCCCAGTCCAAACATTAGGGTCGGGCCGTATTGCGGATCGCAGGTCATGCCAATGATCACCTCCAGGCCGCCGGGTTTGGCCATGGGCGACACCGTCACCCCTTCCACCCGGGCCTTCCGGGTGTTGAGGTGGACGGTGGCCAGGATGTCCTGGTAGGCATAACGGACTTCCTCTTCATTGGCCAGATTGAGACGGACGCCGCCAACGTCGCTTTTATGGGGCAAATCCGGCGAGGAGATCTTGAGGGCCACCGGGAATTCAAAGGCTTGGGCCAGACTTACCGCCTCCTCCACCGAGGTTGCTAGGGGGGCCGCCGCAGTGGGGATGCCGTATCGGGCCAGCAACTGGCCGGCTTCGGCGGCTGGCAGCAGCTGCAGTCCGGAAGGCGGCAGTGGCCGGGTTACCGTCGGGGCAGGAGCGGGTTCAAAGCGGAAGAACTGATGCAGGGCCTTGAGGCCCCGCTCCGGGGTCGGAAACACTGGAATTCCCTGGGTCTGAATCAAAGGGACTTCCTGGCGCTCGACCTCGGCTCCGCCCAGGAAAATCACTAGTTCCGAGGCTTCCGGGGTAACTACCTGGGAAGCTCCAGGAATCGGATCGCCAAAGATGAGGACCATGGTGTCGTACTCAGCCTGAGCGGCGTCCACCACCTTTTTATATAGGCTGGCATCGCTGATGACGTCGCCGGTAAGATCCACCGGGTTGCCGATTACACAATGAGGGGGTAAAAACGCGGCCAGCTGTTCTTTCAGGCTGGGGCTGGGCTCAGGGACCGTGAATCCCGATTTTTCCGCCTCATCAATGGCCAGGATGGCCGCCCCGCCGGAACTGGTGAGGTGGAGCAGGCGTCGGCCGGGCGGTCGGCGGAGATAGGCCAGCCCCTTGGCATAATCATAGAGCTCCTCCAGAGTCTCGGCCCGGTGAACCCGATATTTGCGGAAGATGGCGTCATACACTGCATCCACTCCGGCCAATGATTTTGTATGGGATTCGGCGGCCTGGCGGCCGGTTTCAGTGCGCCCCGCCTTTAAAATGACCACAGGTTTGGTGGCCTCGGCCAGAGTATCCAAAAAATAGCTGGGGCGCTTGACCCCTTCCAGGTAGAGGGCGATAACCCGGGTATTGGCATCCTGGTTAAGATAGGTGATCACATCGGCTTCATCAACGTCGGCCCGATTGCCCAGACTGACAAAGACACTGACTCCCAACTGCTCCTGGCTGGCCCAATCCATCAATGCGGCGCCCACGGTGCCGCTCTGGGAAACCAGGGCGATGCGGCCTTTGGTGGTCAACAGTGGCCAGGAGGCGCACAAGTGATGGTAAGGATGGTTGACCCCCTGACAGTTGGGACCGACGACCCGAAGGCCATAGCGCCGGGCGGTATCAGCCAACTGCTGCTGCAGTTGCTCCCCTGCCGCTCCGGCTTCGGCAAAGCCGCCGGTAATCACCACTGCGGCCTTGACTCCGGCCTGGCCGCACTGTTCTAAAGTGTCCGGGACTGCTTTGGCCGGGATGACGATAACCGCCAGCTCCGGGGGCGTGGGGGTATCGCCGATCTGTTTGTGGACCTTGAGACCCAAGATTTCCTCGGCTTTGGGGTTGATGGGAAAGATCGGCCCGGCAAAACCGGCTCCGATCAGATTGGCCAAAATATCATGGCCTAGCTTGCCCGGTACAGTAGAAGCCCCGATGACCGCCACACTTTGCGGTTTGAAAATGGCTTCCAGACGGTTTTCTTCCATATCCCCTCCTTGCGTAAAATCCTTGTCTCTGATGATGGTTATATATCCGGCCGCAGCTGATCGATTCGGAGCTTCCGGCCAGAGCTGTCCAAGGGTGGACTGAGGTTGTTATGATAAAATAACCCTGATATTAACTAGTTGGCCAAACAGCCCCAATATGGTTATCTTATCATAGAAAAAGGGCATTAACCAGGGGTGCGAATATTTTTGCGGGCGGGTAAAAATTTTTTTCCCAGGGCTTGCCAAAAACTAAAAAAGAATATATATAAACCAAACCTGTTTCACCTAGTATTAAAAATTTTGATCAGGGATTGACACCCCAAAAAAATTTGTTATAACTATAAACGAGCAATGACACTCTTGGGGGGGCCGAGGAAAAAGGTCTTGACAAGAGCTAATTGCAATGTTAAATTAGAATTGAAGTAATTTGCTCTTTGAAAACTAAATAGCGAGCCCTGAAGTGGGTAAACTCGTTTAATTGGAGAGTTTGATCCTGGCTCAGAATGAACGCTGGCGGCGTGCCTAACACATGCA
>JBKHJN010000032.1:0-34790 GCA_046538075.1 Desulfobacteraceae bacterium | reverse complement strand
GTTGGGAGGGGAGCTTGAGGGGAGGGCGGGGGGCCGGTGGTCCCCCGGTCCTCCCCTCAAATTAACCTTTTAAATGCTCGGATAATAGCCAATCTGGCATAAAACTGAAAACCCCAAACTGAAAACCAGGTTAAACCTTTAGCCCCGCCAAAACAGGACCGGCCCGGGAAAAACCTCCTTGATCTGATCGGCTAAATCCTGCTCCGCGGCAATACTCTGCCGGATTTCCAGGGTAATGGCGGGCTGGCGGTTTTCTATTTTAAGCCATGGCCACAGTTGCTGTTCGACCAGACCCTGCAACTGTGCTTGGGCTGATTCCAGGTCAGGATCATTTGTCGCCAAAGCTTGGAGAACCTGGCCCAGGGCCAGGGCAAACTGGCCCTCTAAGCCCGCCGCAGCCAATTGATCCAAAGCCTGCTCCAGCCCTTGCCGATCCCGGCACCCGGGCAGGGTGAGATGCATTTTAGCTGTCCCTTGCCCGGCCGACCTCGGTCCCGGGGGTTCGGGGATCAACCCGAGAGAGCTTGGGGAGGCAAGAATTAACGGTGCCCAGGGATGAGAAAGATGGGGAGCCAGGATAGCCCGCCAGAAGTAGAGGCGCAGCAGGGCCAATTCCGGGTCGGGAAGCGCGGTGGCCGCCAACAAGGGGTCCTGGGTCGGCGGGGGTTGGAAGGCGGCCTTCTCTTCCCAAGGCTCCGGGGCCAGCCAGGTATCGAGCTGAGATTGCTGGTTCTGGACCAGTTTAAGCCGGGCCTCCTGTTCCGTCCACATTTTTTCCAGTTGCCAGGCCAAAGTCCAGATCATCGAGGCATCGGGAAGCTGGGGAAGGCCGGCTTCAGGCGGTGGCTCGGACGGGGGGATGGCCGAGGGCTCTCCTTTAATGGCCCTGATAAGGTCAGATTCATCTTCTGGCATTTCTTCGGAGGCCTTGAATTCCAGATAGGCCTTCCATTGCTGTAATTCCCCAGGCCGGTAATTCCGCCAGTCAAAAGGTAAATTTTTATCTAGGGGCGGCAAGGGCAGGGTATGCAAGCCGGTGTTGGCCGGCTGTCCTTCTAGCTGGCCTACCAAGAGGTCGGGGAAGTAAAGCGGCAGCGACCAGGATTCGGGTTGCCAGCCAACTATCAAAGGAAAGGCTGCCACCTGCCAAGGGCCGCGGGGTGATTCAGAGGCTTCCATATTTTTTTCCTTTTTCGTTAGGAATTTGTTTGACATGAGGATTTTGTTTGGGCTTATTTATAACCAAGATCGGGTCTTTTGGCAATGCTGTCCAAACCTGGGAAGGGTCGGTGGCGAGGCTTAGATGCGAATTAAAAACCTTAAACTTGCCGCCAGACGGTTTTCATAATTTATGGTTACAGAGTTATGGGTCTTTAAAACCGCTATACGACTGAAATTGGCTTAGGAGGGAAAGTCATGAAAATTTTAAAAGGTCTGAAAAAACGCCGCAGTATTCGAGCTTTCAAGCCTGACCCAGTTCCCCGGGAGGAATTGTTGGAACTGATCGACGCCGCCCGGTGGGCCCCTTCTTGGGGTAATACCCAACCCTGGGAATTGGTCGTCGCAGGCGGCAATACCGTTAAACAATTAACCGCTGAATTTGTCGAAGCGGTAAGCCATAAGGTGCCCCCCAACCCAGATATACCGATGCCCGACACCTTTCCGGAGGCTGCTAAAAGTCGCTATATGACGGTAGCCAAGGAGCTTTTTGAGCTAATGGGCATTGCCCGCGAAGACAAGGCAGCCCGGCAGGCGCATATGCTCAATATGACCCGCGCCTTCGACGCCCCCCACATCATTTATATCACTTTTAACGGTGACTTCAGTATCCCTTATGCCATGCTGGACATGGGGGCCATTATTCATGGTATGTGCCTGGCTGCCTGTGCCCTGGAGCTGGGAACCTGCATTGAGGCCCAATTGGCCCTTTATCCCAATCTAATCCGTAAATATTTGGATATTCCCGTCACCCACAAGATCGTGGTGGGCATTGCCTTAGGGTATCCCGATAAAAAAGCCAGAATTAATGAATTCCGCACCAGCCGGGAGCCGGTGGAGAACCTGGTCCGCTGGGTTGATTGTTAAAACCGGGCTATTGACATGATCGGCTCCAGCAAATAAAATTAAGCAAACGGGGGGGGATGTAGCTCAGCTGGGAGAGCGCTTGCTTCGCATGCAAGAGGTCGGGAGTTCGAATCTCCTCATCTCCACCATAAAATCAACTACTTAGCCGGGCCGTTTAAAACGGCCCTTTTTTGTGTGATTTTGTGTGTGATTCTTCGAGTCTGGACAACAATGATTTCATGAGCTGCTTGATTCTGCTTGCCGGTAAAGGTTCGCAAGTAAGATTATAGCCCACCCACTTTGGAGATGAACCTTCGAAGGGAAAAGTTGTTGTATTACGAAGATAATGAGGGTATCCTGCTCCATAAACAGAAACTTTGGAGGGTCTTCCTTGGAAAAAGTGGACACCCAACCCCTTTTTAAATTGCGGTGGCCGGGGCTGTTGTATAATCGTGGGAAGGTAGAGGGTGTTTTGAAACTTGGCCTCATTGTCCTGTCTATCTGCTGGATTGGTTTCTCTTCCGCCCCAAGTTGGGCCGGCCCCACGTTTTCTGAACAATTTATGGGGGTGAATTATGGGCCTTTTCATAAGGACGGCCAGAGCCCGGAATTTTATACCTACATTCCCCCGGAGCAGATCAGAGCTGATCTAAATCTAATTTCCGGGGCCAATTTTAAATTTGTCAAGACCTATGCCGTGGACAATGGCCTAGACCAGGTAGTTCCCCTGGCCGCCGCCCATTATCCCCACTTAAAAATCTGCGTCGGGGTGTATGAAAGCAGTGTAAACCACGAAGATCCCCACGCCCCCCACAGCACCAAAGCCCAGCTCAACCAGGCTATCCAACTGGCCAATAGCTACCCCAACGTGGCGGCCATTGTGGTGGGCAATGAGTGCCTCTATGGCGACTCCCAGGCCGGCGACCACTGGGTCTCGGTGGCTCAACTGATGGCTGATTTGGAGTATGTCCGGAAAAATCTGACGGAGGCGCGCCGGGCCCAGGTGGTTTTGACCACTGGCCTGTCCTGGGGGGCAGCCCATGGCAATCAGGACGAAAACGGGCATCCGATCAATGACCAGCTCAAGACCTGTGGCAATATCGATGTCTGGATGATCAACATTTATCCCTGGTATGCGGGCATTGCCTGCCGGGAAGCAGACATTTATGCCAACCTGGATTGGAACTATCAAGAATTTAACCACATCTACGGCGCGACTGGGAAGCCGATTATCATCGGGGAAATCGGCTGGCCCAGCGATGGCCCCCCGCAAGGGGCGGCGGTGGCCTCGGTCGACAACGAACACCATCATACCTGTTGGTGTTCGGCCTGGTGTGCTGAGAAAAATTGGAGTGCTTTTTTATTTGAGATGTTTGATGAACCCTGGAAGTCAGAACCGAACGGCCCCTATTGGGGCCTTTATGATAAGTATGGCTCCCCCAAATGGACCCAGGGACTGGCCCATATTTACCACTTAATCCTGGGAGATTGAACGGAACGGGACTAGTTCCTCAAGGCAGTGGAACAAAAGCCGCAATAAAGACCAGAATCGCCGCCCCCGGCTAAGTTTTGTTGAGAATGGTTATCAACCAATATTATAATATGGATAGGTATTTCCCCAAAAATATTGCTCTTTGGCCAGTAACCGAGATTGAATAATTCCGTTGTAAACATGGCTTTCTGCCATAAGACCTCGAACATTAACCTTGTTACTCGGATAGGCTCATCATGGGAGGATTAAAATGAAAATCAGGAAAATGGCAGTGCTGGTCCTGGTGGTCTTCAGCCTGGTGGCCGCCGCGGTTGCGGCTCAGGCTGCGGAAACTTGGTACACCTGCACCGTTAAATGGGCCGGCCCGCAGATCAATCCATACAAGGTGAGGATTCATTTGACACGGAGCGTGGGTACCCCAGGCTTTACAAAAACCTGTGTAGCTCCGGTAGGGCGGGAAAAAGAGATGCTGGCGGTCGCCTTAACCGCCATCAGCAGCAATAAACCGGTGCTGGTGTTGATCGATGAGAGTCAAACTATTCCACTGATAAAGGGTATAAGGCTCAGGGCATATTAATAGCCGCAAAAGTAAATAAAGGCCTTGTGGACTGATCAGCAAAGGGATTTCAAGACTTGATAAGCCGGATAGCCTTGATCGCCGCCATTCTGCTCTTGCTCCCGTCCCAGACAGGGAGGGCCCGGTCGGCAAAACCACTGGACAATGGAACCAGAAACGCTTATGGCGCTGACGTTGAGGACCATCAGAAACATCCGACCAAAATCCCGGTAATCACCTCCCCGGCCCAGGACAGGCGAATAGTGTTAAAATTGCGCCAGCGCCGCGTCTTTGTGTATGACAAAGATCACGAGGTGGCCAGCTACCAGGTAGCGGTTGGCAAGAGAGGCTGGGAAACTCCCACCGGCAGGTTTCAGGTCTTCGACAAGGTGCGCAATCCCGCGTGGAAGAATCCCTGGAACGGCAAGATAAGTGAACCAGGACCGGACAGTGTGCTTGGGGAACGCTGGATCGGTTTCTGGACGAATGGCAAACAATGCATCGGCTTTCACGGCACTCCGGGCGAACACCTGCTGGGCCAGGCGGTTTCCCACGGCTGCGTGCGGATGCGCAACGCCGACATCAGAAAGATGTTCGACCTGGTTGAAACCGGCACCCCGGTCATCGTCCAGCCTTAGTCATATTCTCGCCTGGAGCGGTCAGTGCCCCCGGAATCGGCCCTCGCTTCTTAAGGGGTTTGGGAGAGGGGGTTCTGATTAATCCGGTCTTTGAGCAGACGGGCGAATTTTTGATTCAGTTGTCGGACCAGTTCATATTTTTTTAAGGCATAATTTCGATCATTATAGGCTTTTAAGTGGACTAGCCCCAGGACACAATGGGCCAGGGCACAGGCGTTTTGCGGGCAGAGCTCAAAATCCAGCGCCTGCCCGGCGGACTCCAGGGCCTGGTCGAAAAACTCAGCGGCCCAAGCCGGTTCGGCTTTCAAGGCCCGCTCCAGACAGGCATAACCCAACCAGGCGTAGGCCTGCGGAAAATTCGGGGAACGCCGCAGGGCCTCTTGTAAGGCAGTAATTCCGGCGGCATAATTTCCCGCCTCTACCTGGCTTACCCCCTCCCGGAAAAATTCCCGTCCGGCCTCAATGTCAGATAAGAATTGGGCAATTTTGTCTTTGGTGGTCATGAGTTAATTTTACCTGGGGGATTTCCATGTTTAAAGTGCGCCAAGATGGAGGCCCTGGGCGCCTTCTGCCCGTAATATGGATAAAATTTTCACCCGATCGAGGTTAAACCAAAACATTCTCAGGGCATCTCCGCGTAATGAACTGCCCTGTTCACCTGAACAGACAAGTACGGGGCCAGTCCTGATAATCTATCCCAGTTAGAAAAAGCTAGAATTAAGGCTCAGGGGCGCAAAGAAGCATCTAACCAAAAAGCTTCTTCCACCAGGAGACTTTCTCGGTCTTCTCCTCCAAGGGTGTTTGAGGTTCCTCGGGTTGAATTCCCAAGTAGCGGTTTCTTCTTTCCTGGGTGTCTTCATACAGAGTCTTCCCAGTGATAGATATGACCACCGAGGGACGTTTTTTAGTGGAAGTTTCCATTCATGGCACCTCCTTAGATACCCCTTGGTTTTTGTTGGGTTATTTATTGCAACTCTACAACAATTCTTTTATCATAATCAACTAAAAATATAAAATTAATTCATATTTGAGGCTGAAGGGGATAAGTTTGTCAGGTTGGCAATACCATAAATCCGCCGGTCCAACCCGTAAAACTTGATCATAGCAGAGTGGTTGGGCTATGATGAGCAGGTGGAACAAATCAACCAGGAGGAGACCGATGTCCACAATTATGAAACTTTGGTTAGTGTTGGTTTTGACTATTACTTGGCTCGCCTTTGGGCCGGGGAGCCATAGTTGCCTGGCCGAGCCTCCGGGGCCGCCTCATAAAACCGGTCCATGGCAACCGGTGAAGGGGGTCCATGGGGTGGAATATGCTCCTGATTTGCCTGATCTGCCGGGCGACTTATTCCGTTACGGGAAAAAATATTATTACTTTTATGAGGGCGACTGGTCCCAGGGAGATACCTATCGGGGGCCCTGGAAAAGAGTGGAAAAAATTCCTCCGATTTTTCGTGAAATCGGCCCGGAATATTACAAAAGCCCGCCGGGTTGGTCCCGGGGAAAGAAGACTGGCTGGGGCGGGGCTTCTATGCCTCCGGGGCAGATGAAAAAACACCATTTTCCAGGTTGGTCTAAGGGAAAAAAGACCGGATGGGGAAGGACTCAGCCCGACCAGCAGAAAAGACCCGGGCCGCCGAAAAAGCTAAAGAAGCATAAATAACCGGATGGCTATTTAATAATGATAAATAGTCCGCCCCCAGGGGGCCCGAGATAACCGCCACCGCCCTTCCAATGGCGGTTCCAACCGGGGCCATAGGGAGAATAGGGGCTATAGTATCTGGGGCAATAGCGGGGCATGGGTCTTCGCACGGGAATATTCCGGTTAGAAATAATGCCCCGCGGGTAATAGTAACCATGGTGGGGGGGGTAATACCTGCCGCTGGGGTAATACCCGCCCCTCCAGGCACAGGCTGGCCCCGAGCTGGCCAAGACCAGAAGTAAGGCCCAGAGCATCGACCATTTTTTGGCTCGCTGCAATACCCTCATTGTCACTCCTTTTGGTTAATTATAATCATGAAGGCTGGCGATGTCCATGCCTGTTATGCTGCCTATTTGAACAAGGTTGGGCAGAAACGAACAGCACATTTAGGCTACCAGAATTTCCTTGCCAAGGTAAAATAATCTGATAATTTGGAGAAGGGGGGAAGTGATTCCGGGAGGGAAATAAATGAAACTTCGGGTCCTGATCGGCATTCTTCTTGGCCTGAGCCTGGGAGGTTGTGGGCCGGTAATCTCCAAGTCGGTGCTCAGCCAGGCTGACCGGAGCCTGGGTTTTGAGGAACTGCAAAGCAATCCGCAGAAATGGCGCGGGCAGGTAGTGGTGTTGGGCGGCGAAGTAATGTCGGTCAGCCCTGCCAATGGCGGCAGTTGGCTGTGGGTCAGCCAACAGGAGTTGGGTCCGAAGCTCAGGCCATTGGATAAGACACCGTCGGGCGGCCAATTTTTGGTCCAAAGCCCTCAATATCTCAATAAAAGCCATTATGTCAAGGGTCGCAAGGTGACTGTGGCTGGCAAGGTGGGCGGACCGAAGGACAACACCCTGTTGCTCATTCCCGAGCAGATTTATCTCTGGGAGTACCCTTTTGAGCTGCTGACTGTGCCACCGGATTGGTTTCACCCACCCTTTAGGCATTGGTATGAGCCGCCATATTTTGATCCATATATCCACAGCTTTTGAAAGCTTTTGAGCATATTGGGAGGAAAGCTGAATCATGCAGATCGAAGCCTATGATTTTGGCCAGATCGTCATTGACGGAAAGACCTACCGCCAGGATGTCCTGATCTTACCGGACCGGGTCAAAGACGATTGGTGGCGTCAACAGAGCCATCTGCTGCAGCTTCAGGATGTGCAGGAGGCCCTTAAAGCCGGGATTGAGATACTGGTGGTGGGGACCGGGATGCCGGGACAGATGCGGGTAGACAAAGCTTTGGAAGACCATCTGCGCCAGAACAACATTGAATTGGTGACTCTCCCGACCCGGGAGGCTTGCGACCGATTCAATCAGTTGTCGAAGAGCCGCAAGGCGGCGGCCGCCTTTCATCTCACCTGTTGAGGACCAGGCATGGCCCATTATCGGATTATTGACAGCCATGTGCATTGCGGTATCCAGAAGGTGGCGCTGCCCTTTGAGCGCATCCGGCCGCTGCTGATCGATGCCGGCTTTGCCGGAGTGGGTCTGATTCCGCCGGTAGAGGATATCTACGACCGCCGCGACTATTATTTTGAGGATACTTCTGCCTGGCAGGCCAGCCGGCGACGGGCCAACCAATACCTGCGGGACTTGCAGGACCCGGAACTGGAATTATTTCCTTATTTCTTTGTCTGGAACGACTTTGCCGAATCAGAGCTTACCCCAGAATTTTATGCCATCAAGTGGCATCGGCATGCCGATGAACCGGAATATCATTACGATGACCCTCGCTGCGCCGCCTTTCTTAACCGGGTGGGGGAACTGGGTTTGCCCATCCTACTGGAAGAGACGGCCAGCAATACCATCTTCTTTATAGAGACCCTGGCTCCGGCGGCCACCGTGATTATTCCGCACCTGGGGGCCTTGAACGGGGGTTACCGCCGTCTGGAACAGGCGGGCATCTGGTCTCATCCCCGCATCTATGCCGACACGGCTTTGGCAAGCCTCGCTGATCTTAGGAGTTATCTTGACCGCCATGGCAGCGGGCGGCTATTTTTCGGCAGTGACTACCCTTTTGGCCATCCCGCTTACGAACGGGATAAAATTATGAGTTTGGGCCTGCCTCGGGAAGAGACCCAGGCGATCTTTGCGGATAACTGGCTGCGTCTATTAGCTACCCGAAAAATTCCTTCTTAAAGCCGATAAATTTAGAGAGCACCCATCTGGGCCTTGTATTGCTCCAGTAAGGGCTCAAACTGGTTCACTAAATTGGCTTCGAATTTACGCCACTCCTCCTGAAACTGGGGGGTTTGCTCCACATCTAGTTGGACCTTCATGTGCATTTGGGCTTCCAGAGACCGCTGAATATTGTTTAAGCTGCTGGCAAAACTGGCCTTGAGCTGCTCATAGCTTTTCTGCCGCACCTGTTCAAAATTCTTGCACAGCTGAGCCACTTCATTCACCAGGCGTTGCATGGCTTTTTTATCCCGGGCGATTTGTAACATCCCGGCCTGGGCCCGCTCCGAGTTAAGCTCCAGCACGCCCTCACGGGGCAGGATAATATTGCGGAGCAGCACTTCTTTGAGGGTATCCACCACCAGCGGCCGTGATTCAGGCGGTATTTTGGCGATTTTCTCCTCCAGTTCGACTTTTTCCCGCAGGAAATCAGCGGCTAAATGGCGGGCTCGCTCCCGCCACTCGGTGTCCTGCATTTCTCGTTCAGTGGCCCGGCCCAGACGGTCCGCCTTTTCCAGGGCCAGTTCCAGGGCGCTCTTGATTTCCGCCACAATAATTGGTTCCTTTTTTGAAATGATCGCCGGCCTGAGCTGTGAAGAGGCTCCTGGCTCAAGCCGGTGTTGGTTAATATAATCTCTCTTTAATCGGATTTGGCTGCCGGCGGTTTCTCGGGGGCCGCCGGCGGGGTTTTTTCAGCCGGGGTTTCACTAGGTTGGGAACTCCCGGGGTTTTTTTGGTGGTAATCAGTGACATACCAGCCGCTGCCCTTGAGATGAAACGAGCTATGGGAGATGAGCTTGGTCAAAGACCCGCCACAGCTTGGACAAGTGGTCAAGGGAGGATCAGAAAATTTTTGCCACTCCTCCACCACCTGACCGCAAGCGCTGCACTGGTACTCATAAATGGGCATATCAACAAACCTCCTTCTCAACAAATCATGAAATCGCTGGCCTGTTAGTGATCTTGAGCAATTCCTGGTTTTTGATAATATTGCAAAATTTGGGTTAATCGGGGCATCTTCAGGGGAGCCAGGATTTGCTGGGTAAGGCGATGCACCCGGGTTTCTTCTTTGGTCTTTTCAGCCTCGGGAACTTCAAAGAGTTGATAAAAATGTCCGAACCGAACGACATGGACCAGTTCATGAGTAACCACATAAACCAACAGCGGCAACAGGCTAAGATCTTCGTTTTCAGATAACTTGCGGAGAATATTATGGTCCTGGAGGCAGATGCGATATAAATCAAAGCAGGCCGATCTGAGCATCTGGCCGGTCCGGCAACAGTTATATTTGGCCACCAGGGCCAGGGCATGAGTGGATATTTCGGGCTGCTGCAAATCTTCCAAGGTTAGGATATCATAAGGATTTTGCCGCCACTGGCTGCGGGACAGTTTATAAAAATCACTGGTCACTTCCTCAGCAATGACCACTGCCTCCCGGAGTATCTGTTTGTGTGCGGCTTGAAAAGTGCACCGATCCACTGATCCAAACCTCATAAAATATAATTACCATTAATCCTTGTCTTGTCAATAGGTTTCCCTTAAAATACCCCATTTCTGGCTATAAACCTTGACTTATGGTATAAACTGGTTCAACTGAAATTTTTCAGCTGAACTTTTACTAGATTGCCTCGCAAGACCGGTGCCGGTGAACGTTAGGCAGATAAAACATGGCGAGTTGGTTTATTATCGCTTCTCCCAGTATGACGTCTTTCCGGAGGTGGTGCACGGCATCTTTACCCGCCTCGGCGGCATAAGCCAGCCTCCTTACCACAGCCTGAATCTGAGCTTCTCAGTGGGGGATCAACCGCAACAGGTGTTACACAACCGGCAACTTGTCCGGGCGGCGCTGGGAATGCCGGAATTGTTGAGTATGGGCCAGGTGCATGGCAATCACGCCCTGGTTATTTCTAGCCGGGAGCGGCCATCCGGGCAACCGGAGCCCCCGGGTATTGATATTCTCCTTACCAATGTCCCGGGTCTGGCCCTGATGGTGAAACAGGCCGACTGCCAGGCGGTGTTGTTCTATGACCCCGAACAGCAGGTGATTGCCAACGTGCATTGCGGCTGGCGAGGCAACGTCCAGAATGTTTTGGGCCAGGCCGTGCACCTGTTGGCGCAAACCTTCGGGTCCCGGCCCGAAGTTCTGCGGGTGGGCATCAGTCCTTCCTTGGGTCCCTGCTGTGCCGAATTTGTCAATTATCGTCAGGAATTTCCCCAGGATTTCTGGGCTTATCAGACCCGGCCCTCCTATTTCGATCTCTGGCGCTTAAGCCAGGACCAGCTGCAAGGCGCCGGAGTGCTTCCAGACCACATACAACTGGCCGGTCTTTGTAGTCGCTGCCGCGCCGCAGAATTCTTCTCTTACCGGCGTGATCAACACACCGGTCGCAATGCTACCGTCATCGCCTTAAGGCCGGATCGGAAGTGAATAGACGGGGCGGAAAACGCCCCGTCGTCTCTGGAGCAAATAAAATTGAGCGATTATCAGCAAAAGGCAAGTCGGGGAACCTTATGAACTGGGGGGCTCCCCTTTCTTAGATACTTTTTCTTTGAGATCAGCGAAAAGCTTCTTGACTGACTGGGTGACACTTTCAACCTGTTGGGGATATTTATAGCCAACGAAAACTCCCACCAAAAAAGCAATGATTGCCAGCCACATGTCTGATGAACCCTTCCTTTCCTGATTTATTTTCCAGCGCCAGTATATAGCTGCTGTGCCGTGTGAGCCTTATGATTGCAGGCGGGCCAGGGCCTGCCGGGCGATCTCTCCTACCGTGGTTTCCCGCAACTCTCCGTTTTCGTAAAGCCTTACCGCTTCCGAATCGTCCGTGAGCCGGGATAACGCTGGTACCCCTTCTAAGGCACCGCTTACTCCCAGGCACCAGGCAGCATGGGCCCGCACTTGCGGATTAACATCATCGACAAACTCCATAATCTGGGGGATGGCCTCCCGGATTACTTCGGGGTGGATCTGACCCATACGTCCCAACCCCCAGAGCATCGGCGATCGGGAAAACTCTTCGTCCAGGTAGGCAAACAGCATTTCAGAGATATCAGCTACCAGACTATAATTTCTGCGGCCAATCTCCCCCAGAACGGCCGGCGCCCCCCAACCAAAACTGGCAGAATCCTCGTTCAACAGCCACAGGAGACGCCCTCTGATAATTTTTACATTTTCAGGGTGGGCCTCAGCCAGGTAGCCCAATCCTTCCACGGCCCGCCAGCTTAACAGATCATCCAGGGCAAAGGTCAGTTGAAGCAGAATCGAGCTTACCACCGGCTCCCGTTTCGCCAATTCGACCAGCGCGGCAAAATCTTTGGTGAGCAGATGGTCAATCACTTTTTCCCGTTTGATTTTGTGCTTGCTGGTCATAACTTCCTTTAGCAGAACGGTTAACCTTCTCTAGTCGGTGCTGCCCAATATCCCGGTCTCTTAGAAGGGGATGTCCTCATCATCCAGCGGGCCTCCCTGGGGGGGCGGGAACGGGGCTTCCGTATCCCGCGGTCCGGGGCGGTCCTGAGCACTGCCCAGCATTTGCATATCCCGGGCTTCGATTTCTGTGGTAAATCGCTTAACCCCATCCTGCTCCCAGGAACGTGTCCTTAACCGGCCCTCGATGTAAACCTGTTTGCCTTTAGATAGAAACTGCCCGCAGATTTCTGCTAATTTCCGCCAGGCTATGATGCGGTGCCACTCGGTCTGTTCCTGGCGGTTACCCTCTTTATCGGTATAAGCTTCGGTGGTAGCCACGTTAAAGCGAGCCATAGCAACGCCGTTGGCGGTATAGCGGAGCTCTGGATCAGCTCCCAAGTGGCCGATTAGAATAACCTTATTGATTCCTCTGGCAGCCATCTGCCCTCCAAAAATTGCTGGGCCATAAAGAATAAGTTACATTTATCACAAATACAATCTCTCTACCATAAATTTAATCCACTGGCAAGGGACTTGTGTCTGACTATAGATAACTTTTTAGAAAAATTGATATAAAATATGATCTAGCTGATGGTTTAGCAGGCTTTCGTAACCGCTATTAATCCCCCATGGCTAGCTTTCCCAAATCGTGCACCCGCAGTTCCTTCAACCTTCTTCCCTGGAAATAGGACAGGCGTGGACTAAAGGCCAGGTCTATCGGGCCGCGCAAGGGATGGTAGCCGGCTTTGGCAAAGGCGATGGTATCAATTTTTCCCGGCCCGGCCAGTTGCAGTTTGAGATGGCGCTCGCCCACCACCCAAGAATTCAGCACCTCGACCTCCAGACAGGCCAACACCGGTTCGGGGTTGCCCTGGCCGAAGGGGCGGAGACGCTCCAGGTGGTAAAAAAATTCGTCATTTAATTCTGACAGGCTTATCTGGGCATCAACCGGCAGGGTAGGGCGCGGCAATTGCCGCCCCAGGGTCTGGATCACCGATTGCTCAAAGGCCGCTCTAAAGGCTTCCATCTGGTCAGCCAGGAGCGAAAATCCCGCGGCGGCCCGATGGCCACCGAATTTAAGGAGATAAGGTTGACAGGACTTGAGGCCGTCATAAAGATGGAAAGGAGCGATGGAGCGGGCCGAGCCCTTGCCGACACCGTCCTGAAGTCCGACCAGGGCCACCGGTCGGAAATAGGTTTCAGCCAGTCGGGCCGCCACAATGCCGAGCACTCCGGGATGCCAGCCTTCCCCCGCCAAGACCAGCGCCGGGCAGTGTTGGAAACCCTGTTGCTGAATCTGGAGGTGAGCCGCTTTGAGGATGTCCTCTTCCAGGGCCTGGCGTTGGTGATTGAGGTTGTCCAGATGACGGGCCAGGCGGCGGGCCTGATCCAGGTCGTCGGTAAGCAGCAGTTCCAGAGCCAGCCGGGCCTGTCCCAGGCGTCCGGCGGCATTGATCCGGGGGGCCAGTCGAAACACCACGTCCCTGAGACCCAAAGGCCGGGCTTCCAGCCCGGCTACCTCTTTCAGGGCAACAAACCCCGGCCGGGTGGTTTCTTCCAGCACCTTGAGGCCCTGGCTGGTCAGAATCCGGTTCTGGCCGACCAGCGGCACCACGTCGGCGGCGGTGCCCACTGCCACCAGGTCGAGATAGGCCCTGAGGTTGGGTTCAGGCCGGTTAGCAAACCAGCCCTGCTCCCGGAGCCGGGCGCGGAGTGCAATCGCCAGGTTGAGAGCAACTCCCACCCCGGCCAATTCTTTGAAGGGATAAAGGCAATCGGAGCGTTTGGGGTTGATCACCGCGGTGGCCGGAGGCAGACAGTCGGGGACTTCATGGTGATCGGTAACAATCACCTCCAGCCCCAATTTTTGGGCTTGGGCGACCTCCGCGGCATTGTTGATACCGCAATCGACTGTAATCAGGACTTGGCCCTGCCGGGCCAGCTCGGGCAGCACCGTGCTCTGCAGACCGTATCCTTCGGTCAGGCGATTGGGAATATAGCTCGTAGCGGCCAATCCCAAAGCGCGGAAGAATAGCATTAATAAGGCCGTGGCTGTAACGCCATCGGCATCGTAGTCGCCGTAGACCACTACTGGTCTGCTTTGAAACACTGCCCGGCTCAGGCACTCCAGGGCTGGCTCCAGATCACCTAGCTCCAGCGGCGATACCATCCGGTCCAGGGTGGGATCTAAAAAGGCTTCAATATCATCGGCCTGTTCCAGGCCCCGATTGAGCAGAATCCGGGCCACCAGTTTCGGCAGCTGGTGACGTTGACTGACAGTCCGGACCTGCTGGGGGCAGCAGCTAGAAAATATCCAATCCTGTTGGCGGCGAATCATCTTCTCGTTTTTGCGGTTTGGTTTGCGGCGGCGAGGGGCGGGGCTTTATTCGACCGATTCCCCCGGTTTCAGGACCACCAACTGAATATCTGGCTGATTTTTGAGCAAGCTGCCCAGTTCTTCCGGGGTGCCGGTCAGCACCGGAAAAGTCCCATAGTGCATGGGGATGACAAACTTGGGATGCAGCATCCGGCAGGCTACCGCTGCCTCCCGTGGACTCATAACGTAATGGCTGCCGATGGGCAGCATCGCCACCTCGGGCTGGTAAAGTTCGCGGATCAGTTCCATATCCTTGAACACCGCGGTGTCCCCGGCATGATAGGCCCGAAAGCCATTGGCAAACTCGACGACGAAGCCGGCCGGATCGCCGGCCGGAATCAACCGGCCGTCCTCCTCCAGGCTCGAGGAATGCAGGGCCTGGGTCATGGTCACTTTGACGCCCCCGGCATTGCAGGTGCCGCCTTTATTCATGCCGATGGCCTCGACCCCTTTCCCGGCCAGATAACAGGCCAATTCGTGGATGGCTACCACCGGGGCGCCGGTCTGTTGGGCAATTGCCACGGTATTGCCCACATGATCGGCATGGCCGTGGGTTACCAGAATTAATTGCACTGCCCCCAAATCTGAGATGGGGGTCTGCAGCAAAGGATTGTCTATCCAGGGATCGATGAGCACGGAGCTGCCGGGCCCGGCCAGTTTAAAAGCGGAATGTCCATAAAAGGTGATTTTAACCTCTTTGCCTATCAACTTCGCAGTCATGGAGCCCTCCGGTTGCAGATATGCTAAACTTTTAGCTAAAGGTTGTCATTGATATTTTTAACTTATAACTGGCAATGCAGGCCTGCATTAAGGCTTCAATAGTTGGATGAGCTGGTCCAGTTTGGCCCGGGGACCTATGGCGATCAGGGTGTCCCCCAGCAAAATGGGAGTATCAGGCCGGGGATTGAACAGCATCTGGCCGTCGGCCCGCTTGATGGCTACAATAATCAGCCCCAGATTTTGCCGGATGCCGGAATCTTTGAGAGGCAGGCCGATGATCTCCGAGGTGCCTCCGACGGGGATTTCCTCCAGGGTCAGATCCACCTCGCTGCGCATGGCAATTTCAATGAAGTTGACGACGTTGGGACGCAGAATGGTCTGGGCCAAGCGGTAGCCGCCCAGCATATAGGGAGACACCACTTTATCGGCCCCCGCCCGGAGCAGCTTCTGTTCCGAGCCCTCCTCCCCGGCCCGGGCCACAATCAGCAGGTCGGGGTTGAGGGTGCGGGCGGTAAGGATGATGTAAACATTGTCCGCATCGGAGGAGACCACCGCTACCAAGCCGCGGGCCTGGGTAAGCCCGGCGACCCTCAGAATCTCCTCGTCGGAGGCATCACCCTCCAGATAAAGATAATTGGCGCGTTCTAATTTGGCAATGGTCTCAAGGCGGTTTTCAATCACTACCAAGGGGAGGCCAGCCTGCCGGAGTTCCTTGGCGATTACTTCGCCGATGCGGCCATAACCACAGACAATGTAATGATCCTGTAATTGGTGAATCTCTCGTTCCAATTTACGCCTTCCCAAAACATCGCGGATTTGCCCCTCAACGATCACCTGGGCCCAATACCCCACCACATAGAGCATAAAGCCGGTGCCGGTAAAAATAAGCACCATGGTAAAGAACCGCCCCGGCCGGGAAAGGGGACCGAATACTTCCCCATAACCCACAGTGGTCAGGGTAATGACCGTCATGTAGAGACCATCAAAAAAGTTCCAGCCTTCGATTAGACTATAACCCAGGCTGCCCAGCAAGATAATGACGAGCAACAACAGCAGGCCGATCAGGGCCTTTTTGAAAACGGTCATTGTCGGCAAGGTTCTACAACAGCATTACTCAGCCTGGATGGCTGCTCCGAGTCATTCTTGAACCAGGGCCTCGGCAACATAGGCGTCAGTGATCAATATGTTCAGATATTTGCCTTGCAGTGCGGCACGGATGGCCTCGATCTTTTCCAGGCCCCCGGCCACCCCCACCACATACCGATCCGGACGGGCGGCGCGCTCCCGCAGTTCCATGGGACTGACCCCGATCATCCGTTGGCTCAGGTCCTTAAGGGCAGGGTCGGCAAATGTGGTCAACGGTTCACCATCGGCCCCGATGGGGTTGTGGTTGATTTCGGCCACGACGCCGAGATCGGCCAGTTGGGTTGCGGTCAGGCCCAACTCCTGGGTGGCCAGGGCAATGAAGCCCGGGCTGCGCACCTGGACCGAGCCGATCCCGACAAACATGATCTCGGCCTCCCAAATATCTTTATAAATTTCAAATGTTTCTGGAGTGGAAAGGAGTTGCTGTTCATATTCTTGCCGGGAGGTCACCGGATGAGAAGGTAGGTTATATGCCGTAGCCTCCGGATATTTGGTCCCCATCATGCTTACCAGGGCATTGGCGGTCAGCCCCGGCATGGTAAAGATCGGGGTCATGGACAGCGGATAGAGTTTTATCCCGGAAAGTTTTCCCGGTTCCAGGAAGGTGATCATCGAATATAAAGTGCGGCCGCCGGAAATTGCCAGACGGGTGCCAGAAGCTACAATACTTTCCAGGTAATGGGCCGCCTCCCGGGCAATGCTTTTTTCGATGGCATCATAGTCGCGCAGGCCGGGATCGACCACCCGGACTTCCCGCAGTTCCGGGTATTTTTGCTGGATTCGGGCTTCTAAATCAGCGCGTCGGGGCAGCACTGATTTGGTGAAGATAAAGGCCATCACCTGGGGTAAAGTAGTATATTCCATATCCTGCAGATGGAGGCGATGGGGTTGGAAAGGTCCATGGCGCCGCATGTAATCGGCCACCAGATTGGCCTGGTGGCGGGCCTCATCAAAACTGGGGTCATCAAATAAGTCCCGCGGCCCGATCAGTTTACCCTGGCAGAGCTGGTAACCCGCGGCGATCACCCGGGGCGGGCCGTCAAATCGGGAGGGATTGGCATCTTTGAAGGCCACCGGCATTATCGGTCCATGATGCGAGCCCCGCATCCAGCCCTCCACCAGGTGGGGGAAGGCAAAGGTCTCCAAAATCTCCCCCAGGGCTGGAAAACCTGACTGAGAACGAATAATCAGCACCGGATCATCTTTGCCGACGTAGCGGCCCGCCAGGAGGCCCAATTTCTGCGTAGAAGCGGCGGCAGCAATCTCGCCGTCTTTTTTGCGATAAACCGTCTCGATCAGATAGCGGCCCGGAGCGCCGATCAGGACCAGCAGGTCGTACATGTCTTCGGGGCAGGAAAGCAGCCAGGTCTTATGTTCGATCACATCCATCACCTGGAAACGGAACCCCCCATGCATGGATGGATCTATAACCAGGCCGATGGTGTTAAACGGGTCGGCGAAGATTTTAAACAGCGGCAGATTCCAGGCGCCCGGGGAAGTCTTGTCGGCCATGAAGATGACCACCGGTTCACTGGGACGCTCCACAAAGCTGAGCTCAGCCACCCCGGGGCCCATGCCCTTGATGTTGCCGGAGAAGGTGTCGGCTAACAGGTCCTGGCCGGCACCGTAGAGTTTCATCTCTCTGGCCAGATCAGTGAGATGTTCAAAGGTGTTCCAGGCAAAGCGGTGGATTTCGGTATCATCGACCCCGCGTTGGTGAGTCATGATCAGTTGCACGTCGTCGCCGCAGTGCAGCGCTTGCCCATCAATCAGTAGTCCCCGCGCCAGGGCCTCTTGTAAAGCGTCCTGGGCGGCTTCCAACAAGCGGGGATGGCAACTGCTATGTCCAACATAGCCGCCGACGTCAGCCTTGATTACCGAGAGAGTAAGTTTATTGCCTTCCATGATTACCCCCTTTGATTAGGACTTATGTCCATCTTGGCTGAATGGTTAGGGTGGGTTCTTTCTTTATATAACTTTTTAACAGGCATGGCAAATTCTTAAATCCCCGGGCAGGATAATGAACTAGTGGTGCTGCCGCCGCTCTTCAGGTAATTCCTTGTCAATGACTGGAGTTTTATGATAAGGGAAGAAATATGCGCTGGGTAAAAATCTTGGCTGCGGCCTATTTGATCGGCTGTTGGGGGTGCACCCCGGCCTGGCATCCTCAGGAGATTCAGGGATTACCTCTGACTGCGGGCCGGTATCTGGGCAAGTACTACCAGTCGCCGGATTTCCGGCCCGCCCAGGAAAGCTATCTCCTGGAAGATTTTCCTTTAAACGAGGTCTCCAGGCTGGATGCCGCACTGGCCACCCGGTTGTTTAACGAGGAATTGGTCACCGCTCTGGAAAGCAATGGGCTCATCCTTAAAGATGAGGAGGCTGACTGTACTCTCTCCGGTCAGATATTACAGCTCTATCTGCGGGGTCCTACGTACCGGTTGGTGAGTGGCAAGAGCTCCGCCACTCTGAGGGTGGCGGGAGTGATTCGCCGGGGTCCAGAAGTAGTTTTTGGCTTTGCCGATCAGGTCCAGGTCACCTTGCCGATCAATCCCCGCTATCCCAGTACTATGGAGCCGGAGTTAATGGTGCGCCAGGTGATGCGCCGCTTTGCCAGCAATCTGCTTAACGAGATGTTGCTGCCGCACCCCTCACCCCCGATTGATTCCCCCCGGTCTGATCCACCTGGGCCTCAGGGAGCAACGGCCGAAGGTGGATAAAGATCGGCGAAGACCCGCAATATCAGGCGGGGACGCCGGTCGCTGTTGGTATTGATAATAATCTTGCCCTTGTACCTGCCGATCTGGCGATATTTGTTGCTTACCCGGACTACAAAGCTCTTGCCGGGATTTTCGGCTTCGAGGCTGACGTTTATTTTGTCAGCGATGTCCGTCTGGTAGCCGGTGATTTGCAGCGGCGTCATCAGGTTGGAGATGAGGCGGATGCGGGCGGTCAAAGGTTCATCGACATTTCCCCGGAAGCGGATGATATGGCCCGGCTTGATCTCAATGAAGGGTTTGGCATGGCCGCAGAGCTCAATCACCGCTACCGGGCGCTGGGGATCGTTGCTGAAGATCTCGGCTTTTTTGCAGAACTGATGGATTACCGAGTAAGGCTCGATGGTCAGGGTAATTTTCCCGACTTCTCCCGGAGCCAGGCGTTTATCATAATCCATCGTGGTGCAGGCACAGTCCGGTTCGATGTGTTTAATCACCAATGCCTCATCCCCGGCGTTTCTGACCTCAAAGGTATGGCTCAGCGGCTGGTCTTCGTATACCTCGCCGACATTAAACCTGGATTCCGGCAGCACTATTCGGGGCCCGGGGCTGGCTGCTCCAGGACTGGCGGTTATTACCCACCCGGCCCAGCAGATGCCGATAAATATGCTAAGAAATATCCATCCCTGGCTGAGAATTCTGGTCAGCGACATTCCTACTTAACTCCTGCCTGCCGATCTCTTATATTTAAACTGATAAAATATTAGAAATCTGAGTTAAATTGTTATATTATAAAAATCCTGGGGGGATTACAACCAACTTTTCAAAGTGGAAGGAGGCCGACGCCATGTCGCCTAAAGCCCGCGTTTTCCGCCAGACCCGAGAGACCGAGATCGATCTGGAGCTGGAACTGGACGGCCAGGGGAGAGTGGAACTCGATTCCGGCATCCCTTTTTTAGACCACATGTTACATCTGTTTGCGGCCCACGGCTTCTTCGACTTAAAGCTCAAAGCCCGGGGCGACCTGGAGGTCGATGATCATCATACGGTGGAGGATATTGGCATCTGTTTGGGACAGGCCCTGCAGCAGGCGGTCCAGGAGCGTCCCGGCATCCGGCGCTATGGTGGGGCCGTGGTGCCGATGGATGAAGCTCTGGCTCAGGTAGCAGTGGACCTGAGCAACCGATCGTTGCTGGTCTACCAGGTAAACTTCCTGCCCGGCGGTGGCCGCTTTGACCCCCAGCTGGTCAAAGAATTCTGGCGGGCGGTAGCCCAACACGCCGGTCTGACCTTACATATCCAAGTGCCTTACGGAGAAAATACCCATCACATCATAGAGGCGATTTTCAAGGCCGCGGGCCGGGCATTGGATCAGGCCACTTCCCCGGAGGGGCGCCTTTCAGGAGTCCCTTCCACCAAGGGCATGTTATAGTTTGGTTTTGGAAGGATTTATAAAGGAGTGAGGCCATGCAGCGCCGGGAGTTCCTCAAAATATTGGGACAGGGGCTGGTAGCCGGGTGGGCGGTCAGCCGGGTGCCTTTCTTTGCCGGGGACTGGTCTTTAGCCTGGGCGAGGTCGCCGCTCAGGCTGGCTTATCTGTCCGATGCCCATCTAGTGGATGGGGTGCCAGAGCGGCCCCAGGCGCAAGCCCTGGCCCAGGCCGTGGCCGAAATCAACGCCCTGCGGCCGTTGCCCGACCTGGTATTGTTCGGCGGTGACCTGGCCCATCAGGGCCACCCAGACGGTTTGGAATTAGGCCAAAAAATTCTTAACGATCTAAAGGCGCCGCTCTGGCTGGTGATGGGCGAGCATGACGGCCCTGCTGAGCCCGGCCAGCCCTGGACGGCCCGGTTTGGCAGCCCGCGATTTTCCTTTACCTGCCAGGGGTTCCATTTTTTGGGAATCCATACCGCTTGGGAATGTGGCCAGGACGGAACCGGGGAGTTTCGGGTCGGCGCGGGTCAGCAGCAATGGCTGGCGGGCCAACTGGCCCGGATTCCGCCCTCGACGCCTCTGGTAGTGTGTTCCCACGCCCCGCTTTATCTGCTGTATAAACCCTGGCACTACTGGACCGCGGACGGCCAGGAGATCCAGAACCGGCTGGCCCGCTTCAGCCGGGTGACCTTCCTGCATGGCCATGTCCACCACGACCTGCAGACCCGCCAGAGGACTTGGATTTTTCAGGGAATGCCGGCCCTAGGCTGGCCGGGGCCTGATGTGCGGCAGGGAACCCCGGCCCAGCGTCCCCAGCCTCGCTTGGAATCCCATGATTGGGGCCACGCCAGCTGTGGTTGGGGGCTGCTCACCTTGTACCCACAAGGGAAGCTGGCGGCCACCAGCTATCTGTGGCGGGCCTGATCAGCTAACCGGCAAGTTTTTCCTGAAAGTCCAGCGCCGTTTTTTGCCCACCTGGGTTTGAAAATCTTTACATTGCTAATATAAGTATAATCAGATAAAATTAAATATTTTAAGTTTTAGCGGCAAAGGATTCAGAGATTGTTGATAATTCCGGCAGTAGACCTTAAGGATGGCAAGTGTGTGCGCCTGCGCCAGGGCATTCGGGAGCAGCAAACCATATACAGCGATGATCCGGTAGCCATGGGTCAGCACTGGCAAGATCAGGGTGCGGCCTGGCTGCATGTAGTGGACCTGGACGGGGCCTTCAGTCAGCGGCCGGTAAATGAAGGCGTTATCCGGCGGCTGCGGCAGAGGTTGCGTATTCCGATCCAGTTGGGCGGCGGACTGCGGACCTGGGAAAGCCTGGCTCTTTATCTGGATCTGGGGATCGACCGGCTCATTCTGGGTACTGCGGTGTTAAAAGACCCGGGATTAGTGGCCCAAGCCTGCGCCCGCTATCCGGGGCGGATTGCCATTGCCCTGGATGCCCGCCAAGGTCGGCTGGCGGTGGAGGGCTGGACCGAGGACAGTGCTCAAGATGCGGTCCAGGTCGCTGCGCAATTGGTGCCCCTCAAACCGGCAGTGCTGATTTATACCGATATCCACCGCGACGGCATGCAAACCGGCCCCAATATCGCCGCCACCCAACGCCTGGCCCAAGCCGTGCCCTTGCCGGTGATCGCCTCGGGTGGGGTTTCCACTTTAGAAGATATTAAAAATCTCCTCCCTTTGGAAAGTGGGGGGGTCATCGGAGTTATTACCGGTCGGGCGCTGTATGCCGGGACCCTGGATTTTGGCGCTGCCTTAAGTCTGGCCGCCGGAAATAGATCCTAAGCTTCAGGTTTCGAGTTTCATTTCAAGATCTGGATAAATATAACTTCCCTGATTAACAATCAGAATTGCCCTGGTATTGGCCTCGAAACTCAAAATTCAAAAATTTCTATGACTTATAATACCTTTGATTCAGCTCCATACTTAGAAATTACCCCCCCTGCCTCGGAGCTTGACCGTTTGCTGGCCCTGGTCCAGCGGCCCAGCCGCTATCTGGGCACGGAGATCAATGCGGTCCACAAAGATCCTCAGGCGGTCAGCCTCCGGGTGGCATTGCTTTTCCCTGATCTGTATGAGATCGGCATGTCGCACCTGGGGCTGGGACTGCTCTACCAGATTCTCAACCGCCAGCCGGACATCTGGGCCGAGCGGGCTTATGCCCCGGCCCCGGATCTGGAACAGCAACTCCGGGCTCGGCGCCTGTGGCTGACCAGCCTGGAGTCTGGCACCCCCCTGCAGGAATTCGACCTGATCGGGGTCAGCCTGATGTACGAGCTGGGATATAACAACCTTCTGACTCTACTGGAACTGGGAGGCATCCCCTGGCTGGCGCAAGAGCGTGGGGCCAATGATCCGGTGGTCATTGCCGGCGGCCCGGGCTGTTTCAATCCCGAACCCGTGGCCCCCTTTTTTGACGCCATGGTGGTGGGAGAGGGCGAGGAAATCATCCTGGAGCTGGCGTCCCTGGTGCGGGCCTGGAAAGAGGCGGGAGCCAGTCGGGCAGAATTATGGGCCGCCCTGGAGGAGCTGGACGGGGTCTATGTCCCGGCATTGTTTGATCTGGTCTATGACGCCCAGGGTTATCTCCGGGAGATCATCCCCCGCGGCCGCCGCCAGCGTATAAGCAAGCGTCTGGTGGCTGATCTCAACCAACTGCCGTCCTTAACCAGCCCCGTTGTTCCCTATACCCAGATCGTCCATGACCGGTTGAGTGTGGAGATTGCCCGCGGCTGTACCCGGGGCTGCCGCTTCTGCCAGGCCGGGATGATTTACCGCCCGGTCCGGGAGCGCAAACCCGCAGTAGTCCTGGAATGGATCGAACGAGCCCTGGCCGCCACTGGTTATGAAGAAGTTTCGTTGTTATCTCTTAGCACTGGCGATTATGGCTGCATCAATCCATTGCTGGCCACCCTGATGGACCGGCTGGAAAAGCGGCGGGTAGCGGTGTCGTTTCCCTCTCTGCGGGCCGACACTTTGACCGACGAACTCATCGCCCAAATCAAGCGGGTGCGTAAAACCGGCTTCACCATTGCCCCCGAGGCTGGCACTGAGCGGCTACGACAGCAGATCAATAAAAACCTGAGCGACCAGGGAATCATTGAAACCGCCCGCCAAGTCTTTAACCTAGGTTGGAACCTGATAAAACTCTATTTTATGGTCGGCTTTCCGATGGAAACCCCAGAAGATTTGGAGGCCATCGCCGACCTGAGTCGCCGGGTGCTGGCGACCGGCACGGGCAGCAACAAATCGTGCCGTCTCCACGTTAGCCTCAACACCCTGATTCCCAAACCCCACACCCCATTTCAGTGGGAAAGGCAACTTTCTCTGGCTGAAAGTCGGGAGCGCCTGCACCAGGTCAAGAGTTTGGTGCAAGGCAAAGGCATCGAAGTCAAATGGAATCCAGCCACCCAGAGCTGGCTGGAGGGTATCCTGGCGCGGGGCGACCGGCGCCTGGCCCGGGTGTTGATGCTGGCTCATGGTTTGGGCTGTCGGTTAGACGCCTGGACTGAACATTTTCACCTGCAGCGCTGGCAGCAGGCCTTCCAAGCCGCCGGGATCAACCCCGATTTCTATCTTCGGGAACGCCGGCTGAATGAACTGTTGCCCTGGGATCACATCGATAGCGACTTGCGGCGGGAATTTCTAGAAGCCGAGCGCCAGCGCGCCTGGCAGGGCCAGCCCACCCCGGACTGCCGGAGGGATAACTGCCAGGATTGTGGAGTTTGTGACCTGGATCAGATCCGGCCCTTGATCTTTTCGGACGGGGAAAAATGGCCCCCACCTGCTGCGGAGCCGCGGTTGGTGGCCAGTCAGCCGGTGCGCTACCGCCTCACCTATGCCAAGCTCGACGAAGCTCGATGGTTCAGCCACCTGGAGCTGGTGAATATAGTACATCGCAGCCTGCGGCGCTCCGGTCTGCCCATTAATTTCTCCCAAGGCTTCCACCCCTTGCCCCGGGTGTCTTTTTACAGTGCCTTGCCGGTGGGAGTAGAAAGTCTGGAAGAGACTCTGGATCTGGAATTGACTCAAAAGGTCCCGGTTGCCACCCTGATAACCAGGCTCAATGAGGTTTTGCCTGCCGAGCTAAAAATTTTGCGCGGTGCCCGGCTGCCCCATAAGGAACCCCCACCGGAGCAAACGGTTAGCGTTTATGCGGTAGCCAGCCCGGAACCGGTATTTACTCCCCAGGCCCTGGAACGCTTCCTGGCTCAATCACAGTGGCTGGTAACCCAGCGCAAACCCAAAAAGAGCCGCCAGGTTGATGTTCGTCCGCTGGTGGCAGCTATCCACCTTAAGGATGCATATAATCTGGAGCTGGTGCTCCGGCACCGGGATCAGGCTAATCTGAAAGCTTCGGAGACCATTGCGGCCATTTTCGGTCTGGGCTCGGCAACCGCGCGGCAATTGCACCTAGTAAAAATCCCAAGTTCCTGAGGATGGCCACGCCCAATGGCCGCCGCCCCAGAAGCTTACTAAACCTTCAGGAAGATTATTATGGCCAATGAACTGGTCATCAACATATCCCCCTTTGAGAGCCGGGCGGCACTGATCGAAAACGGCAATGTGGTAGAAATCTACATCGAGCGGGACCATGAAAGTCATCTGATCGGCAATGTTTATAAAGGCCGGGTCCTGAAAGTACTGCCGGGCATGGGGGCCGCCTTTGTGGATATTGGCCTGGAGCGCTCTGCCTTTCTATATGTGGCTGATGTGGTGGAGGAGCGCTACGATGAGCTTTTCCCAGAATGGACCCAAGAGGCTGAAAACGATATCCGGATGTCAATCAGCAGCCAGGCAGCCGCATCCCCGGCCCATATCGAAGACCTGCTGCATGAAGGCCAGGATGTTTTGGTCCAGGTGGCCCGGCCGCCGTTGAGCGGCAAAGGTGCCCGCCTCACTTCTCATATCACCCTGCCCGGCCATTACCTGGTATTGATGCCCACCGTCAACCATGTCGGGGTTTCCCGCCGCATCGATGATGAGTCCGAACGGGCCAGACTCAAAGAGGTGCTGCTGGCCATCAAGCCCCCGGAATGCGGGCTCATCGCCCGGACTGCCAGTGAGGGCGCCAGTCTGGAGAAATTAGCCAGCGAACTGGAGTTCCTCTGGCAGCTGTGGGATAATCTTTTGAAGAAGAAGGAGAACGCCGCCACCCCGTCCTTATTGCACCGGGAACTGGACATCAGTCTGCGGGTGGTGCGGGATCTATTCACCAAAGAAGTCGACCGCCTGATCGTCGATGATTCCGGGGTCTATGACAAGATTTCCTCTTTTTTGGAAACTTTTAATCCCCGGTTGAAATATTTTGTGGAATTGTACCAGGGGGAAGAGCCGCTTTTTGAGCTTTACGGCATTGAGCATGAATTACAGCGGGCTTTGGGGAAAAAGGTCTGGCTGAAATCAGGGGGCTATATCATCATTGAGCCCACTGAGGCCCTGGTGGTCATTGATGTCAATACCGGACGCTATGTCGGCAAACACAATCTGGAAGAGACCATCCTGAAGACCAACCTGGAGGCTGTCAAGGAGATTGCTTACCAATTAAGGCTTCGCAATATCGGCGGCCTTATCGTCATCGACTTCATCGATATGGAGAAGGAATCCAACCGGGAGAAGGTTTACAATGCTCTCCGGGAAGCGGTAAAAAAAGATCGGGCCAAAACCAGTGTGTTGCATATGTCAGAGCTGGGATTGATCGAAATGACCCGGCAGCGCACTCGGGAAAGCCTGCACCACCTGTTGACTGAACCCTGTCCTTATTGCGATGAAAAGGGTTTTATCCGTTCCCGGATCAGCATCGCCTATGATATTCTGCGGGAATTAATGTCTGAAGCCGGAAAACTGCCAGGAGGGGCCATTCTGTTGGAGGTCCACCCCGAAGTGGCCAAGGTGTTATTGGACGAAGGCAGCCAGACCCTGGAGCGTTTGGAACAACAATATCACAAAACCATTACTGTGCGCAGCAATGCGGATTTACATCTGGAACAGTATGGGCTAACCGTCTGATTTCCTGAATAAGTCAATGACCAGCCGGACAGCAACAGATGCGGTCTTGCATCCCATTATCCTGGGCACTGCCGGGCATATTGATCATGGCAAAACCGCGTTGATCAAAGCCCTAACCGGGGTAGATACCGACCGCCTCAAGGAAGAGAAGCGGCGCGGCATTACCATTGAGTTAGGATTTGCTTCCCTGACTTTGCCCAATGGTCAACGCCTGGGCATCGTTGATGTCCCGGGGCACGAGCGCTTTGTCCGGCATATGGTGGCCGGGGCCACCGGCATAGACCTGGTGGCCCTGATTATCGCCGCCGATGAGGGGGTCATGCCCCAGACCCGGGAACACTTGGAGATCTGCCAGTTGCTGAAGGTCAAACAAGGGTTGGTGGTGTTGACCAAAACCGACTTGGTGGAGGAGGAATGGCTGGAGCTGGTGGAGGAGGAGGTGCGGGAATTTTTACGCGGCACCTTTCTGGAAGCGGCTCCTATTGTGCGGTTTTCGGCAGTTACGGGCGCCGGTCAGGAGGAATTGCTGGCGGCTCTGGTCCGGTTGAGCCATACCGTAGGATCCAGACCAGGGACCGGGACCTTTCGGTTGCCCATCGATCGGGTGTTTACCATCAAGGGTTTTGGCACCGTGGTCACCGGAACCGCCATTTCCGGAGTGCTGCGGGTCGGAGAGATGGTCATGGTTTACCCACCGGGCCTTAAAGCCCGAGTCCGCAATCTGCAGGTCCATGGGGCCAATGTGGCAGAGACTCGGGCGGGAGCGCGGACCGCGGTCAATCTCCAGGGGTTAGAAAAATCAACCCTGGAGCGGGGGATGGTAGTAGCCAGCCTCGATTCCCTGCTGCCCAGCCGGCGTCTGGATGCCCGTCTGGAAGTCCTGCGCAGTGCGCCGCAGCCCTTGAAAAATCGGCAACGAGTCCGGCTCCATACCGGTACTGAGGAACAGCCGGCGCAGATAATCATCCTCTCCCAGGATGAATTAAAACCAGGGGAAAGCGGCTATGTCCAATTCCGGCTGTCGCAGCCCCTGGCGCTTAAACCTGGCGATCGCCTGGTAATCCGGCGCTTGTCGCCGGCGCTTACCCTGGGGGGAGGCCAAATTCTGCATATCCGCCCTCCTAACCACCGCCGGCTGCAGCCTGCAGTGCTGGAAGGCTTGGCTCTGCTGGAAACCGGCTCGGAGGCCGATCAGCTGCGCTTTCACATCCAGGAAGCCGGGGTTGGCGGCCGCTCGGCCCAGGAACTGCTCCAACTGCTCAACCTTGATCCCCAGACTCTGACCGACAGACTCCGCCAGCTGGCCGAAGCTGGCCAGATTGTCGGTTATGATGAGGAAAATCAGCGGTTTATCCTGGCCAGCTGGATTCAGGAGCTCCAGGATCAGATTCGCCAACAGTTGTCTGATTTTCACCAGCGGCAGCCTTTAAAAATGGGGCTGGCTAAGGAAGAACTGCGCCGGAAATTACCGCCGGCCATGGACGTCCGGCTCTTTAACTATCTTTTGCAAAACTTGGAACACCAGCAGCAGGTGGTGATTGATCGGGAACTGGTGCGCCAGGCCAGTCATCGCATTGTCCTGGGCGGCGAGCAGGAGAGTTTGCTCAAACGCCTGGAGGAACTTTATCGCCAAGGCGGCCTGACTCCCCCAACCTTTAAAGATACCCTGGCTGCCCTAAATACCGATAAGTCCCGCGCCCAGGAGTTAATCAATCTATTAGTGGCCCAGGGCCAGCTGGTTAAAGTCAAGGAAGACCTGTTTTTCCACCAGCAAACCATGGCAGGCCTCAAAAATACCCTGGTGGACTATCTTAAAGACCAAGGCGAGATCAGCGTGCCGCAGTTCAAGGACTTAACTAATACCAGCCGCAAATATACCATTCCCTTGCTGGAATACTTCGACGCGGCCCGGGTCACGGTCCGGGTGGGGGACTCCCGGCGGCTGCGGCAGGGCAGTTGAGGCCCAGGTTTAACGGAGACGATAGCTGCGATGCTGGGACCAGGGGGTTGAGAAGGGAATAAGTGGGGGATACCGCCGCCGCAGATTTAAAGGTTTCTTGGGCTCACTTGGCGGCACCGCAGAGGCCTGTTCCTGGGGGCGGTAGTAACGCTGAGCTTCGGGAAGCAGCCGTTTGATCTCCCGGATGCGGTCGGCGTCAGTGGGATGGGTGGACAGTAATTGCGGCGGCCGCGGCTCATCTTTTTTGGCAGCCAGCATGCGTTCCCAGAATTTCAAAGCCTGGGCCGGATCATAGCCGGCTTTGGCCATCAGAATCAACCCCACCCGATCGGCTTCATACTCCTGGGTCCGGCTGTAAGGAAGAAGCACCCCTACGGTGGCCCCCAGGCCATAAGCCTGTAAAATGGCGTCGCTTAGATAGGGACTCTTGCCCTGCAGGGCCACGTTCAAGCCGATGCCGCCTAATTGCATCAACAGTGATTGGCTTAATCGTTCGCCGGAGTGGCGCAGAATGGCGTGGGCTGATTCATGGGCCAGCACCGTAGCCATTCCAGCCTCATCCTTGGTATATTTCAGAATGCCGGTGAATACCCCGATTTTGCCACCGGGCAGGCA
This sequence comes from Desulfobacteraceae bacterium, assembly GCA_046538075.1. GTDB lineage: Bacteria > Desulfobacterota > Desulfobaccia > Desulfobaccales > Desulfobaccaceae > Desulfobacca_B. The sequence goes on along the minus strand of JBKHJN010000032.1, from coordinate 5,769 downwards.
AAAGGCATTGGCCATCTCATCGTCCTGAAAAACCTGAAATTCCCAGCGAAAATCTGGCCGCGCCGCGGCCCGGGCAATACGTTGTCCGACCTTTTGCACCAAGGCATTGATCTCGGGATTCTGACATGGCTTGTACTCGCGCGAGATATCCTGAAAGGCCTGGTACCCTAAAGCCTTCTCCTGGGACTCCGAGGTTAACAGCAGTTGCCGCCGTCCGGTATAGGGGGCGCGGGCGCAGGCCGCCATTGCCAAGAGCAGCACGACCAGCCCCATGGCCAAGATTACCTTGATGGTCCTGATTCTTGACGCAACCATGCATTAACTTTAATCTCTCAGCCCAGGGTTGTCAAGAAAGGGCAACAGACAAAATCCTTGACCCGAAGTTCAGATTGTGTTTTGTTGAAGGCATGTCGAAACCGGCTCCTAAAGCTTATTTGGCAGTGATCGGCGGCGGCCGCGTCGCCCCTGGAGTAGCAGCGATGGCTTGTGAAGTCGGCCGGGAAATTGCCCGTCAGGGCGGCATTCTGCTCTGTGGCGGGCTGGGCGGGGTCATGGCCGCCGCGGCCCGGGGAGTTCAGGAAGCGGGCGGCATCAGCATCGGCATCCTCCCGGGTCCGGACCGCCAGGCGGCCAATCCCTTTCTGACCTATTCGATCGTCACCGATCTCGGTCATGCCCGCAATGTGCTTTTGGCCCATAGCGCCGATGCCCTGATTGCGGTGGACGGCAGCTATGGCACGGTCTCGGAAGCGGCCATTGCCCTTAAATTGGGCAAAGCGGTGATCACCCTGGAGGTGGACTGGGAGTTACCCGGGTTAAGACCGGCCCGCAGCCCCCAGGAAGCGGTAGCCTTAGCCTTGGCAGCGATCTCCTAAATTGGTGCTAGTTTAAGGCTCCAAAGTTCGATTATGCCAATGGTTAAGAAACCAATCACCGAAAATCGGTGATTACAACAAAAAAAGGGAGGGTTGGACCCTCCCTAATAGTTTTTAAGCACCTGGAGATGGTTAAATTTCCAACCAGGAATCGGAAAACAACGACGTCCCCATAATACAACGGACGGTTTTGATGTAATATTGGATGTCCTGGGGGTAATCCGCCACTTTGAGCGGCTCCCCATCCATGGCTTTATAAATCGCCTCTACCGCCTCCGGACGTTGCCCGGAGGTGAGGGCGGCCAGTTCATCGTCCTCATAATCGACAATAGCCGAATACATTCCGTAACGCTGCAACATGACGATGTAGGTCCGGTTGATGATCGGCCGCAGAGGGTCAGGGACGCCATTGCTGGCATTGGATAGACCGCAGGTGGATAAAGAGCCGGGAGCCATATCCGGCAGCATTTTCATAAACTCCAGGTTGGCGACCAATTGCTGTTGCTGGATGTTCAAAGGGGCCACGATCGGATCGAACCAGATATCCTCATTTTGGATATCATACTCGGCGGCTTTAGCCAGGATATCGGCGGTCAGCATCCCTCGTTCGTGCTCATCCCGGGGCATGCCCTCGGGACCCCAGAGCAGGCCGATCATATAGGCATTATATTTTCTGACCAACGGCATCATGCCGTCCATGCGCTCCGGGCGGGCCATGATGGAGTTGATCAGTGCTTTGCCCTTGTGCACTTTAAGACCGGCTTCCATGGCAGCGATGTTAGAAGTATCGAGAGCCAAAGGAATATCAGGGACTACCTCCTGGACCGTCTGGACGATCCAGGTCATTAACTCTTCTCCCCCTTTTCGGGCCGGGCCGATATTAGCATCAATATAATCAATTCCCTTCGCGGCCTCAGCCTCGACCAGTTCCTGGATAGGTTTCTTATCCCGATTCTTCATCGCCTCGCCGTATCGTTTGGTCACCACATTAAGGTTTTCCCCGATGCGGATCAGACGCTGAGTCATATTTCTCTCCTTTCTGTGGAGAATAATTGCAGGAGGCCGGAAAGCCTCCTAATTAATGGTCCCCCTTTACGCTGTTGAGCATTTTACATGGACTTTAAAAAGGCGGGGATGTGGGCCGCTTCCCGCGGACCGATAACTATCTCCCAATCTGGCAGTTCTTCTTCCAAATCTCCGCTAATGGCTGCCGCATAGCCAGGGATAATCAGCTTCCGGGTCTTGGCCTGCTCGGTAATCCCACATTTCTTAACGAACATGCCAACCGCATCGCCGACGAACTTACCTGCGGCCCAGGCGGTCATCACCGACAAACCCTCGGTGTCCATGATCAATAACCAAGTGGGTACTTTGCTACCCTCAATCTCACCGGAGACGATGAAGTAGGTCAAGGCAAAATTGGTGGTAATGACAATGGGGGAATTCTCATCTGGATTATTCAGCGGATAGATTCCCTCGGTGACGATCATCGGCCGCTGCGGGTCGGTATAGATATTGAGGCGTTCTAACAACAGGGGGAACACCGCGTCAGCTTCAAAGTCTCTCAAGACAATGATTCCACCGTATTTGGCGATGAAGACCGAGGCGTAAAGGGTTTCCTTCATGGGATCATCGGTCATCTCACAGGGTAAAGTCACGGTCGGGAATCCCAAGGGCTTGAACTTGGCGGTTAGGGGGGCCCGGCGGATAACGATTTGATCTTGCAAGGCTTCCTTTATGTTCCGGCTGCCGGAATCCAGGATCAGATCTTTGAGGCCCATCTCAGTTAATTTTGAAGTTAAGCCGGCCAGATCATCGTAATTATCGGCCTTGGCAACCAAGGGTAAATCTAATTCTTTGGCCAACTTGCCAAAGTCCTCGGCATTCTGGGGGGTGGCAGCATAGAGAACCGGCCGGCGTTCCTTGGCTACCTCAGCTCCAGCCTTCAAGACATCCGGCTTGTCACTCATGAGCATCATCGCTGCGTCGCTTTTTTCCATTACCTGCTTGACCAGGTCAGCAAACTTACCAGCATCGCCGCTCACGTCTTTGATGGCAAACATCTCCGGTCGCAGATTGAGGCCGACCCGCTCAAATTGCAGCTTAGAAAACTTGTCGATTTTGGCATCCACGTCACTGCTGCTCATGTCAGTGGTCAGCAAGGAAGCCAAAAGCGGCTGGTTATAAAAGGTCTTGTCGTGGCGAAACATCACCAGCTCGCCGCCAATGGTTTTTTCGGCATCTTTCATGCCAATCTTTACCGGCCGAATGGGAGGAGCGGAAGCCTCAGCCAGCTTTTCTTTGGCCTCTTCCGATACATAAGGACAGGCCGCCAGCTCCGCCTTGCCCGAAGCCAGGGCCATGGCAAAGGCCAGGCAGGTGGGGTAGCCGCATTCCTTACAGTTGGTTTTAGGGAGCATTTTAAAGATTTCAATTCCAGTTAACGCCATATCTTGGTCTCTCCTTATCCATGGCTAACAATCAAGTTAAGGTTATTTAAAAAAATCTATTCCTTATAACAAATTCTGTAATTAAGACAACCGCCCGGCCTGGCGCAGTGCCGGGCGGTCATCGGGTTAAAGTTCAAGGTTTAGCCCAGAATGGATTCCATAGCTAGGGCCGGGTGTCCTTTCTCTTCCAGGTAGGAATAGATTTCATCTTCAGTGACGCCAACAGTTTCGTCGGCAATCATGTCGATTAGATTGGGATAGCCCAGCTCTTCACCACGTTTCAGCAACCGTTCCCGGATTTCCTCCTTGAGGCTGGTAGGCATCCACACCACTCGCAGCAGGCCACCATCTCCAAGAACAAACTTCCGCTGGCAGACGTTGTATTTGCTGTGACCCACAAAGCCCGGGGTCACCTGACCACCACCAATCACCCCCGCCAGGGTGGTGAACTTCATGCCACAAGGGGTTTCACCGGTATAGTCCCGGTTCACCGTCATGATGCCGTTACACATCGGCAGCACCGCGGCGATGCACTCGCAACAGCCACAGGTGGTCATGGGTTCATGAACGATGCTGTAGAAGTTATAGCGCTCCACCGCCTGCCGGGAAGCCTTGTAAACGAACTCGTTGACGCCCTGCCATTGCCCATACTTTTCGTCCAGGGTCTCGCCCTTCTCAATGGGCTGGTTGGGGCCGGTAGGATTGATCTCAAAAGAAGCCTTGCAGTCCATCCAGTTATAAGCGCCACACAGGCCGGTCCGTTCCGGGCTGATCACGCAGACGTGACTGGGCGCAAACGACTGGCACAGGGTGCAGGAGTAGTAGGTCTCAGTAGTCTCGTCGGTCATACCCTCGATCCGGGCATCGCGTTCGGCATATACCTTCCGGGCTTTTTCGGTGATCTCTTTGACCTTGTCTTCCTCGGTGTAGATTTTAATCTGGCATTTGTCAAAGATAGCTCCGAAGTCCTGATGATACTTGGCATGTAGCAGGGCCCCGATATGTTTCAGTTCAAAGCCCTTTTCGATCGCCGGCTTGCCGAAGCGATACCAGGCAATATCCCGCTGCCCGATATGCATCACACCCTGGGCATAGTTTACCAGGTGGTGGATCTGGCGTTCCAGGATGGGTTCAAAGTCGGGCTGCATGGCTCGACCGGCTACTTCCACCACCACCGCCAGGGGCAAGCGGGAGCCTTCCTGGATATCTTTGACATCCGGGCCAATGACCTCAACTTTACCGTCTTCGACCTCCTCCATGCGTTTGGAGGTGACCCATTCGACGGCCTGAGTCTTGCCGCCGCCGCACTCCAGGTAGAGATCGCCCTTGCGAACCCGCTCACCCTCGAAGGCCGGGCCATAGGACACCGGCACCGGCACTTCGGTAATGGTGACTTTGAGACCGCGGACTTCAATGGATTTGGCGGCCAGCTCATTCATCGGAACATTGCTGACCACGTGCTCATAAGTACAAATACCGGTAGCCAAAATCTGGGGGACGTTTTGGTTGGTAATGGTGGGGAAGCCCCAGTTGATGGCTCCGGCCGCATTGGCCACCCACTCAGCCGAAATAGTTGATACCGGGTTGACAAAGGCAAAGATGCGGTCCTTGTTATAGACCAGGTTTCTTAAGGCCTGCCCTTTCTTTAAACCACCAAAGGACAACGCCGCCCGGCAGGCAAATCCCAGCGCAAAGACCGCGGCGGAGATTTCCGGTCCGAACGGCACGATCCGGGTGGGCCAGCCGATCTGTACACCTGCTTCCAGAAGCTGCTCGGCCACCGAGGTCTTGCCCTCAATATCCCGGGCCGCTAAAAAGACATAGAGGTTTTTCGTCTGGTATTCGTGGACTAGGTCAACCGCTTCCTGCACCGATGGGGCTGACCCCACAATAGCGGCAAACCCGGGAGCGGAACCGTCCACGAACTCAATACCGCGTTTCCGCATGATGACGTCATCCGCCGGCCCTGCCCAGATTTTCTCAGCGCCTTTTTCGATCAGATCTTCACCGAAATAGTAAAAATCAGGCTGTTCCAGGATGCGAATGGCCTCAAAGATTTCTTCCGCAAATACAGTAGCCAAGCCCGCGTCCAATCCCGGTCCTAGATAGGGTAGATAAAATTTCTCTTCCGGTACTGGGGGCAACAACTCTTTGCACCGTTTCATGACCGGAATGGCATCTTTAAGGGTTTTGATTTCAATACCCATCAAGGAATAAATGATGGGCAGATAATATGCCGTGTTAGGGAAAGAGATCTCCTGATTTTCCCCATACTTCTTCACTGCTTCATCTAACTTGGCAGCGCATTTGTCCACGACCGAATGGGCGCCTTGGATAGCTAAAGATACAATGATCTTTGACACAGCCTAATCCTCCTTTTCCTCTTCATAAGGAAGTTTAATTATCGGCCTGACTGGCGATCGGGGGCCAGGCAAGCCGGGTAG
>JBKHJN010000006.1:0-94660 GCA_046538075.1 Desulfobacteraceae bacterium | reverse complement strand
CGGGTGGCGGTTCCCGATAATCCCCAGCGGGTGGTTGCCCTGGCCGCCAGTATTACCGAGATCATTTTTGCTTTGGGACAGGGGCCGCGGCTTAAAGGGGTCACCCAGTTCAGCAATTATCCTGCCGTGGCCAAGTCACTCCCCAAGGTCGGCTCTTACATTCATCTGGACCTGGAGCGGATTATGTCCCTGCGGCCGGATCTGTGCATCGCCATTAAGGATGGCAATCCCAAGTACGCGGTAGACCGGTTGACCGATTTGGGGATTCCGGTCTACACCGTGGATCCGCGCAATCTGCAGGGGGTGATGAACTCCATCCTGGAAATCGGCGACCTGCTGGGGGCCTCGACCCCGGCCCAGGAACTGGTGGCGGACATGCAGCACCGCCTGGATCGGGTTCAATCCCTGGTGGCCCAAAGTCCTCATCGCCCCCGGGTCTTCTTGCAGATTGGCATTGCTCCCATTGTTTCGGCCGGTTCCAATACCTTTCTCGATGAACTTATTGCCCGGGCCGGAGGACAGAACCTGGCGGCCGGCCCACTGGCCTATCCCCGCTTCACCCGGGAGCAGGTCCTGGCTCTGCGACCCGAGGTCATCATCATCACTTCCATGACCCGGGGCGGGGCGTTTGAACAGATCAAAGCCGACTGGAGCCAGTGGGATCATTTGCCGGCCTCCCAACAGCAGCGGATTTTTGTGGTGGATTCGGATATCTTTGATCGTCCTTCGCCCCGCATGGTCGAAGCCCTGGAAATCTTGTTCGGCCTTATCCATCCCGAACTGGGGAGCCAATTGCCTTGAACCCGGACCGGCCGCCTCTGTTAAGGCGTCTGTGGGGCGTGTCAGTGCTGCTGACCGGCTTGCTGCTGGTCAGCGTGGTCCTGGGGCTGGGTTTGGGGTCGGCCCAACCCCGCCTAACTGAGAGTCTGGCAATAATATTTGGCCAGGCCGATCCGGAGTCGATCACCGCCACCATTATTTGGCGTCTGCGTCTGCCCCGGGTGATCCTGGCCGCTCTGGTGGGGGCCACCCTGTCGCTGGGAGGGCTGGTATTTCAGGCCCTGCTTCGCAATCCGCTGGCCGAACCTTATATCCTGGGTGTTTCCGGGGGTTCCGCGGTGGGGGCCATATTAGGCATCTGGCTGGGCCTGGCTCCCTTTCCCGGAGTAGCCCTGCTGGCCTTTGCCGGCAGCATGGCCACCCTGTTTTTGGTGCTGATCATGGCCGCGGGGCGGGCCGCCTCCCAGAAAGGCTCGCTGCTTTTGGCCGGGGTCATGGTCAACGCCTTTTGCTCGGCGATTATCATGTTTTTTATCTCTATCACCCAGGACGCCCGCCTGCACAACATTATTTACTGGCTGATGGGGGATTTGTCCCAGGCCGCGCCGGATCGCCTGCTGGTGCTGTTATACCTGTTGCCCCCCTGTTTTGTCCTGATATTTGCGCTGGCCCGCCCCATGAACCTGCTGGCCCTGGGGGAGGAAGTGGCCATGTACATGGGCATCAATGTCAGGACTGTCTCCTATGTCCTGTTGATCGCTACTTCCCTGATGGTCAGCGCCATTGTCTGTCAGTCGGGGTTGGTGGGCTTTGTCGGGCTGGTGATTCCGCATCTGCTGCGGCTAGTCTTGGGGCCGGACCACCGGCTGTTGATTCCCGCCTGCGTGCTGGGGGGCGGCAGTTACCTGGTGTTGTGCGACCTCCTCTCCCGGGTTCTGCCCTCCCAAGGAGAAATGCCGGTGGGGGTGATCACCGCCATCATCGGCGCCCCCTTGTTTATCCTGCTATTGCAAAGGACCCGCGGATGAAACCAGCGGTAATAATTGAACATCTCTACGTGGCATACGGCAAGCGGCTCATATTGCAAGACCTCTCCTTCCAGATTGAAGACGGCCGCTTTTTTATTATCATCGGCCCCAACAGCTCGGGCAAAACCACGCTATTGAAAACCATGGCCGGGGTGGTTAAGGCGCAACAGGGGTATGTGGAAATTTTAGGGAAACCTCTGGCCAGCTATGCCAAGAAAAGCCTGGCCCAGCAAGTTGCCGTGGTCCCCCAGTACACCCCTACGGACGTGCCCTTTACCGTCCAGGAGGTGGTGCTGATGGGCCGCTCCCCCCATCTGAGCCTGGCCGGTTTGGAGCAGAAAAGAGATCTGGATATTGCTCAGGAAGCCATGGAAGTGACCAAAGTGGCCCATCTGGCCGGGCGTCGACTGGATCAGCTGAGCGGCGGGGAGTTGCAGCGGGTGGTCCTGGCCCGGGCCCTATGCCAGCAGCCCCGCCTGATTATGCTGGATGAACCCACCGCCTCGCTCGATCTGGCCCATCAGGTGAATATCATGGATCTTTTGGAGCGGCTCCAGCAAGAGCGGGGCCTGACAGTGATCATGATCTCCCACGACGTCAACCTGGCCGCCATGTATGGCGATCAGCTGCTGCTGATGAAGGAGGGCCGGATAGTCAGCCTGGGGCCGCCCCGGGAAGTGCTTAACTATGCCCAACTGGAGCAGGCCTACGACTGCGTGCTCCTGGTGGATGACAATCCCTTGAGGGACGTGCCCCGTGTAACTCTGGTTCCCAAGAAGATGCTTCATTCTCTTGAGCAATGATTCTGTGAGAACTCAAGTATCTTTAAGGGGGGTTGGGAGGGGAGATAGAGGGGGGGCGGAGGCGGGCGGTCCCCCGATCTTCCCCTCAAATTAATTTTTTAAACGCTCTGAAAAACCGGACCCAGGCTTTAGAGATGGAAGGCCAACTGCTTCCGCTCCGAAACTCAGTCCCCGCAGTTCCGGACGATAGCAAAATATTACCAAACAAGCCAAACCGGCGGCGCTGCTGCCCAGGCCGACGGTCAGGCAGGGACCCCAGTAGTCCGCCAGAGTGCCGAACAACAAACTCCCCACGGGATTAAGTCCGATCAGGATCAGGCTGAACAGCGACATAATCCGCCCCCGCAGTTCGTCCGGGACATTGAGCTGCAGCAGGCTGTTGGTGGTGGAAATGTTAATGACCATCCCCAATCCGGCCAGAAACAGCCAGCCAAAGGCCACCAGATAATTCCGGCAGAAGGAAAAAGCGATTAAAGACAGGACCAACAGCACCGCCCCACCCCAGAAAAAAGGCATGGGCGAGTGGCGGCGCAGCCGGTTGGCCAAGATCAAGGCCCCCAGGAAGGCCCCCAGGCCGGTGGCCGCCATCAGGAAGCCATACCCTCGGGCCCCGGTGCCCAGGACATCCCGGGCGATCATCGGCATCAGGACCAGGAAGGGCATGACCAGAACCGAAATTATCCCCATGACCACCAGCATCCAGCTCAGCTCCGGGCGGCTGCGAAGGTGCCCGACCAACTCCAGCATCCCGGTCCAGGTGCGGGGCCGGGGCCGGGCCCCCGGACTAGGGGGAAAACGCATCAGCATCAGCCCCAGGACCGGGGCCAGATAAGTCAGGGCATTAATAAAAAAACAGTTGGCCATCCCGACTGAGGCAATCATCAGCCCGGCTACCGCCGGTCCCAGCACCCGGGTTCCATTAAACAGGCTGGAATTTAGGGCAATGGCGTTGGGCAAATCTTTCTTGCCCACCAATTCCACAATAAACGACTGGCGGGCCGGGATATCAAAGGCCATGACGGTGCCCAGTCCCAGGACGATTAATAAAATATGCCAGATTGCCACCCACTCCAAGTAGACCAGCAGGCCGAGCAGCAGGGCCAGCACCAGGGCGGCGGTGTTGGTAATGATCACCATCACCCGGCGGTTGACATGATCCGCCACTACCCCGCCCCAGAAGGAAAATAATAGAATGGGCAGGGTGGATAAGGCTCCTACTAGGCCCAGCAGGAAGGCCGAGTTGGTCAGCAATAATACTAGCCAGCTCTGGGCTACCGATTGCATCCAGGTGCCGACCAGAGAGATGGTCTGGCCGAAAAAAAACAGGCGAAAATTGCGGTGCCGGAAGGAAACAAAAGTGTCGGCCAGATATAGCGGCATCTCAACTCCGGGCCGGCTGGACTTGCGCTGCCAGGTTGGGACGGTCGCTGATAATGGCGCCATCCCGCAGCATCAGCATCCGGCTGGTGTAGGCGGCAATATCAGGATCATGGGTGACCAAAATGATGGTCAGCCCCTGCTTTTGGTTTAATTGCTGAAACAGAGACATGATTTCCAGACCGGTGGCGGTGTCCAGATTGCCGGTGGGCTCATCGGCCAGGAGCAATACTGGATTGTTAATCAAGGCTCGGGCGATGGCTACCCGCTGCTGCTCCCCGCCGGAGAGCTCCGAGGGTAAGTGGTCCTCGCGGCCAGCCAACCCCACCTGGGTCAGGACCTGCCGGGCTTGGGCCTGCCGCGCCCCCGAGCCCAGGCGGGTATAAAGCAGGGGCATTTCCACATTTTCCAGGGCACTGAGACGGGGTAACAGGTAAAATTGCTGGAAGACAAAACCGATCTTCTCGTTGCGGATCTGAGCCAAAGCATCCCGATCCAGAGAGGATACATCGATTCCCTCCAGATAAAATCGCCCCTGGCTGGGGATATCCAGGCACCCCAAGATATGCATCAAACTGGACTTGCCTGATCCCGACGGCCCCATAATGGCCACAAATTCCCCCTGCTCCACCTTTAGGTTGATTTTTTGCAATGCTACCACCGGGTGCGTCCCCCGCGTATAGATTTTAGAGAGATCACTTATTTGGATCAAGGCCATGGTAGGTCTTAAAACGGTCCGCGGGGGCGCATCTGGGGGCGACGTTCCTGGTTTCCAGCCTCTGCTTCAGATAACTGGGCGACAATAAGCTGATCGCCTTCTTGGAGATCTCCTTTTATCACTTCGGTCCACTGGCCGTCAGTGAGGCCGGGGACCACGGGAACCGCTACCGGTTGGCGGTCAGGCCCTAAACGCCAGACCCGGGTAACTTCCGGTTCCGGAAATTTATCGGTTTGGCGCGGCCGGAAGCGCAGTGCGGTATTGGCTACTGCCAGCACCTGCTGCCGTTTTGCCACCTGAATCTCGACATTGGCAGTCATGCCGGGTTTAAGCAGCAGATCCGGGTTCTTGGTTTCAATGATGACGTTATAGGTTACTACATTCTGCAGGATCTCGGGGGACAGGCGGACCTGGGTCACCCGGCCGGTAAAAATCTGCCCCGGATAGGCATCCACCGTAAATTTAGCGGTCTGGCCTTCCTGGACTTTGCCGATGTCGGCTTCGTCCACCGCAGTATCGACCTGCATCTGGGTTAGATCCTGGGCAATGTTAAACAGGGTGGGGGTTTGGAAGCTGGCCACCACGGTCTGCCCGACATCGACATCGCGCGACACCACCACCCCATCCACCGGCGACACAATGGTGGTATAATACAGATCGGTTTCGGCGCTCTCCAGATTAGCGGCGGCCTGGGCCACCTGGGCCTGGGCGGCGTGCAGCTCGGCGCGGCTGGTCTCGTAATGGGTATAAGCCTTATCCAACTCGTCGCGGGCGACCAGATTCTGCTCCCAGAGCTCCTGGTAACGCCGATAATCCTTGTGAGCATCCTCCAGGTTGGCCCGAGCCTTGAGGACATTGGCCTGGGCCAGCCGATAGTTGCCCTGGGCCTGGGCCACCCGGGCTTTAAACAGGGCCTGGTCAATCTGGGCAATGACCTGACCTTTCTTGACCCGGGAATTATAGTCGGCATAAATTTCTTTAATCATCCCGGTTACCTGCGTGCCGACTAACACAGTGGTTACCGGATTCAGAGTGCCGTTGGCCACCACCTTGACTTCCAGGTTGGTCCGGCGCACCGGTTCCGTCTGATAGCGCATCTGCGGCTGCCGATCGCGGAACCACAGCCACCAGCCCCCACCCAAAAGAGCGGTAAATGTCAGAGCCAGCCCCAGCAGTATCAGCGCACGATTAATCTTGGTCATTGGTGCCTTCCACGCAAAGCCGGAGAATATTTTATGGCATCAATGGAAACATCGCTATCCGTCTGCCCTAATTCTCCATTGCCTAGGTAATCCCACTGATATTTAGTTAATTATGGATTAGAGGGCAAAATTATTATATCCTTTAAGTGCAAATATGCCCAAATAAAAGGAGCGGAAGAGTGCATGCCTTATTCTCACCTGCCTCAGTGGCGTTGATTGGGGTGCCGCGCCAGACCGGCGTCGGAGCCTATAATGGTCTGGAGATGCTAGTGCGCTACGGCTATCAGGGAAAGATCTTTTTGGTGCATCCCAAGGCTACTGAGATTCTAGGTTTTAAGGCCTATCCGCGCATCCTGGAGGTGCCCGAAGTGCCGGAATTGGCGGTCATTGCCCTAGGCCGGGACCGGGTCTTGCCGGTCCTGCAAGATTGTCTGGCCCATGGCATCCGCTGGATTATCATTATCTCCCAGGGTTTTGCTGATGCCGATGCTCAGGGCCAGCAATTGCAGACCCAACTGGTGAGCGAAGCCCGACGCTATGGAGCCCATCTCCTGGGCCCCAATACCATGGGCACCATGAACGCCTTTGGCGCCTTTACCACTGCCTTCATCGATCAGGTACGAGATCCAAATCCGCCGCCGGTGTCTTTGGTAGCCCAGAGCGGAGCACCGCAGGTAGGGTCGGAGTCCTTTATCGGGCCGCTCGGCAAGGCCATTGACCTGGGCAACGCTGCTGACCTGGGGTTTGTCGATGTCCTGGAATTTCTGGAACAGGACTCCGAAACCGAGCTGATCGTCTTGCATATGGAGGGCTTAACCGATGGGCGAAAATTCTTGGAGGTGGCCAGCCGTATCACCCGGCGCAAACCGATTATCGTGTTCAAAACCGGGCGCAGTGAGGCGGGAGCCCGGGCGGCGCTGTCCCATACCGGCTCCCTGGTGGGGGAGGACGCAGTGTTTACCGCGGCTTTTGCCCGGGCCGGCCTGGTAAGAGTGCACAGCGCCACCGAGCTATTAGATACAGTCCAAGCCTTCCGTAAACTGGCACCATTAAAAGGCCCCCGCCTGGGGGTGGCCACGGCCAGCGGCGCCTTGGGAATCATGGCAGTGGATGCCCTGAGCCAGGAAGGACTGACCCTGGGGCGGATGGCCAAGACCACCCGCAAGATGCTGGAGGACAAAGGACCCTACTGGCACCGTCTGCACAACCCGGTTGATTTGTGGCCCATTGGCATGGTCAGCGGCGATTTTATCGGCTGTGCCGAAGCCGCGCTCGGCGGGTTTCTGGCCGATCCGGAAATTGACGGGGTAGTGGGCCTGCTGCCTGCCCTCTCCTCGCCCTTGCACCAGGATCTGTTGACTACCCCCAAAATGATCAACCGCCTGGGACCGATGCGGGTCGGCAAACCCCTGGTATTGTCCCTCTATGGCGATCATCAGGAGCAAACCTGCCAGGATCTAGCCCCAGTCCCGGGTGTGGCCTGCTATTTTAGTGTGGAGCGGGCGGTCGCCGCCTTAGGCAAACTTTATCATTATCATCAGGCCATTAACACGGCCGGAACTTGGTCAAGCGCCAAACCGGCCCCTTCCCGTCCCCGCCCGCCCCGCCCCAGCCCACAGCCGGTGCTGCTGGGCCAGGCTGCCCTGGAATTCCTGGCGGCTTATGATATTCCGGTGCTGCCCAGCCGCTTGACCCAGAGCGACCAGGAGGCGGTTGAGGCGGCTGAGGCTTACGGCTATCCAGTGGTGCTCAAAGTGGTGTCGCCCCAGTGGCTCCATAAATCAGATCTGGGCGGGGTGTTGTTGCATCTGTCCGGCCCGGAGCAGGTGCGCCAGGGTTTTCTGCGCCTACAAGCCGCGGTGGAATGTCATACCCCCGGGGCGACCCTGGATGGCATCCTGGTCCAGAAGCAGGTGAGCGGCAAGGAGCTGTTGTTGGGCATCAAGCAAGACGCCACTTTCGGGCCGGTGGCGGTCTGCGGCCTGGGCGGCATCTATACCGAAATCCTCCAGGACGTGGCCCAGAACCTGGCCCCGGTGACGGTCCCGCAGGCCCAGGCGATGCTGTTAAGCTTAAAAGCCTATCCATTGCTCCTGGGAGTGCGCGGCGACCCCCCGGTCGACCTGGAAAGGCTGGCCCAGGCCATCGCCGACCTCTCGAAACTGGCGGTGTCGGAGGGTGATTTACAAGAATTAGACATCAATCCGCTGATTACCAGCCCGGAAGGTTGTTGGGCGGTGGATGCGCGGATCGTCTGGCAGGAAGACCGAAAATAAGGCCACCGGAAAAAGATAATTGAAACCTTAAATCAACCCCGACACTGGATTGGTCTGGCGCTCAATTTTGGTCCCCAGACTGGTAGCGCAATAGACGCACAAATATTCATGCAACTCCCCATCCGGGAGGATCAGCAGCAGGCGCTTGCGGACCGGAACCGCCTGTTGACATTGCGGGCAGTAGAGGGCGGAAGCCTCTAGTTGCCGAAAACTTTCTTTGGCTGGATAACCGACGGACATATGGTTAAACCCCGGATCATCTTCTTATGGTAAATTAGCAAAAAGCTCATGGAGTTGCAACTCCAACGCCTGACAAATCTTGAAAAGGGAATATTTAGCCTGGACGGAGTTTAACCGGGATTCCAAATCCGGCGCCAATCCTAGTTGCGGCCAGACCACTTCCAGGGCCAAAGGTAAAAATCTTTCCTGCAGGCGGGTACCGGCCGGACCAGGCCAGAAATATTCCAGGGCCAGAAAAAAGACCAACAGGCGGCGAAACAGGTTCAGGTCATAATTATCCAGCTCCAATTTATACCGGTGACGGCCGATGAGCCGTTCTCCCAGAGTTCTAAAAGTTTCGTAGAGCTTAGTCCGCCCCGCCACCCGCAGCGAAGTCTCCAGCAGCGCGAACTCGCCAGCAATCTCATGATATTGGTCTATGGAGTAATCGGTCAAGATCAGGCGTTGCCGGAAGTGTTCCACAAAAACCGCTTTACTCCAATCCATGGCCACCAGAAATTCGGCCTCCTGACGCCAGCCTTTCAGCACCATTAGCGGGGTGCCGGTAATCTCGGCGATCCAGTCCAGGGAAAACTGCCCCAGATAGGCCTGCATCAAGGCAGTGGCATATTGGCGGGCGGGCATAATCAGGGTGCGGCCCTTTAATTTAGGAGGTCTACGGCTGGACAAATAACTTTGTAAGGTGTGGTGCAGCCACTGTTGGTAAAGAAAAACCGGCCTCATATCAAACTTTGTGGGTAAACCTAGACCTCAATGCAGCAGATGGATATTGCCCAGGTTGACGTTTTTGACCCCGGCCTGCAAAGCCACCTGTTTGGCCTCAAAGGCTAAGTGGCGCGGCGTAACCGGCAGGTCATTGAGGTAAAACTGAGGGTAAAAGCCCAGCAGGCTGTAAGGAATATCCGGATTGAGGGTGGCGATGAACCGGGCCAGGCCGTGAATCTCCTCCAAATCCACGTACCCGGGGACCAAAAGGGTGCTGGCGGAGATCAGCGGGACCTCCCGCCGTTCCCCGAAGCGTACCGCCAGGGCGGCGAAATTCTTCAGGGTTTGGGAATTGCTGACCCCGCATAGGGCCAGGTGGATTTCCTCGCTGAAGGACTTCAGGTCAATTTTGATGATGCCGCCGTTGTCCAGGCTGCTGTCTACCAGGGGCTGCAGCCAGCCCTCCTGCATGGCGCCATTGGTTTCCCAACAGATGCGCCGCGGCGGTTCGGCTGTCTGTGGTTGGGCGAACCGGGCCGCGGCTAGGGCGTGCGGCAGTTGAGGGGTGGGGTCGCCGCCAAAATAGCAGATGCAGGCGGTGTTCTCTTGAACCGCGGCGGCCAACTGCCGCGCTGAAATTGCCGGACTGTTGAAGGTCAGTCTTTTAAAGTGCCAGTTCTGGCAATACAGACAGTTGAAATTGCAGGCATGGTAAAAGACGGCCAGATTGACATAGCCGTGCTCCGGCCCCGGACGGCGGGCATAGTGGGGATAGCCGCGGCCGGTCCCGCCTGGGCAAAACCAATCGGCCACGCAGTTGGTGGGCAGCGGATCATGATAATAGCTGACCCGGGCCCCGGCCGGGCCGCCGCCCCGGAGCTGGCCATTCTCTACCCGCCGGGCCCCGCAAAAGCCATGGCCGCCTTCCGGGATGCGGCAGGCATGGAAACACAGGCTGCAGAGCTTGCCGGCGGGCTCCTGCGGGGGCTGCCCTGGCAGGCCAAAAGCCTGGCGGCTGGCCTGATGCAGTTTGTCGATCTCCGGCCACACTTGGTCAAAGTGCTGACGGATACAGGTGCTGCAAAATCCCAGGGTTCTGGAAATGAAGGGACTTTCCTGGCCACACTGGCGGCAACGTCCCATGCGGATCGGCATTTCAAGCTTCATGGCAAGCTATTACTTATTAGTCCGAGCATTTAAAAAGTTAATTTGAGGAGAGGGGGCAGGGGTTGCGGACCCCTGGCCCCCTCTCCCAAGAGCTGTTTTCCCTAACCCCAATTCATTTATTTTATGACCTGAGTAATAATCGCCTATTCAAACAAACTCGGATATGCAATCCTCTTCAGGGGTTTGCCGAAATACTCATAGGCCAGGCGGGTGGCCATGCGGCCCCGGGGGGTGCGATGCAAGAAGCCGCACTGGATCAGGAAAGGTTCGTAAACATCCTCCAGAGTATCCCGCTCCTCGCACAACGCCGCCGCCAGGGTATCAATCCCTACCGGGCCGCCGTCAAATTTATCCATGATGGTCAATAGAATCTTGCGGTCCATGCGATCGAAGCCCCGGCGATCGACTTCCAGCAGGTTCAGGGCGGCATCAGCGATCTGGCGGGTGATGCGGCCGTCTTCCCGTACCTGGGCATAATCCCGCACCCGTTTTAGCAGGCGGTTGGCGATGCGTGGCGTCCCCCGGGAGCGTTGGGCAATCTCCCGGGCCCCCTCCGGGTCAATCTCCACCTGCAGGAGGGCCGCGGTCCGTTTGGTGATAATCTCCAGATGATCGGGGTGATAAAATTCTACCCGGAGCATCAGGCCAAAGCGATCCCGCAGGGCCGGGGTGAGCAGTCCGGCCCGGGTCGTGGCCCCGACCAGGGTAAAGCGGGGCAATTCCAACCTGATGGCCCGGGCTCCCGGCCCCTGGCCGATAATCAGATCCAGCTTGAAATCCTCCATGGCCGGATAGAGGATCTCTTCCACCACCCGCGGCAGCCGGTGCACTTCATCGATAAACAGCACATCGCTACTCTGAAGGTTAGTCAGCAGGGCCGCCAGATCTCCGGCCCGTTCGATCACCGGCCCAGAGGTGGTTTTGATCCCTACTCCCAGTTCATGGGCGATAATACAGGCCAGGGTGGTCTTCCCCAGACCAGGATGACCGTGCAAAAGGATATGGTCCAGCGCTTCGGCCCGGCCCTGGGCCGCGGCAATGGCGATCTCCAGGTTCTTTTTAACTTCTTCCTGACCAACGAATTCCGCCAGCGACCGGGGTCGCAATCCGGGCTCCAGACCCAGGTCTTCCGGCTGGCGCTGGGGGCTGATGAAGCGCTCCGTTTCCTCCATAATTTGCGAGTTTACCGCACTAAGGCTAGAATTGCAAGCAAAGCTAAACGGCGTTACAGGATGAATATTTCCATTATCTGGTTATCCATAAAGCCATTGCTGATCGGTGAATTAATCTGTTAAATTTAAACATTTAAACATTAACAGGGTGATTTTATGGAATTAGCTATCGCGGCCCGGGATGTGGCCAAGGCTTATCGCCGGGGGTGGTGGCCGCGGCAGGTGAAACCGGTGCTTCAAGGACTGGACCTGGAAGTGCCTCAGGGGGTAATCTTCGGCATCCTGGGACCCAATGGGGTGGGCAAAACCACCCTCATTTCAATCCTGGCCACCCTGCTGGCTCCCGACGCTGGTGAGGTCGCGGTCCTGGGCCTGGATCTTCGCCGCGACCAGCAGCGGCTGCGGCAGCGGATCAACCTGGCCAGCGGGGCAGCGAAATTCATCTGGTCGTTGACCACTGTGGAAAACTTGCAGTTTTATGGCCGCCTCTATGGGCTTTGGGGGCCGCCCTTAAAGGCCCGGGTGGAGGAACTGATTGATCTATTTGAGCTCCAACCATACCGCCAGGTCCCTTTTGACCGGTTGTCCTCCGGCCTCAAACAACGCCTGGCCCTGGCCAAGGCCTTGATTAATGCGCCGCAGTTGTTATTTCTGGATGAGCCTACCAGCGGTTTGGACCCGGTGATGGCTCAACATACCCGGGACGAAATCCGCCGCCTCAACCAGGTTACCGGCCTGACCATCCTGCTTACCACCCACAATATGCGGGAAGCAGAATACCTGTGCGACGAGGTGGCTTTTCTGCAGGCCGGGCGTATTTTGGCCCGCGGCACCATCCCGAACCTTCAGGCCCGTTTGGGGATGGGGGATCAGCTTATCCTGACCTTTGATAAAACCCCGGGCCTGCTGGATTACAGCCGCTTTCCCGGGCTGTTGAGCTATCAGGAGCGCCCGCCGGTGGTGGAGCTGGTGGTCGACCAGGCGGAACTGCGCCTGGCACCGATTCTGACTGAATTGCAGCGCACCGGCAACTCTTTGGTCAAGGTCCAGCTCCGCGAAGTGGACCTGGAGGTGTTGTATCGTGAGATTACCCACTGATTTGGTTAAAATCTGGGCTTTTGCGGCCCGGGGCGGCATCATGAACCGCCGCAATTTCTTTGCCGTGTTTGAGATGTTTTTCTGGCCCTTGGTGGCAGTGTTTTCGGTAGGGCTGCTGACCCAATTTCTGCAGCTGGATGAGGCCACCGTCTCTTTTGTGTTGATCGGCGCTCTGGCCATGAACACCATGCAGATTGTCCAACTGGACATTTCTTACGCCTTGCTTTATGATGTCTGGAGCAAAAGCCTCAAACACGGGTTTATCGCCCCCATCCGCCTGGGCCACATTGTCCTGGGTTCGGGATTGATCGGCTTATTGCGCGGCCTGCTGGTCTTTGCCATCATGGGAGCGCTGAGCATTTGGTATTTTAATATGGAGCTGTGGCGGCCCGGCCTGCTGCCGCTGCTGTGGTTTTTGGTCGGCTTGTTTCTGATGGCCGCGATTGCCGGGATTCTGGTCATTGCCTTGGTGCTGATTTTTGGCCACCGGGCGGAAATCACTGCCTGGGCCATCACCTATCTGCTGATGATCCTCTGCGGCCTCTATTATCCGGTGTCCCTGTTGCCCCCCGGCATCCGCTGGCTGGCGGAATTAATTCCGCTCACCTATTTTCTGGAATATTTTCGCGGCTTTTATGGCTTCCCGGCCTCGGTACCGCATCCTTTAGCATGGGGGCTGTTGCTCGGGGTAGTGTATTTAGTGGTCAGCTACGGCCTCATGCTCCTGAGCCTGAAGGCCTCGCTGCGGCAGGGAACCCTGGTCAAGCTGTCGGAGTAATCGAGGTATCTATGATCGGCGTCTTTGATTCCGGCTTTGGCGGATTGTTGGTGCTAAAGGAATTGTTGCGGCTGCTGCCGGAGTATGACTACCTTTACCTGGGCGATAATGCCCGTATCCCTTATGGGACCCGTTCCGATGAAGTGGTCTATCGTTTTACCCACCAGGCCGTGGACTATCTGTTGCAGCAGGGTTGTGTCCTGGTCATCCTGGCCTGTCACACGGCCTCTTCCAAGGCCCTGCGGCGGATTCAACAACAGTATCTCCCGGCTCATTTTCCGGACCGGCGGGTGCTGGGGGTGGTCATCCCCACCGTCGAGGCCGCCCTGGCGCAGAGCTCCCGGGAGCGCATCGGGGTCATCGGCACCGAGGGCACCGTGGCCTCCAACTCTTTTGCCATTGAACTGATGAAGTTAGAGCCTGCAACCCAGGTGTTTCAACAGGCCTGTCCGCTGTTGGTTCCGATCATTGAAGCCGGCGAGCAGGACTGGGAAGGTACTGAGTTAATCCTGAAAAAGTATTTGGCCTCCCTGCAACAGGCCCGGGTCGACACCCTGGTTCTGGGTTGCACCCATTACTCTATCGTCAAATCCCAAATCCGGGCCATCATGGGCAATGACCTCAAGATCATCTGTTCGGCCGAGGTGACCGGGGAGAAATTGGCCGACTATCTGCGGCGGCATCCCGAGATCGAGACTCGCCTGGCCCGTCAGGGGCGTCGCCGTTATTTGACCACTGATCTGACCCCGGGGTTTCAGCGGCTGGCCAGCCTGTTTATGGGCCATCCGATTGCCCCGGAGATCCTGGAATTGTAAGCTACTTATTCTCGTTTAGCAGTTAACCGGAAGGTCATTGATGAAAATTGCTTTATTGACCAAGGAATATCCCCCGCATATTTACGGGGGGGCGGGAGTGCACCTGGAGCACCTGGCCCGGGAACTGGCCCGGCTGGAAAACCGCCAACATAGCATAAACATCCTCTGTTTCGGCGAGCAACAGCTAACTTCCGACAATACCGCGGTGCAAGGCCTCAGCCCGGAATTTGCCTTTCCCTGCCAGGACTTGCGGCATTTGAAGGTTTTTGATGTGCTGTTGCGCAACATCGTCATGGCCGGGGTCTTGCAAGAGGCCGATATTCTGCATTGCCATACCTGGTATACACACTTTGCCGGGTGCCTGCTGAAGCAGCTTATGGCGGTGCCGCTGGTCCTGACCACCCATTCCCTGGAACCGCAGCGCCCCTGGAAAGCCGAACAATTGGGGACCGGCTATAAGGTTGCCGGGTGGTTGGAGAAGACCGCCTATCGCAATGCCGATGGGGTGATCGCGGTCTCCGGGGCCATGCAGCAGGATGTCCATGCCCTTTACGGCGTCCCCTTCCAGAAAATCCGGGTGATTTATAATGGTATTGATACAGCGCGTTATCGACCCACCCCTGCCCCGGCGCTCCTGGCCGATATTGGGATTGACCCCGCTAAGCCCATCCTGCTTTTCGTCGGGCGCATTACCCGGCAAAAAGGCATTTTTCATCTGATCCGGGCCATCGACTATCTCCGGCCCGGCCTGCAAATAGTGCTTTGCGCCTGCGACCCGGATACGCCGGAAATCGGCAAAGAAATGGCCGACCGGGTGGAGCAGGCCCGGGCCAAGACCACAAATGAAATCAGCTGGATAGATAAATTTTTATCCCAGGACCAGATAATCGCGTTATACAGCCAGGCGGCGCTGTTTGTATGCCCCTCTATCTATGAACCATTTGGAATTATTAATCTGGAGGCCATGGCCTGTAGCACCCCGGTGGTGGCTTCGGCGGTGGGGGGCATCCGGGAAGTGGTCACCGATCCTGATACCGGCAGATTAGTGGCCTTTGAGCCTCAGGATGAAAACAATCCGGAGCCGCAAGACCCGGAGCGCTTTGCCCAGGACCTGGCCGCAGCGATCAACGCTCTGATCTTCGACCCGGAAAGATTGCGGCTGATGGGAGCCAAGGCCCGGCAACGGGTGGAGCAGCACTTTAGCTGGACCAGCATTGCCCGGCAGACTCTGGAATTTTACCGGGAGCTGACAAAACCCGGCGGTGGTTATTACTCCGAGCATTTAAAAGATTAATTTGAGGGGAGGGCCGGGGTTTACGACCCCTGGCCCCTCTCCCGAGCGGTTTTTTTTAATCCCGATTCATTTATTTTATGACCTGAGTAATAACTGAACCCCTCACCCTGACCCTCTTCCCAGAGAGGAGAGGGGAAAAGGTGATGAATTTGAGTTCGATATCATTAAGGCTAACTTTCGCACCTCACTAATAGCTGGCAACTAACCTCCGCTTTTGAAGTACACCGCGGCCAGGGGGGGCAAGGTAACATTGAGGGAATAGAGGCGGCCATGGCAGGGAAGGGGAGTGGCTTCCAACCCCCCCAGATTACCGTGACCGCTGCCGCCGTACAATTCGGCGTCGCTGTTCAAAATTTCTTCCCAGAATCCGCCCCGGGGCACCCCGACCCGGTAATTTAAGCGGGGCACCGGGGTAAAGTTACATACCACCAGAATAATCTCGCCGGTCGAACCCGCCTTGCGGATGAAACTGATGGTGCTATTAAGGACATCGTTGCAGTCGATCCACTCAAAGCCGGCCGGATCAAAATCAAGTTCATAGAGTGCTGGTTCGCGGCGATAGCGCTGGTTGAGATCGATCAACCATCTTTGCAAAGAGGCGTGCGGGGCATAGGCCAGCAGGTGCCAATCCAGACTGGTTTCGTGGTACCATTCATTCCACTGCCCGAATTCTCCCCCCATGAACAACAGCTTCTTGCCGGTCTGGGCATACATATAGCCAAACAGCAGCCTCAGGTTGGCGAATTTCTGCCAGTTATCGCCGGGCATCTTCCCCAATAAGGAGCCTTTGCCATGCACCACCTCATCGTGAGACAAGGGCAGGATGAAGTTCTCCTGGAAGGCATAGAGCATTCGAAAGGTTAAGGTGTTATGGTGATATTTTCGATAGATCGGATCAGTCGCCATATATTGCAGGGTATCATGCATCCAGCCCATATCCCATTTGAAGCCGAAACCCAAACCTCCGACATAGTTGGGACGGGAGACCATCGGCCAGGAAGTGGACTCCTCGGCGATGGTTTGGACGCCGGGATAATTTTTATAGACCTCCTGATTGAAATAACGCAGGAAATTGATAGCCTCGAGATTTTCCCGGCCGCCGTATTGATTGGGGATCCATTCCCCCTCCTGACGGGAATAGTCTAGGTAGAGCATGGAGGCCACGGCATCCACCCGGAGGCCGTCAACATGGTATTTGTCGAGCCAGAAAATGGCGCTGCTGAGGATAAAACTCTTTACTTCATTGCGGCCGTAATTGAAGATAAAGCTCTTCCAATCCGGGTGAAAGCCTTTGCGCGGGTCAGCGTGTTCATAGAGATGGGTGCCGTCGAAAAACCCGGGGCCATGTTCATCAGCCGGAAAATGGGAGGGTACCCAGTCGAGGATCACGCCAATGCCGTGTTGATGCAGGTAGTCAACCAGATACATAAAATCCTGGGGCGTGCCATAGCGACTGGTGGGAGCAAAATAGCCGATGGTCTGATAACCCCAGGAGCCATAAAAGGGATGCTCCATGACCGGCAGAAATTCTACATGGGTAAAGCCCATCTGCTCCACATAGTGGGCCAGCCGGGGGGCCAATTCGCGATAACTGAGGGGCCGACTGTCCTCCTCCGGCACCCGCTGCCAGGAACCCAGGTGCACCTCGTAGATGGCCATAGGCGCATCCAGGGCATTGTGCCGCCACCGTTCCGATAGCCATGCCTGATCCTGCCAGGTATAATCCAAGTCCCAGACCACCGAGGCAGTCCGGGGTGGACCTTCAAAATACATCCCAAACGGAGACGTCTTATCCACCCGATAACCCCCGTAGCGGGAGACGATATGAAACTTATACAGGGCCCCGTGGCCTTCACCCGGGATGAACCCCTCCCAGATGCCCGACTGGCCGCGGGGATGCAGAGGATGGCGGGCTTTGTCCCAATCGTTGAAATCGCCAATGACAAAAACCTGCTCGGCATCTGGAGCCCACACTGCAAAATAAGTCCCTTCAACTTCATCTACTTTAAGGATATGGGCTCCTAGCTTTTCGTACAGGCGAGAGTGGGTCCCTTCGTTAAAAAGATAAAGATCGTCATCAGTTAACAGGCTAACTTCCGGAGGCGGCGCACTTGGGGCCTGAACCCCGGAAACCTGAATGGTTTTATCGTCGTTATTTTTTAAAGTCATTATCTCCTCGGGGTTGGTGTAAAGATAAAAAGTATCGGATTTTAATATATTCGCTTCGGCCCTTAACTCCCGAATATTGCAGCCAGGGCTAGTCTACTATTCTACTACACTTAACTGTCTTCAAGCCTCCAATGATTCCGGGCTTTGGCAGAATGGATTGACGATTAAAAGGTCCCCCAGATTCTGCCTATCCTGAAAATTTTCAGTAAGCAGGTAACGGCAGCGGGCGGCTTGCGCCGCTGTGGCGATCAGGGCATCCCACCAGGGCAACCCATAGCGGTCCTGCAACTCCCAGGCGGCTTCTATCACCCTGGCATTGACCACCAGCGGCTCCCAGGCCAGCAGGGCGCGCACGTCCCGCCGGGCCACCTCCTGCTCCAGACCGGGACGGAGTTTCGCAGTTACCGTGACATAGAATTCTTGCAAAACCTGAAAACTTAGCCGCCCTGTCCGCCGCTGCCAGAGATACGCCATCCAGGCCAAGGCTTGCCGCTGTTTTTCCGGTTCGGATAGGTCCCGGCCATAGACCAAGATGTTGGTGTCAACAAAAACTTTACCGCTCATGCAATTCCCGGCGACTGGGATACAGCTCTCCAGGTTTCTTAAGGGCTTGAGGCTGCTGCGCCAGGTATTGCTGCATGGCATTCAGATAGGTTTCTTCCTGGGACATTTTTTCCCGCAGCATTTCTCCCACCAGCCGGGAGACGCTCATGTTGCGCTCCGCCGCCCGAATACGGGCCCAACGGGCCACTTCCTCATCGAGAGTAATGGTTACATTTTTCATAACACGAATATACGATAACACGAAGTTCGTGTCAATAGATCCTCGATCTTTTCTAGTAGACAATGAGGTTACGCCGGATTATCTAACCCTGATCCGCTTCCTTTAATCTCAACCACTGATCTCCAGAAGCTGCAATATGCCCCT
Organism: Desulfobacteraceae bacterium; assembly: GCA_046538075.1. GTDB lineage: Bacteria > Desulfobacterota > Desulfobaccia > Desulfobaccales > Desulfobaccaceae > Desulfobacca_B. The sequence continues at coordinate 76,110 of JBKHJN010000006.1, read as the reverse complement.
AAGGGGAATTTTCACCCAGTCGGGCCGATTGTTGAGTTCATAAGCCAGCTCATAAATTGCCTTTTCCAGGCAGTAGGCCTTTAACAGAACCTGGAGTTCCTCTTCCTGGGATGGCAGAAACGCGCCCTGAGCGGCAACAGCAAAATAATTCTGCAGGAAAATGGACGATACCCATAATTGCCAGAATTGGGCCCATTTCTCCATAGCCGGGACATCTTCGGGGCGGAAGGCATTGGTCAGAATCGCATGGTTGACGGCATAGTGGAAGGAGCGCAACATCCCGGCAATATCCCTTAAAGGCGAGCGCTTCAGCCGCCGCTCAGTCAGGGAACGGGCCGGTTCCCCCTCAAAGTCAATAATCACAAAATCCTTACCGGTATATAAAACCTGGCCCAAATGGTAATCCCCGTGGACCCTGATCCGCATGGTACTTATTTTGTGGTCGATCAGGGAACGGAACCGCTTAAAGACCTCTCCCTCCAGTTCCAGCACCTGTTGGGCCTCTGCCAGCATTGTTTCCGGCAGATAGCGCAGCCGCGAGCGCATAAGTTGGAAGGTGCGCGCGGTTAGATTGCGCATCGACTGATAGACCGAGCGCTGGTAGAGGGCTGAAAAGGGTTCCGGGGCAAAGTTGGGATCGCCTTTAACCGAAGCCAGGGCCAGATGCAACTCGGCGGTCCGCTGCCCCAGCAGCCGGGCCGATTCCAGGTAGTGGCCGATCATTTCCTGGGCCAGAGGCGGTACTGGTTCCATAATCGGCGCCAGGAAGGGGGAAGGAGAGGGCAATTCTGGTTCAACCTCGGCCTTCCGGGCCAGGGCCGTCTCATAATAATGGCCCAGGACATCCAGGGTATACTCCCACGCGTCTCCCTGGTTGAGGACAAAGCCCTGGAGAACCGCCATGGTCATGGGCTCGCTGCGATTGCGGCGATACTCCAATGCCCCAGCCACCGGCGGGAAATTAGTAAACCTGGTCTTTTCGGTGAGAAAACGGCCGATCTCCAAATCAGGGTTGATGCCTTCTTCCACCCGCCGGTAAAGCTTGAGGATGAATTGATCTCCGTACACAATGGAAGTATTGCTCTGTTCCGCTTTCATGATGGCCGGCTCCAGGTGGGCGGCCGCCGGGGCCCGAAGCTGCCGAAAGACCCGGGTAGTGGAGCCTGAAAGCTCTCCCATCATTCCCTTAAAATGGCGGCGTCGAGCAATGCTGTCAAACAAGGCTTGGCCAAAGCGGACTTCACCGATGGCTTCATAAAGCAACTTTAGTCGCTCTTTATATTGCAGCCGGGCTACCACCGCCTGAGGATTCTCCCTCAGAATCTGCTCTATCCGTTCCCCACAGGCCACCGCCAGCGGCAGGACATAAGATTCGGGTTCACCCTCAATATAACCTATGCTTACCATAACGAGATAAACGGTTTCACCATCGTAAGTGAAGGGGATGATCTCTAAGATCCGGGCTGACTTGATTTGCCGGGCTTTGCCGCCGAACCAACGACACCTTTGGAGATAATTGGGGAGCACTTCCGCCATGGCCGCCCGATTTTTGTCCAGAAACAGTTCACTTGCCTCCCCCTGGATCGCCAAGGTCGGGATCTCGAATTTAGCCGTCGGTAGCTCCACCTCCAACCGCTGTGGGGATTCCAAGGCAAACCAGTAGGAACAATGAGGCCCTAAGGTGATAAAGTAGGGCAACTCCCCGATAGCCGGAAATTCATGGCGAGCAATCAATTCCACCGGGATCTTGCCCTGGAAAGCAGATAGGTCCAGTTCAACGTACTGGACAAAACGGGACAGGTTGGTGACCACCAGGATGCATTCTTCCTGATAACGTCGCAAGAAAATTATCACCTTACGGTTTTCGGGATAAAGAAATTCGATGCTGCCCCGGCCAAAGGCCTTGTAGCGCTTTCTTAAGGAGATAAAGCGTTTTATCCACCACAACAATGAATGCGGGTTGTTTTGTTGGGTGTCGACATTGATGGCTTTATAGTGATACTCGGGTTCCAGAATGACCGGCAGATAAAGCCGTTGCGGGTTGGCCCGGGAGAACCCGGCATTGAGGTCGGAGCTCCATTGCATGGGGGTCCGGACCCCGTCACGATCGCCCAGATAGAAGTTGTCCCCCATACCGATTTCGTCGCCATAATAGATGACCGGGGTGCCGGGCATGGAAAACAACAGCGTCTTCATCAACTCGATGCGACGGCGGTGGTTGCCCAGCAGCGGAGCCAGGCGGCGGCGAATTCCCAGGTTGATGCGCATCTGAGGGTCCTGGGCGTAGACCCGGTTCATATAATCCCGATCTTCATCGGTCACCATCTCCAGGGTGAGTTCATCGTGGTTCCGCAGGAACAGGGCCCACTGGCAGTTTTCCGGAATCGCCGGGGTTTGCTGCAGAATGTCAATAATCGGAAAGCGGTCTTCCATCCGGAGAGCCATAAATAGGCGGGGCATCAGCGGAAAATGGAAGGCCATGTGACATTCGTCGCCCTCGCCGAAATAAGCTGCCGCATCTTCGGGCCACTGGTTGGCTTCGGCCAGAAACATCCGGTTCTTAAATTTCTGGTCCACATGTTTCCGCAAATCTTTGAGAAAGATATGGGTTTCGGGCAGGTTTTCGCAGTTGGTGTTTTCCCGTTCAAACAGATAGGGCACGGCATCCAGGCGCAGGCCATCCACCCCCAGTTTTAACCAGAAATTTAACACCCGGATAATGGCTTTCCGGACCTGGGGGCTGTCGTAGTTGAGGTCGGGCTGGTGGGAATAGAACCGGTGCCAGTAGTAGGCCTGGGCCACTTGATCCCAGGTCCAGTTGGAGGACTCAAAATCTTTAAAGATAATCCGGGTATCGGCGTACTTAGTCGGACTGTCACTCCAGACGTAAAACCGGCGTTCCGGGCTGCCGGGGCGGGCCCGCCGGGCCCGTTGGAACCAGGGATGCTGGTCCGAGGTGTGATTCACCACCAGTTCGGTGATCACTCGGAGCCCCCGGCGCTTGGCCTCCCGGATAAAGGCCTTGAAATCCCGCAGGGTGCCGTAATTGGGGTGGATATCGGTGTAATCAGCAATATCATAACCGTCGTCTTTAAGCGGCGAGGGGTAAAAGGGCAGCAGCCAGATGGCTGTCACCCCCAAATCCTGGAGATAATCCAGCTTCTGAGTGAGACCGCGGAAATCGCCGATGCCGTCCCCGTCGCTGTCATAAAAAGAGCGGACGTGCACCTCATAAATGATGGCGTCTTTATACCACAAGGGGTCGTCATCAACGATTAACTGCGCCTTGCTGCGGGCCATTTATTTATATTCCACCTTTATAAATAATAATCGAAATCCCGTTCGGTGCGTACCCGGTGCCGCACCCGGAAGATATAGGCCGGGGCTATCCTAGGGTTGAGCTCTACATAATTGCGCGGCCCTTGCCACAGGAACCGGGACTCACCTAACATATCGTGTACCTGATAGGGATGACCGGGGTCAATTCCCAGCTCGGCCAGGGGCAACTCCACCCAGCCGCCCTGGGTGTGGTGCGGATCCAGATTCACCACTACCAGGATGAGGTTGGCAGAATCTTGATGATATTTGCTGTAACAGATAAGCTGGTCATTCTCCACCCGATGGAACTGCAGGCTCCAGTCCGAATGGAGGGCGGGGTTCTCCCGCCGAATGCGGTTCACCCGGGCGATGAAGTCCTTTAGACTGTCCGGCCGGTCGAGGTCCCAGTGTTTGATTTCATACTTTTCCGAATCCAGATATTCCTCGCTGCCCGGCTCCCGGGGGTGCCGCTCACCCAGTTCAAAGGCGGGGCCATAGATGCCGTAATTAGCCCCCAGAGTGGCAGCCAGCACCAGCCGGATCATAAAGGCCGGGCGGCCGCCAAACTGCAGATATTCAGTCAGGATATCCGGGGTATTGGGCCACAGATGGGGCCGGAAATACTCCCGCACCTCGGTCTGGGTCAGCTCGGTGAAGTATTGCATCAGCTCCCACTTGGTGTTGCGCCAGGGGAAATAATTGTAGGACTGGCTGAAACCCAGCTTGGCCAGCTGGTACATGACCTTGGGCCGGGTAAAGGCCTCGGCCAGAAAAATTACCTGGGGATGGGCGGCTCTGATTTCGGCAATCAGCCATTCCCAGAAGCGGAAGGGTTTGGTATGGGGGTTGTCCACCCGGAAGATCAGGACCCCCTGCTCAATCCAGAACAGGAAAATACTTTTGAGCTCCTCCCAGAGCTCCGCCCAAGAGGCGGTCTCAAAGTCAAAGGGGTAGATATCTTCGTATTTTTTGGGGGGATTTTCCGCGTACTGCACGGTATTGTCCGGCCGCCAGCGGAACCACTCGGGGTGCTCTTTTACATAAGGATGATCTGGAGTGCCTTGAAAAGCAATATCCAGGGCTATTTCCAGGCCTAGATCTTGGGCCCGGGCCACGAGCAGCTGGAAGTCCTCCAAAGTGCCGAGCTGGGGATGGACAGCCTTATGCCCCCCTTCCGGCGCGCCGATCGCCCAGGGGCTGCCAGGGTCAGTGGGACCGGCCACTGGCGCATTGTTGCGGCCTTTGCGGTTGGTGCGGCCAATGGGATGAATGGGGGGAAAATAGACCACATCAAAGCCCAGGCCTGCCACATAAGGGAGACGGTCTTCGCAATCCCGGAAAGTGCCATGTTCCCCCGGCTTCGAAGCACAGGAGCGGGGAAACATCTCGTACCAGGTGCTAAACCGGGCCTTGACCCGTTCCACCACCACTACTAGTTCGCGGTCATAGCGGCTGGCCCAACGCCGGTCGGGATATCTGTCCATGGTTTGGGCCAGTTCCGGGTCCAAGGCCAGCAGCGCCCGGTTCAGGACATCGCCTTCCGCCTTCAGGAGGTAGGCCCATTGTACCAGCTGTTCGGCGTCGTCCGGGCTGGCCTGTTCCGCAGCTTCGGCGACCAACTGGGCGCCGACCAACAGATCGACCGCTACTTCCTGGCCGGCCTCAAATTTTTTGGCCAGATCGCGCCGCCAGGTCCGGAAGCGGTCCACCCAGGCCTCCAGGGTATAGGAGTAAGTTCCCAATTCTTTGACGGTAAACTCCGCCTGCCACCGGTCGTTACCCAGAAACTCCACCGGCGTTTCGCTCCAGGGTGATTCTTGGTTCCAGCGGTAAAGTAAAACCCCGGAAATGACTTCGTGGCCATCGGCGTAGATATCGGCTTCTACTCGGACCGGCTCTCCGACGGTGCGTTTGATCGGATAACGGCCGCCGTCGATCTCTGGTTTGACGCCTTCAATGATTACCCGTCCCCGGCCGGCGCTGGCTGGAAAGACATCGATTTTTGCCATGGTCTAGGGCTACCCCTTGGTCGGAGGAAAATTTCGCACAAGTTTCAATTTAACAAACTCAATTCCGGATGCAAGATTTATCGGGCCGCCGGTCAACTTTTGCTCTTTGGTCGGCCTAAAACTGAATTTTATCCAGGTCATAAAATAACTGAATTGGGGTTAGTAAACAGTCCACTCCCCCAACCCTTAAGGGGGGTTAGGAGGGGAGCTTAAGGGGAGGGTGGCCGGCGGTCCTCCCACCCTCCCCTCAAATTAACCTTTTAATTGCTCGGAGTAAATCTTTAAGAGCTAAACTCGGCCAGGAATTGTTCCAGGCTGGCGGGATCTTCGATATTATAAAATCTATAGGGGGTATCCGGGGGCAGGGTCTTGGTGACCAGGCCTTTGAGGATGTCCTTAGGGCCCACTTCCCCCCAGGTGTCGACCCCGGCGGCCAACAGATAGGCCACGCAATCGGTCCAGAGGACCGGAGAAGTCAGTTGCCGGGCCATGTTGTCGCGCATCCGCCCCGGATCGGTTTCAGGCTGGCCGGTAACGTTGAACAGCATCGGCACCGTGGGGGGATTAAAGGTCAATCCGTCCAGGAAGGCAGCAAAATCAGGCTGGGCCTCGGACATTAAGGCCGAGTGCCAGGCTCCTGACACCTTCAGAGGCACGCCGCGGCCCCCGGCTTTTTTGGCCAGGTCCATGGCCTGCTTGATCAGCGGCGCTTCCCCGGAAATGACGATCTGTTCCGGGGTATTGAAGTTGGCCAGGGCCAGCACCCCATCGGCCTGGAGCGGCGCCAGCAGTTCTTGCAGCCGCTCCTGAGGCAGGCGCAGGATAGCGGCCATCGCCCCAGGATGACGCTGGGCTTCCCGATGCATGACCTGCCCCCGCATCTGCACTGCCTTCAGGGTATCGGCCTCTGAGAGCACCCCGGCGGCATAAAGAGCGCTATATTCGCCCAGACTGTGGCCGGCGACAAAATGGGGGCGGATCCCGGCCCGGCTCAGGGCATTGTATAAAGCCAGATTGACGGCGGTAACCGCGGGCTGCAGATTGACGGTTTCGGTTAATTCCGCCATCGGTCCCTCAAAACAGAGACGGGCCAGGGGAAGTCGGGTAACGGCTTCGGCACGGGCAAAAAGCTGGCGGGCTTCGGAATCCACCTCGTAAAGGGCGTGGCCCATCCCCACGTATTGAGAACCCTGGCCGGGGAACAGCACTGCCAGACTAGGCATGGTATACCTCTATAAATTCACTAAAATTAAGCTTTACCACAGGCGATTACCGTGACCGGTAATAAGCTGGAATATTTTATGCCGCCGCGCTCCGGTCTGTCAATCCGAGTGGATTTTTTCCCCCCCGGCCAGGGAGGGCCAGGCCGGAACCGGGCCCGGAGGTGCAAGATTCTCCACCGCAGCTTCCAGGTGCTGAATCAGGGGGTCCAGGGTGGCCGGGTCCAGCGCCGAAATGGCCACCCCCTGGTGTACCCGGGCTTGCAGGGCCGCCAGCGACGGGGGCACCAGGTCAATCTTGTTGAAGACCTGGAGCACCGGCTTATCTTGTAAATTCAGGGATTGCAGAATACCCTGGACCGCCTCCATCTGCTCCGCAAAGCGGGGATTGCTGAGATCAATAACATGGATCAAGAGATCGGCGTCATCCAGTTCTTCCAGGGTGGCCTTAAAGGCCTCCAACAGATCTTTGGGCAAGTCTTTGATAAAACCGACGGTATCGGTGATAATCACCTCCCGCTCCCGGGGGAAACGCAAACGCCGGCTGCTCGGATCCAGGGTGGCAAACAGCCGGTCTTCGGCCTGCAGCTGGCTATGGGTTAAGGTATTGAGCAGAGTGGACTTGCCAGCATTGGTATAGCCGATGATGGACAGAATCGGCAACCCTTGGCGCTGCCGGGAGGCGCGGCGCACCTGGCGGGAAGCGCGGATCTGACGCAGCTCCTGGCGGAGGCGGTGCAGCCGCTCCCGCACCCGGCGGCGGTCGATTTCCAGTTTGGTTTCACCCGGACCTCGACCGCCAATGCCGCCGGTAAGGCGGGAGAGCGCATCATCGCGGCCGGCCAGCCGGGGCAGGAGATACTTTAGTTGGGCCATCTCGACCTGAAGCTGGCCTTCCCGGCTGCGGGCCCGCTGGGCAAAGATATCCAGGATTAACTGGGTGCGGTCGATCACCTTGAGCTCGGTGAAATCAGTGATGGAACGTATCTGGGAGGGGTTGAGTTCCGCGTCAAAAACCAGCAGGTCAGCGCCTGATTGCAAGGCATGAACCACTAGTTCGGCAATTTTGCCCTTGCCCATGAGAAAGCGGGGGTCGATCCGGGGGCGCTGCTGGTGGATGATGTCGACCACCTGGAGGCCGGCGGATCGGGCCAACTCTTTCAATTCCTGAAGGGAATCCTCCGCTAGGTAGCGGGGTTTTGTACTAACCCCGATAAGGATGGCTCGCTCCCGGTGATCGTCTGCATTTTCCCGGCCACCATTGCGGGCCAATTCCTCTTCCAGGGAGCGCACTAGAGCAGGAAAATCAATATTTAGATTAGCTACATGATCGGCATGCAGAAAGGTCCAGCTGTGGCCGTCGATCGTTTTCGGCAACAGATGGGCGATGTCACACCGCCCCGGCAGGCCATTATGGTGGACTTCTAAAGCGGCTACCAGATCGAGGCGCAACAACGCCAGGTCCATTAGATCATCCTGGCTAAGGGGCTCAGATTTTAAATGGGTATGAATCAACCGCAGACCAGTAAGGCGGGTGCCGGCCCGGCGGTGGCGCTTGAGGGGTGGAATCACCAAGCTTTTTTGGTCGCCGACGATAACCAAGGCGATTTTTCCCTGGCGATCCACCAAAATGCCTACCTGGCGATTGATTTCGGAGGAGATTTCAGTCAGTTGCCTGGCCAGCTCCGGGGTGATGATCCGGTGGCCGGTGACCTTGCGGCGATAAAGTTTATCCAGCCGGCGTAGCTGTTGCGGCTTGAGGCCGGTCAGATTTCCCTGGGTGCGATCTATAGGCATTCCTCCAAATTAAGCTTATTATATAACTTTAGCATTTATTATTATTATATCTGGAAGCCGAGGGGAAGGCAAGTACAGCTAAATCCTTTAGGTCCCTTGAAATCTGATCGATAAATATTTATAATGAAGAAAAGCTAGGGCAGCCCCGGGGTTGCCCTTTAATTTCAACCTGGTTTTAAAAAGAATAGCGATTATAAAGGAACCATGGACAACACCAAAAATAAATTTCCCGATCAGAAGGAACTGGAAAAAGAACTGAGTGATTATCTATCCAAGAAATATGGAGATCGCATCAAGATTGTTTCGCCCTTTATCATGCCCAAACCGGTGCTGGACGATGGCCGGAGCCGCAGAAAGGGACAAGGGGCAAGGAAGATTAATTTTAACCTTAAGCCTGAAGAACTGGAAGATTACCTCAACGAATACGTCATTAAACAGGACCGGGCCAAAAGTGTTCTGGCTACCAAAATCTGCACCCATTTTAACCGCATCCGCTATTCCTTAGAAGATGGCAAGCGGCCGGATCCGGGCGTCGGGTCGATCAAGAACAATATTATCCTGATCGGGCCCACCGGGGTGGGCAAGACCTACCTGGTCAAATTGATCGCCAAAAAGATTGGCGTCCCCTTTGTTAAAGGCGATGCCACCAAATTCAGCGAAACCGGGTACGTGGGCGGTGATGTTGAGGACCTGATCCGGGATCTGGTCTATGAGGCCAATGATGACCTGGAACTGGCCCAATACGGCATTATCTATATAGACGAAATTGATAAAATCGCTTCGAGCGGCAATTTCCTGGGCCCGGATGTGTCGCGCAGCGGCGTGCAGCGGGCTTTGCTCAAGCCGATGGAAGAGACCGAGATCGACCTCAAAGTGCCGCATGATCCTATCTCCCAGATTCAGGCTATCGAACAATATCGCAAAACCGGCAAACGCGAGAAACGGACGCTTAATACCCGGAATATCCTATTTATCGTCAGCGGCGCGTTCAACGCCCTGGATAAGATCATTCGCGAGCGCCTGAGCAGACAAGAAATCGGCTTCCATGGCCGCCCGCGGGCCAAAGAAGCTGATCGCCAATTTTTGTCTAGGGTTACCGCCGAGGACCTGATTAAGTTCGGTTTTGAATCAGAATTTATCGGTCGCCTGCCAGTGGTGGTCGTCCTGGATGAATTGACTGCCGATGATCTCTATCAGATCTTAAAAAATCCCAATAATCCCATCATCATCAGCAAAAAGCGAGATTTCCGGGCTTATGGGATCGATATCAAATTTGAGGACCAGGCTTTGTGGGGGCTGGCGGAATTGGCCGCCCCGGAGAAGACCGGGGCCCGGGGCTTGGTCAGCGTCACGGAAAAGATCTTGATCCAGTTTGAGAAACGTTTGCCGTCAACCCAGATTACCGAACTTCTAATCACACCGGAAGTTATAGCCAACCCCGAACAGGAATTGCAGAAATTACTGGTCCAACCCGCAGACCCAGAACTCAAAGCACGTTTTCAGGCCGCTGCGATCCGGGAACGACAGGTATTGCAAGAATCGGTCTGGCGACGGGAGAAGGAATTCTTGCGGCATTATCATATGCCCCTGACCGACTATCGGGTAGAGCTGATGGTGGACCAGTATCTCCGCTGGGATTGCGACCTGCACACCGCTTTTGATGAAATCTGCCGCTTGTATGCCCAGGTCCGGCGTTTCGAAGACGACTTTTATACCGACCACCAGATTCACCTCAGCTTCGACCAGGAAGCGGTGGATGAGATCTTACGGCGGGCTCTGACTGCCGGGATTTCCGCCTTGGAGGTCTGCAAACAATTTTCCAAGGATCTGGAGTACGCTCTAAAACTGGTGCGGGACAAGAGCTCCCAAGACACCTTTCTGCTGCCCCGAGAGGCGATTGTCGACCTGGATGGTTTTTTGAACCGGCTGTTTCAAGAGTCTATACAACAATCTTTCTGGCCCGGAAGGCGTTAAATCAGCAATAAACCTTGTGGGGCGGCGGATTATCCCGATATAAATTTAGGAGGTTGCAGACTCTGGGCGCATGGGCTTAGGGAAGGTTGAAAATTTGCCTTCCCCTAAGTTTATGGTAACAACCTTAAATTATTATTGTCTAAACTGGGCCTTACAACCCAGCGTGGATCCTTGCTATCAGCAGAGCTCTACCATTTCCTCAGGATGGAAAAGGGAGTCTGGTTGAGGTGGTTAGGTTTCACGCCCCAACAATAACCGAAAACGAAATGGAGGAGCTCATGAACACTACAAAAATTGGAGACCGGGTTCAGATTCACTACACCGGCCGTTTTGATGACGATACGGTGTTTGACACCTCGGAAGGCCAGGAGCCTCTGGAGTTTACCGCGGGAAGTAACGAAGTGATTCCTGGGGTAAGCCAAGGTGTGGTGGGGATGAAGCCGGGAGATTCAAAAACCATCGAAGTGGCCGCCGAGGAAGCCTACGGCCCCCGGCAACCGGGTCTGGAACAGCGGGTGCCCCGCGAGATGATCCCCCCCGAGGCTAGTGTGGGCGATCCCCTCCAGGCTAAAGTCGGGGAACAGACCTATGTAGTCTGGGTCACCGAGGTGGGGGATGACTTTGCGGTGTTGGACGGAAATCATCCCTTGGCCGGGCGTAATCTGATTTTCGATATTGAACTGGTCTCCGTCTCCCCGGAAGGATAACCGAATAGAGCGCGTCTTTTTGCAATAACCCGGCCTGAACCGGCTCTGATATTAGTTTTGCGGGAAACCGGCCCCAGGACCAAGGCTTTGTTCCGACCTAATTACCATGATCGGGGTTTCTAAACTCTATTGTGGGGCAGTGGAGGCGTCTGATGTGTTGCGCTATGGACGGCAATCCAGCCGCCTGCCCTCGCATCTGTTGCAATTTTCCGCGGATAAGCGGCCGGTAGTGGTATGGAACGTTACCCGGCGCTGCAATCTGAAATGCATCCATTGTTATGCTCGGGCCGGCGCCGTTGCTGCCAGCGATGAACTGACCGAGGCGGAAGGCCTGGCGCTGTTGGATGACCTTAAGGCCTTTGGGGTGCCGGTGGTGCTGTTTTCTGGAGGTGAACCGTTGATGCGCCCGGATCTTTTAACCCTGGCGGCGCGTACCGTGGAACTGGGGATGCGGGCGGTGATCTCTACCAACGGTACCCTGATCACCCGGGAGTTGGCCGGGGAGCTGAAAAATCTGGGCCTGTCTTACATCGGCATCAGCCTGGACGGGAGCCAAGCCACCCACGATCGCTTCCGCGGCCAGCCCGGCGCTTTTGCCGCCGCCCTGGCGGGAATTCGGCACTGCCAGGAGGCGGGGATCAAAGTCGGTCTCCGGTTTACGATTAACCGTCTAAATTTTCAGGAAATTCCAGCCATCTTTGACATGATCGAAACCCACCACATCCCCCGGGTCTGTTTTTATCATTTGGTCTACAGCGGCCGCGGCAGCCGGTTGATGGCCGCGGCCCTCAGCCACACCGAGACCCGGCAGGTGGTTGATCTGATCCTGGACCGGACCCGGGACCTGTTTGGGCGCGGCCATGCCACAGAAGTGCTCACTGTTGATAACCACGCTGACGGCCCTTATATTTATCTCCGGCTACTCAAGGAACATTCACCCCGGGCTGCCGAGGTCCTGGAACTGCTGAACATGAATGAAGGCAACAACTCCGGCCGGGGCATCGGCTGCATCAGTTGGGATGGCGAAGTGCATGCCGATCAGTTCTGGCGGCATTATTCCTTCGGCAATGTCCGCCAACGGCCCTTCAGTGAGATCTGGACGGATCTAAGCAACCCCCTGATGGCCCAATTGAAAAATAAGAAACCCCATGTCAAGGGGCGCTGCGCGGCCTGCCGCTGGCTGTCGGTCTGCGGCGGCAATTTCCGGGTCCGGGCGGAAGCCCTGACCGGGGACTTGTGGGCTCCCGACCCCGCCTGTTACCTGACCGACGCCGAGATTGCCTGAAATAACTTTTCAGGCCGATTTCTGGACAATGACTCCTTTGGTGGACACCGCCATACAGCCGGCAACCTAGTAGCGGCGAAGATAGAGTAGATATTCTTGATTACCCTTGGGGCCCAAAATCGGCGAAGGCAAATGGCCAATGACCTCCAGAGCCAGGGAGGCGGCCAGGACTTTGAGATTTTCCACCACCTGAAGCTGCAGGCCTTGATCGCGTACCACCCCGCCCTTGCCTACCTGCTGCCGCCCCACCTCAAACTGGGGTTTGACCAGAGCAATGATTTCCCCTCCAGGACGGACAAATTCCTTGACCCGGGGCAACACCAGCTTCAGGGAAATGAACGAGACGTCGATAGTGGCCAAATCAATCGGTTCGGCAATCGCTTCCGGCGGCAGATAGCGGATATTGGTGCGTTCCAGGAGGATTACCCGGGCATCCTGGCGCAGGCTCCAGGCCAACTGGCCGTAGCCCACATCCACCGCGTAGACCCGGAGCGCCCCCTGCTGCAGCAGGCAATCGGTAAAGCCGCCGGTAGAGGCGCCGACATCCAAAACCACCTTGCTGGCCACGCTGATCTGGAAATGCTCCAGGGCGGCGGCCAGCTTCAGGCCCCCCCGGCTGACATAGGGAATATCGGGGGCTTGCAGGGTCAGGGGCGCCTGCGGGGAGACCAAAGCCCCGGCCTTGGTCACCGGCTCACCGGCCACCAGCACCTTGCCAGCCAGGATCAGGGCTTGGGCCCGATCCCGGCTGGGGGCCAGACCGCGCTCCACCACCAATCGGTCCAGCCGACACTTCTTTTTTGTATTACCAGTCTGCAATCCCCGGCCTCAATCACCATTGATGTCTGATCATACCGAAATTGATGGGGGAATGCATTAAAGAATCGGGAGCGGGGGCCAGGGGACCGAAAGGCCCCGGCCCTCCCCTCTAATTAATCTAGTAAATAAAGAGAACTTCACTTGTTGAGTTTTACACCTGATTTTGATAACCTACAGAAGGCAACCTTAACTCCAAAGTCTCAATTTAGTTCTGGTAAAAGAATGGAAGCAAAATGGCAATCAGCAAAGAATTATTGGAAATTCTGGCCTGTCCCAAGTGCAAGGGGGAGGTTCACCTTAACGAAAGCGGCGACGGGCTGATCTGCGAACGTTGCAAACTGCTCTACGAGATTAAAGACGATATCCCTATCATGCTCATCGACGAGGCCAAAAAACTGCCCTGACGGATATGGCGGGTCTTACAGTTACCATCATTACCCTGAACGAAGAGGCCAATATTGTTGCCTGTCTGGAGTCAGTGCGGTGGGCGGATGAAATCGTGGTGGTGGACTCGCAAAGCACCGATTGCACTGTGGAGCTGGCCCGGGCCTTTACCGACCGGATTTTTTCCGTTCCCTGGCAGGGATTTGCCCGGAACAAAAATCTGGCCCTGGAACAGGCCCGCATGGAATGGATCCTGAGCCTGGATGCGGATGAGCGGGTCCCCCCGGCCTTGCAGCAGGAAATCCTGGAGCAACTCCAGGCCGATGGCCCCCTGGACGGCTACCGGGTGGCCCGGAAGAATTATTTCTGTGGCCAGTGGATCAAACATCTGGGATGGTATCCGGATTATACCATCCGGCTGTTTCGCCGCGGCCGGGGGCATTTTGCCGACCGGGAGGTCCATGAGGGAGTGGAAGTCGAGGGCAGGGTCGGGACCTTGCAGCATCCCCTGGAACATTATACCTATGCCAGCCTCAGCGATTTTGTGCAGCGCATGGATCGGTATTCCCAGCTGGCGGCCCGGGAACTGGTCAAACAGGGGAGACGCCCCTGCTGGGGGGAACTCCTGTGGCGGCCCTGGGCTACCTTTGTCAATCTCTATTTTATCAAAAAGGGCTTTCTGGAAGGCCGGGCCGGATATACCCTGGCGGTGCTGTACAGTGTGTATAATTTTTTGAAGTATGCCAAATTGCGGGAATTGCGACAGCAGGCCCGGACTTTGAGGGCTCGGCATGAAAATTGATCCTACGGCCCGGATCGGTCCCGGGGTGGAATTGGCTCCCGGGGTGGAGATCGGCCCCGGAGTGGTCATTGAGGGCCCGGCCCAAATCGGCCCCGGGACCCGGATTCAGGCCCATGCCTATATCGGCCCTAATACCACGATCGGGGCTCACAATCTGATTTCCTTCGGAGCCGTCATCGGCCATGAACCTCAGGACTATGCCTTTAAGGGCGAGGAAAGTTACACTATCATCGGCGACCATAACATTATCCGGGAATACGTCACCATCCACCGGGGCACCAAGCCGGGCAGCGCCACCCGGGTGGGTGATCATAATTTTCTCATGGCCTTAAGTCACATGGCGCACAATTCCTCGGTGGGCAACCGGGTCATCGTAGTCAATGGGGCGCTGATCGGTGGTTATGTAGCGGTGGAAGACCAGGCCTTTATTTCGGCCCATTGCCTGATCCACCAGTTCTGCCGGGTAGGCCGGCTGGCGCTGATGCGGGGCGGCTCCCGGACCTCACGGGACGTGCCGCCTTTTTGCCTTATGGACGGCACCCATACGGTGTGCGGCCTCAACCTGGTGGGGTTGCGGCGGGCGGGATTGCAGCGGCAACAGATTCAACCCTTACAGCAGGCCTACAAGTTATTGTTTCACCGGCCGGTAAATATCTCGGAGGCCGTGAAACGGGTGGAGGCCGAGGTGCCGCTCACCTCTGAAGTGGAGCATCTGCTGCAATTTATCCGGCAGTCCCAGCGGGGCATCGCCAAAGGAGGGGCCAGCCCGGGGGCAGATGAATTTTAAACGCATCCTGGTCATCAGACTCAAGCATATCGGCGATGTCTTGCTCACCACACCGGTTTTTACTGCCCTGAAAGAGGCCTGGCCCGACAGCCGGGTATGCGCCGTGGTCCGCCAGGGCACCGAGGCCATGCTGAGCGATAACCCGAGTATCGACGAACTGCTGATGGTGAACTCCAAACCCTGGCGCTGGTGGGAGCCGCTCAGCTTGGCCCTGGGATTGAGGCAGCGGCACTTTGATCTGGTGCTGGAACTGTCCGGAGGCGACCGGGGGGCGATTTATACGTGGCTCAGCGGCGCTTCCCGGCGCGCCGGCTTTGATCACCCGCGGCGCTCCGGTTGGCAGCGGCGATATGCCTTTAACCTGCTTTTGCCCCGCCCCCCGGTGCATTGGCACACAGTAGAGCAGAATCTGGCCGCGGTTCAGGCCCTGGGATGGCAGCCCCGGGATACTGATTTAAAATTTTACTGGAACGGCCTGGTTGAACAGCGAATACAAGAACTGTTGGGGGAATATCAACTTAAAGAACGAAACTTTACCCTGGTGCACCCTGCGGCCCGCTGGCTGTTTAAAAGCTGGACGGCGCCGGGCTATGCCCAGGTTATCGAAGTTATTCATAATGATTACCATCTGCCAGTGGTCCTGACCGCGGCCCCGGATGCCCGAGAATTAGACCTGGTGGCCGACATCAGGCGGCAAGCATCGGTTCCAACCGTAAACCTGGCGGGCCGCCTGTCCCTGAAAGAGCTGGGGGCGCTGATCGCCCATGCCCGGCTGTTTTTGGGGGTGGACAGCGCCCCCATGCATCTGGCCGCCGCGGTCGGCACCCCCACCGTGGCGCTGTTTGGTCCTACCGGCGATTATAATTGGCGGCCCTGGGGCGAGGGGCATGTAGTGATCAAAAAAGGCTGGGAGTGCCAGCCCTGCGGCCAGGACGGCTGCCAGGGGTCCAAAATCAGCCGCTGTCTGACCGAACTCACCCCAGATGAAGTACTGACCGGGGTAGAACAGCTCCTGAGGCCATGAACATCGCCCTGATCCGCCAGCGCTACCCCGCTTGGGGCGGGGCGGAAAACACCCTGGGCTACCTGGCCCAGGAATTCCTGCGCCAGGGCCATCAGGTCACCATTTTAGCCGCCTCCGGGCCAGGCACAGCCGCTGCAGAGGGGCATACTGGGCTTCGTTGGCTCAAAGTGCCGGTCTGGGGCGGCAAGACCGGACGCCTGTTGAGTTTTGCCCTCAATGCCCGGCGGCTGGTACAAAAAGAAGATTTTGAGGTCATTTATAGTCTGGAACGCACCTTATATCAAGACGTGTACCGGGCCGGCGACGGTTGCCACCGGGAATGGCTAAGGCGGCGCTGGCCTTACGCTTCCGGCGGGCAGCGCCTGAGCCTGACCATCAGTCCCTTTCACCGGCTGCTGCTGGCATTGGAAAAACGCCTGTTTCAAAACCCGCAGCTGCAGCTGGTCATCGCCAACTCCCAGCAGGTCCGGGGCGAACTCGAGCGCCACTATCAGGTGCCGGTGGAGAAAATCCGGGTGATCTATAACGGCATTGACCGGGAGCGCTTTTCCCCCACGGCTATTAAAGGTCTCCGGACCGCGGTGGGACAGGAATTGGGGTGCTCGCCCCTGCCGCCGATTATACTGTTTGTGGGCTCCGGGTTTGGCCGCAAAGGGCTGGCTTTTTTGCTCCACGCCCTGGCCTGTCTGCGAAATTTCAAAGTTCGGCTGTTGGTGGTAGGCCGGGGACGCCCTGAGTCTTATCAGCGCTTGGCCCGCAAGTTAGGGGTGGCCTCGCAAGTCCGGTTTTTGGGTCCACAACCTCGGGTGGAGCGGTTTTATGCTCTACCTGCCGTGGTTGCATTGCCGACCATTTATGACCCCTGCAGCAATGTGGTGTTGGAAGCCCTGGCCTGTGGGCGGCCGGTGGTTACCACCGCGGCCAATGGCGCTGCCGAGTTTATTGTCCCTGGGGAAAACGGGGTGGTCCTGGCGCGGCCTGATGATCTCGAGGGGCTGGTTGCGGCTCTGGCCCAATTGCTTGACTGCCGAGAAGACCGCCGCCTTCAGGACGCTGCGGTCGCTGCAGTCGCTGAGCTCTCCTGGAAACGGACCGCCCAGGAGACCCTGGAAGCCCTGACTGCCGCAGCCGCCCAAAAAGGCCGAGGATAACCGCCATGCCAACCAGGATCAAGGTGTTGCGGGTGGTCATCGGCCTTAATTTAAGTGGAGTGCAGCAAGGAGGGCTGAACCTTTAGTTCAAGAGAAGATCGATCCGCAATGGTGAATAAACGCAAAGAGAATGTCTTGGTCTTAGGCGGCTCCGGTTTTATTGGCTCGCATCTGGTGGCCCTGCTGCAGCAGCGCGGCCATCAGGTCAGGATCGTCGATCTCAAAACTGGCCCGATACCTGGAAATGAATATATTGCCCTAAACATGGGGGACATTCCGCATCACCCCAAAGTGCTCGAGGGGATCGACATCCTCTATCATCTGGCCTGGAGTACCATTCCTCAGACTTCCAACCAGGATCCCGGGGCCGATATCCAGGATAATCTTTACCATAGCGTCAAACTCCTGGAATCATGTGTAAGGGCCGGGATCAAGAAGGTGATCTTTATGTCTTCGGGCGGGACGGTCTATGGTGTCCCCCGGCAGATTCCGATCCCCGAGGACCATCTCTGCGAACCGCGCTGCTCCTATGGAATCACCAAGCTGGGGGTGGAAAAATACCTGGAGCTGTTCCGGGTGACCCGCGGCCAGGAATATGTAATCTTGCGGGGCGCCAACCCGTTTGGTGAAGGCCAGGATCTTGCCCGTCCTTTGGGAGCCGTAGGGGTATTTCTCTATCGCACCCTGCAGGGGCTGCCCATTGAAATCTGGGGGGACGGCCGCATTGTGCGGGATTATCTTTATGTGGGGGACCTGGCCCGGGCCTTGTATCGCAGTATGCGCTATCGCCCGCCCGAAAACGGGGTGCGGATTTTTAACGTCGGCAGCGGCTATGGCCTATCTCTGCTGGAATTGCTGGAGGCCATAGAGGAAATCACCGGCCGGCCGCCGCGGCTCGAGTTTAAGCCGTCCCGTCTGTTGGATGTCCCAGTCAACATTTTAGATTGTCGGCGGATTGGGGCCCTTTTGGGCTGGCGGCCCCAAACCACATTCACCGAAGGCTTGCAACGTACCTGGCAATGGCTGCAACAAGCATCCCTCACCTAGTCTATGCCGCCGCTACCCGCCTGGGGGGAGTAGGGCTGGCCAGTGTGGTCCACCAGGCAGTGGTGGCTGCATATCGGGCCCAAATGTTACAGAAAGCCATTGTGTACGGATACCAGCGCACCGAGGTGCCTTCGGCCCTGATCAAAAATGTCTGGTTCCAGCCCGCCAAGCTGTTTTCCGGTCTGCCGGCCCGCTATTATTACTCCTTAAAACGCATGTATCTGGATTACCTCACCCAGGGTTATCTGGCCCGACGGCCGCCGGAAATCTTTCATGGCTGGACCCATGAATGTCGGCATTCCCTGCAAACCGCTAAACAGCACGGCACCATCGCCCTGTTGGAGCGCAATTACTGCCATCCCTGCCATAGCCGGGAAATCCTGACCGAGGAATACCGCCGTCGGGGGCAACCTTGGCCGCCGCCGCCCGCCCGGCTCCTGAGAGGGTGGGACCACTGGCACCGGGAAGTCACGACCGCCCTGGAGGAATGCCAGACCGCCGATTATATCCTGGTGCCCTCGGAATTTACCCGGCAGACCTTTCTGGAGCGAGGTTATCCGCCGGAAAAGTTGGTCCTGCTGCCGCGCGGCGTGGATGTGAACCGTTTCCTTCCCCAACCTCGTCCGGATCGAAGGTTTAGAGTCCTGTTCGTAGGGCAACTGTGTTTTCGAAAAGGCGTGCCTTATCTGTTGGAGGCCTGGCAGCGGCTGGGATTTAAAGACGCTGAGCTGGTGTTGGCGGGGTCGGTGCATGAGGAGATCAGACCCATTCTGGCCCGTTACAAGGGGCAGCCGGGAATAAAAATTGAAGGCTTTGTATCGGACCCGGTGCGGCTTTATAATAGCAGTACGGTGTTTTGTTTTCCGTCGTTGGATGAAGGCAGTGCCAAAGTCACCTATGAAGCCATGGCCTGCGGCTTGCCGGTCATCGTCACCCCCGAGGCCGGCTCGGTGGCCCGCCATGAGGTCGAGGGTCTGATCGTGCCCCGCCAAACCGTAGAGCCCTTGATGGCCGCCCTGATCCAGCTTTACGAAAATCGCACGCTGGCCGCAGAGATGGGATGGCAGGCCCGGCAGCGGGCCGAGCAGTTTACCTGGGAGCATTACCGGGCCAGTTTAGTTGCTTTCTACCATCAGGTCGGTGGCAGCGGGCAATTAGCCGAGGAGAGGGTTGCTGATGCAAGCCCTGAGGTTTGACGGCCAGCTGCGTCTGGTCCAGGTGCCGCGGCCGCAGCCTCCGGCCGGGGAGGCCTTGATCCGGGTGGGACTGGTGGGCCTTTGCCAGACCGATGTGGAAATCACCCGGGGCTATAAAAATTTTCAGGGCATCCTGGGGCATGAATTTGTCGGATGGGTCGAAGCCGCTCCGGACCCGGATTGGGTCGGGCGACGGGTGGTAGGGGAAATCAACATCGGCTGTGGCAGGTGCCCCCGCTGCCAACGGGGGCAGCCGAAACACTGCCAGTACCGCACCGTCCTGGGGATTAGCGGCCGGGACGGGGCCTTGGCCGAATATCTGACCCTGCCGCTGGCCAATCTGCACCGGGTGCCGGACTCGGTGCCGGATGAAGTGGCGGTGTTCACCGAGCCCTTGGCCGCGGCCCTGGAGATCTTGGTCCAGGCCCCGATCTCCCCCCCTGCCCGAGTCCTCATCATAGGCGACGGCAAGCTGGGGCTGCTCAGCGCCCTGGTATTAGGACTGACCGGCTGTGAGCTGCACCTGGCGGGCCGCCATCCCGAAAAAATGGCTCTGGTTGCCGCCTTAGGAGTGATTATTCATGAGGGCGACCACTTTGCCGGAGAACAAGGCTGGCAGTCGGGTAGGATTTCCCTTCCTGATTTTGATGTGGTTGTGGAATGTAGCGGTTCACCCTCCGGGTGGCACGCGGCGCTAGCGGCAGTGCGGCCCCAGGGTACTATTGTCGCCAAAAGCACCTACCAGCAGGCCTTGGAATTCAACCCCACCCTGCTGGTAGTCCCCGAAGTGACGGTTATCGGTTCCCGTTGCGGGCCTTTTGCCCCGGCGCTGCGGTTATTGGCTTGCGGCCTGGTTGACCCCCGGCCGCTGATTTCCCGAGTCTTCCCTCTGGCCCAGGCCCCAGAGGCCTTGGACTATGCTCAACAACCCGGGGTTTTAAAAGTATTGGTAGAGGTTTCCTCAAATGGCAGTTAAATTTATTGATTATCGGGTTAAGCCAAACCCCAATGTCCCCCAGGGCATGGCCTCAACCCGGCTGTGGGTGTTATCCCCCATCTGGCAGGGGTCGGAACTAACCATCCAATACCCGGAGGGGGATGAAGAAATGCTGATTGGCTGGTCTACCGCCCTGGGCGGGTCCCCGGTTGATTTACAGGTCTTCTGGACCAGACATGCAGAGGGAGCCCCGGTGGTCTGCCTGGCGATCGGCGGTGATGCTGGCTTGCGGGCGCTGACTATTCCCGGCGCCGCCCGGCTAGAAAGCCTGGAACTGCCCCCGGGAAGGGGCTATCCTCTGGTGGGTCTGGCCGAAAGCCTGATCCCCGAAGCGGTGCTCCACGTTATCGGCCCGGTCCCAGAGATGACTTTCAGACCGGAGCCGCTCTTATTAACCTAAGCTACTGTATTTTTACATAAATATTATGGGCTTAAAGAAGCCGGTGGCCTGCAATGATAATCGCGCCGGTCCTGTAGGGGCCGGGTTTCCCGGCCGGCGGCCCTCCCCTCAAATTAACCTTTTAAATGCTCGGAGTATAATATACAACCCTAGTCGTTTAGGGCCACAATCATATAAAACAAAGGAAGAGTTGCGTTTATGAATAAGAATAATCCTGTTCGGGGTGAAAAGCTGAAGATGACCGGAGAAGGGCAACTCCAGGTTCCGGATTGCCCGATCATTCTTTATATTGAAGGAGACGGCACTGGACCCGACATCTGGCGGGCTACGGTCCGGGTCCTGGATGCTGCCGTTTCCCAGGCTTATGCCGGACAGCGCCGGATTGCCTGGCAGGAAATTCTGGCCGGAGAAAAGGCCTTTAAACAAAGCGGCGAATACCTGCCAAAGGCATCGATTGCCGCCATCCAGGAATACCTGGTGGCCCTCAAGGGCCCGCTGACCACGCCGGTGGGCGGTGGCTTCCGCTCTCTTAACGTCACTCTAAGGCAGGTGCTGGAACTTTATGCCTGCATCCGGCCGGTGCGCTATTACCCCGGTGCCCCCAGCCCCTTGAAAGCGCCGGAAAAGGTCAACATGGTGGTCTTTCGGGAAAATACCGAAGACGTCTATGCCGGCATTGAATGGCCAGCCGGAAGTCCAGAGGCCCAAAAAGTCATTGACTTTCTGAATTCGCAGCTAAACTGCCAGATCGCCCGCCAGGCCGGTATCGGCATCAAACCGATGACCGCAGCCGGCAGCCAGCGGTTGGTCCGCAAGGCCCTGAACTATGCCCTGAGCCACCAACGTCCTCATGTTACCCTGATGCATAAAGGCAATATCATGAAATTCACGGAAGGGGCGTTTAAATCCTGGGGCTATGAAGTGGCTGCAGCGGAGTTTGGCGATCAGGTGATAACCGAGGACCAACTGACCCAGGATTACCAGGGGCAGCTGCCGCCCGGCAAAGTGGTTATCAAGGACCGCATTGCCGATGCGATGTTTCAGCAGGTTCTGTTAAGGCCGGAGGAATACAGCGTCATTGCCACCCCCAACCTGAACGGCGATTATCTCTCCGATGCCTTGGCAGCTCAGGTGGGGGGCTTGGGGATGGCCCCTGGGGCCAATATCGGCGACCGCTACGCGGTCTTTGAGGCCACCCACGGTAGCGCCCCCAAGTACGCCGGATTGGATAAGGTCAACCCCAGTTCGCTGATTTTATCCGGGGCCATGCTCCTGGAATATCTGGGCTGGACTGAGGCGGCGGAGCTGATCCACCAGGGGCTGGGCCGCACCCTGGTGGCCGGCACCGTCACCTATGATCTGGCCCGGTTGCTGCCCGGCGCCCAGGAGGTCTCCTGTTCCGGGTTTGCCCAGGCCCTGATTGATAATCTGTAGTAGCCAGTACCAAGGAGTGAGGGGACCATTATTGGAGGGGAAGGCCAAGGGTAACCGAGAGGCCCCCGCCCGCCCTTGCTAAGCTTCCCTCCCCACCCCCTTAGGGGGCTTGTCCAGACCGGAGAAATGGATTGCCAGGGCGGAAAGGAGTTAAGGTTTACTCTCTTCCTTGAACGCCTGACCGATTTTCCGTCCCCAGGCCAGGCATTGCTGCAGGCCCTCAGCATCGGGGACATAGTTGATTTTGAGACCCGGGTCCACTAGCTTAATTTTCATTTCTTCCAGGTACTTATTGATCACCCCGACCGCCTCCCCGCTCCAGCCGTAGGCGGCGCCGATTTTATTCATCGGACGCAGGCCCTTCATATAGGTCAGCATATCCGCCATCCGGGGCAGGATGTTGTTATTAAGCGTCGAGGAGCCGAAAATCAGCGCCCCGGCGTCCAGGACCGCACTCATCACCTCGCTGCGATGATTGACCTGGAGATCAAACACCTGAACTGGAATACCCTCCTGAAGCAGCCCATCGGCGACCGCGTGGGCCATGGCCTCGGTGCTATGCCACATGGTGTCATAGATGATCAGGGCCTGGGCCTGAGGTTTCTGTTGAGCCCAGTTTTCATAGGCCTCGACAATTTTGGCCGGATGGCGGCGCCAGATCAGGCCGTGATCGGGGGCGATCATATCAATCGGCAGGCCCATTTCCTTGATCTGGGCCAACAATTTGGTCACCAGGGCCGAAAAAGGCAAGAGGATGTTGGCATAGTATTTGGCCGCGTGCTGAAAGAGTTCAGGCAGGTCCACTTCGTCGTCGAAGCGCCCACTGGTGGCCCAGTGCTGGCCAAAGGCATCGCTGGAGATCAGCAGACGATCGTCGGGAAAATAAGAAAACATGCTGTCCGGCCAATGTAACATCCGGGTTTCGATGAACTGCACCGTACGTCGGCCCAGGCTGAGGGGCTGGCCGGGACTAACCACTTCATAGGGCCAATCCGGGCGATGATAGTGAGCCAACAGAGTCTTGTGACCCATGGTGGAACAGAAAATTTTTTCCGGCCGAATGATCTCCATGATTTCCGGCAGGCAGCTACTATGATCCATTTCCACGTGGTTGACAATCAGGTAATCGATCCGGGCCGGGTCAACTATCTCCTGGACTTGCCGCAGCAGATCGGCCTTGAAGGGTTTTTTGACGGTGTCCACCAGGGTGATCTTTTCGTCCAGAATCAGAAAGGCGTTGTAAGTGGTCCCCTTGTAAGTGGAATAGCCATGGAAGTCCCGGATATTCCAATCGACCGCCCCCACCCAATAAACTCTATCGATGATTTCCACCGGCCACATATCTTCCTCTTATCTCCTTAAGTTATTACCATCAGGAATTGTAGGGGCGTGGTTTATTACGCCCCGATAGAAATAAATCAGCCGCTTGTCATGATTACAATTTAGGTCAGGGCGCAATGAATTGCGCCCCGACCATCTAGTGTCTAGGGATGCATCCCAGACAGCCGATCTTACTCCTCGGGGGCAAAATCTTCCTTGGCCGCTCCACACACCGGGCAGACCCAATCATCCGGGAGGCTCTCAAATGGCGTGCCCGGGGCTACGCCGCTATCCGGATCACCCGCGGCAGGATCATAAACATAGCCACAAACGCTACAGACATACTTTTTCATATTTTTCTCCTTTTTCATTTTTTCTCTGTGTTCTCAAGCGTATTTATCCATGATTTTGGTTAACATCTGTTGGTCGACTCCTTGTCCCACCAGCGGCCCCTGCTGCAAGACCGGAAAATGGTCCTCAAACGCCGGCCGTTGGTTCCGGTAGATTACCCCCATCGGAATACGCTCGCCCCACTCCTGGGATACCTTGATAGCCGCCTCCCAATCGCTAGGATTATAGTCCGGGGGCAATTCATAGCAGCGCTTCTTGTACCAGGCAAAGGTGTTGACCTGATTGAATGACACGCAGGGCTGCAGGATATCGATCAGGGCAAAACCCGGATGGGCGATGCCCTGCTGAATCAGGCCGGCCAGGTGATCGATCATCCCGGCGAAGCCCCGGGCCACCAAGCCGGCGTGCAGGGCCACGGCCACGGCAATCGGGTTAAAGGGGGCCGAGGACACCCCTTGGGGCTGCGCCTTGGTAACCATGCCCTCATCCGAAGTGGGGCTGGCCTGACCTTTGGTCAGCCCGTAAATCTGGTTGTTGTGGACCAGCAGGGTGACGTTGATATTGCGGCGGATGGCGGCCAGCAAATGGTTGCCACCTTCGCCGTAGTTGCAGCCGTCCCCGCTTTCCACGATTACCGTTAGATTGAGGTTGGCCAGTTTGGCGCCAGTGGCCACCGGTAATGACCGGCCGTGCAAGCCATTAAATAGATTGGCATTCAGGTAATGGGGAGCCTTGGCTGCCTGGCCGATCCCGGAGACGAACAGCACCTGATGAGGCTCCAGCTGGCTGGCCACCAGGGCCTGTTTAAGCGCCTTCAGAATAGAGAAGTTGCCGCAGCCCGGACACCAGGCGGTCTCATAATTTCCGTAATCATCGATACTTACCATAACTGCTCTCCTATCCGCCGATCACGCTTGTAAGGCCCCCAGAATATACTCCGGGGTCAGCGGCAGCCCGTCATAACGCCGCACCTGGCGGGGGATCAAAAATCCGGTCTCTCTCCGAATAAGCCGTGCCATTTGCCCGAAGGCATTGTTTTCCACGCCTACCACCTGTTGGGCCCCCTGTAAGTGATGCAGGAATTGCTCTTCGACCAGGGGCCAGACCTGAGAAAAGCAGAGGGTCGCCACCTTCTGACCCTCTGCCTTAAGAGCCGCGGCGGCCTCCAGGACCGAACCCTGGCTTGAACCCCAGGCGACCAGCAATAATTCCGGATTTGCCTCTCCCTGGTATTCCGGGGGGATTACCGCGGCCTTAAGGCCTTCCAGTTTTTTCAGGCGCTTATCGACCATCTGGACGCGAACCTGCAAATCCTCAGTAATATGGCCATCGCTAGTATGTTCGTCGCTGTCGGCGACCACCAGATGTTCACTCAGTCCGGGCAACAGGCGGGGTGAAACGCCGTTATCGGTGAGCGCGTAACGTTGGTAGGGCGAGGACGGCGCCGCCGCCATCCCCACCGGGGACACGGCAGCCAGATTTTCCAGTTCAAAGGGCACCACGGCACGGGAGGAATCAGCCAGAAACTGATCGGTTAACAGGAATATCGGCCCCTGGAAGCGCTCCGCCAACTCCATCGCCCGGCGGATGAGGTGAAAACAACTCTCCACGTTACCGGGAGCCAAGATGGCCCGGGGGAACTCGCCGTGTCCGGCGTGCAGCACAAATTCCAGGTCGGCCTGCTCCGTCCGGGTCGGCAGGCCAGTAGCCGGACCGGGTCTTTGGGCGACGATAATCACCACCGGCGTTTCCGTCATGGCTGCTAGGCTGACACCCTCAACCATCAAGGCAAAACCGCCCCCGGAAGTGGCCACCAGGCTCGGAGCCCCGGCAAAGGCAGCCCCCAGGGCCATATTGATAGCGGCGATCTCATCTTCGGCCTGCTCGACGATCAACCCCATCTGGCCGGCCACCGCAACTAGATTAAGGAGTATGGAAGTGGCCGGTGTCATAGGATAAAAGGAGCAGAACTTTACCCCGGCTGACATGGCTCCCAAGGCCAGGGCTTCATTGCCATTCATGATCAGACGGGGGGGCGATTCAGAGCAGGGAGCCAGTTTAAGCAAACCAAAGGCATTATTTTCATGGGCCCAGCGGTAAGACTCTGATAAGGCCTGTTCATTTTTTTGCGCCACCTCTTCATCCTTTTTCCCGAAATAATCTTCCAGGGTCTGGGTGATTATCTGACCCTCAAATCCCAGGACAGCTCCGGTAATTCCCAAGGCGACGACGTTGAAAAACCTTTTGTCCGATAATTCTTCGAAAGGTACCTGGATACAATTGTCATCCTTAATTTCCAGGCTAGTATCGGCAACGATAAGACCCTGGGATGACAACTCCGAACGATGCAGGTCCACAGTCTCGGCATTGAGAGCAATCAACAGATCGATCGCTTCCTGAGGTGCCTGGATGTCTTCCGTGCTGACTCGGATAGCATAGGTGTTGTGGCCCCCCCGGATGCGCGATTGATAACTCTGGGTTACCACGATATTATAACCGCGGCGCACCAGGCTCTTGGCGAGTATCTGGCCAATGGTTACCAACCCCTGTCCAGCTGCGCCACCAATGACCAGGTTAACCGTCTGCAGTTCCATTTAAATGTCCTCCATAGGTGGGCCGCAGATCGTATTAGCCAATCAAAAAGGCCCCTGGAGTAAATTACCAGCGGGCGGGGGTTACCCCGCCCAAATCGTTCCTTTATTTTACCAAGGCTTCGCGCCAGGTCCCTTCTTCCATCATGGGGTTAAAGATCATATAATAAGGACCGCGATCCAGATGGGCCAGCACTCCCTGATTATGGATCTGGCGCAGTTCATAGTTGACCAGGGCCTTGCCTAAACCCTGGTGGGCGTGTTCTACACTCTCCCATTCCATGTGGACATAATATTGGGTCGGTTTCTGTGGTGGAATATGCGGCAGATCCTGGACCTGATCGCCATAATTGGTATTATAGCGCGGCGGGTTGGCCCCCAGGGTGGGTTGGATCATACCTTCGGGGTCCAACTGAAAGGAACCGATAGCGCTGACGCCGATCTGCTTTAAGAGCATCCAGCCGATCATCCCTGGAGCCTTGGCCTTGAGCCATTGCAGGGTCTGTTGGGCACCCGCTTCGAAATCCGGTTCATGTCCGTCCATGATCCAGTGGTCGCCGAGCACTACACACCGCTGCGCCGCCAGGGCGACCTTGGGCACCGGCTGCTGGGCTGCAAAGGCGCTTCCCAGGTCAGCCGGCACATCGGACATGCCGATCACCCGGGGCAGATCGGAGGCGACAATCTCATAGAGCGGTTCCCAGGGGCCTTCCACCACCATGCTCAGGCAATGATGACAGAGCTCGTAGATAATATCAAAACAGTCGTGATGCATCTCCTCATGGGAGCGGGCATCTTTCCATACCGTGTATTGGAACATGCCCAGAGGATTCAAAGTCTCATGCATATCCAAGGCCCCACCACCATAACGTCCCGCCATGGGATGGATGCCGGTCTGGAGCAGCATCATAAAACCCAGAAAACCGGGATTGCTGGCAGTGGCAATGCATACCTTGGGTCCCACTTTCTGCATCAACTCAAAACTTTCCGGGCGATTGGCAATCTTGCTGGTATTGATGGCAATGATGGGATTATTCATTTTATTCTCCCCTGCTGATCTGTTCGGTTGGGTTCTGAAATGATCCGTTCAATAGGACTGGCAATTACTAAAGCGATGCGGGGGCGGAGGTCATCATCGGGGCCTTATTCCCTGGCTGTCCCCGGTGATGATGGTCATCTCCCGCCCCGCTTGCTTTGTTTAACGATGGAGTTGTGGTCAGGTCTGGGCTGCCGTGGCTGGAGGTAGAAAGGTCCTGGCGCCCAATTGGCGATCCAACATGAACAGGGCCTGAGGAGAATTTCCAGCCAGTTTGAGCTTTTGGACTAGTTCATGGGCCGAGGCCTCTTCTTCTACCTGCTCAGTGACAAACCACTGTAGAAAGATATTGGTGGCGTGATCCCGTTCTTCCACAGCCAAGTCGACCAGGTTATGGATCAGTCCAGTGACCTTTTGCTCGTGTTCGAAAACCGCTTCAAAGGTCGCCAGAGGTGAATCCCAGTGCGAGGGCGGGCTTTCTATCGGCTCGAGCAGCACCCGGCCCCCGCGCTCATTGACATGATCATAAAACTTCATGGCATGCATCAGCTCTTCATAGGCCTGAACTTTCATCCATTGCGCAAAGCCGGCCAAATTGATGGATTGGAAATAGGCCGACATTGCCAAGTAAAGGTAGGAGGAATAAAGTTCGGCATTGATCTGATTATTGAGAGTGGTTTGCATCTTGGGGCTGAGCATAAGTTATGCCTTCCACAAGCCATGGAGATTACAGTATTCACGGGCAGTAACCTGGTCGGCGTCGATCTTAAAAGTGGCTTCCGGTGACTCCCCGGGCTTGAGGAACTGGCGGTAGGCCTTGCCGTCGGCGATGACTTCAATCCACTCGATATAATGCTTCTCTTCCATGGGGTGGGGAACGCTGCCGACTTTGACCTTAAACTGGCCGGCGCTTTTCTCGATTACCGGCACATGTTTCTCCTGGGCCGCATCTACCGTGTTTTCGGTGAACAGCTTCATGGGCTGGCCGCAGCACACCAATTCTCCCGCTCCGGCATGGACCATCTCGACAATGTTGCCGCAGACGCCGCATTTGTAGATTTGCAATAGCTCGGTCATGTTATTTTCCTCCTTGGCAATTTCTCAAATATCCTTAAGACAGGTTTTTTGATAGTTAACCCAATATAAGTATTGACTGGACAATTTCCAGTCCAGCCTATGAAAAATTAACGGTACCTGATATTTTATTGACCTGGGTGGCTTGGATCAGCCCGGCCTAGTTAAAAAATCACGCCGTTAATCGACTTTTAAGAAACTCTTCTTTTTGGCGCGGCACACCGGGCAGGCCTCCGGGGGCTCGCCTTCCACGGTATAACCGCAGACCGGGCAGATATGGACGTCGACCAGGGTTTGGTCGTCCAGGTGCTCCAGGGCCTGCTGATAAAGGGAGGCATGCGTCTTTTCCACTTCATTGGCATATCGGAAGGTTTGGACGGCTCGTTTATTGCCCTCGGCTTCGGCTTCGGCGATCATCTGGGGATACATTGCCGTAAACTCATGGGTCTCCCCGGAGATTGCTTCTTGCAGATTTTCTTTGGTAGATTTGATGGCGTCCAAGGCCCGCAGATGATTATGGGCATGAATGGTCTCGGCTTCGGCCGCCGCCCGAAATAACCGGGCGGTCCGGGGGAAGCCTTCTTGGTCGGCCTTTTTGGCAAATGCCAGGTACTTGCGGTTAGCCTGAGATTCTCCCGCAAAGGCCGCCATTAGATTTTCGCGAGTCTTGCTCATAAAAAATTCCTCCTAAAATCTGAGAGATTTCTTTAATCAATGTTTATGGGGCCAAGGCTCGTCGTCCCGCGTCTCCGCCAGATAGCAAAAACGGTTCCACTCAAACTGCCGATGCGAAACCGGACAGCGCAGCCTGATTTTATGCGCATCAACCCCGATCACTTCCCAGTCGCCGTGGCGGGGTCCGCTGGTGATGAATAGCTTATCTCCCACCTGGAAGGGGTAAGGTTCAAAAATCAATACCTTAGATGATGCGACAGCAGTTTTTTGTTGGTTATCGTGATTGGACATGGTCTTGGCTCCCGTCTGTTTACTGCACTTGTGGATCGGTTTCCCCCGGCTCCGGCCTTTACCGGCTTCGGAGCTGGTTAAGGCCTGGAATTTACCGTGCCCATAGTGGCTTATATTTTCTCGGCCGCCACGGATCCCGGTTCGGCCAGGGGCCTAAACATTTTTTTGCTGACCCCGCAGCAGGGGCACTGCCAGTCTTCCGGCAGATCCTCAAAGCGGGTCCCCTTGGGGATTTTGCCTTTCTTGTCGCCCCGGTCGGGATCATAGATATACCCGCAATTCGATGTCTGACATTGACACATATTTTCTAATTTAGCCATCTTATCCTCCTTAGTCTTACCTGAATTGTATCAGGGCAATTTATTCAGCTAACCGCGTGCAGTATGAACAATCCCCGGGTCACCTTTAGAATCCGCCGGCCGGGCAACCGGGGGAACAGGTGGCGTCCTGAGGCCATCCGCTGGTGCTGGCCGGAGGACCGGGTGGCCTGATGACTTGTTTTTTGGATTCCTGGGAACAGCCGCCCAGAAACAGTAAAATTATTAGAACCAACCCCCCTAAAATTTTCATGATTGTCTCCTCTAAGGAAAGGTGAATGTCCCGACCAAAAAGGCTTAGGCGGCCAGCAATTGTTTTAAGCGGCTCAACACTGCTTCGTAATCCGGTTCCTCAGTAATTTCTTTAACTAACTGGAAATACTGGATAGTGCCATCCTTATCGATCAGCCATACTGCCCGGGCCAATAGCCGCAGCTCCTTGATTAACACCCCATAGGCTCGGCCAAAGGCGGCCTCGCGGTGATCGGACAAGGTCTGCACCCGGGATACTCCCGCCGCCCCACACCAGCGTTTTTGCGCAAAGGGCAAGTCCATGCTGATGGTCAGGATTGCGGCTTGGGGGCCTAATTTTTCTGCCTCGTCGTTGAACCGGCGGGTCTCCAGGTCACATACCGGGGTGTCCAGGGAAGGGACCGAGGTGATTACACCTAGCTGGCCCCGCCAGGCCGAAAGCCGGACCGGGACCAGATCGTTATTGAGGAGCTCGACATCCGGGGCCGAATCGCCCACTTTGACTTCAGCGCCCATTAAGGTCAACGGAGCGCCCTGAAAGGTTATGATACCGGGTCTCTCTTGCATGATGGTTTCTCCCAATGCTGGTTAGGGATTTGGATGTGCTTTGTTGCCCTTTAAAATTTCTAGCAAATCGGACCGCGAAGAACCACTAAGTTTAAAATTACATAAATTCTAAAATAGTAATCATTCTCGCTAAGGATAAGGTGCAAAGATCAGCTTGTCAAGAGGCGGATTAAAAATTTTTTGGAAGAAGTTTGCCAAAAGGTTAATTCGCTGCTCTTTGATGGGAAGCTTAAACCCTGGATGAAACTAAAAATAAGTAGCCTGTGAGGCGAGATCGGATAAAGAAAGGGCTGGCCCCTAAACCAGCCCTGGATGTCTCAGGAAGGAAAAAATTTATATTTTGCCAACTGGATGGCGGCGTTGGCGGGTAGCAAGGAGACGGCTTTTACCTAAGCCAATCTCTATGACCTTTAGGCTTAACCGCCGGAATTATTGCGAAGGACCTCCTTAAGTTGCTGCCAGAGATGCTTAAGCTCCTCTACCAGAAACCCGTCGGTAAATTCCGGGAGGGTTTTCCCGGCCACCATGGCCTTGATAAACACCGGGTCATAGGGCAACCGTCCCAATACCGGAAAATTATGTTCCTGGCAGAACTGCGTTAACTGTTCGGTGATCTGCGGATTGAGGTCCCATTTGTTAATCAGGGCATAAGTGGGAATCTGGAAATGGGCGGTCAGGCTCGCGGCCCGTTCCAGGTCGTGGCGGCCGGAGACGGTAGGTTCAGTGACCAGCAACACCACATGAGCCCCGGTTAAGGAAGCGATCACCGGGCAGCCGATACCGGGAGGGCCGTCCACCAGGGTGTAGTCTTTGTGTTGAGCTTCACCGATCTCCTGGGCCTTGCGGCGGACCACAGTGACCAGCTTTCCGGAGTTTTCCGCGGCAATATGCAGCCGGGCATGGACCATGGGCCCGAAGCGGGTGTCGGAGACGTAATATTCCCCATCGACGGTGTCGAGGAAATCAATAGCTTTTTCAGGGCAGAAGTGGACACAGACCTTACAGCCTTCGCAAGCAAAGGGCTCTACTTGAAAATCGGGGGTAATGGCCCCGAAGCGGCATAATTCCACACACTCGCCGCATTGGGTGCAACGCTCAGGATCGATCCGGGCCTCATGGCCACCGGAAAATTGATAAGTCTCATTGATTTTGGGGTCTAACAGGAGGTGCAAATCGGCAGCATCGACGTCGCAGTCGCATACCACCAGGGATTCCCCTAAGGCGGCCAGGGCGGCGGTAATCGAGGTTTTGCCGGTCCCCCCTTTTCCACTTAAGATTACCAGTTCCCTCATGATCCTTGCCACCCCCTCCTAATTTGCTCCATCAGAGCTAACATCTGCTCTTTGAATCCCGGAATCGCTTTTATCAGCAGTTGGCCCTGAGAATAGGCTTCGGCCACCTGGCGGGAATAGGGAAGCGACAGGAGCACCGGGAGCTGTTCACGGTCGCAGTAGTTTTGCACCTCTGGGGTCCCGATATCGGCCTGGTTAATTACCACCCCCATAGGCAGGCCCATAGTGCGGGTGGTTTCCACGGCCAGTTTCAGGTCATGGAAGCCAAACGGCGTGGGCTCGGTCACCAGCACGACAAAATCAGCGTCCTTAATCGCCGCGATCACCGGGCAGGAAGTTCCGGGAGGAGCATCGATGATTACAGTACGGCTGGGGTCCATCCGGGCTTTTACCTCACGGATCAGAGGGGGGGCCATGGCTTCTCCAACCCGCAGATGACCATAGACGCAATGGACTTCCTCTTGGCTCCAGCCACTGTGGATTTCCCCCAATTGCCGAGACCTCTCATGAATAGCCTCCGGTTCACAGACCAAGAAGCAGCCCCCACAACTATGGCACATCTCGGGGAAAACCAGAACATTCTGCTCCAGGGGGACGATGGCGCTAAATTGGCAGATCTCCCCACAAGCGCCACAGAAGTTACAGCGGTCCAGGTCGACTTCGGGCACCGGCGCGGTCACGGTCTCATTCTGCCCCTTTATTATGGGCAGAAATAAGTGGTCATTCGGTTCCTCCACGTCGCAGTCAAGCAGTTGGGCCTGATTTCCCAAGGCAGCGGCCAGGTTGACGGCCAGGGTAGTCTTGCCGGTGCCCCCTTTGCCGCTGGCGATAGCGATTTTCATGGTTTCTGGCCTCATCAATGATCGCAGACATTCGGGCCGGTAACCAGAGTTTTGTCAAAATATTGCTGCAGCAACTCCTTGGGGGGCAGCAGGGGCACACCGGTGATGACCTCTACCCCTTTCTGGTTAAACAGCTCTCGAGCTTTGGCTCCCATGCCAGCAGCAAAGATATGGGTTACTCCCAATTCCTCCATCCAGGCCGGCAAGACGCCCGGTTCATGGGGAGGCGGAGTGACCGTCTCCTGGTTTAAGATATCATGATCTTTTACGGTAACCAGGACGAATTGGCTGGCATGCCCGAAATGCTCGGCCAAGCGCTCATTGTCTACTGGGATGGCAAATTTTTGGGTTCCCGGCACCCGTTGCTGGGCCGGTCTTTCTGCGGCTTCCTTATCCAGGATGTCGATAATTTTATCCAGGATAGAGTTAAAGGTCTCCAGGTAAGGGCTCTTTTTGACTTTCAGCAGCGGCATCTGCCCGGTGTCCCCGGCTTCAACGATGTTATAATCAAAGGGCAGACTGCCCAGCAACGGCACTTTCATCACCTGAGCGGTTTTTTCCCCGCCGCCGGATCGAAACAAGGGAATCTCCTCGCCGCACTTGGGGCAGATCAGATGGCTCATGTTTTCGATCAGGCCCAGAATTTTCATGTTGACCTTGCGGCAGAAGTTGATCGACTTGCGGACGTCGGCCAGGGAAATTTCCTGAGGAGTGGTAACAATCACCGCCTGGGCTTCGGGTATGGACTGAGCCACCGACAGCGGTTCATCGCCGGTACCGGGCGGAGAATCGATAATCAAGTAGTCCAACGGGCCCCACTCGACATCGGTGATGAACTGTTGGATGACCCGGTGCTTGAGAGGCCCCCGCCAGATGACTGCCGAATCCCGGTTCTGCATCAGGGCTTCGATAGAAATCACCTTCAAATTATCGGAAAGATCGCCCGGTAGCACAAAGCTGCCATGGGCCAGATCCAAGGCCTCCTTCAACCCTAACATCCGCAGCACGTTGGGTCCGTGTAAATCAACGTCCATGATGCCGACCTTGAACCCCCGCCAGGCCAGGGCCAGGGCCAGGGTCACTGCGACGCTGCTCTTGCCGACGCCGCCTTTGCCGCTCATGACCAGCAATTTGTGGCGAATCCGCTCCAGGGCAGCGCGCATCTGGCGTTCTTCCTGGTGAGCCTCTTCGTGCTGATGCTGCTGTCCACAGGTGGCGCAAGTGCCGCCTCCCTGATGATTAGAACATTCATGCATTATGGGTAACTCCTCCTTAGTAATATTCTTCTGTTAATAGATTAGATTATGAAATTATTAAAAAGTCAATAATCTAAAACCAGCCTCCAGATATCCCCCCAGGCGGGGATGGCCATGCATCTCCTCCAAAATTGGCAAGCCCTGTGCCTGCCATAACGATTTTGACTTGCGTGTTTCGTTGGTGCAGGTCGAGAGTGTTGAGCAGCCCATGGACAAACCCCCTGGGGGCGCCTTGAAAAGCCACCAATGCCACTTTGAGCATGGTGTCCCCCGGTTAACCCCAATGCCGGTTGACATTGGGATTTTGGGCCATAGTAATTTCTCCCCGCTGCAACCGCTCCACCGCCTGCCGGACGGTGCTGTTAACCCCGATTGCGACCTCAATCCCGGCCGCTTGTAAGGTCTCGAAAGCGTTAGGCCCGCAGTTGCCGGTGAGGACGGTTTTGATCCGCTGTTGGGCCACCAGGCGGGCGGCCTGAATGCCGGCCCCATGGGCGGCATTACTATTTGAGTTATTATCGAGAGCTTCCCATTCCATGGTTTCCGGATCTACCACGATAAAGTACTTGGCCCGTCCAAATCGAGGATCTACCGGAGAGTCAAGACTTTTCTCAGTGGCGCTGACAGCAATAGTCTTCATTGTACCTCTTGTACCCCTTCCAACAATTTTTTAATTTTTATAATCATTTTGGGCGTGAAGATCAACCTCACGCCCGAATTAACGCTAGGATTTGAGGCTACGGGTAAATTTTACCCTTCCAGAGCGGCCAGCCGCTCCCTGATGGCCCTTAGCCCCTGGATTAACATCTGTTCCTGGGCCTGGAGCTCAGCCACATCCGGCTGCCGGGCAGGCCTGGCCTCGATCCCGGGATTATAACCCACCGAAGTTGGATTCCCGGTTGGCGGTTCATAACCGCGTCCCTGGAACCGGCGTCCGCGACCTTGGCCTGATCCAGCGCCGCGGCCAGGATCGTATCCGCCACCGCGGCCATAACCGGTCCGACAATAACCTCTTCCTCGGCCTGTCCCCGGGCCTTGTCCCCGGGGTCCACTCCCATCAAATCTGGGCATATCTTTAAACCTCCTTAAAGTCAATTTTTTCTGGCATGCCTTAGCCCCCCTAAGTTTGAGGATCTCGCCGGGCTAAGGACAACTGATTAATTTTTAATTCCGCCCCTGCGGCCCTGGCCAGAGGACTGGCCACCCGGGCCTTGGCCGGCATCCCATTCCCTCGCCCCCTGGCTGCCTCTGCCCCCAGAGCCGCGGGAAGCGGATGCTGGCCACCAACGGCCCAACCACCGGCGCCACCAGGATGATTGGCGTTGACCGGGGTTCGAGGTTGAGCCCCCATTGTTCATTTGGGACCCCCCACCGCAGCTGGTGCGTTTGGAATTTGAACCTTTTCCCTGACCACCAGGGCCGCCTCTGGAGCGTCCTTGACCCCGGCCCGAACCCTGGCCACCCCCGCCTCCGCGTTGATTGCCTTTATTTTTAAAGCCACCTGGCATTGTCATTCTCCTTTTTATATTAAGTTTTAACATTAAACCGGGGAAGAAACCGCAAAGCCCGGTGGTTCTCTTCCCCTTCAGATGATGACTGCTGATATTTAACCCATCCGAATTGTATTTGAACTAATGTTCAATATAAGCCCCATCTAGGATTTTGTCAACCCCAAATCCTGATTATTTTAACCAGCCTACCTTACAAGAACTCCCGCTAATTGCAACCTTAAAATAAAGTCGTAATAGTTGAGTTTGGGGTTGCAAAAAACTGGTGGCAGCGGCTGACAAGGTCCCCTGCAGTTAGGCTTTTACTCAATTTGAGAAAAAAACCCGCCAGTTTTTCTCACTCTCTCTCAATACGAGAAAACACCCCTCAAACAGGCCCGGAACCGAACTTTTGCTATAAATTATTCCTTAAAAAATCAATAACTTGCCTGGCCAGCGCTCCGGGTTTATTGGCAAGCTTTTTGCTCTATGTATAGCGGTTGTCTAAAAATCTATCCGCTAACAGGAAACACTATTATGGCTTCTTCTACTTTTAATGCTGTGGCCTTGGGCCAGGGGCGGCCTGCGGGACTGGACCAGAGATTCCGGGCCACAGATTTGATTTTAAAAATTATGGTAATCCTGGGTTTGTTATTGTCTTTAGTTATTGCTATCAATATCGGATCAGTGGACGGTTATATAAGCCCCTTCGCTTATCAGAGCTACGTCAAGCCGCTCTTGGGGATTGGCGCCGCCTATGCTCTGGCCTTTTTGATCTTACAATTGGTTCACACGGTGCTCTGGTGGCGATATAAGCCTTATCCCCTGCCGCCCGGCCCTTTACCCCGCCTGACCGTGATCATCCCGGCCTATAACGAGGGGTCGATGGTGGAAAAAGCCATTTATTCCGTGGCCAATGCCGATTATCCGGCCGACCGCCTGGAAATCATCTGTATCGATGACGGTTCCCAGGATGACACCTGGTTTTACATGGAGCGGGCCCAGCAGCGCTTCCCGGACCTGATCAAAACTATCCGCTTCCCGGCCAATCGGGGCAAACGAGAAGCGATGTACGCAGCTTTTACTCAGGGTCAGGGGGATTTTTTTGTCACCGTCGACTCCGACAGCGTCATCACCCCGGAGACCTTGAAGCAGGTCATTGCCCCCATGCTCCACAACCCCAAGTATGGTGCGGTGGCCGGCAATGTCAAGGTTTATAACCGCCATCAGAATATCCTGACCCGCATGCTGTGGGTGCGGTTTATCCTGTCATTCGATTTTCTGCGGGCCTCCCAATCGATGTACGGGGCAGTATTTTGCACACCTGGGGCCCTGTCGGCCTACCGCCGGGAGGCCGTCTTGCCGGTTCTGGAGGCATGGCGCCATCAGACCTTCCTAGGGGTGCGTTGTACCATCGGTGAAGACCGCGCTTTCACTAATTATATCTTGCGCCAGGGTTATTATACCGCCTATCAACGGACCGCTGTAGTTTACACCATCGTTCCCCAGGCCTATAAAGGCCTGTGCAAGATGTTTCTGCGTTGGGACCGCAGCAATTTCCGGGAATCTTATGTCCAGCTAAAATATATTTTTACCCGCTACCGCGACCGGGATCGCCTGTTGCCGATTCTGGACTTTCTGGTCCGGGGGCTGAACTTTCCCCTGCGCTACCTTTTCCTGCCGCTGCTGGTCGCCACCTTTGTTATGTATCCGGTGATTATCCTTAAATTCTTTACGGCCATGGGGATTATCACCTTGATCCTCACCAGCTACTATATCCAGCAGGAACGTGATCTGGACTTCGTTTACGGGGTCCTGTACTCCTACTATTCCTTTTTCCTTTTAAAATGGATTCCGGTTTACGCCGTTTTCACCCTGCGCAACACCCGCTGGCTGACCCGTTAGGAGAGGTGGGGGAGATAAAATGGTGGGGGCGATCGGCTGGGTCGCCCCACCAATGATATAACCTTAACTTAGCCTTCCAAGGCTGCCAGGGCCTGACGGGCGAAGTCCAAACCAGGATCCAGATCCAAGGCCAGGCGCAGCAGATGCGCCGCCTCTTTTTTGAATCCCAATTCCCGCAGGTTGATCCCCAGATTGGCATAATCGATCCCGGAGCCGGGGTCCAGTTCAATGGCTTTTTCAAAGCACTCCACTGCCGCCTGGAATTCTTTGCGCTTGAAATAGCAGAAGCCCAGCAGGTGATAGACTTCCTTCAACTGATCATTGGCGGCCTGGGCCTGTTTAAGGGAGGCAATGGCGCTGGCATAATCTCCCAGGTCTTTCTGACAGGAGCCGATGTGACAATAGACGCTGGCGATCTCCTGGGCCGGAGGCCGGGCCGCTAAAGAGGCCTGGAAGTAAGCGAGGGCCTCGGTTGTAGCCCCTAGCTGGTCCATAATCAGTCCCTGAAAAAACAAGACATCAAAGCGGCCCGGAAAGGTTTCATTCAGGCGCTGGAGGGCGGCCAGGGCCTCAGGCGGAGCCGCGTACAGGCTGGCGACTTTGGCCAGATGGAAAATGACGTTGGTGTTCCGGGTGCGCTCCCGGAAGTGAGTGCCGGGGATTATGACATAGACTGCGGGAAGCTGGATGTCGGGATGGGTAAGATCAACCACTAGTACTTCCCACCCCAGTTTGTCCAGGGCCGCCACACAATTTTCAATTTCCACCTTGATATTGTCATCTGCCAGGTTGGGCAGTGAATCAATGGCAATCAACGGCTCGGGTTGCATCAGATAGCTGGCGTCAGTGAGGCTCTGGTATTTGGGCAGGGTCGGGTTATAAGAGGTCTGTTTATCAAAATCTCCGGCGAGCTGGGCCACCTCGGTTAAGGCGCGGATCAGAGATTTTTCCGGGTGCGGCGTGGTTCCGGCAGTAAACACGATTTCGCTGGCCTCTGGAAAGGTGGCCGGGTCATAGGCCAGGACCCCGATAGTGGGGATGCCGGTGTCCAGCGAAAAATCCCTAAGATGCAGGACGATCCCTTGGGCCTGAAATTTGGCCAGCAGTTCCCGCCCCACTGGATCCTGCACCGAGGCCGGGTCAATGGCGGGGGTGAACAGGCGGTCGTGGCTGATCACCGAGCCGACATGGCGCTCCACCACCTCGCACAGGCCCTGCAGGATAGCCTCTTCCCGGCAATTGCCGGCGGCCGGGCCGTTGTATTCATTGATCAGATAAAACCAGTGAAAGGGCAGCATCACCGCCTGGCCATGGGTGAGGCTGGTGGCGGCAGTAAAATGCAGTGGCCAGTCCGGATACAGCTCAGCCGCCAGTTCGACCTCCGGACCGGTATCAAATAGGGACTGGGCCAGGGTCGAAAAAGGCAGCACCGCTTCGGCCAACTGCCGGGGAGTGGAGTAGATCAAAGGTCCCTGGCGCAAAAAGTCAAAGAAACTAAAGCGTTCCACCAACTCCATCAAGGCGCTGGCTTCGGCCTGGGCCGGGGTGGAACCTTTGCCCATCTGTTTCTGGGTGCCGATGGTGCGCACTGCGTCCAGGCCGCAGAGGCTGATATAGACCGGGATGTCGATCCGGCCGCTGTCGATCCGGAGAGTATTTTTGAGAATATCCAGGTCAAGCTGGGCGAACCGGCTCTGCACCCGCTGGACCGTCTCCTCGGGGGGGCAGGCCTTATCCAGGTCATAGGTGTAGGCCTTAAAACTGTCATTTAGAACAATTGCTTGGTTTATTTGGTTTTCTATGATCATTTTAGAATGGATTATTTATTTTAATTGGATTGTCAATTTTGGGAGGGGTGTAGGGAAGGCGGGGAGAACTTTGTTCCCCCCCGCCCTCCTCACCTAAATAACACCTTAGCCGTATTTCCCCGAAATGTAATCGTCGGTGCGCTTATCACTGGGGCGGGTGAACACCTGGGGGGTGGGGGCAAATTCCACTAGCTCGCCCAGCAGCATGAAGCCGGTGTCGTCCGAGACCCGGGCCGCTTGCTGCATGTTGTGGGTGACGATGATGATCGTGTAATCTTTAATCAGTTCCCGCATCAACTCCTCTAACTGCAAGGTGGCCAGCGGGTCCAGGGCTGAACAGGGTTCATCCATGAGCAGAATCTCCGGCTCCACTGCCAGCAGGCGGGCGATGCACAGGCGT
Organism: Desulfobacteraceae bacterium; assembly: GCA_046538075.1. GTDB lineage: Bacteria > Desulfobacterota > Desulfobaccia > Desulfobaccales > Desulfobaccaceae > Desulfobacca_B. The sequence goes on along the minus strand of JBKHJN010000006.1, from coordinate 36,295 downwards.
TGCTGCTGTTCCTCGGTGAGGCTCAAGGCCGGGCTTGACAGCCGATCCTTGACTTCATCCCACATATGTACCGCCTCCAGAGAGTGCACCAGGATATCTTCTAGTTCCCTCTTCCGGGGCCGGCCATGGAGCCGCGGCCCATAGACAATATTATCGTAAATGGACAGCGGAAAAGGGTTGGGGCGCTGAAACACCATGCCTACTTTCTTGCGCAACTGGATAAGATTGATGCCTTTGCGGTAAATGTCTTCCCCCTCAATCAGAACCTGACCGGTGATCGACACTCCTTCGATGAGATCGTTCATGCGATTCAGCACTCGCAACAGCGTTGACTTGCCGCACCCGGAAGGCCCGATCAGGGCAGTGATGCGGTTGCGGCTAAAGGAACCATTAATATCCTTGAGGGCATGGAAGGCCCCGTAGTACAAATTCAAAAAGCGCAGGATAATGATTGCTTCTGGCATAATTTTTGGGCCTGCTAGCCAAACCGCCCGGAGATATAGTCATCGGTCCGCTTATCCTGGGGCACGGTAAATACTTCCGGCGTCACTCCATACTCGATTAACTGGCTCATCAGCAAAAAGGCGACCTTGTCGGCCACCCGGGCAATCTGTTTGGTATTATTGCTGACTAAAATGATAGTATAATCTTTCCTTAATTGTGACAAGGTCTCCTCAATCCGGGCCGTAGAGATCGGGTCCAGTCCGCTGGTCGGTTCGTCCAGCAGGATGACCTCGGGCTCCATGGCCAGCGTACGGGCCAGACAGAGGCGCTGCTGCTGCCCCCCGGAGAGCTTCAGAGCCGAGTCATGCAGTCGATCTTTGACTTCATCCCAGAGTTGGGCGGCTTTTAAGGCCCACTCCACCAGTTCATCCATGGCGGCTTTGCCCTTTTTGAGGTGGAGCCGCGGCGCAAACGCCAGATTTTCATAAACCGAGCGCGGCAAGGGAATAGGTTTGGCAAAGACCATACCCACCCGTCGACGCAGAAGATCGAGATCATAACCCGGGGACAGGATATACTCCCCATCCAGAAGCACGCTGCCGGTGACTCGACTGTCGGGAATAAGGTCGGACATCCGGTTGAGAATGCGCAAAAAGGTGGATTTGCCGCTTTTGGCCGGACCCATTAACCCCAGGATTTCATTGGCGATGACATCAAGATTGATTTCCTTAAGGGCCTGAAAGGCTCCATAATAAAATGACAGGTCTCGGACCTGGATTTTTACCTCAGCCATCAGATTTTTAGGCTCGCTTTTTCCCCTTTAACAGATATTTGCAAGTTTCCAGTAAGTTATAATATGTTAAGAATATTTGCCGACAAAGCGCTGCATTAGACTATAAGCGGTGATATTGATCAACAGGATGGAAATCATCAGAATTGCCGCGGTCCCGTAAGCGTTGGGCATGGAAAGCCCTTCCCGGGCCAGGATATAAAAATGCACTGCCATGCTGCGGCCGGAGTCGAACAAGGTAGTGGGGGTCCGCAACGACGCCCCGGCGGTAAACAGCACCACCGCGGTTTCGCCAATGGAGCGGCCGATGCTCAGCACAATTCCGGTCATGATTCCAGGCAGCGCACAAGGCAACACTACCCGGGTAATCGTTTGCCACTTGGTCACCCCTAATGAATAACATACCTGACGGTATTCCTGCGGCACCGACTTGGCCGCTTCTTCACTGGTGCGAATGATGGTGGGCAGGATCATAATCGACAGACTGAGGCCGCCCGACAGGATAGACCAGCCCAAGCCCATTTTCACCACAAACAACACAAAACCGAACAGCCCTAAAATAATGGAGGGCACTCCGGCCAGGCATTCCGACCCGAAGCGAATAATTTTGGTTACCCAACTTTCCTTCGTGTATTCGACCAAGTAGATGGCGGTTGCCACCCCCAGGGGGGAGGCTACCACCAAGGCCACCAGGGTAAGATAAGCCGTAGTGACGATGGTAGGAAAGATGCCCCCCTCCCGGCCCATGTCCTGAATATCGGAGAACAAAAATTGCGGGGTTACTTGGGGTAGGCCGTGCACCGAGACAAAGGCGATAATAAATATCAAGATGATAATGGTGAGGCCGGTCAGGCTCCAGAGCAGGCTCTTGATCAGGCGTTGGCATAATAACGGATCTAGTCGCATTTTTTAGCTCATCTCCTCCGGGTGATGACGGTGGCCAGGGTATTTAAGATCATAATAATGACAAACAGGACGATACCGGTGGCGAACAGGGCCTCCCGATGTTGGCCGGCGGCATAACCCAATTCCAGGGCGATGTTGCTGGTTAAGGTGCGCACCGGGTCCAGAACCGAGGTCGGGATTTTCAGCGCGTTGCCGGCCACCATGATGACCGCCATGGTTTCGCCAATGGCCCGTCCCATGCCCAGAATCACCGCGGTAATGATCCCGGAGCGGGCGGCGGGCAACACCACCCGGCGCACGGTCTGCCATTCGGTAGCCCCCAGGGCGATAGAACCCTCCCGATAAATCATGGGCACGGCGCTGATGGCGTCGATGGAGATGCTGATTACCGTGGGCAGGATCATAATGCCCAGGATCAGCGCTCCGGCCAGCAGGGACAGCCCCGGCCCGCCCAGAAATTTTCGGATCAGGGGGACCAATAAGACCACCCCTAAAAAACCATAGACTACCGAAGGAATGCCGGCCAGCAGTTCAATAGTCGGCTTCAGGATGCGGGTCAGGCCCGGTGGCGAAAATTCGGCCAATACAATGGCACAGGCCAGACCCAGGGGAACCCCGGTGACCAAAGCTCCCAGAGTCACATAGAGAGATGAGACAATCATGGCGAAAATGCCAAAATGGCCCTTGGTGGGAGCCCAATGCGTCCCCAGGATGAAGGACTTGATCCCGGTCGCCAGGATAATCGGCAGACCTTCCAGAAAGATAAAGATTGTGATTAATAATAGAGAGCCAATGGCGGATAAGGCCAGCAATAACAAGGTCTTTTCAATGAATTTCTCTTTTCCCATCTCATCGGTTTCTTAATGAACTGATACCAAACCCTCAACCTCTAAAAGGAGTTGACCTTTCCGGCTCAGTACATAGTCGATGAAGCCTTTGGCCGCTCCGCTGGGAGGGGCCAGGGTGAGAAAGTAAAAAAGCCGGATCAGTGTATAGCGTTTTTCTTTAATGTTGATTGAATTAGGCCTGACGCCCTCAACTGCCAAGGGCTTGACTTGGTCGTTGACCAGGCCGACAGAAATATATCCCAAGGCATGGGGGTCGTTAGCGACGATCTCCCGGACCGAGCCGTTGGAGTCCTGGACTAGGGCCGCCGGGGTAATCTCCGCCTGGCCCATTACCAGTTCCTCAAAGGCATTACGGGTACCGGAACCGGCCTCCCGGGTAATGGTATGGATACCATGCGATTTTAACCCTAGCTGGCCCCAATTGTGGATCTGACCGGTAAAAATCTGGCCCAGTTCCTGGAGGCTAAGATTTTCCAAGGGGCAGCTGGGATGCACGATAATAGCAATCCCGTCCCAGGCAATCGGAATGTCGTTTAGATGCTTTTCGTCCGGAGTCAGATCCCGCGAGGACATGCCGATATCTGCTGCTCCCTGCTCCACTGCCAAAATACCGGCACTGGAGCCACCCCCCTGGACATTGATCAACAGGTCAGGATGCTGCTGCATATAGATCTCAGCCAGTTTTTCGGCAAAGGGCTGCACCGAGGTGGAGCCTGCAACAGTCAGAGTGTGATGTTGGTAGTCCTGGCTCCAACACCCGAATATGCCGGTCAGGCTCAGGCTTAAGATGAGCACCAGCCCCCCGCATCCCATCCGCAGATAATCTATGGAGCTAATGCGGCTCACAGTTATCACTCAGGTTCCTTATATTTATGCTAATTACTCTAGTCCAAAGTTGGGGTCGCCTCAAGCATTAATTTCTACTGGCCCTCAGCAATTTTTAGGGTCTATTCAAAGGCTAAGGGGTCTGAGCCCCTATTTTTAAAAGAAGCTATCCCCGCCCTTTTTATATCCTTTACTGACAATTTACCATACCAGATTTTGGGCAAAGCTGAAGATATTCTTTCCTGGGAAGCCAAAAACTTGGACCTGGCTCTAGATGCCTGCTTGTCAACCAGGAATAAAAATGTATTATACATACTATAAGTTTAGCCTGCCGAGAAGATTAACCGCGGCGATGAAAATTTTTTGCCTGGGCATGAGCTTTTTAATGGTTCGGTCAGGTCCAAATCTATTGCAGCTGAAAAGTTGGCGGGAACAGCAATCCTGGCAGCGGCAGGCTCAAGCCCTCATCCGCCTTCCCGGCCCAGCCGCCGAGCCGCTGGAGCATCTGCTGGACGAGCAGGAATGGCTGGCCCGGTTCCCCCCCGATCGGGATGTGGAACTGGAGTTGATGGCTCTGTCTCAGGCCACCGGCATATATTTTTTCCCTTCCAAAGAGTGGGTCAGGCTGTTTGTCCGCTATTTGCAAAGGCTGCGGATAACCCGGGTCCTGGAAGCTGGGGCGGGAAGGGGCTATCTGGCCGCGGCTTTGGGACCCCTGCTGGCCCAGGCCGGGATCGCCTTCAAAGCCATCGACCGCCGGGAAGGTGAATTCAACCAGGGTCTGGCATCTCATCCCATCGTCGCACCGGGGGATGTTTTTGCCGAAATCTGGGAATTTTGTCCGCAACTAGTAATCTACGCCTGGCCGCCGCCGGGACAATCACTGGCAGCCATTTGCCGCTGCCCCCAGGTGCGCTACCTGGTAGTGGTAGGGGAACAGGGAGGGGGCTGCACCGGCGCTGCCACCGACTGGCGGCAATTTCGCCACCGGCTCTCCCAGGTGCTGTCGCGCTACGGCACGGCCCGGAGCGGCAGGTCCCGTTATGCGGTGACCATTTTTTATGGGGCGGCCAGTCGCGGGTTTGCCGAAGAGCTTTAAATAATTAAGCAAATAAGGGAGCGGCTTATTAATTAGGGGCGGCCCAGTTGCGGTTAAACAGGGGAAAACGTCTCATCAACTAGCCATGCCCGGAATACCATATATTATTTCCGAAGATTGCTTGGCCTGTGGGGCCTGTGTGGATGTCTGTCCGGAGGTTTTTCAGCTCAATGAATCTTTGGGATACGCCCAGGTAATCCATCCGGATGGCGCTTCGCCTGAGAAGATTGAGGAAGCCATGGAGATCTGTCCGGTGCATTGTATCTTCTGGGAAGATGAGGCTGGTTAACAGTCGCTTCGGGGGTCCCCCGGTCCCCCCCCAGATTAAGCTTTTAAATGCTCGGAGTAATAACTTAGCTGTCATATTATTAGCCTGATTTTTACGCTGCCTTGCACCGCGCCAAATTTTAATTCTATGCACGAGACCTCAAGTAGCTTTTTATGGATAGCGGTATTTGCCCTTGCTTCAGCTTTGATCAACGGCTTAGGAATCCTATCCATTGTTAAGTCCAGACAATGGGCGGAAAATTCAATCCCATATTTTATGTGCTTTGCGGCCGGCATATTGATCTCCACACCTTTGATCTTGGCTTTACCCAATGCCGTAGGGTCTAATTCCTATGCAGGCTTTACGGCTCTGGGGGGATTTTTAGTTATGTTTTTTTCCAACAAATTGATAAAGTATTATACCAAAAAACGAGAGCTTACCTTTGGTTTGGTGGCCGCAGAAGGAATAGGCATTCATTCTTTTGTTGATGGGATTATATACAGCGTTACCTTTAGTGTTTCTATTTTAGTGGGCTTTCTGTCAGCTACAGGGTTAGTTATACACGAGTTTGCCGAAGGGGTTATTACCTATATATTTTTGCTGAAAGGGGGGGTAAGCAAGAAGGCTTCGGCTTTATATGCCTTCTTAATAGCAGGCCTTACTACCCCGATCGGAGCATTTTTGTTTTACCCCTTCGTCAGTAAAGTAGAAAAGGCAACCCTCGGGTTGATGCTCGGCTTTGTGGCCGGAGTCCTATTGTATGTCTCAGCCTCCCATCTTTTACCTGAAGCCACCGAGTACGAGAAAAGGCATTCAACCCTTGCTTTCCTGGCTGGGGTGGGTTTAGCCTTGTTTATTGTCTTTGCTAAAGCCCCCTGATTCTGTGGTGGTAAGAAGGCAATTCCTGAGGGTCGCAGGAATAAAAACCATGGGGAGAGGGCGGCGGCCGGCAGTCCTCCGGCCCCTCCCTCAAATTAAGCTTTTAAATACTCGGACTAATGAATATCTTCCTCGTCGCTGGCGGGAGATTATGCTATATAAAATGGTTGAATTGATTTAGGTAGGAAAGAGGAGGAGATGAGAAAGTTATTCGGCACCGATGGTATTCGGGGCACCGCCAATATTTATCCGATGACCGCGGATGTGGCGCTGCGGTTGGGACGGGCCCTGGCTTACGTCATCAAAAATAGTCAGCGCCGGCACCGCATTGTGGTGGGCAAGGACACCCGCATCTCGGGGTACATCCTGGAATATGCTATTACTGCCGGCATCTGTTCCATGGGGGTGGATGTATATTTGTTGGGGCCGCTGCCGACGCCCGGCATCGCCTTTATTACCCATTCCATGCGAGCCGATGCCGGGGTGGTAATCTCTGCTTCCCACAATCCTTATCAGGATAACGGCATCAAATTATTTTCCGGCCATGGTTTCAAATTTCCTGACGAACTGGAAGCCCGCATGGAAGATTTGATGACTGACATGGAGGTCGAAAACTGCTGCCCTACAGCCACTGAGGTGGGGCAGGCCTTTCGCATTGACGACGCCCGCGGCCGCTACATCGCCTATCTGAAGAGCACCTTTCCCAAGGATCTGACCCTGGACGGATTGAAAATTGTCCTAGACTGCGCCCATGGCGCTACTTACCGGGTGGCCCCGGCGGTGCTGGAAGAATTAGGGGCTAACCTGATAACCATCGGGGTTAAACCCAACGGCAAAAATATTAATCACAACTGCGGTTCTACCCATCCGGAGATGGTAAGTTCCCTGGTCCGGCGCAATCAGGCCGATCTGGGGCTGGCCCTGGATGGCGACGGCGACCGGGTGATCATGGTGGATCATCAAGGACGGGTGATCGACGGCGACCATCTGATGGCAATTTGCGCCCGCAACATGCTCGAAGCCGGGACCTTGCACCGCAAAACCTTAGTGGCTACGGTAATGAGTAACATGGGTCTGGAGGTGGCCCTCAAACAGATGGGGGTCCGACTGGTGCGCACTCAGGTGGGGGACCGCTATGTGGTCGAGACCATGGTCCAGAAGGGCTACAATTTGGGAGGCGAACAGTCAGGGCATTTGATCTTTCTAGATCACAGCACCACCGGCGATGGCATCTTGAGTGCTCTGCAAATATTGGCCATCATCCAACGGGAACAAAGATCCTTGGCAGAGCTGGCTTCGATTATGGAAGTTTATCCTCAGACCCTGCTCAGTGTGCGGGTGCGAGCCAAACGGGATTTATCTGAAATTCCACCGGTGATCCACGGGATTAGAGCCGCGGAAAAAACCCTGGGAGAGCGCGGCCGCTTGCTGATCCGCTATTCCGGGACCGAACCAGTGTTACGGGTAATGTGCGAGGGGGAAGACCCCCAGGAAATCAATACCATCGCCCAAGAAGTGGCCCATTTAATTCAAACCCATTTAAGTTAAGGAGGTTAAAGGTGCTCATCGTCATTGACGTGGGCAATACCAACACCGTCATCGGAGCTTACCAGGATGACCTTCTGGTCAGTGACTGGCGCATCCGCACCGAAAAAGATACCACTGCGGATGAGTATGGCCTCTTGCTTAGGAATCTCTTTCTATCCCGGGGCCTGTCCTTAGAGCCGGATACTGATTTGGCCATCTCCTGTGTAGTGCCGCCGATGATCAATACCCTGGAGAAATTCGGCCAGCGTTACCTGGGGGTTAAGCCCTTGTTAATCGGTCCGGGGATCAAGACCGGAATGCCGATTTACTATGACAATCCCAAGGAGGTCGGAGCTGATCGGATCGTCAACGCCGTGGCTGCTTATGAAAAGGTCAAGGGCTGCGTCATCGTGGTTGATTTTGGCACCGCTACCACCTTTGATGTGATATCCAGCCAGGGGGAATACTTAGGGGGGGTCATCGCCCCCGGGGTGACCATTTCTTGTGAGGCCTTGTTTCATAAGGCCTCCAAGCTACCCCGGGTGGAGATCTTTATGAAACCGCGCACCATTATTGCCAAGGATACCATCAGTAGCATGAATGCCGGCATTATCTATGGTTTTGCCGGGCTGGTGGACGGCGTGGTGCGACGGATCAAAGATGCCCTGAAACAGCCGGCAACAGTTATTGCTACTGGCGGCCTGGCCGATCTGATTGCCCCCGAGACCCGGACGGTGGATCTGGTTGACGAGTTTTTGACCCTGGAAGGGCTGAAGATCATCTACTATCGGAACCGACCTCGAAAGGAGGGCTAGGCGATGACCGATCTAGGCTCCGGTGTTGGCATCCGCTATCTTTTAGAGACCAGATATGATCGGGACCGTCTGGGCGAGCCGCGGGAGCAATTCCCCCGGGCTCCGGCCTTTAAAGAATATCCCCCCGATGTCAAACGGGTGAGCCTGCCCGCCATAAGCGAGCAGTTCAAAGCCGATTTCTGGACTCTGCTCCGGGAGCGGCGGTCGCGGCGGGATTATCTGGACAGTCCGGTGAGCCAGGACGAACTGGCCGGGCTGTTGTGGGGCAGCCAGGGAGTCACCCTGACTTTCCGCAATTTTGCCTTTCGGGCCGCACCTTCCGCCGGGGCTCTTTATCCGGTCGAAACCTATGTTGCCGTCCACCAGGTGACCAGGCTTGATCCCGGCATCTGGCATTTCCAGGTCAGGCAATTTGGCCTGGAACTGGTGGCTCCAGGAGATTTTCGTCGGGAACTGGTGGCCGCCGGGCTCAATCAGAGCTTCCTGGGCAAAGCCGCAGTGGTCTTTATCTGGTCCGGCATCCTGCACCGATCGCTGTGGAAATACCGGCAGCGGGCCATCCGCTACCTCTTCCTGGATGCCGGTCATATCTGCCAGAACCTGCACCTGGCAGCTACCGCGCTGGGTTTGGGTTGTTGTCCGGTAGGGGCCTTCTTTGACGGCGAAGTGGAGCGCCTGCTGCAGATCGACGGCCAGGAAGAAGTGGCCCTCTATTTGGCTGCGGTGGGGCGGGTAGAATTATCAAGATTGCAATTTTGATCTGCTGATTTGTGATTTCAGTTTAAGTTTTTATGGGGTAAATTGCCATCAAGCCGTTGAATAAGTACATAACACGCAAGAAATAAAATTCGCTGTAGGGCAGTAATTGTTCCAGGCTGTCTTTTTACTTTCCAATTTGCTTCCCTATGTTCTTCAATAAAAAAATCGTCATTGTAAGTTTCGCTACCCTGTTGATTTTAGCCCTGGTCGCGTCTTTGCTCTACCGCTGGTGGCAGGCGCTGCCGGAGGGCCTGCTGGTCGCCAGCGGCCGCATCGAAGGCGATGAGGTGGTTATTGCTCCTAAGCTTGCCGGGAAAGTTGTCCTGGTTAACAAAGATAAGGGTGATCCGGTGGAGCCCGGGGAATTATTGGCCCGGCTGGACTCGGACCAAATAACCGCCCAATTGCACCGAGCCCAGGAGGAGGCGAAATATTGGCAAGAACAGGTGGAGCAGTCGCGGATAGACCTGGACTACAGTGAAAGCCACGTGCACGCCAGCATTGCCGAAAGCCAGGCCCGCGTCGAGGCCCTGGCCGCCCGGGTCGCCGAAGCTGATGCCGTATATGTAAAAAATCGCTTGGATTATGACCGCTACCGGGCATTATTTGGCCGCCAGGTGATTCCCAAGCAGCAGTTGGATCAGGCAACCTCCACCTACCACGCGTCCAGGGCCAGCCTTCAGGCCAGCAAGAAAGAGTTGCAGCAGGCCCGGGCGCAATTGCAGCAGGCCCGGTTGTTGCTCCAGACGGTAGACATGAAACGGCAGGCCTATCAGGCCGCCCGGGCCAGCCTGGCGGCGGCCCAAGCCGTAGTCCGGGAGGCCCAGGCCAATCTTGACGACACCTATATTTATGGCCCCTCCCCGGGCACCATTCTCACCAAGGAAGTAGAACCAGGCGAGGTGGTCAACGCCGGCACCCCGCTTTTTACCATGGTGGATTTGACCAAACTCTACCTCAAGGTCTATATCAATGAGCCGGACATCGGTAAAATCCGGCTGGGCCAAAAAGCTCGCATCTATGTTGATGCCTTTCCCGACCGGCCTTTCCCGGCTCAGATCTCCCGGGTCGCCCAACGGGCCGAATTTACCCCCAAATATGTCGAGACCAGGGAGGAGCGGGTCAAACTGGTGTTTGGCGTGGAACTCAAGGCCGAAAACCAGGAAGGTTATCTCAAACCCGGCATGCCCGGCGATGGGGTGATTCGGGTCCAGGAGGGGGTGCCTTGGCAACGGCCGCGCTAAACTCCGATTCCCAGGTCATCCGTGTCCAGAAATTATCGAAATCGTACCGGCGGCAACCCGCCGTTAAGGAGGTCTCCTTCAAGGTGGGGCAGGGCGAGGTTTTCGGCCTGTTGGGACCGGATGGGGCAGGCAAGTCAAGCATAATCCAGATGTTAACCGGTGTGCTGACCAAGACCGGAGGAGAAGCTCGGGTGGCCGGACAAGATGTCTTTACCGATCCCGAGACGGTGAAGGTTCATATCGGCTACATGCCCCAGGGTCTGGGCCTCAACCTGTATGACTCGTTAAACGTGGACGAGAACATCGATTTTTTCGGCGACCTGCGGGAGGTTTCACCCCCTACCTTTGAAGACAACAAGACCGAGCTTTTAAAGATCACCCGCCTAGATGGCTTTCGGGATCGGCTGGCTGGCCAACTTTCCGGCGGCATGCGGCAAAAACTGGCCCTGTGTTGCACCTTGATTCACCTCCCCGAGCTGATCTTCCTGGACGAACCGACAACCGGAGTGGACCCCATTTCCCGCCGCGATTTCTGGATGATTATCAACCGCCTGGTGGTCGAACAGGGAACCACGGTGCTCTTGACCACCTCATATTTAGATGAGGCCGAGCGTTGTCATCGCGTCGCCATGTTGCATCAAGGCCGGATTATCGCCCAAGGGGTACCGGCCGAACTGCAGGGCCAGGCGGGTACCGATGAGCGGGGCCGGCCCCGGAGCCTGGAGGAGGTTTTTATTCAGGCTCTTAAGCGGGAAAACGAGGCCGAGGCCGCCGCTCCCGCCCAGGATCTGGCCCCGGCAATGGCGGAGGCCAACCACGGCCCGGCCATCCGGGTGGAGGGCTTAACCAAAAAATTCGGCCAGTTTACCGCGGTGGATCAGGTCAGTTTTGAGGTTAAGACCGGAGAAACCTTTGGGTTTCTGGGCCCCAATGGCGCCGGTAAGACCACGGTCATCAAAATGCTGACCGGGATCTTAACTCCAACCCGCGGCCGGGCCTGGCTTGCCGGCCATGACCTCCGCTCCGCCCGCCAGCGGATCAAGTCGGAGCTGGGCTATATGTCCCAGAAATTTTCCCTGTACGGCGATCTGACGGTGATGGAAAACCTCCGGCTCTATGGCGGCATCTACCGCATGGCGGCGGCTGATCTGGAGAAACGTATTCCCGAGATCCTGGCCATGGCCGACCTGCAAGGCCGGGAAGACCAATTCGCCCAAGGTCTGCCCTTGGGCATCCGGCAGCGCCTGGCCTTGGGCTGTGCTATCCTGCACCGCCCCCGCATAGTCTTTTTGGATGAACCTACCTCCGGGGTGGATCCCCTGGCCCGGCGTAAATTCTGGCAGATCATCGGACAACTGGCCGACGCCGGGGTGACCATCCTGGTTTCGACCCACTATATGGACGAAGCCCGGCACTGCCAGCGGTTGGCCCTGATGCATCAGGGGCGCCTGGTGGCGATGGGCAGTCCCGAGGAGCTTCGGGAACAGGCGGAGGCGGCCACTGGCCGCATCCTGGAGGTGGGATCCCCGGTTTTCCGGGAGGCCTTCCTGCACCTTAAGGACCATTTTCCCCAGGCTGCCCTGCACGGCAGCCGCATCCATATCCCCTCTCATCATCCGGATCAGGACCGGGACCAGATCCAGCAGCTCCTGGGACAGGAAGACTTGCCGCTGGACCAGATCCTGGACAGCCCGCTGTCCATGGAAGACACTTTTATCCACTTTATCCAAGCCGCGGCCGGGGAACCGGGACATGAAGTTTAATCGCCGTCTTAAGGCCGTCTTCCTTAAGGAAGTTAAGGAAATCTACCGGGATCAAATCTATCTAGCCATGGCTTTGGTGGTGCCGGTATTATTGAAAGTCCTGTTTGGCTTTGGCCTGACCCTGGACGTCAAAAATATCCCGACCGCGGTGCTGGATCAGAACCGCTCTCCGCAGTCCCGGGAATATGTGGCGCGGGTCACCCGGTCGAGTTATTTTTCCCTGGAAAATTATCTCACCGAAGCCGCTTCCATTGACCAGAAATTGATCGAAGGCCAGATCCGTCTGGGACTGATTATTCCCCCCAATTTTGACCGCACTCTGGCCCTGGGCCAGGCCAGCGAAGTCCAGGCTCTGATTGATGGGGCCTTCCCCGACCGGGCGGCCACCATTCGCAGCTACCTGGAGGCCATCAATCTGGAATTCAACCAGGGGTTGGCCCGGCGCTGGCGCTCGTCCCGCGGCCTCAACTTCCCCTGGATTGAGGTGGACACCCGGGCCTGGTTCAACTCTGACCTGGAAAGCAAAAATTTCATTGTCCCCGGCCTGATGGTCACCACCCTGTTTTTTTATCCGGCCCTATTGGCTTCCATCGCAGTAGTGCGGGAAAAAGAGACGGGCTCGATATTTAATATCTACTGCTCCCCTATCCGGCGCTGGGAGTATGTGGTCGGTAAACTGCTGCCCTACCTGGGCATTGGCCTGATTAATTATGTAATGATCTTCCTGCTTGCCGATTACCTGTTTGATGTGCCCTTTGGCGGCAGCTTCCTGTTTCTTACCCTGTCAGCCATGGTTTACCTGATAGCCTCTACCTCTTTGGGCCTACTGATGTCGATCCTGTTTAAGACCCAGGTGGCGGCCATGTTAATCACCACGGTCGCCACCCTGATCCCCGCCTTTATCTACTCCGGCTTTTTTATCGCGGTCAACAGCATGGGCCCAGAAGCCTGGTTTATGGCCACTATTCTGCCCGCCACCTATTTTATGGAGCTGGTCCGGGGGGTCTATCTCAAGGGCCTGGGCTTTCAGGTCTATTGGAGCAATCTGTTGGTCCTGCTGCTGTTCGGTCTCGGTTTTCTGGGCCTGTGCATCCATAAGCTGCAAAAGCGGGTGGGTTGAGTATGCTGCAGCGACTGGCAGCCTTGCTGCGCAAGGAATATCTCCAGTTTTTCCGCGACCGGGCCCTGATCTATATTGTCCTTTATGTTTTCACCGTCGAAATCTATGTGGCCGGGACCGGCTTTAACATCGAGGTGCGCAATTATCCCACCGCTGTCTATGATCGCGATAATACCCAGATCAGCGTGCAATTGGCCGAAAAATTCCGTATGCCCTATTTCCGGGTGACCCACCTGGTGCATTCCGACCCGGAGATGGAGGCCCTGTTGGATGAAGGCACGGTCTCCCTGGTGCTGGTCATCCCGCACGGCTTTGCCCGCAGCTTGGCGGAAAGAAATCAGGCCGAGGTCCAGGCCATCGCCGACGGCACCCTATCCAATACTGCCTTGCTGGCCCTGGGCTATGCCAGCCAGATTGCCCAGGAATTCGCCCTGGAGCTGGGCGAGCGCCTGGGACGGGTGGTGCCCGGCACCGAACATCTAAGGCCGCAGGTGCAGCTCAAACCTCGGGTGGCCTATAACCCGAACCAGAAGGCGGAGTGGTTTGCCTCCTTGATCGAGCTGTTCAGCGTCATCACTCTGGTCGCTATTCTGTTGCCGGCCGCGGCCATGGTGCGGGAAAAGGAGCGGGGCACTATTGAACAACTGCTGGTCACCCCGATCACGCCGGTGGAGATCATGCTGGCCAAGGTGATTTCCATGGCCTCCATGGTGTTGGTGGCCTCAGCGCTCAGCCTGTTTCTGGTGATCTATCCGATTTTTGGCCTGCCCTGGCGGGGCAACCTGCTGCTCTATACGGTGGCTACCGCTCTTTATGTGTTCAGCGCCACCGGCGTCGGCCTGCTGATTGCCACGGTTTGCCGGACGCTGCCGCAAACCATTTTGTTTTTACTGATGATTGTCCCGCCGATTCTATTCCTTTCCGGCTCCTGGACGCCGGAGGAGGCCTTGCCCACCTGGATGCAAATGGTGACCTATCTGTCACCCCTGAAATACTATCTCACCATTGCTTACGGCATCCTGCTCAAAGGGGCTACTTTCCTGCAGCTCTGGCCACAGTTCGTGGGCTTAAGCGTCCTGGGGTTGCTGCTGTTTGGCTTCTGTGCCTTCCGCTTCCGGCGCCATTTTGGCTGAGCCTTTTATGTCAGCCCCCCGATTTTTTGATGGCCTGCTCTCCATAAGAGGAAGAGCAGCAGGAACCGGGCACCCGGGTCATCATAATGGTTTGACCTTCCAGATCTGCTCGCAGTATTCCCGAATGGCCCGGTCCGAAGAGAATTTGCCCATACGGGCGGCGTTAAGGATGGACATCCGGGTCCAGCGCCTTTCGTCGCCGAAGCTTTGCCCTACCTCATCCTGTTTGTCCACGTAAGACTGGTAGTCGGCCAAGAGCAGATATTCGTCCCGGTAAAGGAGCGAGGCCACCAGGGGTTGGAAGAGTTGGGCGTTACCATGGGAAAAATATCCCGAACTGATGAGATCTATGGCTTCCCGCAGTTCTGGCTGGTGCTCGTAATACTCCAAGGGGGTATAACTCCCGGCTTTTAAATCCGCCACTTCCTCGGCTGTAAGCCCGAACCGGAAGAAGTTTTCTGTCCCCACCTCCTCCCGGATCTCCACGTTGGCGCCGTCCAGAGTGCCGATGGTGAGGGCGCCGTTCATGGCGAACTTCATATTGCCGGTGCCGGAGGCTTCCTTGCCCGCCATGGAGATTTGCTCCGACAGGTCGGCCGCCGGGTACAAGAAATGGCCGTTTTTGACGTTGAAACCCGGAAAAAATACCACCTTTAGACGGTCCTGGACGTCCGGGTCGTTGTTCACCACCTCGGCCACGGAGTTGATGAGTTTGATGATGAGCTTGGCCATGAAGTAGCCGGGCGCTGCCTTGCCCCCAAAGATAAAGGTGCGGGGCGCAATCTCCTGCTCCGGGTGACGCTTCAAACGATTATACAAGGTGATGATATGCAGGACGTTCAAATGCTGCCGCTTATATTCGTGAATACGCTTCACCTGGACGTCGAACAGGGAGGCGGGAGTAACGGTCACCCCGGTGCGCTCCCGGATGACCGCGGCCAGATGGGTTTGGGCTTCCAGCTTCACCTGACGCCATTCCCGGTGGAACTCCAGGTCTTCGGCGAACTCCTCCAGGCGGCGGAGTTCCGCCAAATTCTTGACCCAAGCATTCCCGATCTTTTGGGTGATGAGACGGCTCAGTGAGGGGTTGCTCAGAGCCAGAAAGCGCCGCGGGGTCACGCCGTTGGTGATATTGAGAATCTTCTTCGGCCACAAATCATTGAAGTCCTGGAGCACGGTGCGCTTCAGGAGGTCAGTGTGGAGAGCCGCTACCCCATTGATGGCATGGCTGCCCACACAGGCCAGATGGGCCATGCGCACAAACTTCTCGCCGCTTTCCTCAATGAGGGAGAGCCGCCGCACCCGGTCCTGGTCCAAGGAATACTGGCGGCGCACCTGTTCCAGAAAACGGTGATTGATCTCATAGATGATTTCCAGGTGGCGGGGCAGGAGTTCGGCAAAGAGGGGCAGCGGCCACTTCTCCAGGGCTTCGGGCAACAAGGTGTGGTTGGTGTAAGACAGGGTGTTCCGGGTGATCTCCCAGGCCTGCTCCCAGGGTAAGAAATGTTCGTCCACCAGGAGTCGCATCAGTTCTGCCACCGCGATGGCGGGATGGGTGTCGTTAAGCTGCACCGCAAACCGCTCATGGAAGTTGTCCAGACTTTGGTGGCGTAAGAGATGAATGCGAATCATATCTTGCAGCGAGCAGGAGACGAAAAAGTGCTGCTGCGCCAGTCTCAGGCGCTTGCCCACCTCCGGCTCGTCATTCGGATAAAGCACCTTGGTGACGGTTTCCGAGGCTACTTTTTCCTGAACCGCGCCGTAGTAGTCTCCCACATTGAAGTCCGCAAAATCAAAGGATTCCACCGCTTCCGCCTTCCACAGGCGCAGCAGGTTGGTGACCTGGTTGTGGTAGCCGGGGACCGGATAGTCATAGGCCTCACCTTTCACCTCGGCGCCGGGGACCCAGCGCACCCGCTGGAAGCCATGGGCATCGGTATAGGTTTCGGTGTGGCCTTTCCAGCCCACCCGATAGCTGATCTCCGGCCGGCAGATTTCCCAGGGGATCCCCAGTTCCAGCCATTTATCGGTTATTTCCACCTGCCAACCGTCCCGGATTTCCTGGTCAAAGATGCCAAATTCGTAGCGAATGCCGTAGCCGATAGCCGGAACCTCCAGGGTCGCCAGAGAGTCCAGGTAGCAGGCGGCCAGCCGGCCCAAACCGCCGTTTCCTAACCCGGGCTCGCCTTCTTGTTCCAAAAGCTCCTGGAAATTGAGTCCATGGTAAGCTACGGCTTCCTTAACCTGCTCCCAGATGCCCAGGTTGATGAGGTTGTTCCCCAACTGCGGGCCGATCAAAAATTCCGCCGAGAGATAACTCACCACCTTGACGTCATCATTGATGGTCTTGAGAGTCTGCACCCAATTATGCAACAGCCGGTCCCGCACCGTATAGGCCAGGGCCTCGTACCAATCGTTTTTGGTGGCCAGTTCCGGGGGCCGCCCCTGAACATAGTAGAGGTTGTCCAGGATGGCCCGGGCCAGGGTCTGGGGGCTGGTGCCGGTGCGAATGTTTTCTTGATCTGAATTTTGCTTCTTGGTCATATTTCTCCCCCCGGGCTGACTTTACCAGAGAAACTCAGTGTCTTCCGGCGCTCGTGACCACCTGTTCGTACTCGTTGATCCCTATCTTGAGCAATTCGCCGGGCCTTACCTTGACCTTGAAAGCTCCACTTTTTCAGGGCGCTTGGTCCCCCCGGGTTTCTTTTAGGCGAAGTTTTCTTCTAGTTTGCCTGACATGATTTATCCGGGGATTCAGGTATATTAGAGTTTCTAAATATGGTTATGATTATCATTAATTAGAAGGGGAAACAAGTTCTACGCGGGCAAGGTCAGAGGGAAAAATATCCCCGGCGATTTTTCTCGGTGAAAAGCTGAGATCACCTGGGGTGTGTTGCGAAATAAACAGACGCCGCTTTCCCCGATCATCCCCAAAAAAGAGGATATGATTTCTCTTTATTTTATTTCCCGCCAGTGGTTAAAGTGCTCATCGCAGGACTCCCCCGGTGACAAAAAACTTTATTACCAGAGGCCAAGATTTTGTCACCCTAATCAAATAGATAGGGTTATAATTAACACCGGCCAGTTTATTTTTTTGCGAGGTAATGATGAAATTTCTTCCTTCCCAATTAATGTATTTTCTCCAGAGCCGGGAGACGACCAAAAGAATCCGCGCTTTACTCAAGTTTATCTGCTTCTTGGGTTTTTTGGTCACTGCTTACAGCGTTCTCTTCCACTTTCTGATGGAATACGAAGGCCGCCGGTTTACCTGGATAACCGGCCTGTACTGGACTCTGACGGTGATGTCCACCTTGGGTTTTGGTGACATCACCTTTACCAGCGACCTGGGCCGGGTTTTTTCCATCATCGTGCTCGTGTCCGGCATCTTAATGCTCCTGATCATGTTGCCTTTTACCTTTATCACCTTTTTCTATGCCCCCTGGCTCGAAGCGCAGTCGAAGTTTCGGGCCCCCCGGGAGTTGCCGGAAGATTTCGATGATCATGTCATCTTTACCAGTTTCGATCCGATCACCATCAGCCTGGTAGAACGCCTGAGACAGTATCACCGGCCATATGTTATACTGACGCCGGATATCCAGGTGGCCTTGGAGCTCATCGATCAAGGGTATAACCCGGTGGTGGGAGAACTGGACGACCGGGAGGCCTACCGGAGCCTCCAGGTGGGACAAGCCGCCATGGTGGTGGCTAATAATGACGACATGAAAAATACCAATATTACTTTCACCGTCCGGGAGATTACCACCCAGACCCCCATTGTCACTAATGCCGACCTGGATGAATCTATTGACATTTTGCATCTGGCGGGAAGCACTTACGTTTACCAGTTCATGAAATTGCTGGGGCAAGCCCTGGCCCGCCGCGCCCTGGGAAGCAGCCCCCGGGCCAATATCATCGGCCGTTTCGAGCAGTTGCTCATCGCCGAAGCCGCGGCCATGCGCACCCCCCTGGTGGGTAAAACCCTCCAGGAGAGCGGCATCCGGCAGGCCACCGGCATAAACGTGGTGGGGCTTTGGGAACAGGGACGTTTTGAAGTGCCCCGGCCTCAGAGTCTCATCAACCCCACCACGGTTTTGGTCTTGGCGGGCTCCGAGGAACAATTGGCCAATTATGATCTGTTAATGGAAAGGGTGGAGGAATCGAATGCCCCCACTCTCATCTTGGGCGGTGGCCGGGTGGGGCGGGCCGCGGCGGATGCTTTAGAGGAACGGGGCCTTGACTTCCGGATCATCGAGAATAATCCCGATATAATCAAAAGAGACGACAAGTATATCCTGGGCAGTGCCGCCGACCTCGAGACCCTGGTTCGGGCCGGAATTGAAAAGACCCCCTCGGTCTTCATTACCACCCATACCGACGATCTGAACATTTACCTGACCATCTACTGCCGCCGTCTGCGGCCGGACGTGCAGATCATCAGCCGGGCCACCCTAGATCGCAATATCAGCATTTTGCACACCGCAGGGGCCAACCTGGTGATGTCTGCCGCTTCTTTGGCGGCCAACACCATCTTTAATCTTCTGATCAGCAACAAGGTGCTGATGATCAGCGAGGGTCTCAATATCTTCCGGGTCAAGACCCATCCTTCCCTGGCCGGCAAGACCCTGCGGGAGAGCAAGATTCGGGAAGAGACCGGCTGCACCCTGATTGCTATCCAAACCGATGGAGAAATGCGCATCAACCCCAATCCTGATCAGCCCCTGGCCGCTACCGACGAGTTAATCCTGATCGGCACCGGGGAGGCCGAGAAACTTTTCCTTAACCGCTATCCTGAAAAGCTTTGAGGGATAATCGTTTTTTTGGAAGAGGAACTTTTCAACTTAGGGAAGATTTTGACAATTATGGATGGAAAAACCGCTAGAGCTTTGACTTCCACAATTTTATTGGTGGTTGTGAAAAAACTGTGGACCGCGTTCAAAGATCTGCTGCCGATAATTTTGGTAATTGCATTTTTCCAGATTGTTGTGCTGCGGCAATCCCTGCCTAATTTTGTCGACGTCATGGTCGGCAGTGTGCTGGTGGTTGTCGGGCTGATGCTCTTTGTCCAAGGACTGGAAATGGGGCTGTTCCCCATCGGTGAAGAAATGGCCCATGCTTTGGCCCGTAAAGGCAGTCTGTTGTGGCTGCTGCTGTTCGGCTTTCTGCTCGGCTTTGCCACCACGGTGGCCGAACCCGCGTTGATTGCGGTTGCGGCCGAGGCGGCCAATATCGCCGCCAATGGTGGTCTGATTTCATCCACGGAAAAATCCTTGCAAAGCTACGCCCTGGGCCTGCGGCTGTCGGTGGCCTTCTCAGTGGGAATCGCCATTCTCATCGGGGTTCTGCGGATTCTGCGCGGTTGGCCCATCCATTATCTGATTATCGGCGGCTACGTGGTGGTCATGCTCATGACCTTGATCGCTCCCCCAGAGATTATCGGCATCGCTTATGATGCGGGTGGCGTCACCACCTCGACGGTCACCGTTCCGCTGGTGGCGGCCCTGGGGGTAGGACTGGCATCGATAATCAAAGGGCGCAGACCGTTGCTGGACGGTTTCGGGCTCATCGCCTTTGCCTCACTGCTTCCCATGATTTTTGTCATGGGCTATGGGTTAGTTATTTTCTAGTGACCCCAGGAAAGTATAAGTATGCCATTTATCACTGATTCCAGCGGGGTGTTGCTGGCTACGGTTCGTGATATCCTGCCGATCCTGGCGCTGATCACCTGCTTTCAATTGTTCGTCCTGCGCCAACCCATCCCCCATCTGCGTCGCCTCATTATTGGCGGGGTGTACGTGGTGATCGGTCTGGCCCTGTTTCTCATAGGTTTGGAAAAAGCCTTATTTCCGTTGGGAAAAGTCATGGCTGTTCAGCTGTCCGACCCCGCTTTCCTGACTAAAGGCAGCGGCGCGGTTCACACCGGATGGACTGCTTACGGATGGGTCTACCTTTTTGCGGCTTTAATCGGATTTTCCACCACCATTGCCGAGCCCGCCCTTTTGGCCGTGGCCCTTAAAGCCGGGGAGGTTTCCAGCGGGGTTATCAGCCCTTGGGGACTGCGGATCACCGTGGCGCTGGGGGTTGCAATGGGCATTGCCCTGGGTGCGTTTCGCATCGTTACCGGGACACCGCTGCATTTTTACATCCTGGCAGGGTATATTATTGTCGTCTTGCAGACGTTTACGACGCCCAAAAAAATGATTCCATTGGCCTATGATTCCGGCGGTGTGACCACCTCGACCGTGACCGTGCCACTGGTGGCCGCCCTTGGCCTGGGGTTGTCCGAGGCGGTTCCGGGAAGTAACCCAGCGCTAGACGGCTTCGGACTCATTGCTTTTGCCAGTCTATTTCCGATCATTACCGTCATGGGGTATGCCCAGGTTACCCATTGGATTGTCGGCCGTGGTGATTAAAATCATTCATAAGGAGAAAATCGATGCAATTTAAAATTGTTTTCGCTCCGGTCAAAACCCACGTGACCGACTCGATTGTGGACGCGGCCAAGGCGGCCGGAGCTACCGGTGCCACCATCATACCGGCCCGCGGCACTGGCATGCGGGAGGCCAAAACCTTTTTCGGCCTCACCCTGGAAGCCCAAACCGATGTGGTCATGTTTCTGCTCGAAGAACATATTGTCAAGCCGGTCCTGGACGCCATAAAAACCGCCGGGGAATTCGATAAACCGGGAACAGGCATTGCCTTTGTCTTGCCGGTAGAACAGGTAATCGGCCTCGAAAGCCAGATGGAAAAGTTTAAAGAAGAGGTGCGGGAAAGGTATTTATAACCGCTACCAATAAGGCTTTCCAACTTTAGGGGATAAGGAGGATTTATGTCGGCGCCAATCATACGGGTGAGAGATGTTATGCACCAGGAGGTGCTGAGTATTGATGGCATGGCCTCCGCCAAAGAGGCGGCCGCCAAGATGCGCGCCTTCAAAGTGGACGAATTGCTGGTGGCCAAGCGTAATGAGGATGATGCATGGGGCATCATCACCATCATGGACCTGGTCAAGGGCGTAATCGTCCCCGGCCGGGATGCCGAAAACGTGTTCGTTTACGAAATCATGACCAAGCCGGTCATAACCATACCGGCACAAATGGATATCCGCTATGCGATCCGCCTGATCCAGCGCATCGGCATTCACCACGCCCCCGTCGAACACCTGGGTGAGATCGTCGGGATGATCTCGTTGTCCAGCCTGATCCTGGACAACGATATTCTGTAATTTGAACCTAAATGGGCTAAAGGCAGGTTTCTAAGAATTGATGCAGATCTTCATGGATTTCATGAATCACATAGTAGGCGACTATCTTTGTAATTGCAGTTGGCCGCCTTGGCCCGGCAGTCAGCCTCTATCAGGTCTTGAGATATTCTATCCAGGAGAGGTCCAAATTCCGTCTGCCAATTTTTCCGGCAACTGGAAAAACTTGCCTGGCACTCCCATCACCATGGTTTTGGGGGGCACGTCTTTGGTCACTACTGCACCCGCGGCCACAAATGAATCCTGGCCGATACGCACCCCGGGACAGACCACCACGCCGGCTCCCAGGCTCACTCCGTCTTCCAAGACCGGCCCCTCCGGCACATACCGGTCCCGCAACTTCGGGGGATAACGGTCGTTGGCCAAGGTGACGCTAGGACCCAAAAAGACCCGGCTGCCAATGATGACGTGGGTGGGAATAAAGCAGTTGGGCTTAATCTTGACGAAGTCGCCGATAGTCACCTGGGCGTCGATGAAGGTATTGGCACCCACCGCCACATGATTGCCGATCACAGTTTTTTCCCTGATGACAACGTGGTGCCAGGTCTGAAAGTGATCTCCGACCCGGACGTCGGCATAGATGATAGTGCCAGACCTAAGGCATGCCCCCTTCCCCAGAACGACGGGTTGGCAGCCCTCCCGGTATTTCAGACCGACAATGCAGCCCGCTTGGATCTGACAGTCTTCTCCTGCATCAAAAAATTCGGTGCTCATAACTGCTTGCTCCGGTCTCCTGGACTTATTCTCTACCACAGGTTTGATTTTTTGTCTTCGGACTTGAATCCAGAGGCAACTCACCCCCTTATTTTCCTCTAAGCGGATGGGCATAATCAAGAGATGATTAGGATAGAAATAGGGGAATTTCCCTGGTACCCAGTCCTTAAGGCATTGACGGGTGAATCATTAGGATCTATTTTTGAGGGAGACTAATTATCAGGAAAAAAATATACTATGCCCAGCTTTGAGTTGATCATTTGGTTGTTGCTGGTGGCCCTTTATATCATAACCATTGTAAGTGGTGGGTTTTGAAAGTAAATCGGCGGGCTCGGTTGGAGTCCGAAACGAAATCGGCCAGGTTGCCGCGTCGTTAAGGAGAACTGCACATGGCAAATCCCTTTTGTAAAAAATGCTTCTTAAGAGCTCGATATGACCAAAACCCCAAGTCCTGGTTGGGCCGGTTATGGAGATGGCACGCCAACTGGTGTCCGGGCTGGAGATCCTATATGCAATCTCTCCCTGACCAGGAACGCCGGGAGTTAGCTGAAAAATATGATTTGCCCAAATTCACTTGAATTGCCTGCCATGGTAATCACCAGAATTGAGCACCATCAATATTTCGCCCAATGCCAACACTGTGGCCGGTGGCTGACAGTTGGTCCCCGACCGGGAATCAGCGATTGTGCTTTTCTTTACCTGGAGGCTGAGTTTTCCTGTTGCCAAGTCAGCCAGAGAGCCATCTTTGCCCTAGAAAAGGACTATGAGTATTTCCAGGGGTGAACCCGGCAGTTACTTATCCTTAGTTAATTTGGCCGGTTAATAGGCATGCTTACCTTCATCTCGAATCATTTCCAGGGCTACCTCTAAGGGCTCCAGCAGTCGATAGATCGGCTCACAGCGGGCGCAGGGCACCAGGTTTTCCCGGCCGCGGGAGATAAACGGATATTCTCTGGCCCCCTGACAGTTGGGGCATTTTGCTGCGGCTTCCTTCAGTTCCTGCTGCAACCTGAACAACACCGAATCTTGTAAAGATTCCATCTTTTTTCCCTTCCGATCTCGAAAATAAACATCCCCTTAGAGCCCTCAGTCTAGAGGGCCCTGATGGGTTATTGGTTGAGTTCATGGGTCAGGTTTTTCTTGTTGATGATCACCGCCACCCGGGGTGGCTCCGACGTCACCTGAATAGCGGTATTGATGATTTGCCCATTGACCCGGTCATTATCCCGAGAGATGACTACCTAAAGCCCCTAGCTCAGATCTCAAAAGACTTTTTTGTTCAGTTCCGGCTGCATGCGATTTTTAATCACCTTCGAGAATGGGGATTTAATCCAAAATAATAATTGTTCCTATCTATGTCAAGCTAATCAAAGCTTCCGGGACCATATCACGAGATGGAAAAATTAATGTATCTTTCGAGTTCACTTGGGGAGCAGAGAATTCTTTAAATTTTATAAAATCTTGACATGGTCTGATTATCTGATGCTTCCGGTCGGCCGATTCCTAGTTTAAACCGGAAGCATGTTTTAAGTCCCCCGGCAAATATAGACCAATTTCCAAATCGGTTTTAGTGGGCATCAGCACAATATTGTTTAAAGCCCATTTTTTAGCCCGCTCAGCAAGTGCAGCCAGTACTGCCTCGTCCTTATCAATTGCATAGACCTGGCCTTGAGCGCCCACAATCATAGCCGCTGGAATGGTATAATAACCTTCTCCACAGCCGAAATCCAACACGTAGTGGCCCTTGTCGATACCGAGCCCTTGTAAAAAGAGGACCCCAGCTTCAGCAAACCATTTTTCCATTTTAATACTACGGATTATTGCCCTGGGGGATTGCTTTTATGCTTTTAGCAAACAGCAAAAATACGTTTTCTATAGTAAAAAACCTTCATTTAGCCTCAGAGTTATCTAACCAATTTATCAACAATTAAGCCTTGGATAATAGCAAAAGGAATAAGAATTATAACGAATATGATCGTATAAGCAGGACCAAAATAAAACATCATCAAGGGTATTAACGCTGGTTTAACTGCTCTACTATATAAGAAGGTGGCCATATAACCCTCACTGCCGCCTTGTTCTTTGATTTCTTTAAGCAGTGGATACCAGGCGTATATCGGCCCGGTTGAAATTATGCCCGCCGCTATTGATAAAATCCAACCTTTGGAACCAGCCCCTTTGCCCAGGTAATTTAACATCATCTTAGCTGTTACGCAATAATTCAACAAAACCATTAGCACAAAGATCATTACAAAAACAGGGATCAGGTTTTTTAGTACGCCATAGGCAAGTGCCAAAGCCTCTAATATTTTGCTCAGAGCAAAGCATCCAAAAATAAAGTATACTAATACCATGATACCTAAAAAATACCATCCAGCATGGCTTCCTTTGGAATTCATCGCAGCAAGTCTAACAACAGGACTACTAGTGTTGAAACAAATATAACTAATACAAAACTTATACTATTTCTTATAATTGCAAATTTTTTACCAAGCAGAATAGCTTCTGCAGGCAGTTGAACGATGCCTACTGTAACCCAGGCGATTAGAAAAGCAGTGATAGCAGTCAGGCTGATTCCTTGCATTAATAGCTCGTTGGCAATAATATAACTTATTATTGGGTTGCCTGCCAAAATGCTTCCTAACAAGGCTCCAATTACCGAATCAGGCAAAAAAGTAAAATAAAATAACTTTCCGTAAGATTCCTTAGGCAAAAATACCTTGATAAAACAGATTAAGAGAATAATAGCCACTACTGTCGGCGTCGCCTGCCATAAGGCTTTGGCAGCCGTGCTAATCGATTGCTTTACATTTCTTTTATCCATCATGGTACCTGGTGGTTAATATTGAGAGCCACCGATCACCCACAACCCCACCATCGTGGATAAATTAAGACAAGGCCTGGCCGGTTTGCCGGAAGGCGACAAACAGGCTCTGGGGAATTTCGGGATTGACTACGCCCTCGAACAATGCCGGGAATTGCTTCAGGTCGGGGTGCCGAGCCTGCATTTTTATACCATGAATCGCAGCCAGTCCACCGCCGCGGTGATCTCCGGATTGCGCCGCCAGGGTTTGTTGTAATTTTTGCGAATCCAACACTGGATATCAGCACAGTGTGGGGTTGACCCAAAGAAAAACTAACCATCTCGGCAATCTGAATTAAAGACTTTATCTTCAACATATTCAGATAATCCAATTATTGGTTATTACGGCGGATGAATCGGGATTCCACTTAGAGGATTGCCTTTACCGCCATGATCAGGTTCTCTTCGCTGGGGATATAAAAGCGCTCCAGGGGTGGGCTGACCGGCACCGGGATATCCGGCCCGGTCACCCGCCGCAGCGGCGCCTTCAGGCTTGCGAAAGCCTCTTCCATTACCACTGCCGCTATTTCACCGGCAAAACCGCCGGTGCGGGTGGCTTCGTGCAACACCACCAGGCGACCGGTTTTGCGCACCGAAGCCAGAAGGGTCTCCTGGTCCAGGGGCACCAGGGTGCGCAGATCGACGATCTCCAGCTCGACGCCCTCCCGGGCCATCTGGTCGGCCGCCTGCAGGGCCACCAATAGCATCTTGGACCAGGTCACCACGGTGACATCTTGGCCCGGCCGCTTGACGTCGGCTCGCCCGAGGGGGATCAGATAGTCCTCCTCGGGAACCGGTCCGGGCACGAAGTAAAGCATCATATCTTCAATGAAAACCACGGGATTGGGGTCCCGGATGGCGGACTTGAGGAGCCCTTTGGCGTCGGCGGGAGTCCCGGGCATGACCACCTTCAGCCCGGGGCAGTGGGCG
The DNA here is from genome assembly GCA_046538075.1 of Desulfobacteraceae bacterium. Taxonomy (GTDB): domain Bacteria; phylum Desulfobacterota; class Desulfobaccia; order Desulfobaccales; family Desulfobaccaceae; genus Desulfobacca_B. The sequence continues at coordinate 10,110 of JBKHJN010000006.1, read as the reverse complement.
ACCCAGGCTTCCAGGTTATGGGAGTGCTGACACCCGGCACCGAAACCGGCCCCGGTTTTCATGCGCACCACCAGGGGAAAAGAGGACTTTCCGCCCGACAGGTAGCGCAATTTGGCGGCATGATTGACGATCATATCCTAAGCCAAGGTAAAAAAAGGATTGTACATGATCTCCACCACCGGCCTCAGCCCAGCCACTGCCGCACCCACCGCCAATCCGGCGATCGCCGCTTCGGAAACTGGAGTATCCTTCACCCGCCGGGCGCCGAAATCTTTCAATAAGCCCGCGCTGGGAAGCATCGGGCTGTCATAGATGCCCACGCCGATGCCCTCCCCGGCCAGAAACACCTCGGCATCCCGCTGCATTTCTTCTCTAAGCGCCTGATTGATGGCCTGTCCCATTCCTAATTGCTGCATGCTGGCGTTCCTTTCATCAGGGAAACTTTTTCTTTAGGCAAAGACATCCTCGAGGGCCTCGTGGGGCTCAGGATAGGGGCTGTCCTCGGCAAAGCGTATGGCCTCCTGCACAATGGCATCGATGCGGTGCTCCATATCCTGCAGTTCATCGACGCTGATAAGTCCTTGGGCAAGCATATCACCCCGCAGTTTGGGGATGGGGCACATGGCCTGCCATGCCGCGATCTCTTCCTTGGGTTGATAGATTTGGAGGTCGCTTTCACCATGGCCCCGCCAGCGGTAGGTCTTATATTCGATGAGCGTCGGCCCCTCTCCAGCCACGGCATGGGCTCTGGCTTCCAAGGCCGAGGTGTAGACCGCCAGCGCATCATTGCCATCGACCACCACCCCCGGCATGGCATAGCCGGCCGCCCGGTCGGCGATGTTCGGCACCTTGGTATGCTCTTCATAGCGCTGGGCGCCGGCGTAAAGATTGTTCTCGCATACAAAAATCACCGGCAGGGTCCAGAGGCTTGCCAGATTTAGGGCTTCGTGAAAGGAGCCCTCGTTGGTGGCGCCGTCCCCGATGAAACAGACGGTGACGTTGTGCTCTCCGCGGTATTGCTGGGCAAAGGCCCGGCCGACCGCAATGGGCGGCCCGCCGCCGACCACGGTCGTGGTGCAGGGAGCATTGACCTCGGGCACCGCCAGATGCAGCGTTCCGCTTTTGCCCTTATTGCACCCGGTGCTTTTGCCATAGATCTCGGCCATCAGCGCTTTCGGATCAGCCCCCTTGGCCAGCAGATGGCTGTGGCTGCGGTGATTGGTGATGATCACATCCTCCAGTTGCAGGGCGGCGCACACCCCGGCGCCCACTGCCTCCTGCCCGGTGCACAGGATCATCATTCCGGGTATCTTGCCCTCAATTTGGCACAGCTCTGTAAGCGCCTCCTCGAACCGGCGGGAAAGCAGCAAGGACCAGAGTATTTCCAGCTTTTTCTGCTTGGATATCTGCATGGGCCTCCTTTTTGGGTTTGCCTGTGGTTGTTAAAAATTCCTGGCTGTATTTTTATATAGGAAATCCTTGCCCGTACGCAACTTTTTGGACCAGGCATTTTGCTCTTCATGGTCATGTCTTGATCTTCTGAATCAATCTCCTGATTCTGCAATTGATCTCCTCCTGTTTGTCCTGGTTTTTTCTTTAATCAAGGGGAAAGCCCATACCTACGAGGATTTGGCGAATGAGTTGCGGACGGTCAAGCCGACGCGACAGTATGTCAATCCGACCGGACCGGTCACCTTCTATCTGAAGGCCGGCCTGGACCGCAAGGTCGGCTATATTATCACTGATTAGAGCTCGGGGGTAAACAGAACCTGATGGAGGTGTTGGTCCCGCAGGATTTCGGGGCCGGCGCCGGACAGGGTGATATGCCCGTCTTCCATGAGGTAGCCTCGGTCTGCAACCCGGAGGATGCGATGGGCATACTGACTGGCTACCAGAAGCGTGAGGCCCCGGTCGATAAGGTGGTGGAAGGCGTCGCAAAACCGTCTGACCAGCCTCGGGGCCAGCCCCGCGAACGGCTCGTCCAGGAGTAGAAGGCGGGCCCCGGCCATGAGGCCGCGGCCCAGGGCCACCATGCGCTGCTGGCCGCCGCTCAGGAAGCCCGCCGGCCGCTTGAGAAAACCCCTGAGCTCCGGAAAAATGCCGAAAACCTCCTCTAGTCGTTCTCCCAGGCGCTGCCGGTTCAGGTAGGCGCCCAATTCCAGGTTTTCCAAGACAGTCATCTGTCCGAAGACATTGGCACCCTCCGGGACATAGACAAGGCCCCGCCGAACAATGTCCCACACCGGCAGGTCTTCTATGGCTTCCCCGGCAAAGAGGACACGGCCGGACTTCGGCTGCAGGAGGCCGCTCACGGTGTTCAGGAGAGTGGTCTTGCCGGCGCCTTCCGCTCCCACCAGGCCGACGATCTCCTGTTCCCCTATAGTTATGTTGACCTGGTTGACGATGGAGATGTGTTCAAAGGCAACGGTCAACCCCTCAATGAGCAAAAGCGGTACTGGACGATCAGTCTTTTTTATAGCCATTCAAAAATTAACCACCAGGGCCCCGCGGTTACCGAGAAATACCGAAATGCACTGTGACTTCGGTGTTCTCCATGTCTCCGTGGTAATTCCATTGCAGGTTTTTTTGGCCACTGCCCACTGACCTCTTTTCACCTCCCGGCTTCCAGGCTGGCGGCGACCTCTCGTCTCCCCAAATAGGCCGAGGCTACCTCCGGATGACGAATTACCTGCGCAGGCGGACCTTCCGCAATAACTTCGCCCTGGTCCAGGGCCAGAAGGCGGTCGGAAACCCGCAGGGTGAGATTCAGGTAATGGTCCGTGATCAGAAGGGTTCTCTGATCCCGCAATTTCTTTATCAGTTCCACCGTTTGCCAGACTGCCGCCGGACCCAGGCCCGCGGCAATTTCATCCAGGAGGAGCAGGTGCGGTCGAGTGGCCAATGCCCGGGCCACTTCCAGGCGGCGCTTTTCCATGAGGTTGAGCTCATGGCTTGGCGCAGCCTCTTTGCGCCCCAGGCCTACCAGGGCCAGCAGCTCCCGGGCCTCAGCCCGTGCATCCCTGGCATCGGCCCCCGGCTCTTGACCGAACCACAGGCCGATAAGCAGGTTTTCCAGGACGGTCATTTCCGGGAAAGGCTGGGGAATCTGAAAGGCCCGGGCGATGCCGGCGCGGCAGATACGGTGCGGCGGCCAGCCGGTAATGTCCCGCCCGTGAAAAACCACTCGGCCGGCGTCCGCCCGCACCACTCCGGTGATGAGATTGAACAGGGTGGTCTTGCCGGCGCCGTTGGGGCCGATAATGCCCACAATCTCCCCCTCGCCCACCGTCAGGCTTACATCCGAAAGGACGTGGCGGCCCTGAAAGCTTTTGCTAATGCCCATCAGCTCGAGGCAGGCTGGCGGAATTTCACGAGCCACGTGGCCACCCCCTTGGGGAAGAAGAAAATGGTCAACATGATCACCAGCCCATAGACCGCGGCGTGGCTGGTAGGCAACCGGGGTTGCAGAACAAGCTGGTCCAACGGATACAGCAGCAAGGCCCCCAAAATGGGGCCATACAGGTGAAAGCGGCCGCCGAAGATGCTCAACACCAGGGGTAAGGCCGAGATGTGGAGGCTGAATACCAAGGCCGGCTCGATGAGGCCGAGGAGGTGGGCATAGAGCCCACCGCATAGGCCGGTCAGATACGAACTGAGGACAAGGGCCTTAAAGCGTTGGCGAAAAACGTCCACCCCGGCCATGCTGGCAGCGGTCTCGTTTTCCCGCAGGGCCCGCAAGGCCCAGCCCCAGCGGGAATAGATGCTGTACCGGTGGAGCAGACCGGCCATTATCAAAAAAAGCAGAAGCAGGTAATATTGGGCCTTGAAACTGACACCGAAGTCGATGTCCAGCCCTCCCAGGCGAACGGCCGGAAGACCGGCGAGGCCCACGAGGCCCAGGGAGCCGTAGGTCAAGGAGCTCCAATTGTCAACGATCACCTTGGGGATCTCCACGGATGCCAGGGTGGCCAAACCCAAATATACCCCTCTGAGATTCCGGAACAAAAGGCCCCAGGCGACGCCGTAGGCCGCGCCCACCAAGGCTCCCGCCGGGATGGTGAGGGCCGGCGACCAAGCCAGATGGTGGCTCAAAAGGGCCGAGCCATAGGCCCCCAGGCCGAAGAAGGCCGCATGCCCCAGAGATATGGAGCCGCTCAAGCCATAGATGTTCCAGGCTACGGCCAGCACCCCATAAAAGCAGGCCATGCCAAAAATCTGGAAGTAAAGGTCAGCCTCGCTCCACACCAGAGGCCAAAGGACTAGCAAAAGCGCGCCGCCAAGAGCAAGGATGAGAGAAAGCCGGGATTGCGCCTTCATAAAAAAGTTCAAGGTTCAAGATTCAAGTTCAAAGTTTTTGTGGAAAAACCTGCGTTTCTGCACCCGAAAAGTGTGCACCATGCACCATCAAAGAAAAGCTGGTTGTTCCCGCAGGCGCGGACGCTGCCCTCCAATCAGGATTCACCTTTGGCCATAATGCCATGGGGCTTGAAGATCAGCAGGCCTATCAAGAGCACGGCGCTGACCAGCTCCCGCCAACCAGCACCCAGGATGAAAACCGCCAAGGATTCGGCCAGCCCCAAAAGCCAGCCCCCCGCCAGGATGCCCCGGGTCCGTCCCACGCCGGCAAATATGGTGATGACCACTGCGGTCAGGGTAATCTCGAGGCCTCCTGCAGGATAAAGGTACATGTTTTGGGCGTAGAGCGGCCCCGCCAGCCCGATGAGCATTCCTCCGAAGCCAAAGGCCGCCAGGCCCATGCGTTTGATGTTGATGCCGGCCAGAAGGGCCGCCTGGCGGTCCTGGATGGCGGCCCGCAAGGCCTTGCCCAGAAAAGTATGGTGCAGCGCCCAGTGCACCAAGCCTGTGGCCGCCAGAGACATCAGCAACAACATGAGTTGATTTTCCGTGAGTCGGACCCCCGCCGCCTGGAAAAACCGCACTGTTTCCGGCTGAATCAGGCGGTAGTCCGCGGAAAATGCGAACAGCATGGCGTTCTGAAGAAACAACGCCAGTCCGAAGGTGACCACCAGGGAGTTCAACTCAAAGGGTGCCTTCAGCTGACGCAACAGCAGATTAAGCAAAAACGCGCCGCCGGCCATCACCAGGAGGCAGATCGGAATGGCCCAGTAGGACGAGGCGCCGGAAGATTGCCACAGATAATAAGCCAGATAGCCGCTCAGGATAATCAATTCCCCGTGGGCCAGGTTGAAGGCGCGGGTGACGCCGAAGATCAAAGAAAAACCCAGGGCGATCAGGGCGTAAAACGACCCCAGGGAAAGGCCGGAGACCAAAATTTGCAAGTATATCATTGTGAAGGGTTTTCGGTTATCAGTGCATAAGGCGGCTCGCGGCGGCAGGGACCGGGAACAGCCTAGCCAGGCTGCCAAGGCCAACCTTGAACCCTGAACTTTAAACTCAAAAATCTAGCGGATACCGCAGCCTCCCAGTACCCCGGGCTGGCGGATACACTACCACCATCTTTCCCTGTTGGATCTGGACCACCACGTGCTGGTAATACTGCGGGTCGCCGTAGGCGTCAAACTTGAGACGCTCCATGGGCAGGAGCAAGTCCAGCCCGGCCAGTTCCCGCTGGACGGCCGCGCCGGTCAGGGGTTCTTTTTTTTCCAAAACCTTTTGTAGAGCGGCCAGCAGAGCCCGGGCCGATGTATAGCCATGCATGGTGGTGGTATTGGGCTCTTCCCCGAACCGGAGACGAAAGCCCTGGACAAAGGCCTGGGAGTGGTTTTCCGTGCCCGGCAGGGTGACGCCGGGATTCCAGGCGCACGTGCCCAGCACGCCCTCGCTGGCCGGGCCCATTTCCTCAATGAAGCTGTGGTAGGCCGCTCCCCAGGGGGCGATGACGGCTTTGAGGCCCCCCGGCCGCTCCCGCAACTGCCGCATCAGGACTAAATTGTCCGGGAAAAAGACCCCGGAAATCAAGACGTCCGGGTTCGCTTCCCTGACCTTGAGGAGAAAAACCGAAAAATCCCGGGCCCCGGGCCGGAATTTCTCGATGAGGAGGATATCAACCCCGGCTTTCCGCAGACAGGCCGCAATCTCCGTGGCAAACTCCGTGGACCCAGGGGTGGCCAAGTGGAGGATGGCCACCCGTTTGGCCTGCAACCTTTGACTTATGAACTGACTTAAAGGTTCGATGATGCCGTCCAGCTTGGAGACCCGGAAAAAATAAGGATTCCGCCACTGCTGGGTAAGGGCGCGCTGCAGGCTGGCGGAGGCCACATAGGGGACTCGGTGGCGGGCCGCCAGCTGGCTGATGGGGCCCACCAGCGAATCCACATACCCTCCCAGCAGGCCCACCACCTTCTCCCGATAAAGCAGGTCCTGGGCCTGGTTGACCGCAACTTCGGGGCTACTCCGGTCATCCCGGCTGAGGACCTCCACTCTGTGCCCTGCCAGACCGCCCCGGGCATTTACTTCCTCCACGGCATACTGGATGCCCTGATGAATTTCCCAGCCGTGCTTGGCCAGGTAGCCGGAAAGAGGGTTAATTTCCCCCAGCTTGACGAGCTCCTGGCCCCAAGCCGGGAAGACAATAGAAAAAAGGAGTGCGAAAACAAACGCGGTCACTTGAGAAAATCGTCGGCCATGCTTGAGAATCAATAATTTATGCAAAGTCTGGACCTTAAAAATGGCTTGCCCCAGGCGAAGGAAAATGGCCAACGATTACGCTCGCCACCTCTTCAGTATAGATTACAAGCCTTTTTTTGTCAAAAAGTACGCTTAAATCGGTGGGCCCAAATTATTTGATCATCCTTTCCACCTCTAATCCCACTTTGTCAATGGTCGCTAAGTGTCTCAGAAGTTTAGCCGCCGTCTGGCTTCTTGCAGGCGGAAATGGCGATCATCATGGGGCCTCCGGTAACTATCAAAGTTAACGTTGGCTGGGGAAGTTGGGATCGTATCGTTCGATGAGGTCGACTAAAAAAGATTTAATGGTTAACGGCGCCTTTTGCCGGCGTTCGTCGATGAGCTTCAGGAGGTTCTGATACTCCTCAGCGGGACACAGCACTTCTAGGTGGTTGATTAACTCTCTTTCATCCCTTTGTAATTGCCGCGCCTTATATTTTAACCGGCGGTTGGCCAGAGAATCCTGTATCTGAGTAAAGCAGAAAAGGCGGAACCGGGAAAAAAGTTCTTCGAACGACAATTGAAATTTATCTTTGGAGTCAGAGAGAGGGGTGAAGGAAAGTTTCAGTTTGAGGAGCTGTGGTCCCCCTAAGCCCAACAGTACAGCCCAGCTCAGGGAGAAGCTCAGAACCTGGCGCTCAATTAACAGGAAGGCCAACAGGAGGGTAATGCCGCCATAAATGCCATAGAGCAACAAAGCCCAGCGATTGAAGAGCACCCGGAAAGGCGGCAGCCCTTTCCACTGGAACGAGGCCGCTACCTCCGACATGATGAAAAGGGTGGAAAGGCTTAGAACAATGGCAAAAAAGGCCAGTATCGGCAACTCCTGCAACCAATCAGAGGTCATGGGTTAATCCCGCTGGCGCAGACCCTTGGTGGTCAGCTTCACCAACCCGCCGGAGGTAGCCCACGAGGTTGAATCAATCTCCACCAGCCCTTGGTTGGAGAGATCATTCAAGGCCCCTTGTAGGCTGTCAAAATCGAGGAGAGTCCAGGCCTGCAGTTCCGTCTCACCCGCGGGTCCCTTCTCCCGCAAGATCTCCAGTACTTGTTTGGCTTCTTTTTCGGCCATGGTTTCCACCCCTAAAAAATTTTCTCTAATTATATCCCAAGTTGAGGGGATTTTTAAGAGCATAATTGACAGTAGGGGAAGACTTTATCTTGCCGTCTCCTGGAGTTATCAAGGGGTTGGCTTTTTTGCTGGATATGGCCCTCATCTGGCCAACCCCATTACCTTTTTGGCAAGAAGTTAAAAAATCGGGCAGAAAAACGGATGCACAGACTAGTAACCGATGATCTCGAAGGCATCCCTTCGGCCTATTCTGCTCCGGCCAACACCTCGGTTAAAAATCTGGGAATTAAATGACTATGGATGGCCCGGCATGGTTATTACCCGGGCCAGTCTTATTTCTCCTATTCTCCTGCTTCCATTTCCAGAGCTTCTGGCTTTGCCGTCGGAAAGATCGGGATGTCCTCGGCGGAGGCCACCGCGGCCTTGATGAATTCCCGGTTCAAGCGCGCAATATTGGTAATATGGATGCCTTTGGGGCACTCTACTTGACATTCCTTATGGTTGGTGCAGTTGCCAAAGCCCAGGCGATCCATCTCGGCCACCATGGCCAAGGCCCGCTGGGCAGCTTCCGGGTGGCCCTGGGGGAGCAGGGCCAGGTGCGAGATCTTGGCGCCGACGAACAGCATGGCCGAGGCATTGGGACAGGCCGCCACACAAGCCCCGCAGCCGATGCAGGTGGCGGCATCAAAGGCCAGTTCGGCGTTGGCCTTGGGCACCGGCAGGGAGTTGGCCTCCGGGGCCTGGCCGGTATTTACTGAGATAAAACCACCGGCCTGAATGATTTTATCCAGGGCCTGGCGCTCCACGGCCAGGTCTTTAATGACCGGAAAGGCTCGGGCCCGGAACGGTTCAATAACGATGGTGTCGCCATCCCGAAAACCCCGCATGTGCAGCTGGCACAGGGTAGTCTCTTTCTCGGGGCCGTGCGGGCGGCCGTTGATTACCGCGCCGCACATGCCACAGATGCCTTCCCGGCAATCGTGATCGAAGGCGATCGGGTCCTGGCCCTCGATGGTCAGCCGCTCGTTGACGATGTCCAGCATTTCCAGAAAGGAAGCATCGGTCGGGATATTGTCGGCCGGGTAGGTGGTGAACCGGCCTTTATCTTCAGGGCCATGCTGACGCCAGACTTTCAGGGTCAAATTGATTGTTTCAGAACTCATTTGTAGCTTCTCTCCACTAATTTCACGAATTCAAAGACCAGTGGCTCTTTGGAGAAGATAGGCTCTTGGCCCTCTCCGGCGTATTCCCAGACGGCCACATGACACATGTGGGCGTCGTCCCGCTTGGCCTCTTTTTCTTCGGTCTGGAACGCCTCATTGAAATGGCAGCCGCACGATTCGCGGCGGGCCAGGGCATCGGTGATCACCAATTCCGCAAACTCTAAGAAATCCGCCACCCGGCTGGCTTTTTCCAGACTTTGATTGAATTCGCTGGTGGAGCCGGGCAGGAGCAAATTTTCCCAGAACTCTTGGCGCAGATCGGCAACCAGCTGCTTGCCCTTCTGGAGGCCGGCATCATTCCGGGACATGCCACAATATTCCCACATGATGTGGCCCAAATCTCTCTGGAAGCTCGCCGCCGTGCGGCTCCCCTGGATCTGGAGGAGGCGGTTTATTTTGGCGTTGACTTCCATTTCGATATCGATAAAGGCCTGATGACTTTCGCTTACCTCGGCCAGGGCCGTGCCGGCCAAGTAGCCGCCGATGGTGTACGGAATGATGAAGTAACCGTCAGCCAACCCCTGCATCAGGGCGCTGGCCCCCAGGCGGTTGGCGCCGTGGTCGGAGAAGTTGGCCTCCCCTAGCACAAATAAGCCGGGGATGGTGCTCATCAGGTTATAATCGACCCACAGCCCGCCCATGGCGTAGTGTGAGGCCGGATAGATCATCATGGGCGTTTGGTAGGGATCTTCCCCGGTGATTTTTTCATACATCTGGAAGAGATTCCCATACCGGGCCTCGATTTCCGCCCGGCCCAGACGCTTGATGGCATCGGCAAAATCCAGATAAACGGCCCGGCCGGTAGCCCCCACCCCTTTGCCCTGGTCACATTGAAACTTAGCCGCCCGCGAGGCGATATCCCGGGGGCTCAGGTTGCCGAAACTGGGGTAAATCCGCTCCAGATAATAATCCCGTTCGTCTTCGGGGATGTCCTCGGGACGACGTTGATCTCCGGGTTGCTTGGGGACCCAGACCCGGCCATCGTTGCGCAGGCTTTCACTCATCAGGGTCAGTTTCGATTGGTAATCGCCGTGCATGGGAATACAGGTGGGATGGATCTGGGTAAAACAGGGGTTGCCAAACCCGGCCCCCCGCTTATAGGCCCGCCAGGCGGCGCCGACGTTGCTGCCCATGCCGTTGGTGGTAAAGGGCTGAAAGACATTGCCG
>JBKHJN010000031.1:0-34890 GCA_046538075.1 Desulfobacteraceae bacterium | reverse complement strand
GGTAGCGAAATTCCTTGTCGGGTAAGTTCCGACCTGCACGAATGGCGTAACGATTGCCCCACTGTCTCGACCAGGGACTCAGTGAAATTGTATTCGCGGTGAAGATGCCGTGTACCCGCGACTAGACGGAAAGACCCCGTGCACCTTTACTACAGCTTGGCATTGGATTTTGGGTTAACTTGTGTAGGATAGGTGGGAGGCGGAGAAGTCCTGACGCCAGTCAGGATGGAGCCACCCTTGAAATACCACCCTGGTTAACTTAGAATTCTAACCCAGACCCGTGATCCGGGTCGGGGACATTGCCTGGCGGGTAGTTTGACTGGGGCGGTCGCCTCCCAAAAAGTAACGGAGGCGCGCGAAGGTTCCCTCAGGCTGATTGGAAACCAGCCGCAGAGTGTAAAGGCATAAGGGAGCTTGACTGCGAGACCTACAAGTCGAGCAGGTGCGAAAGCAGGCCTTAGTGATCCGGCGGTCCCGTATGGAAGGGCCGTCGCTCAACGGATAAAAGGTACGCCGGGGATAACAGGCTTATCTCCCCCAAGAGTTCACATCGACGGGGAGGTTTGGCACCTCGATGTCGGCTCATCGCATCCTGGGGCTGAAGCAGGTCCCAAGGGTTTGGCTGTTCGCCAATTAAAGCGGTACGTGAGCTGGGTTTAAAACGTCGTGAGACAGTTTGGTCCCTATCTGTCGCGGGCGCAGGAGATTTGCGAGGAGCTGTCCCTAGTACGAGAGGACCGGGATGGACGAACCGCTGGTGTTCCAGTTGTGCCGCCAGGCGCAGCGCTGGGTAGCTATGTTCGGTACGGATAACCGCTGAAAGCATCTAAGTGGGAAGCCGACCTCAAGATAAGATCTCCCGGACTGTAAGGTCCCTCAAGGCCCCTCGGAGACCACGAGGTTGATAGGCCAGAGGTCTAAGCACAGCAATGTGTTCAGCCGACTGGTACTAATCGGCCGTGCGGCTTGACCATAATCTTCGCCCTGATTATCGGGAACATCCCAGGACCGTGGCTCTATCTATCACTTTTCATTGTAGTTTCAAATTTCGATAAAGTGTGGAGTGAAGTACTACCAGCTAAAACTTGATAAAAATTTCCGGTGGCCATAGCGAGGGGGAAACACCTGATCCCATCCCGAACTCAGCAGTTAAGCCCCTCAGCGCCGATGATACTACGTGGGTGACTGCGTGGGAAAGCAGGACGCCGCCGGATTTAATCTATAAGACAAAGCCCGGATTGACAGATCCGGGCTTTTTTTTATTTGCTAAATTTTATAATTAACAGTTAATTTATTATAAAAAGTGTGTATGGCAGCCATGCGGTTATGCTGAATTCAAAATTTATCCAAGGGCTTACCATTGCGATCACTGCCAGTATTTTCCTATCTTTATTAGCTTGGATGGGTAATAAAATTTTCAAGCTGATACGAATACGATATGATGCCCTCAAAATTTTCAAGTGGTTGAAGAATAACACAAAAAATGAACCACACGAAAGCCATAAGTCAATTGTCGAGATCATCTCTGCTACTCACATACCAGAGGAACGAGTAAGAATAGCTTGTTTAAAGAGCAAAAGGATATTCCATTCAATAAAACAGCCAGGGGCCTATAGCATATGGCGTCAAGAGCCACAGAGCATTTACGAAAAGAGAGGAATAATTTCTTTTTAGCTGGAATTTAGTGTCCAGTTTTATAATTTGGTAACATGTATTTGTTAAAAATATCAAAACCATTGGATAATAATTGTTGGTAAAAAAATAATGTTAGCCAACTATAAGAGAGAGGGCGATATGGATTTCGTAGCATTTGACGTTGAAACCGCCAACCCAGACCTTTCGAGCATATGTCAAATCGGCATCATCTGTTTTGAAAACGGAAGCGTGAAAGAGTCATGGCAAAGCCTCATCGACCCTGAAGATTACTTTGATGGACTTAACGTCTTAATACATGGAATTGAAGAAGATGCTGTGAAAGAAGCTCCAGTCTTTCCAGCCATATTTGAAACTGTAAATAATCGCTTAAAAGGGAATATCGTAGCGAGTCATACGTCTTTCGATCGTGTTGCCCTCGCGAGGGTTATCGAAAAATATGGTTTAAAACCAGTCGATTGTACATGGCTTGACACCGCAAAGGTAGTACGCCGAGCCTGGGTAGAATTTTCACAGCGAGGTTATGGTCTAAAAGATGTTGCCAAATTTTTAGGTATAAATTTTAGTCACCACAACGCAGAAGAAGATGCCCGCGCTGCTGGCCAAGTTCTTGTTAGTGCCATGAAAGAGACTGGATTGACCGTTAGTGAATGGTTGCATAGAGTTAAAAAGCCGATATTATCAGGCATGGGCACGACATCAAAGATTTCTATAGGTGGAAATCCAGAGGGCCCTTTATATGGGGAGGTTGTTGTTTTTACGGGTGCTTTGAAAATTCCGAGAAGAGACGCAGCCAAAATAGCGGCCGATGCTGGCTGTGAAGTAGCATCTTCGGTTAAGAAAAGTACGACAATTTTGGTTGTTGGTGACCAAGATATTAGAAGGCTTGCAGGTCACCAAAATAGTTCTAAACACCGCAAGGCAGAGGAATTAATAGCCAAGGGATATAATATTCAAATATTGGGCGAAAGCGATTTCAGGAGGCTTGTTGTACTTCAGTGATAAGTAATTAGCAGAGTTTGTTAAGGCTTTTCAGCCAAAGATAATCTCAGTTAGGTGGGGTGGGTTACCGTCCCCCCAATAATTTTATGGCTAGATTTCCATTTTCGGCCTCCCGAACTCAGCAGTTAAGCCCCTCAGCGCCGATGATACTACGTGGGTGACTGCGTGGGAAAGCAGGACGCCGCCGGATTTAATTTTCTCGAGCCCGGATTAAAAAGTCCGGGCTTTTTTATCGGCCAATTTTATTATCTAATGATACCCGCAGCTTAAAAAACTTCGTGAAAATTATCGCTTGACTTTCCCTTGCCAAACTGGTATAAAAACGCAATCTTTCACACATATATCGCTGGTTGGAGGACCAAAGATAGTTTGTCGAAGCTCTCCCTTCTGGAGAGGACGGCAGACCCTTTCCAGGGGTAAGAACTTTTACCCCCAAGGGCGGACAAGGGGAAAAGCAACCCCCCCTGACCGTTCACCACCTCGGCAGCAAAGCAAGCTATTGAGGCGATCCACCGCGGGCTGCTTGGTTTTTTTACACCCGCATAGCTTTTCTCGGCAACTTCCTTCAAAACCAGCATGAAATAGGATCCAGGGGGATTATTGTTCCCACCCCAAGGTAGCACTACATGCCCCTGCATCGCCAGGGACACGGAGGTGTACCTGATGATCAGATTCCTTTTTAGCTGCATTTTTATTCTGGGATTGTTCATATTTAGCTGGCCCCAACCGACAGTCTCACTGGACATGGCAGTGGTGACGGTGACCGCCTATCATCTGGGGGTGCGGGCGCCGGATTCCCGCCCCGGAATCACCGCCTCCGGGCTGAGGGTGCGAGAGGGCATAGTGGCCCTCAGTCGGGACCTGGAATATAGGCTAGGCCTGGAATTCGGCGACGAGATCCGCCTGGAAGGCTTGGGGACCTACGAGTTTCAGGACCGAATGGCCCGGCGGTGCCGGAAGAAAGCCGACATCTTCATGAATTCCTACTGGAAGGCGAAAAGGTTTGGCGTCAGGCGAAACGTCCTGCTGCTCAAAGAGGTCTAGCAGCCTATTTCACCCTTTCCATATAGGCGCCGGTGCGGGTGTCAATCTTGACCAGGTCGCCCTCCTCAATAAATAACGGGACTTGAATCTGGAAGCCAGTCTCTAGAGTAGCAGGTTTGGTGCCGCCGCTGGCGGTATCGCCGCGCACTCCGGGTTCGGTGCTGGAGACGGCCAATTCGACAAAAGTGGGTAATTCTACCCCAATAGACTGCCCTTTGTAGAACAGCACCTTCAGGTTGACGTTGTCCTGCAGGAAATTGCGGCTGTCGCCCATCTGCTCCGCACTCAGGATCAGCTGTTCAAAGGTCTCGTTATCCATCAGGCAGTAGCTGTCGCCTTCCTGATAGAGGTATTGCATGTCTTTTTCTTCCAGGTCGGGGCGTTCGACTTTTTCTCCGGACCGGAAGGTCTGGTCGATTACTCGTCCGGTTATCAGGTTCTTAAGTTTGGTGCGGACAAAGGCCCCTCCCTTACCGGGTTTGACGTGCAAAAAATCAACGATCACAAATGGGGTTCCGTCCACTTCGATTTTTAGACCCTTTTTGAAATCAGCAGTGGTAAACATAATTTCTAACCGATCTTGGCTTTATCGGACCTGAGCCATTTTGAACATTGCGCGGGGTTAGCCCGGACCTGGGTTCCTTGGTTTGTGGCTTGCCTTTAGCCAAGGGTGGGCCCTGGCCATTACAAATTATTCTCATACCCCCGAGATTCCTCTTGCAGTTGTCTTGCTAAAATCGCCGGATGAGACGATGAGGTTCAACTCCCCGATCAGGGTTTCGCCTTTTTGGTCTTATCGGGTTGTATTTGGGGGCTTTTGGCCAATTCCTGCGGTGACTTTGACGCAGCCTTGGTCCTGGTCCGGCTTCCCATCTCAGGTTTTAAATGATAAATACGCTCGTTGGGTTTGATGTAATGCAGTTCACTTCGGATTATATCCTTGATCATTTCCTGATCGTTTTGCAAACGTTCGATGGTCTTCAGGAGGCGCTCGTTTTCAGCTTTAACTTCCTGGTTCTTCTGCTCAAGGCGGTCTCGCTCCTGAGACAGTTTATATAGCTGGTATAGGCCCTTGTTGCCGAATAGGAGAATTCCGGCCAGGACCAAACAGCCCAAAGACAGCAGGGACCAGAAAAAGAACATTCTCCCTTTGGCGGGCAGAATCCGCCCCTCAGCACCGTCGCCTTTAGACCCTCTGAGTTTTAACAGCTTAAGAAGATCCCATTGCATAATGGCTATATTGCCAGATATTAATTACTGAGGTCAACAATAAACTGTTTTTCTTACAGCTTATCGTCTAAAGTCGCAATTATCTCCACTTTTATATTTGCTATTGCTGTCAAAAGATCTAACAGGCGAACAGAGCCGAGGCAATACTTCCCTCCCAACACCAGACTTTACCGGTTTAGCCCAAATGGCTAATAAGAGGTTCTGGCCGCGGCGCCATCAATAATAAAAAATATAGCTTCGCTCGCCGCTTCTTACTACTTCGTAGGATTTGGTTCTTTCTTGGCCTTGGTCGGTCTGGTAATGGAGATTAAATTCCAAGGTAATATTATCGGGCCGGATCATAGGCCTGATAAAACACTCCAGGATATGGGCGTGTCGGTCATGTAAAACCCCTTCGCAGGTCACCAGGGTATGTATTACTTGCCCAAAAACATTTTCTAAGATTCCAACATAGAGGTGGGGATAATCTTTTAGGGATCCCGGCACTGTTGATATAGGTAATTCCGCCAACCGGGTTCTCAATTCCATACAATCAGCAAAAGAGTCCCCTGACCAGATTTTTTCCATATTCTGATACTTGGCATGGAAGGCTTCACTCCGGGCCGCTTCTGCCATGTCAGTCACCTCCGCAGTCTTCATTAATAATAATTTATACTGCCATTCTGGTCATTTCTCAAGCATAAAAAGCCGGTGCTGCACCCATCAGGTGCAGAACACCAATGCACGACAGGTTTCAGAGATAATAATGAACAAATAATAATGGCCAGAAAATCCATCTTACCTTATGGGGCGCTCAAGGAATTGGCTAAATGGCGGAGAGAGAGGGATTCGAACCCTCGGTGGAAGTTTCCTCCCACACTCGCTTAGCAGGCGAGCACCTTCGGCCAACTCGGTCATCTCTCCGTCTGGTCAGGCCGGATTATCTGGCTAACTGGAGGCAGGCAGTTTTGCTGCTTTTTACCGGGGTTCATTTAATCCCCGGGCCCCGTCTCGGGAGCCTTCCCCGGTGGGGAAACTACCAATTATATAAAAGTTTCTCAGTTTGCCACTTTTTTGTCAAGTTTCTATGCATCACGATTTTTTAACCCGGCTTCCGATATTAAATGGTGAACAATTCAAACCAAGAAGGCGAAACCCGAGATTTTCCGTTACAACCCCCCATAAGGGGTTGGGGACAGGGGGTAGGGGTCTGCGGCCCTTAGCCCCCTCTCCCAAGAGCTGTTTATTCTAACCCGAATTTATTTTATGGCCTGAGTGATAAGTAGTCGCGGTTAATCCTGATCCGGATGGAGAACAGACCGGGGTTCTCCGGCAAAGCGATAATTACCCTCCAAAAAGGCCTGAATATACCATTCCACCGTTGACTCATCCGCCATGAGCATGTCGCGCTGGCGCGCACAGCCCATCAGCCGGCCCAAAAGGTCGAGTTTTTCTTCCAGTAGCGGGCGGGGATATTTCCACAGTCTGGCGACTACCAAGTCCCCGGTAATTTCGACCTCTAAGTCTAGCCGGGCCAGTACCTCCCCCAAGAACCGGGCCCGGGGGCCGCGTCGCGATTCATCCGCGGCCCCGCCCTTAAAGCGGAAACTGAGATAATTATCATTGCGGACATCACTCACCAGGGCGTCGATGGTAGCAAAGTGATATCCCAAACGCGAGCTATAGTTCAGGTAATTCTCGGAGACGATCGCCAGGGTGCGGGCCCAAAAGTCGGCATGTTGAGGAGGAGCGGCAGTCAAAGAGCGGGAGACGACGGAATAAAGCCCCCTCATATCAATGGGGATGGGGCCGGCCCAGGAAATTTCGGGGTGGCTGATGCCTCGCCATAAAGCCCGCAGGGGAATCGAAGTAATGTCCTCAGGAGAAACGAACCGGGCCCGGTGATCGGTCCGAACCCCGCCGCCCAGATCAATGATGTAGAGGTTTAGGGGGATGTTAGTCTGTAACTGCACCATGTGCACTTCCCCCTGCCGGGCCTGTTCGCCCAGTTCGAACATTTCGGTGACCGCCATCTGATGCGCAAAGCGGGTGATATCATGCAGGGTTTGGCATGCTGCCGGGGTGAAATTGCTTAACTTGGGGTCGGTAAGATGCAAAGGGGTAATCCACCGCAAGGCCCGCCGCAGACGGGCATAAATCGGCGTTTCGGCCAGAAGCGAGGTCTTGGCTAACGGGGCTTGCAGTAATTCCTCCAGGCGTCCGTCATAAACCCGAATCTGGTTGGCATCTACGGTGATTTCCTGACCAGAACGCAGAACCTGGGTGGCTTTTCCGGTGTCCACCAGGGCGGGAATCTTGAACTCGCGGGCCAGAATGGCCAGATGCGAGGTGGCACTGCCAATATCTATGACCATGGCCGCGGCTTTGTGTAACACCGCGCCATAGCGCGCCGTAGTATGCCGGGCCACCAGGACGGCGCCGGGCGGGAAGCGGCTCAGGTCCGTCTCATGGTCGACAATAAACACCGGCCCCGCGGCCACTCCAAAACAGGCCACCGTGCCATGGTCGAGCAGCACGGGATGGCGTTCCTCTAGGTGAGGCGGCAGCACCCCGCCGGGTTGCGGGGTCAGCAAGGTTAGGGGCCGCGATTGCAAAAGTAACACCTGTCCTTGTAAATCTACGCAGAATTCAATATCCTGGGGGCCGCCGAAATACTCCTCCAGCTGCAGGGCATAGCGGCCGATGGTGAGCAGTTCATCTTTGGTCAGAGCGGGTTGGGAATCCTCCTCGGGGGGGACGGCCTCTTGCTCAATGCCGCGCTCGGCGGCGATCCAACGCATTGATTTGCGGCTGATCTGTTGCTCCACCAAATCCAGTTCCGGCTTTTTGGAAAGCACATAGTGATCCGGAGTTAAAGTGCCGTCAACTACTGCCGGTCCCAACCCCCAGGCGGCATCGATGACCAGCACATTATCGCGGCTACCCGTTGGATCTGCGGTGAACACCACCCCGCTGGCCCGGGCCGGTATCATCGCCAGGCAGCCGACACTCATGGCCAGTTTTCGCTGCAGCAATTTTTTCTGGCTAAAATAAACCAGGGCGCGGGGAGTAAATTGGCTGGCCAACACTTCTAAATAACTAGGAAAAAATCTATCAAAGGCTACATTGATGCCGTCCTTAGCGGGCATTTTGAGGTCGGTGATCACCAGATTAAAGTTTTCCTGGGCTAGCAGCTCTGGCAGTTCTAAAGGGTTAGTGGTCGTCACCACTTGATGCTCGGTCTTATCAGTGATGATCATTTCCAGCATGATCAGCATGTCTGGTTCATCGTCAATGATCAGAATCTTGGCGGACATGGATATCCTCTGTTTTTAATTCCTGGTCAGTCGGCGAAGCTACTGGCAGGGTGATGGTAAAAGTGGTGCCGCTTTGGTCTCCGGCTTCTTCCCGGGTTCGGCTGAGACATTCTATGGTTCCGCCGAATTTGGCCAGGATAGCATAACTGACGGAAAGACCCAACCCGGTGCCTTCGCCGACTTTGCGGGTAGTGAAAAATGGATCATAGATTTTATTCAGGCATTCCTTTTTGATCCCATCCCCGGTGTCGGCAAACTTGATCTGCACCCGATCGCCGGTCGAATTTAAACCGGTGGTGATGGTCAGGTCCCCGCCCTGAGGCATGGCGTTCACCGCATTGGTGACCAGGTTCAAAAATACCTGTTGCAATTGGGCGGCGTCGCCCCGGACCAAGGGCAGGTCTTCTGCCAATTGTAAGTGATAGTTAACCTTCTTGGTCAGAAGGGTGTTTTGGAACACTTCCATCACGGTCTCGATATTACGATTAATATCGGTGAAGTATTGCTCCTTCTCCGGGGTCCGCGCAAATGACATCAGATTCTCGACGATTTTCTTGCAATTATTTCCCTGGCGCTCAATCGTCTTCAGGATCTTATATTCTGGGGAATCGGCTTTGACCTTCTCCAGCAGCATATCGGTAAATCCTAAGATGATGGCCAGCGGATTGTTGATCTCATGGGCTACTCCGGCAGCCAGTTGGCCCAGCGAGGCCAGTTTTTCAGTATGGTATAATTGTTCCTCCATTTTTTTACTGCTGGTAATATCATGGGCGATGATCAGCACTCCCATAACCCTGTGGTCTTCTCGGATCGGGGTGAAGTTGAGGTTGAAGTAATATTCTTTCCCGCCCACCACCACCTGCAGAGTGGCGCGCCGCCCACTGTGGGTGGTGAACACCTGGTCAATCTGGTGGTGAATGCCCCTTCCGGCCCGGCCGGGGAAAACCTCGTAAATGCTCTTGCCAATAATTCCCTGCGGGGTATAGCCGAAAAGCTTGACCCCATAACGGTTGATGGAAATTATCCTGGCTTGCGAATCTACATTGATGATCGCATCCTCGGCTGATTCTACCAGAGATTTATAGAGCTTTTCAGATTTCGCCAGTTCCTCAGTGGATTGCTTCAAGGCTGCGGTTTTGCGTTGGACTTCCTGCTCCAGGGCTGCCGACCAGCGGCTTTCATAATAGATAATTACTCCGCCGCCCAAGAGGATGATGAGGATAACCACTCCTTGCAGAAGAAACTGGCGCACATATACCTCATGGATGGCGCCCTCCACCTCGGTCTGGGGGGCCACCACCGCCACCGACCAGACCAGGCTGGCATTGTCCCCGTGCAGAGGAATGGGTGCATAGGCAATAAATTTCTTCATCTTCTTGACGAGGCCACGGTGCCAACCACTCCAATACCAAGAATAGCCCTGCCGCCCGGTCAGCATCTTTTCTTTCTGAATGCGATTGATTTCGGCAAAAGAGATCTTGGGATCCCGTTGTTCCCGAACCTCAAAAGCCGATTTGCCGATAAATCCATCCCCCGGGTGGTAGAGAAAATTACCCTGGCGATCAATTACCCAGGCATAGCCGGTCTGGCCCGAACGGATCTCCTGGCAATACATCTTAGTTAAGCGCGAAGGATCCACCAGAAAATATAGACAGCCCACAAATTGACCAGAGGCGACGGGATGGCTTTCATCTACCGACACCTGGTAGGTGGGGAGACCGACAAGCAGGTAGGGATTCTGGGAAAAGGAGGAGGAGGAGGGGAAATCAGGCCCCACCCGTTTTACAAAAAATTTATTCTGGTTGTCCCGGTCGCTGGCCCATTGTAAGCATTCAATCTGCGAAAAATCCGCCTCTTCCACCTGATCTTGCCCCTCGGCGTTCAAACGATAGATTTTTTGGCGCCGCGCTTCGATCAGGCCGATTTCAATGGTGCCGAAATTCTTTACACTTCCCATAGTGATCTGCAGCCGATTCGGCCAGGAGACCTCTAGGTACTGCACTGACGGGGATAAATTCAGGGTATGCAGCTCATTTTTTAAAAAGTTAAACTTGTCAGTTATATCCGAAGCTACCCCTTTGGCAATGGTCAGTTGCTGCTGGTTGAATTGCTCGTTGATAATTTCCCGCATTTTATTGGTGGACATCAGCCCCAGGACAAAGGCTCCGGTTAACACGATGATGGTCACCGAGCTCACCAGGAGATAAAGTTTTGGCGATCCTAAGCGCGGCATATTATTTGTAGCACCTATAATTATCGCTATTTAATAATATATTAGCTTTTTTGGCTTTTTTATAAAATCTTTTTGGGATGAAGATATTAACGCCAAATTAATAACTGAACCCGCAAAATCCCATCTTAATGTTATGGTAGCTTTAACTTTTCAAATCTCCGCCACAGTGTTTTTCTAAAAAATCTTCGATATAACCAAAAACTACTTCATTGTCGGACATCAGCATATCCATCTGTTTGGTGTAAACTTCCAAACGGCCCAAGACTTCCAGGACCTGCAGCAGCGACGGGGTGGGCTCTCCGCTGAGCTGGGCGTCCAACAGATCGCCGTTTATGGTTACTTTAAATCCCAGCCTAGACAAAACCCCGTCGATAAGTTGGAGCCGTCTTACCCGACGCTCCAAGGAGGCGGCGCCGCCTTGGTAATGAAAGCGCATATAATTGTTGTCCAGATTTGCCCCGACATAGGCTTCGATGGTAGAGGCATGGTACCCCAGACAGAGGCTGAAATTCATGTAATTTCTCGAAAGCAGCGCCAGGCTGATCTTCTGCAATTGCTCTTCAGACCGGGGGGTGGTCGAGGTCACCCCGATGACCGAGATGAAGCCTTTCATATCCAAAGGCCGGGCCTTGGGCCACGGGATGGACATCATGCCACTGAGAAAGGCCCGGTACGGGATGGAAGTTATGGCTTCAAAATTCACCGTCGACGCCTCAGTGCTAAGGCCCTCCCCGGCATCAATAACGAAGATCGGGACCAGCCGACCGGTAACCAGACTGACGCCGTCCTTTTTGGTGGGCTCGCCTCTCAGACTAAGGCAAAACATCTCATCGACCCGGGCCTTCGAGGTATAATACAGGATATCGTGGACACTCTGACAACTTGCGGGGGTCAGGGCATTATCCTGCAGCCCCACCACCTTGAGGGGAAAAAGCCAGGGGCGCAGGCGGTCCAGCATCTCTGGGGCGACCGCCGCGCCGCGGCTGACGGCGCCGTTTGGTGCGGGAAGGGCCGGGCGTCCGGCATAGACTTGAAGAGTAGTCGCGTCTACCGTAAGGAGATTTCCCGGGGCTATATCGACCGCAGCCGCGCCGCTGTCAAAGATCGTCGGCAGGCGGCATTCTCGGGCCCGGAAAGCCAGGTGATTGTAAGGTTCGCCAGTGGCCATGACCAGGGCCCCGGCCCGGCTCAAGAGCGGAGCCAGAGCTAGCGATGGTTTATGGGCCAATAGCACCGCGCCTGGGGGGACCTCGCCAATGTCAGAAATCCGCTCAGTCCTGATCGGCAAGGCTGGCCCGGTTGTCCGCCCGGGGAAGATGATTATCCCCCCGGAAAGTACAACTTCCGGAGGCGGCTCCGGGGCCGGCCGAGTTGCGGCCGGGGGGGGGAGGGTAGGGAAGGCTGCGCAGGACCACGATTTCCCGCTGGGCTCCCAGACCCCATTCCACTCGCTGGGGGCATTGATGATCGGCAGTCAACTGCCGGACATAGTCGACAATTAGCTTTAATTCGGTTTCCTGCAGCAAAGGCTGCCTCTCCAGTGGGGAAGATTCCGGCCGGGTTGGCGGGGAGACGGTTTCGGTAGACGAAATTGCACCGGCTTGATCCAGGGTGACCCGATAACGTTGGGCGTCTCCCATTGCGGCTGGCGTTGCCGGCTTCCAGCCCTGGATGCCCTCGATGATCACTTCTTGCATTGCATCTGCGTCTGATGCCAAGTACGCCAGGCCACTGGCTAACAGTTCGGGACTGCCAAGAAGATGGTGGTCCAAGTTAAGAAGTGGCCGAGAGGCGGCCAAGCCCCGTTGGGCGGCTTCGACATTAGCCTTATATCCCTGGGGTAATTCCTCTTTAACGCGGTTGGCCAGGATGGCAAAAATCTCGCCCAACTCCTGAGGCTTTTGCTTATCTCGGCTGAACTCTTGTAAAGTACGGACCGCGTCGCCGGTGTGACGCAAAACCGCGGTGCTGCTTACCTGCACGTAGGCGGGACTGACACAACCCTCCCCCTCCCGACTGGCCTGCATCTGAGCCATAATCTCCAGAGCCGCGTCGCTGGCCGTCAAAATCTGGAGATAGCGCTGCACCTTCGGCTGATACTTTTCTTTGAGACTGAGGGGGGCCAATACTCCCTGGGGTTTGGCTCTTTTCGGGAAAACCCGCCGCCGGATTGATCCCATCTAATTCCTGCCTCCAGACTCTGGGCCTCGATTGATCCCCAGGGAATCTGGGCTTTAAGCCGCTGTATTGGACCTTGGCTTAATCATTATCAATTATATCAAATAAACCAGATTTTACTTGCAATTAATAGGTAATCCGCCAGGTTTCGCTTTCCAAAGACAATAGTTTATTGCTCTGGAGGAAATAAATGGCCAGAGGTCCGACTCCGGCGGCATACCCTGGCCATTTGGTCAGATTCTTATATTAGGGAATGCTAAACCTCTTCTTTAGCCGCGGCTTTCTCCATACTCAAGCCCAGGCCCTCAAACAGCTCGTAGATGCCATAGCCATACCAGAGGGTGTACGCTACATAGAACACCAGCATAAAGGTCAACAACCCGAAATTAGCGCCCACACTGGCTGGAGCAATGCCGTAGAAGTTATAGGCCGGTTCTAGGGCGCGCCTCATAACCTCAGTAACCACCTTGGCTTGCTTAAATTTTTTCTGTTTGGTCAACGCTGCTTTTATATTCTTAAAGGAGTCCCACCAGTGCCTCAGGGCTTCTTTGGGATGATATTGATATCGGTCCCGCAATATATCACCCTGATTGTTAAACATGGCCTCGGCATCGTCCACTGCCTGCAGCAGGATTCTTCCCAGGTCTCCATTGATCTTTAAAACCGGCCCTTCTACTTCTACCTGGGCCCCGGCTTCAGTATAAAGTAAGGTGGTTTTTTGAGCCTGGTAATTGCTTTCCACCGCCAGTTCGACCGCTACCGGAGTGCCGACATATTCCCGGGCCAGATTCCGCATCTGGGGCATATAGTTACTGGAACCTTTGGCCAGCGAGTTAAAGAAATTGTCGGAGTATTCCAGGCCATTCTGTCCGTCGCCATAGATCGGCAAAAAGATCAGAATCAAAACCAGGACAAACGAGATCAGCAACAAGATCCCCTTCCAAAGTTTATTGGTTTTCATATCTTAGGCTACCTCCTCAACCAACTTTGCAGGTTTGGGCTCACCTTTCAATTTACCCAGGTTCTTAAAGAACATGGCAAATACCCAGATAGCAAAGACCCCGACAATTAGAAAGAAGATGAGCAAGCCGATGAAATCAAGGGTCCGGGCTAACCCCTGCGAGATGGAAATGTATTCCATGGTGTTCAACTTGCCGGGCAGGGCAAACAACCGATTGATAAATCCGGCCAGAATAGCTGTGGCGTAAAACCCCCGGATATAGATACCCTTGACGACCTTGGTGGTAAGGGCGCCAATTTGAATGCCCGCCAGGGACCCCAGCAGCATTCCCAAGGCCAAGGTGTAAAAGATAAAGCCATAAATGGCATACTGCGAGATGGCGGCAAAGCCAGCGGTGAAAATAATCTGCAAGATATCCGTGCCTACCGTGGTGAATGACGAGACTCCCAGGACATAAACAAAGATCGGGAAGGTCAAAAAGCCTCCGCCGACGCCCATGATCGCCGCCACCATGCCGACGAACGCACCGCAGACGGCGACGAAGAGCCCCGAAATCCGATTGCCTCACGGGACGACATCCTCATCGATGGTAATCACTGGCGGCACCTTGACCGCCTGGAGCTTCTGAGCCAAACCGGTAGTAGCCGGAGTGGGCGGACGAGCCACTTTCTCCTCATCCGGAGCCAGGGTCCGATGCTCCCGCCCGGCCCTCTGGAGCCGCAAAAAATCGGTCATGGCGTAGATGCCCAAAAATCCCAACAGGAAGACGTATACCAGACTGATAAACAGATCGCTCATTACCGGGTTAAATTCGTAGACCGCCCGATTAATAGTTCCTCTGAGCACGACCCCGGCAATCGAGCCGACCAGGAAGGCGAGGGCCAGCTTGACCGAGACATTGCCCAGTTTGCGGTGCACCGCGGTCCCCATAATAGCCTTGGCGAAGATATGGAAGAGATCGGTGCCAACGGCGAGAATCCCTTTAATCCCGCACTCATCAAAGCCGGGGTAATGATAAACCCCCCGCCGGCCCCGATGCAGCCGGTAATCAGGCCGGCGCACATGCCAATGAAGATGGTAATGATAAAGATGGAGGTGGAGTAAAACGCTGGGGCATAGGATTTTTGCCACCCAGCACGTCTCCGGCGGCCCACGAGATTCCCAGAAATGCCAAAATCGGCAGACACATGATCAACAAGATGAGCAGTTTCTTGCGGGACCGCAAGATATTCGTGGAAGTTTCAATCTCCCACCTGGCGTGGGCCTCAGAGGCCATCTGCAACATGTTAAACAGTTTTCGTCCTGTCCTCATAAAAGACCTTACCTCCTCTGGATGAAATCATAAAAAAATAATTCCCGCCCTAATGTCGACCTACAACATGGGCCAAGATCTTCCTTCTTTTTCCCCGAGCAATGCCCGTGCCAGCTTAGGGCAACCGGATGCTTAGACTAACTATTTGAAATAATAATTTTTATTAGATCAAGGTGGCCTTCGCTGCAAGTGATGGGCTAGCTGACTGCCAGTATTTTTGACAAGGTGTAAAGCGGCCCAAGTGGATTGAAAAAGGGGAGGAGAAGGTGCTTGACATAAAGAAAAAATATTCTATAAAATATCTGTGTTTTTGATAAGCTGTCCTGCTTGGTGAGGCTGGAGCCGTGACAATGTTAGCGTGGTTAGCGGAAATTTCCCAAAGTGCGGCGCAGCCGGGCCAGCCTTTTGCTTCCCAATGGCTATATGTTGCCCTGGCCCTGGTAATTCCGGTGCTGCTCGGTCTGGTGCTAGCTTGCTTTATGAAAGTGATCGAAAAGGCCTGGGGGATGAAACTCGGCGGCGCCGGCAGTGTTTAACTGAACCATCCCTCCGATGACGATCCTCTTACCGCTAGCAAGTTATTGGAACCAATATCTGTATCCCGAGCTCAGCCGCTTGCAGAGCCGATCCAGGGGTGGTTTTATACCATTCAGCCCCATGGCGATCTGGTGGTCAGTCTGTGGGCCCTGATCGACTTGGGGTTGATCGTCGGCCTGCTGGCTGGCTTTTTCGGGGTAGGCGGCGGCTTTCTGATGACCCCCTTACTCAATCTGATCGCTAACGTGCCCTACAATGTGGCGGTGGGCACCGACCTGAGCCAGATGGTCGGCACCGCCACCATCGCCAATCTGCGGCAACGCGGCTTTGGCTATGTAGATTATAAGCTGGCGATGCTGATGTTGCTGGGCAGCGTTATCGGCGTCGAAAGCGGGGCCCAGCTCTTGGAGTTCCTCAAATATCGGGGCGCCATTTTTCTGGGGGGCTATCGGCTGGAGCTGGTGCAACTGGTAATGACCAGCATCTACACCATTCTCCTGGGGTGGATCGGATTACTGCTTTATCGCGAGGCCAGCGCCGTCCTCCGGGCCCGGACTACCTGGGCCGCTCCCCCGCCGCCTGCGGCCAGCCCGATTGTTTCCCGTCTCCGGTCTATCAATCTGCCGCCGATGATCTCGCTGCCGGTCTCGGGAGTTGAGTCTATTTCAATCTGGCTGATTGTCGCCGTCGGGTGGGTAGCGGGACTGCTCACCGGCCTTCTGGGAGTAAGTGGCGGGTTCCTCCGTATGCCGGCCTTGATTTATGTCTTGGGCATCCCCACCGTGGTGTCCATCGGCACCAACCTGTTTGAGCTGCTGGTAGTGGCCCTCTATGGCAGCCTGACGCACAGTTTTAAAGGCAACGTTGAGTTGGTATTGGTGGTCATTTTATTAATCAGTTCAACCATCGGGAGTCAGCTCGGCGCTGCCTTGCAGAGAAAGTTTGCCGGACCGCGCCTCCAGCAAATTTTTGCGGGTGTGATCGTCGTAATTATCTTTCTAATGCTCCTGAAATTGGTCAGCTAACCTGCCGCCGCAATGCCCCTGCTTATAATACCCAAGTTGTTATCATAAAAGTAATGTACTGATTGTAGGGGCTTGATTTATCAAGCGGCCTGGGATGATTATCGATGTTTAGGCCGGACCTAAAGTCATACTCAGCTTCGACAGCAAGAAAAACATAGTATTGCGATAAAAATAGCTTAAGTAGTACGAAAAAGTTTTTGGCACTACAAGGTTTACAGGTTGATACGGTTAGGTCATCATGACCAAGGTCCCAGGCAGGTAACCGGGGAGGGTGGACGAACGCCAGCGGCAGCAAAGGCGTGATGCGCCGAGCCCACCATATCAGTACGGAGTTGATAACGGTTACCGTCCAGTTCGATAAGGACCGATTGCACCTGAGCCAAATCCCGCCTCAGGTCCGGCCAGGAAACCTCGGCCTGCCGCTCCTCCAGACGTTGTTGCAGGTCGACCTCCAGGCGGAGGGCCAGAAAGCTGGCGACGATATGCCCCATAGAGATATCATCCCGCTGACGATAGATCGGCCGGACTTCCAGGGTGGATTTCTGCTCCCAAAAAGTGCGCTCCACCCGCCACAGGCTCTTGTAGGTCTTGGCCACCTCGTCGGCGGGCAGGTTAGTATTGGTAGTCAGGACGAACTTGCCGTCCAGGCGGGCATCCCGCTGCACGGCGTCGTCGTCGATGGTGGCGCTACCTTTGGCCACCTTGAGAAAGCGGGCATAGCCCCGGTTGCCGACGACGGCCTTGGGGCCTTGTTTTTCTATGGTGCGCCGCAGTTTGTCCAGGATGGTCTCCCGGACCGCGGCGTCTTTTTTAGCTTCCAGGGGATTGCGGCAGACCACGTAACGATTTTCACCTACCCGGACCTCCTTGACTTCCAGGTTGTCCGCCACCCCTTGATATCGTCCGGCCCGGGTCAGAACTTCCAGGTTGACTTCCTGCTGGCGATGCATCCGGCAGCCCAGCACATAATCAAAGGGGGCCTGGTCATTCTTGGTCAACAGCTTGATAGTGTTTTTAGAGATCATACCCCGGTCCGCCACCACCGTGACCTGGCCGAGGTGAAACCGGCGGCGCAACGCGGTGACGATCTGGCGCAGGGCCTGTGGATCAGCAGTGTTGCCCGGAAAAATCTCCCAGCCAATGGGCCAGCCGGAGGCATTGACGGCGACACACAAGACGAATTGGGGGAGGTCGGGCCGTCGATCCCGAGAGTAACCTCGCTTCCGCCAGTCGGTTTCCGTGTCCCGATAGACATACAGGCTGGTGGTATCGATGAAGACTACGTCCAGAGTCTGGTTGAACAGGTTCAGGTCCCGACGGAAGAGCTTGGTTTCCAGATCCTCCCGCACCTCAGCCAGGAAAGCCACGGTACGATAGAAATGCTGCAGGGCCAGGCCCTGGAACCCCGGCGCTTCGACGGTCTTGACCCAGGCCGAGCCGGCCAGATCAGCGCCGGGAGCGCACAACCTTTGCAAGGCCAGGGCAAAAGCGACCCGTTCCACCGCAAACTCGAACCGGCGCTCCTGGGACAGGGCCCCCAGGAGATTGGGAAGTCCCTGTTGGTCCCACAACCGCCCAAAGACCAAAGCCGGTCCCCACTGCTTGGCGGTGCTGGCCGCCAGGCCCGAGGTCCGGACCGCCTCCACCACCCGCAGGTTAACGCTGAATTTGCTCAGACTGCGGAGCAAACCGTCCAACTCGCCCGAGACCGTCAACTTATCCCGCCGCCCTAGGGTGGCGATTACTTGCTGCCGGACTTTGCCCGCGTCCCGGTACGACCGAACGATTTGCAGATATTCATAGGCCGTGCCATTATGGGCACTACGTTTAATGCGAACAAACATGACAATAATATTCCATTATTTATGGATTATTGTCAAGTTCATTCCAGGGTTGGATTAAATTATTTTGGCACTACATTTCCCAAATTCTAAAAACCGGGAGCGTGTATTTTCAATTAGTTAAGTCTCAAAAAGGAGTTTAAGACTTCTTGTGGTCAAAAAAGCACTTAGTATAAAAATATTAATAGCTTACACATCAAGATTTTGTAAGACCCCACTAGCAACTTGATAGCCGAAGGCGGCGAGGATTTGAGCCTGCATCGGGGTCGGGTCTTCTATCATTCTCTCAGCACCTCTTTTTGAGGCGGTCCAACATAAACAAGAGTGGAGCCTTCTCATATTTTCCATCGCCGTGGCGGCCGAGATGGGCAGGCCGGCTTGTCGGAGCCGATTTTCTATAAGCCTAAGATAAGTGAGGGCAACCACACAGGTAAAAATATGGCAGCGGATCTTGCTGTCGGTCCAGTGCCGCAAGGGGTAAAGGCTCACCAAATCATGGTCTTTGGACTGGCGAAAGGCCTTTTCCACCGTATAGCGATCCAGGCTGGCCTGGACGATCTGATCGGTTGACCAGTCGGCCAGATCGCTGATCAGAATATTCTTGCCCAATCTCTCCAGGGAGAGGCCGATTCTATAGTAATTCTTTCTAAATAAAAGGTGTTTCTTGTGCTTATATTCCTCTAGGGAGACCTCATAGAGATTTTGGGGAAGATGAAGTCTCTCGCAAGCCTCGGCGTAATGTTGGGCGATGCAGTCGGCATCGGTCCAGTGGGCCTTCTGGGTCCTCACTTTGGTCCGCAGCTCAAAAAGGGTCTCCTGCAGACGGAAGAGTTTCTTCTCGAAGGCCAAGCGCTGTTTGGTGGCGGTGCGGGGATTGTAGGTGACCACGACGGTCCGGGCCTGGCCCCAGTATTCTCCGGAAGTTCGATAGGCTACCAGCCGGTCCTCCGTCCGCCCGAGTTGGTCAAGCTGCCGATTCTTCAGGGTATCCACCGGAGTGAAGCGAGACAATTTCACCCGGATGAGCCCCTCGGCATAGTAGGACGAATAGGTGGTAATGAAGTGCACCTTGGGGGTGGTATCGATCAGGGCGATATTGGCTGAAGAATTCATCCCCTTATCGAAAATGATGGTGAGCTCCCGGTCAGCGCTGGCAGCTAGTTTCATGACCGCAGTGATCTTGCCCAGAATTCTCTGGAATTCCTTCGAATCGTGGCGGTTTCCCTGGTACTCTCGGTAAAAAAGGGGGATCTGGGGATCCCGGTCTACCAGCAGGGTTACCCCGACCTGCCGCAGCCAGTGCTTGCCGTCCTTGTTTTGGCCTGGTTGGGCCAGCTCCGAAGGGGTGTCTCCGGCCATATAGGTGTAGTAGTTGGTGGTATCGAACAGGAAACAGTCACCATCCAACTTTTCGAGTTGACCAACCTTCTGAAAAAACCGGGCGGCGATCTGCTTGAGGTCCTCAGGTTCCACCCGATCCCATTTATCCCAGTATCTTTGCGAAGTAAGCTTCTCGGTTCCGACCGGGCGAATCTGTTTAATCGCCGTGGCTTGGAACCATTCGGGCAGCGCCCGCTTCGAGCAGGAGTCCACCATGCGGTTGAAGACGGCATAAAGGAAATACTCACCGAGGGACGGCCCCCGTTCTTGCTCAACTCTGGGTAGCACGACATCGATGATGGTAGCGACCCCGACTTGCGCCTCGATGAGATTGGCAATCAATAGGGCCCCGAACTCCTGGACCGCAATCTTTTGGCCTTTCCCTGAAGTCCCTTGCGCCAGGGCCGCGAGGCGCTCCAGGCTGCCGAGGTAGATCTGCTTTACCACCTTGGGCTTGCCAGCGACTCGAGCGATCTCCCGAATTAATAGTAGGGTCTGCCCTTTTTGATTTTTTTGTGTAAATGAACCATTAATCGCAACGGTCTCACTCTATTCGGGAGAGCTCCAGGGCCAAACAGGTTATCCTCAAGATCTCAACAAACCATGGACTGGAAGTGGTTATACCATCCGGATTTAACCGAAAGAGAATTCCTGAGATCATTAAAGCCAAGCAAGCGTGGATTGAACGGGCCTTTAAAAAACTGGAGGAGCGGGGTAATTTGGATGATCAACCCCAGGAATTGCCCACCACCATTTACTTTCCCAGCGTGGACAAGAACTTCCGAGTGGAGTATCTGCCGCTCTCAGGGAACACTATAGAGTTGACCCAGATAAGCAATTCTAAAATCAGGATAACCAACGATGACCATTATAGCGCTGGTTGCACCTATCTATTGCAGCGCTGGTTACAGCACCAGGGCCGCCGACACCTGATTCCCTGGATCGATAGAGTCAGCCAGCATACCGGCCTGCTTTATACCAAGGTGCAGATCAGGGGACAAAAGACCCGGTGGGGCAGCTGCTCCAAACAGGGTGCTATCAGTCTCAATTATAACCTGTTGTTTTTACGTGCTGAATTAGTTGATTATGTTATGCTCCATGAACTGTGCCATACGGTCCACCTGAACCACTCGGAAGAATTTTATACCCTGATGGCCAAGTTTGTACCTAAGTACAGAGAGCTACAGGTAGAGATGAAAGACGGTTGGCAATATGTCCCCTGGTGGGCCAAGTAGTATTAGCTGGTGGTATAGACTTATAGGGCTGGTTATGGTTGGTTCATAAGAGACTATATTCTAACTTAACCCAGGAATCTGTGGCCATGATGAAACACCGCTTAACCGTGTCTATGCAAGTGCCCCGGCCCCGAGCCGAAGTATTTGGCTTCTTTGCGGAGGCGAACAATTTAGAAGCGATCACCCCACCGGAGCTGCATTTCCGTATAGTATCCCCCCAACCGATCATCATCCAGAAAGATACCTATATCGAATACCAACTGCGGCTTTTTGGCATATCTTTTTCTTGGTTGACCAGAATAACGCATTGGAACCCTCCCCAGGAGTTTGTTGACGAGCAGGTGCAAGGTCCATATAAACAATGGATTCACACCCACAGCTTTACGGAAGTAAATGGCGGCACCGAAATTTCCGACGAGGTCCAATACCAGCTGCCATTCTTTCCGTTGGGAGAACTTGCTTACCCATTGGTGCATCTGCAACTGCAGCGCATATTTGCCTATAGGCAGAAGAGGATCCAAGATATTTTTAGTGGTCATTTGAAACGCTGATGTAATTGACCCAATCTGCAACTGGAATGGGAATAAAATTAAAAGACTTAAGTTGGGCTTTGGGATAAGAGGATTAAGGACAATGACCATCAGGATGCCTCAAAAGAATTTTTTGGACAAGATTCTAAAGCTATTTGGTAAGGAGCGTTGCCTTAAGGTGCCGGATTTTTATCCTAATGGCATGGAAAAGGGCATCGATATTTATGTTCAGGGGCGGTTCGAATCTTTCTGGGTGGCCTTACTCCGCCGATCATCCCGGGAAGACAAGAAAAAGATCAGAGATGATTTAACTTCAGGGGAAGATTTATGACCCGCTCTAATTATTAGCGGCGTGGGTCCGGCCAGTCCCAAATTAACTCCCAAGATATTGATTTTCTGTGTGAGACTCTGTGTGAGAAAATCTAGATAAAATCGGGCAAAATGTGGAAAATCGGCAAAAATCTGGAAAATATAAATTGTGTAATATCATTAACTTATCGTAATATGAGGAGGTTGTGAGCTCAGGGTTATTGATTCGTAATCAGCAGGCCATCGGTTCAAATCCGATTGCCGGCTCCAAATATATCAATAACTTAGCAAAAATAACAACCACATTTTGAGTATGGGGTAGCATTTCTTGGATTTCTACTATGATCTCCATGCGTCCTTCAAAAGCCCTGCAACGGTCCGACTAATCAGCTAACGGCAATGTTCCAATACTAAGCGCCTGAGGTATCAAACAAAGCTAAAAAGATATAGCAAGCTTAATAACTACTTCTGATATCCGGCGACAGACCTCCCAAAATCACACCAACCTCAAACTCAAGGCGCCACTGATTCTTTTATGAGACTACCCAGCAGGTTGAACGATGTCTTGGTATCCAGGTAGCCTTAGGTTTCTGGGTTAATTCGCTGACCCACCTCGAAGCCAATGAGTGCCTCCAAGCAAGGCTGCTGCCAGGGAGGAGGCCCGACCTGCGCTGGGGTCGATAGCTGAGGAAAGAATAAATAATCTGAGCTCAGCTCCAGGCTGGGGCGCGGGTCAATGGCAAAAGGAAAGTAGCCAAGCGCAGGTTAGCTGGTGGTAGTAGGTAAATATGACGATGAAAAAGTAAAACCCCGGGATTGGGACTCCTACCCCCGGTACTAAGATAATCGTCCCGGAAATTTTTTAAAAAACCTCGCTGCTGGTTTGAAGGCCATATTACCTTGTCCATTTTTATTCTACTATCTTACAATCTTGTTTAATTTAATAAATCAACTCAGCACCCTGTGGAAACCCTGAAAGCCCTCAGCCGCAGTTTCAATTAGGCCAGCTCGAACAACAGGCGGTAACCTGGGGCTATGATCTGGAACCCGGCCCCACCATGTTCCACCTGGTCAACGCCTACACCCGGGCCGCCCACTACCCCGCCCTCCCCGGCGCCAGCTACCATCTGCAAAGAGTAGGGGGCAATATCCTGGCCATGGTGAAATAAACAAAAGGGCCTCCGGTATATAAAAAAGATAATTGCCGGAGGCCCAAGAGATGTACGTAATGTTTTATGCCAAGGTTAACAGCTTGATCTTATTAAATTCGATTCCTGACTACTTCCTCCTGATTAAATTTTAATCACATATTTTATTCCACAAGATGGAAATTGGGGCTTACGAATGAGGTAAAGGTCAAGTTTTGGCTGTCCCGATGATTTCAACAGGTTCATCAGCAAGATCGAATGCCGGGCTGTCGCTGGCGTATTGAGACCATCTAAAGCGATATTGATCTATCTCCAGTAAAGTAACATCATCTGTTACCCCAGCATTTTGCTCATCCAGACCATATTCAAACTTCACCCCGCCGATATCGGTAAGAATCAGACGGGGATGTAATTTATCGCCTCCTGGCCTCTCTCGCCAACGCTTAAATATCACTACCAGCCCGTGAGGAATGATACGCGGCATTTCCTCTTCGCAACTCTGTTTAAAAAATTCAGAAGTTGATTTTTCAGAAGTATGCACTTCCACGAGATGGGGCAGCACTTTTCTGCGGTTTTTTACAATGGCAGATAAGAATGCCTTAAGTGGGGACCGGTAACGAGAAAGTTCCGGTCCAAAATGGGGGTCGATGAAAATGGCTACATTACATTTGCTAAGCATGGGAGCCACTATTTCGGCCATTTCTTTGGATATCTTAGGGATAATTTTTCCGCGTTTAACGGCCCATTTAGTCGATGTATCCAAATTGTCGTCGGTGAGGATATTCTGATTGCCGTCCCGATGCTGTCGTGCCAGGATGGCTTGAAACGGATGCTTAACGTGTTCTTTGGCGGCATTTTCTAGCCAAGAAATATTGCCGTCGTAGTTTGAACCCTCCCGGAAAATCCTTATCTCAGTTAATCTCTTTATTAACTCTTCGATACGCAAATAATCATAAGTGCCTTTAAAACCAGCCGCAGCTTGTAAGACCCGGCGGCGCCAATTTTTTAACTTGGGATAATCCGACATGATTCTGGGGGTCCCCAGGCCTATCTGTTCATAAAAATAACGATATTTGTCGATATTGCCCCAGGTCGCCACCAATTCGGGTTCTATGGCATATTCATAAATCATGGCTACATCAGCTCTTTAGCCCTGTCGGGGAAAAAACCCTCCGGCCAGGGTTGGGTGAATTCGCCATCTTCGTCCACCGGGAGGTGAATAATCCGAGAGCCGGTTTCGCCAGGCTGGACATATACCACCGACACGTCTTCAGGTTTGATGGGCGGTATCCCTTCGGGAAGGGTGCCCTCGGCAGTTTCCCGGATGCGCCGGAGGATGCGGAGGATCAGATGTTCCGAGTGGGTTTCGATGAGAAAGGTGTTCTTTTGTTCACCCAGGGCCGATTCGATAAACATATCCCCCAATTCAGCCTGCAGGCGGGGATGGAGGTGGTATTCCGGCTGCTCGATGAGGATGGTTTTTTCTTTGGAGATAAGGCCCTGGACGATCACTGGCAAAACCTGACTGAGTCCGAAGCCGACGTCGGTAATTCCAACATACAAGCCAGTTGATTTATCAACGAGGCGAAGAGAAAACACTTCGTAGTCCGTCTTAGAATCTGAAAGAGTAGAAACATTAAGCTCATAGCCGATATCAAAATGATCAAACCATTTATTTACCATCCCCAAAATATTTGTATCGGTAATGAGCAGATCGGGGGTGAACTTCCCTGATTTGCCAACATATTCACCGCGGGTGCCACTAAAAGTAAAATAGCGTTCAG
This sequence comes from Desulfobacteraceae bacterium, assembly GCA_046538075.1. Lineage (GTDB taxonomy): Bacteria > Desulfobacterota > Desulfobaccia > Desulfobaccales > Desulfobaccaceae > Desulfobacca_B. Next base: position 10,192 of record JBKHJN010000031.1, on the reverse strand, counting down.
GATTTTCTCTCAAGGGACCGATATATTGAACTTTAATAAGAAAACGCCGAAATAATTCTGCTGCGGCAAGAGTTACTAAAGAAAGGCTCCCAGCGTCTTCTTCAGTGGCTAAATACTCGGGGATGATCTCCTCGACAGACATGTCATTTAGAGCTACTGGGAGGTATTTGTCTATTGATAACTGATCATTGCTGTAAAAAGGGTTTTTCTTTTCGGCTAAAGCCTCTTGCAAAAGTTCCTTGAGCCTATTAATTGCTTCGAGTGAGGTTTCTCCTGCGGGACCTTTTTTTAGGACTTCGGCTAACCTCTTAATTGTGTCGATTATGGTTTCGGCTGACATACCCTCTTTCAACAGTTCTTGATAACTTTTAATTGGTTCGAGCGGGGTCTCGCCACTTGTAGCCTCTTGCAAAAGTTCGTTGAGCCTATTAATTGGTTCGAATATTTTTTTTAGTTCGTTGAGCCTATTAATTGTTTCGAGTGAAGCTTCGCCTGATTTACGCTCTTCCAAGAGTTTGTCAAGCCTATTAAATGCGTCGACTAGGGTCTCAGCTGAGGCAACCTGATACAATAGTTCGTCGAACCATTTGTCATAAGTGGTTTTTATAACCTCTTTAACCCATGTATTACTAAATGACTCAATATATTTAGTAACTTTATCATTAAACCAAAATTTATGCTGATTATTAATGCCTTCCAACTTAGCATAACCTTCAGCATAAGCATAGGTTAGAATTGGGTCTTTATCATCTCCCAAAAAAAGCTCAATCTTAGATACAACTGTGTCAAAGGACTCTTGATCAAATAAAAAATTAATACCTATACCAAGAGACCGAAATTCAGAAATACATTCTTTTAAGTTATTAAAATCATTATGAAAATCAAGACCGAAATAAAAAGGTATTCCAAAAAGAGATTCAAAGTCTTTCAACAATGGGAAAGTAACTCTGACCGAAAATGACTTGCGGGTATCATGACGGTGAATGAATTCTTTATAACTACCCAAATCAACGAGATTACCCTTAAATAATAGCCTCGTCTGGGAACTTTCCCCTTGTTCAATTGTCTGCTTAAGCATTAGGACAGACTGAAAGATCGAACTTTTCCCCGATGAATTCGGCCCAAAGATCAGAGTAAGAGGCCGGATGGGCAGGGTTTGGGTATCGCCGAAGGCCTTGAAGTTAGTAAGCTGGTATTCGGTAATCATTTTAAGTCCCTAATATAAATTAGTAAATTTTTAGGTTAGAAACTCTGATTAATAAGAAGTTTAACACAGATTCGGCTCAATTGTAGGTTATTTCAGCAAAGCCGATTACCTCAAGATCGAACCGCGTCTCCAAGAAGCCCGGCGTAAGGTGCGCTCGTTTTGTTGCTTCTGAGTGGCTGCCTGGGGGAAAAGGCTCAGCTGCAGAAGCTGATTGTCGAACACTAATCCGGCCCCAACGATAACCTCAGAATCCAGACGCAGATCCCACCCCAAAGAAATCGACTTCCGCCGTTCGCTTTGGGCCAGGGCAGTTTGAGCCAAATAATGGGAGACCAAATCCGCCGAGGGCAATGAATCTGCTTGAGGCTCAAGGTCAGCAGTCTCCAGAGCATCTAAGATATAACTGGTGATTAATTTGCGATATAATTGCTGGAACTTATCAGCTCTACCGAGCCATTCGATTCCGGCTAAGGCGCCGTCGATGAACACCGCCATCCCCGATTGGCCGGCAACTGGCGTAAAGTGTTTCAGGTAGTCAACAATTGATTCTTTCTTGGCCTCAAAAAGATCGGACAAGGCCCGGGTCGGAGAAAGTCTCTCATGGCAGCGGGCAAACTTCAGATCTATCTCATCCCAGATTTCACCCTGGTCGGAGGCGAAAGCGCCGGAATGACGCAAGGAGCAATGGACGGCTTGGGCTTTCTTGCGGCGCAGGTCAGCATTCATGGTCCGTTCGGCGCTGCAGAATTTCCGGTTGGTATATGCCCAGCGTCCCTGTTCGATGCAAGAAACCGGTATTACGGTCTCAGAATTCGGAGCCAACAGGATGGTTACATTCAAGACCCGATTCTGCTTAGCGCCCACCAGTTCCTCCCCATCCATCATCAAGACCTTGTGCCGGGAATTATTGGCCACCTTGAGTTGGGTTACCAGGCCGGATTCATCAACTTCGGTGATGGTTAGACAATCTTCCGCCAAGGCTTCGTCCAGGGTAATGAACTCAACGGCCGCTGGTTGTTCGGTATGAAGGGCAAAAACGGCCAGGTTCTTAAAACTCTGCTCCTCCCCCACCTTAATGCCGGCCAGAAAATCTTTAATCAGTTCTTTCATCTGTTCCTCCCTTTAAGTGAGCATGCAATGATATATCCCTTATCTTTTATCGGTTGTCATTCTGTTTTACTTTCCAGCCCGTCTTCAGGCTTAGAGGCCTCAGCGGGCCTAAACGGTGGCGGCGATGATGGCTTAGTTTCTTTAGGAGGCGGAGATATTGGGGCTTTATTAGAATTTTCCAAAATTGTTCTCCGCATCTGGGTATATTCGTCGGCGGTTATTTTTCCCCGGTCTTGCAATTTTCTGAGTTGGTCCAATTTTACTTCAATAGATTCCTGGCTCGCTTCGGAGGCAGATAAGGGCCGCAGACGCAGATCAACGTGATCCGGAACCAGTCGATATTGACCACCAGAGGCGGCATCAATACCCCAGCCGATAAGGCCGCCAGCAATAATATTCCCGGCTACGGCGCCGCTTAGAACACTTTTGATATTTACGGTCTCCTTCTGATAGCCGTCTTTGGTTACCTCGACCATATGGTCTTCTTTGCGTTTCATAGTGATTTTGGCAGGCGATTTATATCGTTCCCGCCCATCGACCACCAGATCTGCCTCGGAAGGGTCGGTGGTAATGGCCACTTCCTGGGTGGTGCCGTGAATGATGGTAGCGCACCCGCTGATCAAGCCCAAGGCCACAAAAATAATCATTAGTCTTATTAATTTATTTTCTGATGCCATGACCTGTCCTTCCCTCAAAGAATATGCTTTGTCTCCCTTAGATTAATTTCATTGCTAATTTAAAAGGCATACTATTCAAGGGTTGTGCCATATGCTGACTTTTTTGTTATCTTAACAATATTGCTAAGATTACCTGTTTACCAAGCTTTCCCGGGGGTCACGCTTAATAAGATTTCTTGTAAAACAATAAAATTTGTTGTAGAGTACTCAATATGAAGAAAGTCTTGGTTTGCTGGATCGGCTGGACTGATTTACGGGCCCGGCGGGAGCCGGAACAGGTGGGTTTTGGACCCATCGGTGAGGCCGTCAGAACCCGCGAGTTTGATCTGGTCGTGTTACTAAATAACTACCCGGTTGCAGAAACCCGCGGCTATCGCCCATGGCTGCAAAAACTTACCAAGGCGGAGATCAATCTGCATGACCAGAAGCTCTCCAGCCCCACCCACTTTGGGGAAATTTATCAGGCCGCGGTAAATGTCGTTTCAGAAACCATAAAAAAATACGGCCAAGATACCGCCCTCACCTTTCATCTCAGTCCGGGAACACCGGCTATGGCGGCGGTGTGGATAATTCTGGCCAAAACCCGGTTCCCCGCCGAGCTGATCGAATCCTCGAAGGAACACGGGGTGCGCACTGCATCGGTGCCGTTTGATATCTCGGCGGAATTCATCCCCGACCTCTTACGCCAACCCGACCGGGAGTTGGAGCGGCTAAGCCCAGGACTGCCCCCCGATGCACCAGAGTTCTCTGACATTATCCATCAGAGTACGGTTATGCAGCGAGTGATTGCCAAGGCCCGCTTGGTGGCGCCGCGGTCCGTGCCGGTGCTTATCGAAGGCGAATCCGGGACCGGCAAAGAATTGCTAGCCCGAGCCATCCATCGTGCCAGCCCCAGACGAGCTAAACCATTTATTGCGGTTAATTGTGGGGCGATCCCCACAGAACTGGTGGAATCAGAACTGTTCGGCCATGAAAAAGGCGCCTTTACCGGAGCCGATCAGGCCCGCAAAGGTTATTTTGAAGAAGCGGCCGGCGGCACGCTGTTTTTGGACGAGGTCAGCGAACTTCCCCCGCAGTCCCAGGTAAAATTATTGCGGACGCTGCAGGAAGGTGAGATAGTCCGGTTAGGATCAAGCAAGCCTAAAACCATAGATGTGCGGATCATTGCCGCGACCAATCGCAGTTTATTGGAGGAGGTGGCGGCCAATAAATTCCGGGCCGATCTCTTTTATCGGTTAGCGGTGGCTGTCCTATATTTACCACCTTTGCGGGAACGGCCGGGGGACCAGGGTCTGCTGATCGATAGGCTTTTGGAACAAGTGAATCAAGAGAGTGCCTGCGAGCCTGGTTATCAGCACAAGAAAATTTCTATAAATGCCAAAAATCTTATGTTGCAGCAGCATTGGCCGGGAAACGTCCGGGAGTTGTTAAATACCCTGCGACGTGCCGCTATCTGGTCTGTGGGCACCATTATTGAAGAAGAAGATCTGCGGGAAGCCCTGCTCCCCAATTTTAACTCATCTCAGGAAGGAATTCTGAACCGGCCCTTGGGGGGTGCTTTTAATCTTCCTGAGGTGATGAAAACGGTGGCTCAGCATTATCTGCAACGCGCCCTAAAGGAAGCCCACGGCAGTAAGACCCAAGCCGCCCAACTGGTGGGGCTGCCGAGCTATCAAACTTTTACCAACTGGCTGGTTAAGTATGAGATTGAAAGGTAATGGCAGAAATTGTGGATTCATATAAAACAATAGCCATATAAGGACCAAAGTTCATATTCTGAGAGTGGCTTATGGCACGAGAAAGAAAACTCCAGGTCAGTAATGGATATTATTTGAATTTTAATCAATTGGCACAACTATTGAATTCTGCTCAGGGTAACCCGGGATTAGGGAAAAACACCACGTTCCAGCTTGGTGAAGACACCGGCCTGCCGCCACGGCAGGTGGAAAACCTGGTGAGTATCGGCCGGGCCTTGGGGATTTTTCGGGACCTGACTCTGCGACCCTCGCGGTTGGGATTTTTGATCTTTACCCATGACGGTTTCTTTCAGGCCAAAGGCACCTATGAATTTCTGCATTACTTAGCCTCGGGAAATTACCATAATCTTATTTGGTACGAAATTTTCAATACAGTTCTGCCGAATGAACCACCAATGAATAATCAGGGATGGCTTAATTATTTCCGGGAGTCCCTGGCAGAGAATTATTCGGCTAATTCCTTGAAAAAACATCTCCGTCATGAGATTCGTTTCATCATCGATGCCTATCTCGAAAAGGAATTCCAACGGTTAGACCTTTTACAACAGGCAGGCGATGGGCGGCTGTATCGGCGTCGCTATCTGAACCCTGAGCCATTAGTGCTGGCGGCCATGTTATATGATTATGCCGGCAAGCAGCGCACCAACACCCTGCAGGTGGGGGAGATGCCGCATATTCCGGGAGCACCCCCGCGGCTGTTGGGCCTGGATGAGGCCAGTTTCCGGCAGCAGATCATAAAGCTGCACGAGAAAGATTACCTGCGTTATGAGGGCACCCATAACCTGGACCAGATTCGGTTGAAACCAGATCTTCAGGCCCTAATTTTTCTGCAGGCTTATTACCAGGGCAGGGAACCACAGGCCAATGCAGCAAGTGGAGATATGAAAAAGGGTTCGCAATGAAAGAAGCGGTTAACATGGTAAAACTGGTGGCGGAGTTGGCCAAACGGCCCCGGGGGCGGGCCTGCATTGTGCTGACCTACGACTACGCCGGACAGCAACCCTGGGCCGCGGAACTGGCCCGGCAGACCGGCGCCGAGCATGTTGATCTCTTAGATTTGTTTGTTCAGAACCCCGACCTGGCTGCTCAGGTAAGCACTTTTTCAGTGGCTTCACTGTTTGACTATCTTAAGAATCATCGCAACTCGCCTGTACTTATCGTCTCCGGGTTGGAGTTTTTAAAGGCCATCTGGGCGGCTCAACCTAATGCTATGAATGAGTTCGTCCGCCGGGTGGAAAATTGGGGACAGTCGCCCGCTCTGCTGTTTCTGATCCAATTTGACCCGGCCTTGGCCGAGATTAAATCCAGCCGTCATCCGCAATATACCTTCTCGTTGGATATCAGGGAGACTTTAGCGCTCACATGAAAAATCACGGACTGTTCAGCAGCTTTTTTATTGATGAGGTGCTAAATAAAATTAGCCTGGACGATTCGGCCCGCGGCCGCCTGGCCACCCTCACTCAGACCTGGCAAGATCATGAGGCCAGCAGCCGGGAGGGACGATGGGAGACTTTTTTAAAACAAGCGGTGAGCTACCTACAGTTTGTCCCACCGGCCAGCCCCGCGGCTCCAGGCGTATATCCTCTCTATGAGGACTGGGGTTTCTCTCAGATTCTCACCGTTCTCTATCTTACGCCTCCTGATGCCGATCTCGATGACACGGCGGTGGGCCGCTTCTGGCCGGCCAAGCTGCTGGCGGCCCTGGGGCAACACCGGCTTACCTGGGGCATCCTGACCAATGGCGCGGTCTGGCGGCTTTACTCTACCAAGAGTTCCCGGCCTTATGAAGATTATGTGGAGCTCAACCTGGCGGAAACCTTGGAACACTCTGATGAAGCCGAGTATGGACTGTTTGAACGTTTTTTCCACCATGAGTCTTTTACACCGGAAGGAGCAGACCAGCCGGAAGAGAAAGCCTATCAGGGCAAAGCCACCGGCGTTTTCAAGTGCCGCTTAGACCGGGACCGGGAGGCTTCCGAGAAGATCCTGGATAACTGGGTGAAAGCGCCGCTGCTCTATCAGGTTGACGAAATCCTCCGCTACCTCTGCAACGGCTTCATTGCCGAAACCCCGCGGCAAGGGGAGGAATACACCGACGAGGAGCGCCAGGAGATTTTTGCCAGTGCGGTACGCCTGGTGTATCGTTGTCTGTTTCTGTTCTATGCTGAGGCCCGGTCGCTGTTGCCGTCAGAAAGGGACAAGGCGGAGATTTATGCCCAGCATGCCATGGGCGCCCTCTGTCAGGAGGCCCGGCGCTTTCAGTGGGGCCAGCGCCAGGATGTCGAGGGCTATGACCTCTGGCAACATCTCCAGGGCCTGATCCACGCGGTGCACGACGGCGACCCGGAGTACGGCATCTTGGGTTACAACGGCGGCCTGTTCGATGATGACGAAGTGAAGTTCCTGGGGCGTCAGCGGTTGCGCAACGACTTCCTCTCTCGCGCCCTCTACCTGCTGGCCTATGTAGAACCGTATGACCGCGACCCTGATGATGAATACGCCATTCCTTATGCCGACCTGGAAGTCCGGCATCTGGGCGAGCTATACGAGAACATCCTGGAATACAACGTTATCCTGGCCGATACCGATCTGATTCGCCGCCGTACCAAAAAAGGCGTGGAAACCATCCCCGCCTCTACCACCACTCGCCAAAAAGGTGATAGGCTCATCAAAAAAGGCGATGTCTTCTTTGGGGCCACCGCCCTGGAACGCAAACAGACGGGTTCTTTCTATACTCCGGAATCTTTGGTGCGATTTTTGAACCAGAAGGCCATCATCGAACCGCTGCGGCACCGGTTTGCCCAGGATTACCAGCCCCGCCTGGACGAATTTCTGGACCAGGCCCAGGCCGGGGTGGAGGCCGCCACCCGCCGGGGGGCGCTCCAGGCCGCCCTGGCCCTGATCGACAGATTTGTCAAAGCAGTGGTGCTCCCGTTCAAGGTCTGCGATCCGGCCATGGGCAGCGGCCATTTTCTGGTGAATGCCGCCAATCAGATGGCCGGCCTGGTGGTGGAACTGCTGGCCGCCCTGCCCGACCTGGAGGGACTGGCGCCGCGCCTTACCAGCGACATCAACTCCTGGCGGCGGCTCATTACCCGGCACTGCCTGTATGGCGTGGACCTCAATCCCCTGGCGGTGGATCTGGCCAAGCTCTCCCTGTGGCTCAATGGCTTTGCCCGGGAGCACAAGCTTACCTTTCTCGATCACCATCTGCGCTGCGGCAACAGCCTCATCGGCCTCAAGAGCCTGGAGCAGTTGCAGACGATGCCGATCCGAAAAAAGGAACAGCAAAAGAAAAAGGCGACCTATCCCGCCTTCCCCCAGTTTGACGCCCTGTCTCTGGCCCTGGCCGACCTGGAGCGCGACACGCAGGCCATGGCCGCCCTGGACCAGGATGACACCACCCAACAAAAGGCGCGGTTGGCCGAGGTAGAGGCGGCCAAAAGGACACGGCTGGCCCCGGTGGCCGATCTGTTTACCGCTTACCTGATGGACAGTGCCATTGCGCCCGCCCAATACCATGCCCTGTTCAGCCACCTGGCCCAGGGGCGGGAGGTGTCCCAGATCGACAATCCCTTGCTGGAGCTTGAAGACGTTGGGGAGAAGGTGCAGAATTACCAACAGCGCCACCATTTCTTTCACTGGCCGCTGGAATTCCCGGAGGTGTTTGGTCCCGAGGGCCAGCACGGGTTCGATGCCACCGTCGGCAACCCGCCCTGGGACATCATCAAACCCAATTCCCAAGAGTTTTTTTCAGCCTACGATCCTGATTTTCGCCGATATAACAAACAGGAAGCCAATAAAGTGGCGGCGCGCTTAAGGCAGGCTAATGAGACCATTCGCCAGCGCTGGGAGGACTATATCCAGTTTTTCGCCGAACAGAGTCTCTACGTGCGGGAACCCGCAGCTTACCAGGCCTTGGGGTCCGGAGATCTCAACACCTATAAGCTGTTCCTGGAACGGTTTTTCCGACTGCTGCGTCCTCAGGGACGGCTGGGCATCGTGGTGCCGAGCGGCCTTTATACCGATCAGGGCTGTCTGTCCTTACGGCAGCTATTTTTTAGCCAAAGCAAAATTGATTTCCTTTATGGCTTTGAGAACCGGCGAGGCATTTTCAATATCCATCGGAGTTTCAAGTTTGTCGTCTTTGGCACCGAAAAAGGCGGCAAAACCGAGGCCTTTAAATGCGCCTTCATGGAACATGAGCCAGAGAGGTTGGCGGAGATCGACGCAAATGCGCTTAAAATGCAGGTAGAGCATGTAAAGAAGTTTTCGCCGGATAGTTTGAGCGTGATGGAGTTTAAGAATCAGCGGGACATTGATATTACATCAATAATTTATAGTGATTTACCATTATTAGGTAATAGAGAGAAAAACTGGAATGTAAAATTTAATAGAGAATTGGATATGACAATTGATAGTCATATTTTTAAAAATTATAAAACTGAGTTTCCGCTTTATGAAGGGAAAATGATTTGGCAATTTGACAGTTTTTTTGAAGGACCGAGATATTGGGTAGACTTTGATGAAGCTAACGAAACATTAGGCCAAGCTTTCTGGGAAGTTGGGAAATATAGAGTTGCATACCGTGATATTGCTGCTACTACCAATGAGAGAACATTAATATCAACAATTATTCCACCTGCGTTTCATGGAAACAAACTGCCAACTGTTACTCCATACTTGCAAGGGGTCTGGAAAGGTCCAAACGATTTAGAAGCACTTTGGTTGACAGCAATATTCAATAGTTTTTGCATCGATTTTATTATTCGTCAGAAAATTACAACAACACTCAATTTTTTTTATATGTATTCATTGCCAGTTGCACGTCTTACACTAAACTCAAATTTAGCCATAAAAAATATCTTTTTGTACATTATTGCCAGAGCAGCCCGTCTTATCTGTACTGCACAAGAGTTTGCTGACCTATGGAATAAGATTTTCCAAATTGAATTGAAAGCTCCAGATTTCTGGTATCATTCACAAAGTATAAATATCAATTCTTATGGGCCAAGACACGAACAAGAAATCCGCCAAAGGATCTATGAACAGGCAGAGATGCTTACAGAAACCTGGGGGCCACATTGCGGTGTATATGATCACACCCCGGACCGCCGCGACACCGGCGACCGGGCCCAGTTGCGGGCCGAGATCGACGCCTATGTGGCCCATCTCTATGGCCTGAGCCGGGAGGATTTTGCCTATATTCTGGATACCTTTCCGGTGCTGCGGAAAAATGAGGAAAAGGCCTTCGGGGAGTTCATGTCCAAGCGCAAGTGCCTGGAGGAGTATGACCGCCTTGCCACCATCCTCTGAGGTGAGGGGATTGGCTTTTAATTTGAGGTAATTCCTGTGTAATTGAAGATAGATTAGGTTTATTGCTCCCATATATTACTCAGTGCAAAAAATAGATTAACTTTAATTAGAACTTATGCTATAAA
>JBKHJN010000064.1:0-8552 GCA_046538075.1 Desulfobacteraceae bacterium | reverse complement strand
TCCCCGGCACCATCTTCGTGCCCTTCCACTACGGCGAGGCCGCGGCCAACAAACTGACTATCGCCGCCTTTGACCCGGTAGCCAAAATCCCCGAATACAAGGTCTGCGCCGTGCAGATCGAGAAAGGCTAACAATACAGGCCCCCCAGGGTGCGACTTGGCGGCGCCCTGGCAGACCATAGATATGGAGGCAGAAAATGATCCAACATGCTCACAGTGCCAGTCAAACGGCAGCCGAGATTAGCCCGGAAGTATTGAATAAGCTTGAGGCTATTATCGCCCGTTATCAGGATCAACCCGGGGCCTTAATGCCAGTTCTGCAGGAGGCCCAGGACCTTTTAGGTTACCTGCCGGTGGCCGTCCAGGATCGGATCGCCGCCGGTCTTAATATTCCGGCCAGCGAAGTCTTTGGGACCATGAGTTTTTATTCCATGTACGCTTGGACCCCCAAAGGTAAATTTATTGTCAGGATGTGCGAATCCCCGCCCTGTCATGTCAATGGCTTTGAAAATATCCTTCAGGTGCTGAAGGAGGAGTTGGGCGTTGGGGTCGGGGAGACTACCACCGATGGCCTCTTTACTTTAGAATTAACTGCTTGCCTGGGAGTGTGTGAAGTGGCCCCGGCCATGCAGATCAATGAGGTGGTGTTCGGCAACCTGACCCGGGACAAGGTCAAGCAGGTGCTCAATGACTACCGGGCCGGCAAGACGGTGGATTATAAACAGCTACCTTTTACCACCAATGATTTTCGCAAGTACAAACAGAGTCCCCATGAGCTGGTGGTGCTCGACAACGTCGGGGTCATCGACCCCATGAAAATTGACGACTATTTAGCCAAAGGCGGCTATAGTGCGATAAAGAAGGCGGTCACCACCATGACCCCGGAGACGGTGGTTGAAGAGGTTAAGACTTCGGGGCTGCGCGGCCGGGGCGGGGCCGGTTTCCCCTGCGGGGTGAAGTGGTCTTTTACCCGGCCGCTTACCGTTACCCCCAAATATATCATCTGCAATGCCGATGAAGGAGAACCCGGGACCATCAAAGACCGCTACATCATGGAAGGCGACCCCCATAAGATTTTGGAAGGCATGGCCATTGCCGGCTTTGCGGTCGGCGCCAGCAAAGGCTTCATCTACGTGCGGGGCGAATACTACCTGTCCAAGTACCGGCTGCAAAATGCTATTGACCAGGCTAAGGACAAAGGCTACTTGGGAGACAAGCTGTTTGGCACTGATTTCTCCTTTGATATCGAAGTCCGCTCAGGCTTTGGCTCTTATGTGTGCGGGGAGGAAACCGCGCTGATTGAATCGATCGAGGGCCATCGCGGTTATCCACGCGCCAAACCACCGTTTCCGGGAGTAGAAGGATTGTGGCATCAACCTACGGTGGTCAACAATGTTGAGACCCTGGCCAGCGTGCCAGCGATCATCGACAAAGGCGGCGACTGGTATAAATCGCTGGGAACCGAGAATACTACCGGCACCAAAATTTATCAGATCATCGGCCATGTCAAGACGCCCCAGATCGTTGAAGTGCCGGTGGGCATAACCCTGCGGGAGTTAATCGACAACTATGGCGGCGGCCTGCGGGAGGGTAGCAAGTTTAAGATGTGCCAGACTGGCGGTGCCTCCGCCGGCTTGGTCACCGCCGAGGCCCTGGACGTCCCCATGGATCTGGCCTCTTTAGCCCAAGTGGGCGGGGCCTTGGGGTCCGGCACCATGCTGGTGATGGATGAAAGCGTCTGTGTGGTCGACTTTATCCGTTCGGTGGCCAAATTTTTCGCTCATGAATCTTGCGGCCAGTGCACCCCGTGCCGGGAAGGGACGCCGCGCCTCTTGGAAACCGTAACCCGCATCTGTCAGGGCCAGGGCAAAGAGGAGGATCTGAACTTTTTGGAGCGTCTGGCAGCCACTATGGTGGACGCCTCGTTCTGCCCGTTGGGGCAGACCGCGCCCGGCCCCCTGATGAGCGCCTTGAAACTTTTCCGAACGGAATTCGAAGAGCATATCAGGGAGAAAAAATGCCGGGCCGGAGTATGCCGGCTGGGCTGAAGTGGGTACCATTGACCGGATTGACGTTTCGGATTGACTGACAATAGCTGATTAAAATATTCATGGCATGGGCAGGTAGAGATACTTGCCCATTTGCTTTTGAATCTTGTAGCCTTGCAAAAGGCGACCTAAAATTTTAAGATATATTGGATCCGATTGCCAGTTTCTGGTTTTCTGCTTAAAATTCAATAATAGCTTATTATTAATATAACTTGGGAGAATAGAGATATTATCCCCCAACCAGCCTAAGATGTGGCCTTGAGGATAAAAGGTGAGGCAATATTCGGATAACTGGAAAGGCTTCTACGGGCAGCAGAAATTCCTGATCGGCCTGCTTATTACCCTGGCGGTGTTGTTGGTCGTATTTCTGTTTGCCGTAGATTTTTTGGTTGACTGGCTGTGGTTTGAATCTCTGGGGTATCTTCAGGTCTATCTGATCACCCTGGGGGCGCAAGCCCTGGCAGCGGTGGTGGGCGGTGCCTGTTTCTTTTTGTTGGCCATCTTGAATCTTTATCTGGCCCAACGCCTCTCTTTTCCCCCGGCCCGGCCTGGGGGGTCGCCTTTCATCATCTCGCTCTCGGCCATGGCGGGGATTCAGCAATCTTTAAAATATGCCTTGTGGGCCGGTCTGGGCCTTTTCACTTATTTGGCTGGCAGCCTGGCCGCAGGTGAATGGCAGACCATCCTGATGTTCTGGAACGGCCAGAATTTTGCGGTTCAGGACCCGCTGTTCCACCAAGACATTGCCTTTTATATTTTTAGCCTGCCCTTTTATCGAATGATTGCCGGGGCCCTGCTGCTGGCCGGGGTTGGCATTATTTTGTTGGTATCAATCAAGTATATCCAAAATGAAGCCATATCTTATAATCCCCGGACCCATCGTTTATATTTTAATCCTGGGATTCAAAGGCATCTTTTGATCCTGGGAGGGATTTTGCTCCTTGTATTTATCTGGCTGTTCTGGCTGAACCGCTACCAGGTGCTATACCAGGATCATAATGTTTTCTTTGGGGCCGGATATGCCGAAGAAAAAGGGGTCCTGACCATTTACCCGGTGGTGACCTTATTGGCCCTGATTACCGCGGCACTGGTTCTTGCCAACCTGTGGCGGCCGGCTTATCGCCTGACCGTCAGTGGGCTGATTTCCACTGTGGTCGTGGCCATCCTGGGATTAAATATTTACCCGGCCCTGCTGCAACACTTCCTGGTAAAACCCAACGAACTCCTCAAAGAAACCCCTTACATTTACAATAACATAAAATCCACCCGACTGGCCTATGGCCTGGAACAGATTCAAGAAGTTGACTATCCGGCGCGGGAAACCTTGACTGAGGCAGACCTGGACGCGGCTCCGGGAACCATAAAAAATATCAAGGTCTGGGATAAACGGCCGATTTTAAGCACCTACAAGCAGCTTCAGGAAATCCGTCCCTATTATGAATTTCCATTAGTAGCTATCGATCGTTATCAGGTGGACGGGGAACTCCGCCAGGTGATGCTGTCGCCGCGCGAACTGTCGGTAAGCCAACTTTCTGTTGAAGCCCGGACCTGGGTTAACGAGCGGTTAAAGTTTACCCATGGCTATGGAGTCTGTCTGAGTCCGGTGAATCAGGTTACCTCTACCGGCATGCCAGATTTTTGGTTAAAAGATCTGCCACCGGTCGGCAAACCTGAGTTAGCCCTCAAACGCCCGGAGATCTACTTCGGCACCCTGACCAAACATTATGTTCTGGTCAATACCCAAACCGATGAATTTGACTACCCGGCGGGAGATGTAAACCGCTATACCCAATATCAAGGCACCGGCGGGGTCCAACTGGACAGCTTTTTCAAACGTCTGTTGATGGCCCTGCAATTCCGGGATTTAAAAATTATTCTCTCCGGCTATCTGGGGCCCGAAACCAAAATTCTGATGCGGCGGACAGTGTCTCAAATGGCCCAGACCCTGGCGCCTTTCCTGAGCTTTGACAGCCAGCCCTATCCGGTGATTTCCCAGGGACGCCTGTTCTGGTTCCTCGACGCCTACACCCAAACCTCTCGCTACCCTTATTCCACTCCCTTTGCCGGGCAGCAGGGAAAATTCAACTATCTCCGGAACAGTGTCAAAGTGGTGGTCGACGCCTATAATGGCCAGATCACCCTTTATCTGATGGACCCGCAGGAACCCTTAGCCGCCACCTGGCACCGGATTTATCCTACCCTGTTCCGGCCGTTTGAGGAGATGCCTGATCATCTCAAGAGCCATATCCGCTACCCAGTAAGCTTTTTTTATGTGCAGGCCGCGATGTTCCGGACTTACCATATGCAAGACCCGGAAGTCTTTTATAACCGGGAAGATCAATGGGACGTGCCCTCTGAAATCTATGAAGATCAGGAACAATTCCTCGACCCCTATTACCTGGTCATGCGCCTGCCCGAGAGCCCTCAGGAGGAGTTTCTATTGCTGTTGCCGTACACCCCGGTTCGGAAAAAAAATATGGTGGGGTGGCTGGCGGCCCGCTGTGATCCACCCAATTATGGGGAGATGTTGATTTATAAGTTTCCCAAAGACAGATTAATTTATGGCCCCATGCAGATTGAAGCCCGCATCAACCAGAACCCGGAGATCTCGCGTCTCATGACCCTGTGGGGCCAGAGAGGCTCCCGGGTGCTGCGCGGCGATCTGCTGGTCATTCCGGTCAAAGATTCCCTGCTCTATGTCGAGCCGCTGTTTCTGGTATCGAGCCAATCCCAGATGCCAGAACTTAAAAAAGTAGTCGTGATTAACGGACCGCGCCTGGTTTTCGATGATACCCTGGCCGGAGCAATAAAAAAGGTCGGCACCGGAGCAGCACCTCCATCTTTGCCTGCTGAGGTCCAACCTCCTGCCGCCCTGACCATAGACCCGGCCCAGGCGCTCAGGCATTTGCGCCAGGCCCAGGAATACTTGACAACCGGTAATTGGAAAAGCTTTGGGCAGGAAATGCAAAGCTTGCAGAGGGTTCTGGAAAAACTGGGGTCCAAAACTCCCGAAAATTCTTCTCCTCCCCCACCTCTCCCCGAGGGGGATTGAGGCTGAGGGCCGGGGCAAGGCCAGCGGCAGGGGTGGAGATCAATCTTCTAGGCCCGATCGAATCGGGCAGTTTATCTTGGTTTTATTTATAAAATTATCGCGGAATGAGCCGGTACTGATGGGACAACCAGGGATTATCGAGAATCAGCTGTTTGGCCTGCCGGTTTTTGGGGTTGATCAATAACGGCCCTAAAAGATTGGCCGTCATCTCCTGGGGGCGTCGGCGCGGAATAGTAACGATAACAAAGACCTGTAGATCTTCGGCACTCTCTGCCTCAAGTTCTCTGAGCATGGCGTTGATTCGGGCAATCGGATAATCAGGGAAAATACGGCGGGGGTCAATGACCACAAAGGCCAGAGCCGGATTATCCACACATTGGAACCAGAGGAAGGGGGATTCCTGGCCGTGCTCCACCAGAATATAACGATGATAATCCGAGAATCCTGGTAACCCCTGAGGAACGGTAATGATTTGGTCCGGACGGACGGTGATGGTACCTAATTGCTTGGTTTCTATCGAGAATCCACATTCCGTAATTTTTTCCTGATTCCCGGTTAAACTTACTTTTCTGGTCTCCACAGATTGTTAGCCTCATTCAGATCTACGCTTTCGACCTCCGCGGCTTGAAGATTCTCCTCCAGGATTTTGAGATAGATTTCCTCCCGGTGCACAGCCACTTCAGGCGGTGCCTCAATACCTATGCGGACCTGTTTTCCCTTGATATCCACAATCTTGATCCGGATATGATCTCCTATCCTGATAGTTTCTCCAATCTTTCTAGTAAAAATCAGCACGATGACCTTCCTTGGCGACCGTCAGCCCTTTCATCCTACCAAAATTAGAGGAATTCTAACAAGCCAAATTCTTTAATCCAGTAGAAGAAAGTTAGTCGCTTGCTAAGCATTGTTCTTCTCAGTTAGCCCTGATCCGCTTTTATGGGGCACCGGCACCCCAATTGCTCTGCCCCCAACCCCGGAGGCGAAGAGCTTGAGCCGCGTCGATGCTCAACAATTCCCTATGCTTATTATCGTCCATATCATTAACTTACTTTAGGGGGTTAAAAATTATTTTATGGGCAGGCTGGCATTTTTATCTGCAACCTTGACATCTTAACCTTGAACCTCTGGAGATCGACCTAAATAACGGCTCTAAACTTTGCTTTGCAAACTAAGTGCCAAATTAAAATAGGTATTTTAAGATTTTATTAATTGCGGATTGCGGCAATGTTTATCCTTCCCTGGTTCTGTTGACCTGAGGCCGGCTTCAGGAAATAGATAAGCTAAGGCAAGGCATCGGTGGGAGTAGATTAGCTGAGCCCGTCGAAGTGAAGCTAAACTACCTAAGGTTTGCGTTTCGACCCAGAATTATGGTAAATTGGGGCGCCAAGGTGGAGGAAATGGCATGCGGCCTTATAATCATTGGTTATTCCATGAGCATTTCGAGCTGGTAATGGAGATAAGCCAGCTTTACCAAAAAATGCCGGGGGAAGAGCTGCTAGCGGCTATGAATGTTCATTTTCCTAAACCTTTTCCACCCCCGGAATTAGCCGGCAATTTGAATCTCCCTCCCTGGAGCAGATATGATATTGACTCCTTAGTAGATGATTTCTGTCTGTTTTTTAGAAAATCATAACCTATCCGAACGGTTGAAAACTGCCTGTGGCCTGAGCCCCATCTCCTCATGTAACATTGTCCCATGCCAGTCTGGCCGCGCCCAAGAGTCCGGCATTATCGCCCAAGATGGCCGGGACCACCTTTAGCTGGGCGCGGGGGAAAAGGGTCAGACGCCGATCCAGTTCATCCTCTAAGGGGCCAATAAAATGATCCCAGGCCAGGCTAAATTTGCCGCCGATGACCACCAGCGACAGGCCCAGGAGGTGGACGACATCGACAATGGCCTGGCCCAAAGCCTGGCCTACCCGGGCAAAGGCGGCTTGCGCCAGGCGGTCCCCGGTGTCGGCGGCCTGCTGCAACTGGCGCCCCCCCAGGCTTTCCGGGTCTTTTTGCCAGGCTGCCCGAAGGGAGGAAGGCTCTCCAGCGGCCAGCCGGGATTTGACCCAGGCTACGGTCCAGGGAGCGGAAGCCAGGGTCTCCAGACAGCCCCGGTTGCCACAGTTGCAAACTTCACCTTGCGGGTCGATAATTATATGTCCGATCTCGGCAGTGGACCCGGCTTCACCGGGCCAGATGCTGGCGTTGAGCACCAACCCGCCGCCCACTCCAGTACCCAGGGTGATGCCCAAGATATTCGCCCTGCCCTGCCCGGCCCCCAGCCATTGCTCGCCCAAGGCAAAGATATTGGCATCATTATCCATGAACAGCGGCCAGCGAAGCAAACGCCGGGCCGCCGCCCCCAGCTGACAGTCATTGAGTTCTGGCAGGTTGGGAGAGAAAATCACCCGCCCTTCTTGGGGCAGCACCCGGCCGGGGACCCCCATGCCAATTGCCAGCACCTGACTGCCCTGATCCTGAGCTTCCTGGCCCACAGCCGTGATTGCCCCTGCCAACCTCTCCACCAATTCCTGGGAACCCTGGCCTTTGGGAGTGGGAAAGGCTTGTCGAAACCGCATTTCACCCTGGCCGTTGATCACCGCCACCCGGAGGTTGGTGCCCCCCAGATCCACTCCCACCACTACTGGATGTTTATCTTCTGGCATCATTGTTCCTTTGCAATCTAGAAATAACTATCAAATGAGATACTCCTGCAGGACGGCGGCGGTCACTAGGCCAATACGGACCAGCCGGGGCGGAGTTTGAGTCAGGTCCAACACCGTGGACGGCAGGCCGCCGGGACAGGGACCGCTGTTCAGAATCAGCTCCAATTCAGTGCCCATCTCTTTTTGCAACTGGCTGGCCCTAATCAAAGGCGGTTGTCCGGAGCGGTTGGCGCTGGTGCCGGTCAGAGGGGAACCATAAGCCGCGGTCAGACTGCGGACCAACCGGTGGCTGGATTGCCGCACCCCGATAGTTCCGGTCCCGGCCGTCAATTGCATGGGAAGGAATGGACGGGCGGGCAGGATCAGGGTCAAGGGACCGGGCCAGAACCTGGCCATCAGTTGAAGCGCCAAGGCCGGCACATTTAAAGCCACCTGTTCTACCATCCCAACATCGGCCACCAATACTAAGAGCGGTTTACCCATCGGGCGGCCCTTGATGGCCAGCACCCGGTCCAGGGCTGCCTCTTGGAAGGCGTCTACGGCCAGGCCATAGTAGGTCTCGGTGGGACAGGCGACCACCCCTCCGGCTCGCAATACTTCCAACGCCTCCGTCAGAGAAGCGCAATCTTCCAATGAATGCCAGCTTACCACGCGTGCCATGATCTCACCCCCAGTTTACCGTTAACCGTGTTGATTAGCAACATAATCAACCGATCTTCTCCGCCCCCAGTTATTAGTCCGAGCATTTAAAAGGTTAATTTGAGGGGAGGGCCGGGGGACCGAGAGGCCCCCCACC
>JBKHJN010000063.1:0-8761 GCA_046538075.1 Desulfobacteraceae bacterium | reverse complement strand
CGGCGGCAATTGATTCAGGTAGCGGTAAACGCTGGTGAGAGAGCCGGTATATCCCAACTGCCTCAGTTCATGAAAAATCCGGGTACCAATAAATTTCTGAGCTCGCATAGCTTGGATGCGGTCAACATAGTGATCCAGCCTCCTCCCAGGTGACTGGCGAACATAGCGGGGAGGGATCTGGTTATCCCCATAACGCTTGACGGTATTTCGAGAATTGCCCAACTCCCGGGCTATCGACCGCATCGATCGACCCTGCCGCGGCCATACTTGGATGGTATGCCATACTTCCATTGAAATCACCTTCCTGTTCCTCCGAGGCCATAACTGGTCCTCGGCATTATTACCCAGGTGGCTCAGTTTTCAGTGTATATCTTCACCTTGCTCACCTTTGCCTTCGTGCCCGGCGTCGAACCGACCAACAATCGGGCCGAAAGAGCCTTGCGGGGCGCGGTGCTGTGGCGTAAAGGTTGCTTTGGCAATCAGAGCAACCAGGGCTGCCGTTTCACGGAAAGAATCCTCACCGCAGTCGCCACCTTGCGCCAACAAGAGCGAAATATCGTGGAATATATGGTTGCGGCTATTCAAGCTCATCGTACTGGTCAACCAGCACCCTCACTTTTACCAGTAAACATGTTAATTGCTGAGGCGGCCTGAACGGTTACAATTAATCAATCATTAGACCCGAGTAATAAAAATCCCCCTAAATCCCCCTTTACCAAAGGGGGACTTGAAAAGATCGTCCCGGATAACCATGATCAGACTTGATTCCCCCCTTTTCTGAAGGGGGGTCAGGGGGGATTTTAGTGCGACAAAATTATCGCGGCTGTGCCTAATGCTTAAAAGGTGTCAAGGTCCTTTTAGAGTAATATGGCGTTCCCAAGGACAACTTGGGAATGAGTTGTACACACCATAGCTTTTTACCACTCATGCCCAATTTTTATCTGGGTACAAGTTTAAAGTGTCAAGCTCATTGTTTATTGTAGGAAATTTTTGCCGATCGGGTAGTTTAATATTCGTTGACGGGGGCGAATTAGAATTGTACAGTTTTCTCGTCGTTAATTATTATTTTCCTAAGTGTGTATTTGAAAGATTGTAAACAATTAAAAAATTTTTATCTTTGGCGTATAATTTGCATATTAAAATTCTAAAAAAAATAAATGAGGGTCCGATGGAAATGCAGGTGAAAATCAATATTATGCCCCCCATGAGCTTTATAGCCGTATCTGACCCTGGTCCTGGCGAAAAGCCAAATGAAGCTCATAGCAAACTTCAATATGTCGTATATGGCCCTATTTCAACCACTGGGCAACTCCTTGAAATCGGACAGCATGTCCCTATAAATTCTTCTCTGTGAAAAAAGATTAAATGCCCTCTTTTGTAATTTCTTGCCAACTGGGATGGCGGGAGTAGGTAATAATATCTTTCATGGGGGCTACTCCCGCTATCTGTTTTCTGACATTTTCTGAAATAACTTGCATTAATTGCTGGAAAAGTTGCTGTGCTTGTGCGTTCCAGTTTTCTGGGTTAATTTGAGGCGGAAATTGCACGTTCAGATTCAAATTGACATTTGGAGGTGTAACTCTAACTCCCTTAATTCGAAAATTCATTTTAAATGCGTCACTGCGAGGCACAGATTCAATAAACCCAATGATTAAATTTTGAAGTTCAAGCTCATCGTTATTTGCATCTTCCAATGTGGCCCTGACATCAATGGGATTACGAAATTGCAAGAGATTTTCATATTGTTCATAAAGAGACCAAATTAATTCTTCAATGTTTTCAGGGGGTTTTTGGATTTGGAGTCCAAGCTCCGATGCTTCTTTGCGTCCAATGGCATGCCCATGAGAGTAAATTTTTTCAGTCAACCATTCAATAATTATCCCAACCCGTTCATCCTCTATTTTAGCCATTCGAGATGTAAGGAGTTTTTTTGCCACCAGCCGAATATGCGATTGAGCCCTTTGTACACTGCCAAGATTTAATGGACCTAAATTATTAGCAAGGATGGCTATAGCCGAAGCTAGGGCGCTTTGATCACTGAGGCCGGCTCTTTCCTTCATAAACGTTATATATGATGATACATCCTCAGTTCTTATTTCAGAAATCGGTGTAGTTGTTCCCGCGCCTGGTTGTGCGGAGATTGTGGGATCAATTGGACTTAATTCCCCTTTTTTACCAATTATAATGTTGTCTGCTCCTAATGCAACCATTGTCAATGCGCTATAAGCCCGGTAAGGGATAATTACATTAAATTCTTTAGAGAACTCCCTAAACATAGTTACTAGCGGCCAAGGGACTACTGCGTCACCTCCCCGTCCATATATAAAGAGGTCCACTCGATCACGTTTAGGATTTCTATTTAAATGCAAGCGAAGATGATCTGCTAAGGGTCGTATAGCATCTGGAGCAACCCTTGCTGATGTAGGTTCACGGTCGCCCAAAATATATGTAATTAAGTGCGAATCCCGCTCTTCCTCTATTTTCTCAATAAGTTTAATCCGATCTGATCTCTCCATTTCTTTACCTCATTATTCCAAAAAGATTTATACGTTCCCAAGTACAACTTGGGAACTATTGGTTGTGGCCGCCATCCTCCATCAACTACACCGCGAAAACCCGCAGGCCCGGCAGACGATGCAGCCGCCTTCCCGTTCCACCGCGCCCCCGCAGTCGGGGCAGGAGCCCATGGTGACCTCGGTTTCGGTGACCTCCACCTGGGCCTCGGCGGCCAGCACCTGGGAGATGGCGTCCGGGCAGGACAGCACCTGGCGGCCGTTCTGCCAGATGGGGTTGGGGCAGCGGATGCCGGAAATCTGCTTGATGATCGACTCCACCTTGACCCCGGAACGCAGGGCCAGGGAGATCAGGCGGCCGGTGGATTCGATCTGCGAGGAGGCGCAGCCGCCGGTCTTGCCCATCTGGGCAAAGACCTCGCAGAAACCCGCCTCATCCCGGTTGACCGTAACATAGAGTTTGCCGCAGCCGGTGTTGATCAGTTGGGTGACCCCGACGGTGCGGGTGGGCCGGGGCCGCGGGGCGATATAGCGCTCTTCCGGGGCCTTCTGGGCGCCGAAGCTCAGCACCTGCTCGGGGCGGCTGCCGTCCCGGTAGATGGTCACCCCCTTGAGGCCCAGTTCATGGGCCATGACATAGACCTGGCGCACATCCTCGGCCAGGGCGCCCTGAGGGAAATTGACCGTCTTGGACACCGCGTTGTCGGTATATTTCTGGAAGGCGGCCTGGATGCGGATATGCCAATGCGGCGAGACATCGTGGGCGGTGACAAACACTCGGCGGAGGTCCTTAGGAATTTCTTTGATATCGCGAATGGTGCCCTGCTGGGCGATCTGCTTCATCAGTTCCGGGCCGTAGAAGCCGCGGCGCCGGGCCAGTTCCTCAAAATAGGGGTGCACTTCCACCAGTTCGGCGCCGTCCAGCACCCGCCGCACAAAGGAGATGGCAAACAGGGGTTCGACCCCGCTGGAACACCCGGCAATGATGCTGATGGTGCCGGTGGGAGCCACGGTGGTGGTGGTGGCATGGCGCATCTGGCCGTGGCCATTGCCGTCATACATCGAACCCGGGAATTTCGGGAAATTGCCCCGCCGGGAGGCCAACTCGGCGGACGCGGCCTTGGACTCGGCCTGGATAAAGGCCATGACCTCCTCGGCGGTCTGCACCGCCTCTTCCGAATTATAGGGAACGCCCAACCTGAGCAGCAGATCGGCAAAGCCCATCACCCCCAGGCCGATCTTGCGGTTCTGCATGGTGCGTTCGCTGATTACCGGCAGCGGGAAGTTGTTGGCATCAATGACATTGTCCAGGAAGTGCACCGCGGTCCACACCAGGTCTTTTAACCTGGAATAATCAATGCTACCCTCCTTAGCGACGGTAGCCAGATTCAAAGAGCCTAAATTGCAGGACTCATAAGGCAACAGCGGTTGTTCGCCGCAGGGGTTGGTGGCCTCGATGTCGCCGATGTGGGGGA
The DNA here is from genome assembly GCA_046538075.1 of Desulfobacteraceae bacterium. Taxonomy (GTDB): domain Bacteria; phylum Desulfobacterota; class Desulfobaccia; order Desulfobaccales; family Desulfobaccaceae; genus Desulfobacca_B. The sequence goes on along the minus strand of JBKHJN010000063.1, from coordinate 4,773 downwards.
TGGGATTGCCCCGGTTAATGGCGTCCAGAAAAATCACCCCGGGTTCGCCGGTAGCCCAGGCGCTCTGGACGATCATATCGAACAGCACCGCGGCGTTGACCTTTTTGACCACGACGCCGGTGCGGGGATTGACCAGGGGAAATTCGGCGCCATGCGCCACCGCATCCATAAAGGCGTCGGTCAGGGCCACGGAAATATTAAAATTGTTCAGCCGGTCCAGCTTGTTCTTACAGGTGATGAACTTTTCAATGTCAGGATGATCGACCCGTAGGATGCCCATATTGGCGCCCCGCCGGGTGCCGCCCTGTTTGATGGTCTCGGTGGCCACATCAAAGATGTTCATGAAGGATATCGGCCCCGAGGCCACCCCCTTGGTGGACAGCACCGGGTCGCCCTCAGGGCGGATGCGGGAAAAGGCAAAGCCGGTGCCGCCGCCGCTCTTGTGGATCAGGGCGGTATGTTTAACGGTGTCAAAGATGCTGTCGATGGAATCCTCGACCGGCAGCACAAAGCAGGCCGACAACTGCCCCAATTCCCGGCCGGCGTTCATCAGGGTGGGGGAATTGGGCATGAAGGCCAGGGAGGCCATCAGCTCGTAGAATTTGCGGGTCGTGGCCGCGATGTCGGCCTCGGAATCATAGAGGCGGTCCACCTGGGCAATGGTCGCGGCCACCCGCTCGAACATCTCGGGCGCGGCCTCGCAGACTTCCCCCTGGTTGTCTTTTTTGAGATAACGCTTTTTGAGCACCACCAAAGCATTGGGGCTTAAAGGCAGGCCCCCGCTGATCTCCCTATCTAATGCCGTGCTGATCATTGCCGCCTCCTTTTAAGTTGGTAGTTATGCAACTTTTCTAAACATTTTCAAACTATATATTGTGTTTATTTCCACAATAAAATACTATATATGTGTTGTCAAGATAATTTTTGCCGCCATCTAAATTTTACCGGAAAGCAGTAGCGCTGGGTATCGAGATTATTTGACCGGTAATTCCCAGGCGGTTATAGTGCGGTTGACAAACTCAATTTCTTATTTTATATAGAATAGAATTGGGGGATCGTCTAGTGGCAGGACAGCAGACTCTGGATCTGCTTACCGAGGTTCGAATCCTCGTCCCCCAGCCAGGGCGTAGGGCTAAAAATCATCGGTAGATAATCCCCGGTAGCTCAGCAGGTAGAGCGGGTGGCTGTTAACCACTTGGTCGGCGGTTCGAGTCCGTCCCGGGGAGCCAGAAAATGCAAGGGGTTGGCTGACGATGCCGACCCCTCTTTTTGTCAGGCGGGGTGCTTTCCCTTGGCTTTCCGGGTGCATCGCCAGGGGGCTGCGGGCCAGCTGATTCTGCCCGCCATTTGCCGCCATTTTCTAAGGAAAGGATTACTGTGCCTGCATTTTAGCGCCGCACTGGGGCAGCGGACAATTGACCAACTGATCAAACCGTACAACTCTCCTTTCGGTTCGGCCAATTTAATTGAACAACTTTTTAAATTTCAGTTACTTAGTCTGTTTCACTTTCACTTGCAATCTGATGCCTCTATCTGGTAATTTCAAATATATGGGTGGCTTGTTCTCCAATCTGCGGGTCCGGCTTATAGGCATTGTCCTCTTGGCGGCCATTCCAGCTCTGGGATTGGTCGTTTATACCAGTCTGGAACACCGGCGCTTGGTTAAAAAGAACGTGGAGGAAGAGATTTCCGATGTGGTTCGGGATCTGGTCAGGTTTCATGGACAGCTGCTTCGCCAAACCCATCAGCTAATGGCCCTCCTGAGTGAAATCCCACAGGTGCGCCAGGCCCGCAGCCCTGAATGTTCGGTCCTGTTTTCCGATTTAGTAAAGGCCAACCAAGAACTGGTAAATTTGGGGCTGACCGATTCTGAGGGCAAGATCATCTGCAGTGCCCTGCCCACCCGCCAATCAGTTGCTCTGGCCGACCGGCCTTATTTTCAAAAAGCCCTCCAGACCCGCCAGGTTGTGGTTGGAGATTATCAGGCAAATCCTGCCGACCATTCTTACCTGCGGTTGGCGAAATCGGTGTGGAGTTCATCTGGTCAACTCAACGGAGTCCTGTTCGTCAATCTCAGCCTGGAGTGGATCCAGAAACTTATCAATCAAGGCTCTTTGCCGGTGAAGGCAGTGGTCAAGGTTGTCGATGAGAAGGGTGTTATTCTGGGGCGCTGGCCTGATCCCCAGCAGTGGGTCGGGTTGCCGGCCCCCCAAGGCGAAATCATTGATATTGTTTTATCTCAAAGGCAAGGCGTGCGCGAAGCCGTTGGGATTGACGGCCTTTCCAGATTATATGCCTTTGAACCATTGAACCAGGCAAATTCCACCGGCTTTATCATTGCCGGGGTTCCGGCCCAAATCCTCTATGCTGAGGTAAGCGACAATTTTGCCCGCAATCTCTGGGGGCTGGGGTTGGCGGCCGCCCTGGCGCTGGCCGCGGCCTGGATTCTGAGTTCACGGTTTATCCTGCAACCCATCCATACTTTAATAAAAACTGCCCAGCAGTTAGCCGCCGGCCACCAAGGGGTGCGGACCGGGTTGCCGGAGGGCAAGGGTGAGATCTTGGCGCTGGCCCACAGCCTTGACCAGATGGCCGAAATACTGCATCAACGGGACAAGATCTTAGAACTCCATAATAAAATAATGGTGGTCGCCAACCAGGCTAACAATCTGGAGGAATTATTAAAAGAATTTGTCAAGGAAATTGCCGACTATACCAACTGTAAGGCGGTGGGCATCAGGATTTTGCAGCGGGACGGCACTATTCCCCTTGAAGCCTCTCAAGGTTTCAGCCAAAAATTTTATAATGCGGCCAATCAGCTCTCCCTGGAGGCAATCGATTCCGAGAAATATTTGTGCCTTAAACTTATCAAGGGCGATATTCCTCCCGGAACTCCTGGTTTCACTCCCAATGGTTCATTCTTCATGAACACCGCCGACCGCAGCGAGGATATGCTTTCCTCAGAAGCCGAGGGGATTACTTGTAATTGCTGCCGGGAGTATGGCTATAAATCGGTGGCCCTCATCCCTTTGAGTATTAAAGACCGGATCATCGGCTTGCTTCACCTTGCCGATGCCAGGGAAAATATGGTTCCTGAAAACCTGGTGCGGGAATTAGAAAAGGTCGCCATTAATCTGAGCCTGGATTTAGAAAGATTATGGAACGAGGAGAATATCCGCGGCCTTACTCATGAACTGATGAAAGCCCAAGAAAAAGAGCGATTGCGGATTTCGCGGGAACTTCACGATTCCGTGGCCCAAGAGTTGTCCGCAGTTAAAATCAGCCTGGACAATCTGATGGAACTGCTGCCCGACAAGACCAGAAAAAAATTGAATTCAAAAATACTGCAGATTTCTGATAATGTTCACAACGTTTTAGGGTCAATTCGGGAACTGGCCTATGGCTTGCGCCCTCCCATCCTCGATTATCTGGGGCTGACCCGGGCCCTTTACCAACTCTGTGAAGAGTTCACGGCTCGGTCCGGCCTCAAAGTAAATTTGTCGATTGCCGGTATTGAGGAAGACAAACTCAGTGAAGACGCGGTTATTACCATCTATCGATTCATCCAGGAAGGATTAAACAACGTCCGCAAACATGCCCAGGCTAAAAACGTCAGCATTAAGCTGGTGTCCTCCTACCCCAAGGTAATTTTGCGCCTGCAAGACGACGGCACCGGTTTCGACGTTATTGAACAGCAGTCCGGAGGATTTTTTGAAAAACATATGGGCCTGCTGAATATGCAAGAAAGAGTTGCCCTCCTTGGAGGCAATATGCAGATCGAATCGCAACCCCAAAAAGGCACTCGCATCCTGGTTGAAATTCCCTGGAAGGAAGTCATTCGTGAACCCCAAAACAACCATAGTGCTCGTTGATGACCATCCCCTGTTCCGGGAAGGGCTCAAATCGATTATTTCCCGAAACCCAGAATTGGAAATAGTCGGCGAGACCGGAGTAGGAAAAGAGGCCCTGAGGTTGGCAGAGGATCTCAAGCCGGATATGGTGGTGATGGATATATCGTTGCCGGATAGCAATGGCATTGAATTAACCAAGAACCTTAAGAACCTGTCGCCGGCCACCCGGGTTTTGATAGTCAGTGTGCACTCCAAAATAGATTACATTACCGCGGCCTTTCAGGCCGGGGCGAGCGGCTATGTGGTCAAGGATGCCCCTTCGGCAAAAATTTTACAGGCATTGGAACTGGTCTCGCAAGGAGAGTATTTCCTGGACGCTTCGGTATCGTACCAAGTAGTGCAAAAATTATCGGAGTTCCCGGAACAAAAGGCGAAGACCATCGACCCGGTTTATGCCAGCCTGACTACCCGGGAACAGGAGATCTTCCGACTCTTGGCCGAAGGCCTGAAAATTAAAGATATTGCGCGTAAACTTTATATCAGTCCCAAGACCGCAGAAAATCATAAAACTAATATCATGGCCAAACTCAATCTGCATAGCACCCTGGATCTGGTGCGCTATGCGGTCAGGCTGGGCATCATTGACGTCGAGCACTGGAAAGGCTAACCGCCTTTTTAATCCGCCCCTAACCTCCATCCCGACATTTATCAAATAAGCCCCCCTCAATAAAACTCTCTAATCAATCAAGGGGTATTCCCCTAGGCAATATTCCTGCCTTTTTTGAGTAACTTACCCCAGCAAATTGAGGCCTCGCCTCTATCGACATTCTGGCCGCGTTCTCTTATAGAAATGGAGCAAATAGCAATAACCAACCTTAACGCAGTTAGTCCGATCCGGCCAGGGAAATGGGGGGATTGGGGA
>JBKHJN010000062.1:0-8932 GCA_046538075.1 Desulfobacteraceae bacterium | reverse complement strand
ACCTAACCGGAAGTCTTTGAATTCTATGATTAATCTTTCAAGAGCAAGCTTTCGCTGCTCTCCTGAGGATTCCCAAACTGCCAAGATTAGAGGAGAAAGTTTGCTTTCGAGGCGATGATAATTTTCTGGGAGAACCTGCTCAGATTCCCAGAAAACATTTAGGATATTTTCGAAGATGATAATCAGGACATAAAAAGTAATGGGGTCTTTCTCAAAATAATCATCACATAGCTGAATAAGCTGGTTTAACTGGTCTGGATACAACCCCTTTTGGAGAATCTCCTTCAACTGTGTCAAGCTCCTTTAGGTCACGCAAGGTGAAAATCGCTTCTACCTTGGGAACCCGTTTTTCTATTGCCTCCCTTCCGCCTTCCTCTCTATCCACTAGAACTATCACCTTAATAATTTTAAGGCCAAAATTTTCCGCAGCTCTTACAGCGGTAATGACGGAAGCACCTGAGGTGATGACATCATCCACTATGATAACTTTATCTCCGGGACAAATATCGCCTTCTATTGTCTTTTCAGTCCCACGCCCTTTGGGGGTTTTTCGCACTGAAAATGATTTAATGGGTCTTCCCCTTAGGTAGCTTAGCAATGAAGTCGCAATGGCAATGGGGTCAGCCCCCATCGTCAAACCACCAATTGCGTCGATATTAAGGCCTTTGATTCGGTTAAAAATAATCTCAGCGATAAGCGCCTTGCCCTCAGGATGGTGCATAGTAGGCTTACAATCTATATAATAAGGGCTTTTCCTACCAGAAGCCAGAGTAAAGGGGGGATCAGCCCGGTGGTGGTATGATTTCTCTCGGAGCAGGTGGAGAAGCCTTTTTTTCTTGTGATCCATAACCAAGTGCATTTTCTAATTTTTTTTATCGGCAGCATTTTACAGCCTTTTTTCAAAATAGTCAAAGTTATTTTTTATTGATTTATTTGTAATCATTGATTACAATATTAATATGCAAGGCCAAGAGTTAAAACTTTGGCGGCGTCAGTGGAATATTACTCAAGCAAAACTGGGCGCGCTACTGAGCGTGCACCGGGTAACAGTAGCGCAATGGGAAATTGACAAGCGGAAAATTCCAGCCTTTTTGGCCTTAGCGCTAAAGGAACTGGAACGACAACTAATGGAGAGTAAAATAAATGGGACTGTTGGTGGAATGCCCGGAGTGCAACAAACGGAATAGTCAGAAGGTCAAGGTCTGCAAATGTGGCTTTGCCCTGGCAAAATTTTCCGGGCGGGTTTACTGGATTGAGTATTATGACCATGATCGTTGGCTGAGGCGGGAACGGATTGGCCCAAATAAGGCAGCGGCAGAGCAAAGGTTAAGGGAAGTGCTAAGTGCCAGGACTGAGGGACGGTATATTAAGAAAAGCCCAGATAGCAAGACCTCCTTGTCCGGGAGCGGGTGTTAAGCGAAGAGGAATATGCCCAACTGCTCGCCCATAGCCCGGAGCACCTTAAGCCTATTGTCAAGTTGGCCTACAATACCGGGATGCGGCAAGGAGAAATCTTAAGTCTGACTTGGGGCCAAGTGGACTTGAAAGACGGTTTTATCAAGTTGCGGCCAGAAGATTGTAAGACAAATGAGGGGCGTTATGTGCCTCTGAATTCAGAGCTAATCGCCATGTTCAAGGATATGGTGCAGGGATTGCCAGGGGTTAAGGTATTCACCTATAAGGGTCGGTCGGTAGCATCCATTAAGAAATCATTTATTACGGCCTGCAACCGTGCTGGACTTGAGGACTTTACCTTTCACGACCTGAGGCATACAGCTATCAATAATTGGCGACTGCATGGCCATGATTATTTCAGAATTATGGCGGCAACCGGCCATAAGACCATGAATGTGCTCAAGCGTTATAACACGGTGAGCAAAGAGGAACTAAAAGCTCTGGTGGGGGAGAAAATCTGAGCGTCTGGACACCTATAGGGACACCAGGGAACAAAGAGGGTTAGCTGTGACGGCTAACCCCTTGATATTCCTGGTACCCCCGGCCGGATTCGAACCGGCGGCACAGGGATTAGGAATCCCTTGCTCTATCCATTACTGAGCTACGGGGGCATAATAATACTAAATATTTATCTTATCGGCTGCTTGACCCTTTGGGCTTTGGTTATTATAGGGGTTATTGCCTCGGATTTTCTTCTCAGGGCAATTCCTCTTTGCCGGTTATACCAACCATATGGATACACTTGGTATTCCAAAACTAGACGCTGCTATTATACGATAATAGCTCTGCCCCCGCAACCGCTCGTTATTTATGGCGTGATGCCACAAGTTGTGAAAGGTTAAATCCTCAATCTTGGCTTTCCGGCAAGCTGGCCAACATCCGGCCCTGGATGCCAGCAAATAGTTTCCTGGCTAAACCCAATACGATATAATCGAACAGCTCGTTGATTTTGATATTCGGGCTTCTTGTGGTCTGACTCAGAACAATTAAAAGGGAGACAGCTATGAAAGTATGGCCAGGACAACCGTATCCTTTGGGGGCCGTTTATGATGGCTACGGGACGAACTTCTCCTTGTTTTCCGAGATCGCCGAGCGGGTGGAGCTTTGCCTCTTTGACGAAGAAGGAAACGAGACCCGCATCGATTTGGCCGAGGTTACGGGCTATTGCTGGCACGGCTATTTGCCGACGGTGGAGCCTGGCCAGCGTTACGGCTTTCGTGTCCATGGACCATGGGACCCGGCCCAGGGCCACCGCTGTAATCCAGCCAAGCTGCTGCTCGATCCTTATGCCAAAGCGGTCGATGGACAGATCAGGTGGGATGAGGCGGTTTTTCCCTACCGCTTCAATGGCGGCCCCGAAACTGCAAGCGATAGCGACAGCGCCCCCTTCATGCTGCGCGGGGTAGTGCACCAGCCCCATTTTGACTGGAGTGGAGATCGCCGCCTGCAACTACCGTGGCATGAAACCATCATTTATGAGACCCATGTCAAAGGGTTCACCGCGGTGCATCCGGAAATCACCCCGGAGCTCCGGGGCACCTTTGCCGGTCTGGCGCAACCGGCAGTCATCGAGTACTTCAAACAGCTGGGGATAACCGCAGTAGAGCTGATGCCGATCCACTATTTTATCCATGATAAACACCTGGTCGATCAAGGTTTGCGAAACTATTGGGGGTACAATTCCATCGGCTATTTCGCACCGCATAGTGAGTATGCGTCCGACAACCGCCCGGGGGCGGCAGTGGCCGAATTCAAGCAGATGGTCAAGACCTTTCATCAGGCCGGCATAGAAGTTATTCTGGATGTGGTCTATAACCATACGGCGGAAGGCAACCATCTGGGCCCGATGTTCTGCTTCAAGGGGATCGACAACGCCTATTATTATCGCCTCACTGAAGATCAACGCTATTACATGGACTATACCGGCACCGGGAACAGTCTGAACATGCGTAACCCCCACGTCTTGCAACTAATCATGGATTCCCTACGCTACTGGGTCCTGGAGATGCATGTGGACGGCTTTCGTTTTGATCTGGCCGCCACCTTGGCGCGCGAGCTCCATGATGTGGAGCGATTGTCGGCGTTCTTCGACCTCATTCAGCAGGACCCGGTAATCAGCCAGGTCAAGCTCATTGCCGAGCCCTGGGATGTAGGAGAGGGCGGCTATCAGGTGGGGAACTTTCCTCCGGTGTGGACCGAATGGAACGGCAAATACCGGGACTGCGTGCGTGACTTCTGGCGGGGCGAAGACCAGTCCCTGGGAGAGTTCGCTTCCCGCTTCACCGGCAGCTCAGATCTTTACGAGAACACTTCCCGACTGCCCTATGCCAGCATCAACTTCATCACCGCCCATGATGGATTCACCTTGAATGATCTGGTTTCCTACAATGAAAAACATAATGATGCCAATGGCGAGGAAAACCGCGATGGCGAAAGCCACAACCGCTCCTGGAACTGCGGCGTGGAGGGCCCGACCGACGATCCGGAGGTACTCCAGCTGCGAACTCGCCAGAAGCGGAACTTTCTGACTACCCTGCTTCTGTCGCAAGGGGTGCCCATGCTGCTGGGCGGCGACGAAATCGACCGCACCCAGCAGGGCAACAACAATGCCTACTGCCAGGACAATGAGCTCTCCTGGTACGACTGGGAGAAAGCTGACGAAGACCTGCTGGTTTTTTGTCAGCGGCTAATTCGCTACCGCCGCGATCATCCGGTTTTTCGCCGCCGCCGCTGGTTTCACGGCCGCCCTATCCATGGCAGCGAGATCAGGGACATTGCCTGGTTTACTTTGGAAGGCGAGCAAATGGCCGAGGAGGACTGGGGACAGGGTTATGCAAAGTCGCTGGGGGTGTTTTTAAACGGCAAGACCATTCCGAATCCCAATCCCCGCGGCGAGCCGGTTGTAGACGACAACTTTTACATGATTTTCAATGCCCACCACGAACCTCTGGATTTCACTCTTCCTGGTACCGATTGGGGAGAGCTCTGGATTAAGGAACTTGACACCGCCATCGGCTGGCTGGAACAAGAAGCATCCTTTCAGGCCGGGGACCAGGTAAAAGTTGAAGCTCGATCCCTGGTGGTGCTGCGCCAGGCCGCCTGAACTTAGTGCAACTCATGAAATTGGCTTGTGCCTGGATTTGGCTTCGAGCCAGCCGCTCGTCCCCTTTACAATGAAACTGGTTAACTTAATCGTTCGCCGATATAGGTTGCCATATCCAAAATGCGATGGGCAAATCCCATTTCATTGTCATACCAGGCCATGACCTTGACCAGGGTGCCGTCCATGACATGGGTTAAGGGAGCATCGACAATGGCGGAAAAATATGAGCCGGTGTAATCCACCGAGACCAGTGGCTCGTGGGTAACATCGATAATGCCCTTTAAGGCTCCGGCCGCAGCGTTTACAAAGGCTTGATTTACTTCTTCCCGGGAAGTCGATTTTTTGACCACCGCGGTAAAATCCAGAATCGAGACATCTGGGGTCGGCACTCTGAGGGCGATCCCATCCAGGTGGCCTTTTAACTCTGGTATCACCTCCGCCACCGCACTAGCCGCGCCGGTGGAAGTGGGCACAATGGACCTGGCGGCGGCCCGCCCCCCCGGCGCAGGTCCTTATGAGAACCATCCAGGAGCCGCTGGGACATGGTGTAGGAATGCGAGGCTATCATCAGACCGCGCTCCAGGCCCAAGTCCTCATGTATCACCTTAACCAGCGGGGCCAGACAGTTAGTGGTGCAAGAAGCATTGGAGACTACTTCATGCCTGGCCGGGTCATACAGGTGATGGTTCACGCCATAGACAAAGGTGCCGTCCAGATTTTCCCCCGGAGCGGCGAGCAATACTTTTTTCGCTCCGGCCCGGATATGCCCTGAAACCGTCGGCCCATCCCGAAAAACCCCGGTAGATTCCAACACCAATTGGACCCCCAAGTCCTGCCAGGGCAGTTTTTCCGGCGGGGCGTCCAGGCGCGGCAGGACTATCCGGTGACCATTGACAATGAGTTGGCCTGGTTTAGCCTCCACCGTCCCCGGAAAAATCCCATGCACCGAATCATATTTCAGCAGATGGGCCAGAACCTCAGACACTGAACGGCTGTTAACGGCCACCAACTCCAAATCCCAATCCTTGCTGAAAAGAATCCTGGCCATACAGCGTCCGATGCGACCGAACCCATTTATGGCAACTTTTAGCGACATTTTTCCTCCTTTCCCTAAGTTCTCAGTTTCCAGCTATCGGAGGCAGCCAGGTTCCTGGCAATCCGTCATTACTTCAGGTGTGCCCACAAGTCAGTCTCCCCAGAGCGGAGCTGCGCCGGAGTAGGCCCCAGGCCGCTTCGCATCAATTCGGCAAGATAAGCCATGCCGTGATCGTAATCAAAACCGGCAGCCGCCATGATCTGGTGGTTTTTAACGTAAAAAGCCACAAATTTGCGGTCTGCCACCTGGCCGTGCCAAATAATCTCATCCCAATCGGTCACATGACCCACATAAAACAGGTAAGGGCCGAACTGTTCGGTCCAGAAAAAGGGAACCCCCCGGAATTCCTCCTGCTGGCCGGACATGTTGAGGGCCGCAGTGAAGCCGTGGAGCTCCGCCAGTTGCCAGTGTTCGATGCGCACGTATTCGCCGGTACGCCAATCCGGAAACCGGGCAATATCCCCGGCCGCGTAGAGACCTTCAGCCACTGCCATATACTGGTCCACGGTCACACTGCCATCCGGATTGATCGGCACTCCCTGCAGGTAGTCAGTGGTTGGGTCTACGCCGATTCCCACCAACACCAGATCGGCGGGCAGGCTTTCCCCGTCATCCAAAACCACCCGGGTTACCTGCTTTGCTCCTTCCAGGCGGGCAACCTGGCGTCCCAACCTGAAAGAGACGCCGTTTTCCTCCTGGAGTTCCTGCAACAGGCCGCCTATTTCGGGCCCCAGGGTGTGCTCAAAAGGCACTGACCCCCGACCGACTACGGTTACCTGCAACCCCCGTTTCCGCAAGGCCGCAGCGGTCTCCATGCCAATGAAGCTGGTGCCTACTACCACTGCCTGAGGGGCATGAGCGGCGGCATTGAGGATCTGGTCGGCGTCGTCGGCGCTCCTTAAGAGGAAGACATTGGCCAGTCCAGCTCCAGGCACTTCCAACTTGCGCGGCCGGCCGCCGGTGGCCAGGAGCAGGGAGTCATAAGCAAGGGATTCCCCGGATTTAAAAATTAGGTTTTTGTCCGAGGCCTCAACCTGAGAGACCGGCTGTCCTAAAAGAAGTTCAATGTCAGCCTCCTGGTAAAAATTTTCCGACCGCAGCGGCAAAGCATCGGCCTCAAGATCGCCGCTCAAATACCCTTTACTTAAATTGGGACGGTCGTAGGGTAAGCGGGATTCCTGGGATATTAGTACAATGCGGCCCTGGTAACCCACTTGCCGCAACTTCTGGGCCGCGGCATTACCGGCGGCGCCCCCGCCCAGGATGACAAACAGGCGGGAATCTGCCTGGGGATTGTGCTTCACCATGGCCGGGATGCAGCTCCCGGTTGCGTTTTCCGGCAGCATTACGATGACCTTGTCTCCTTCCACTCTGGTCTCAAAGCGGCACAGGGAGTCCAGGGCAGGGGGATCGACCAACTCCCCGGTCTTCACCTGAAAGCGGGCCTGGTGCCAGGGGCAGGTAACATGCAAGCCGGTCCGCACCCCTTCCGCCAGCGGTCCGCCATAGTGGGAACACTCGCCACCGATGGCATGAAAAGCCCCGTCGAGACGGGTTAACAAGATTTTTAACCCATCAACCTCGACCTCCTTCATGTCGCCGTCCGGTAAATCGTTGACTCGGGCAATAACGGCTTCTTTGGGCATGAGAGTCTCCTTCGTGTTGGTCTCTTGGTCAAAACCCCCGGGAACCACCAGTGGCAAAAATTTTCTCGCCGATTCCCCCTGGAGTTTCAGGTAAATTAGCAGAGACCGATGTGTTTATTTATAATTCCAACTGGGACAGGTGGCCTTTCAGGACCGCGGCTGATCGGCGCAGAGCTTCGATCTCGTTATGAGCCAGTTCCAATCGCAATACATGCGCGATCCCTTGCTGATTGATAACCGCCGGCAGGCTCAGACAAACATCGCTGATATCATAATAGTCCTCAATCAGGCTGGAAACCGAATATACGGAATTCTGGTCCCGCAGGATCGCTTTCACAATATGTACTAAACCAGTGGCGATGGCATAATAAGTAGCGCCCTTTTTATCGATCATGTGGCAAGCTGCATCCCGGGTTTGGCGAAAGATGTCATCCATGACTGCCTGGTCATAGGTACATTTCTGTTGTGCGCAAAAAGTCTTCAGAGCCATACCCGCCACCGTCGCCAAGGACCAGACCGGCACCTCGCTGTCGCCATGCTCTCCGATGATATAAGCATTAATGCTTTGTGGATCGATGCCATAGTGGTGGCCGATTGAATAGCGGAATCGGGCCGAATCCAAAATCGTGCCTGAACCTATGACCCGGTTGGACGGCAGGCCGGACAATTTCCGGGCCACACAGGTCAACACATCCACCGGATTGGTGGTGATAATCAAAATGCCTTCTGGGTTATGTTGCACTACCTGGGGGACCAGTTTTTTGAAAATGGCACCATTTTTTTTCACCAGGTCGAGGCGCGTTTCCCCTGGTTTCTGCGCCGCTCCAGCCGTGATAACGGTAATATCCGCCCCGGCGCAATCCTCATAATCCCCTGCCCAGATGCGGGTCGGATGGGAAAAGGGAACCGAGTGATTCAGGTCCATGGCTTCACCCTCGGCTTTTTCCCGGGTGCGGTTGATCAGCACGATCTCTTCAGCCAGAGCGCTCAATAACAAGCTATAAGCGAAAGTCGACCCCACCTGTCCCATACCGACCACCGCGACTCGATTGATCTGCGGCTGGATTCTGGCCCTGGTCAGGTATCGTTTCGGATTCTCTTGAAACTTTTTCAGACAATGAGCGCCGCAAAATCGGTACTCCTGGTTTTCATAGGAAATACGGTGCGGGCTGTCCGATGCCACCTGCATGCCGCAGACCGGATCTCGAAATTCTAATGGATGCGAAGATTTGGCATTATTCCTCATGGTTCCTACAATCCTTATTAAGGGGGTTCCGGTGATAGACTAAAAGCGGTTTGGAGTGGTATATTTCAGATCATGCGGTAATGATGCAAACGCCTTTAAAGGGCCCTAGCGCTAAACGGTTTTAAGGTAAATCGTCCTCCCAATGAATACATTGAGTCGGACAGGCATCAATAGCCTCCTGGATTTTTTCTTCTGAACCCCCCTCGGGGTTGATCACTTGGGCAAATCCCAATGATTCATTTAACCGGAAAACCTCTGGGCAAATTTCTTCACAAGAGCCGCAGGCGATGCATTCTTCTTCCACGATAAATGGAACGCGCTGGCTCATTCGCGCTCCCCCCTCAATTTTTATTGGCCGCGGGGCCCTGGTGCAGGGGGAAGGCGCT
>JBKHJN010000061.1:0-8961 GCA_046538075.1 Desulfobacteraceae bacterium | reverse complement strand
TCTGGCTCAACACTACCACTGGCCCATCCGCTATTTTTAACCATCTTGTTAGATAATAAAAACCACTGGGTTTATTACTATTGTTTAATTATTTTGTGGTAAAGATTTCGGCTTATTTGTATAAATTTAGCACCAAAGGCCCACGATCATTGTTGGCGTGGAATTGGAAGGCTAAACCTGAAAGGAAATAGAGATGCTCAAGGAATTTAAGGAGTTTGCCTTGAGAGGCAACGTGGTGGACATGGCGGTCGGCATCATTATCGGGGCTGCCTTTGGGACTATTGTAAATTCACTGGTAAATGACATTCTTATGCCACCCATTGGCCTGCTCCTGGGAAACGTCGATTTCTCCGACATTTTCCTGACTCTCAAAGCCGGTAAAATCCCGGGGCCATACTTCTCCCTGGCCGAGGCCCAAGCAGCCGGGGCGGTGACCCTTAACTTTGGCACGTTCATGAACACGGTCATCAGTTTCCTCATCGTGGCCTTCTCAGTGTTCTTTGTCATCCGCAGCATTAACCGCCTGCGGCGCCAGGAAGAAGCTCCGGCCGAAGCCACCACCAAGGAATGCCCTTATTGTTTCACCACCATTCCTATTCAAGCGACCCGCTGCCCGCATTGCACCTCAGAGCTGGCGCCGGCCCAATCTTAAGGGATTTATTAAACGGTCCAGGCCAGATGAATCAATGCCAATCTTTGGCATCACAGAAACTGTGGGCCAGTCCCTCCAGGGCCTCGGTATAGTCTGACCAGTAGATCAGGTCGTGGCAAAAGGGGCACCGCACCGTGGCATATAGTTGGGTGCCCTTTTGCCCTTCGATGGTCATCCCCCAGATGCCTTCGAGATTGCAAAACACCAGTCTATCCAGGGCGGCTGGTTCATGGCCGCTAAGCGTGCTCTCAAGTTGGCTCTGCTCCCAATATTTAGCACCGTCACGCAGAATCAGACCGGGGTAAAGTTTTAGCGCCTCCCTTAAGGTCAGAATTTGCAAATGTTCTCTCCACCAAAGCATTTAAAAGGTTAATTTGAGGGGAAGGCCGACGGTCCCCCGCTCTCCCCTCAAGCTCCCCAAAGCTATTTATTCTAACCCCAAATCATTTATTTTATGACCTGAGCAATAGTTGATCTTATCGGAATGATTTTAGCGGTAATAGTTGATGAATATCAAGCAAATTGATAATGGCCCTTCATCCTGGCCCGGCTTAAAGATTGACAGAGATAATTTTTTGGGGTAACAAACAAGATTAGAAAAAGTGAAGCTACGAAAGGAATTTCCATGAAGTGCCCCCATTGCGGTGGTGAAGTGCCCATGGCCCAGTGTCCAGAATGTGGTGGCGAGACCCCGGCCGACGGCGACTATTGCTGTCGCTGCGGAGCTATTTTAGATCTATCGGAGACCACGCCAGATCTCAGCAACCGGGTCCTCTGTCCCGACGGCAATTGTATCGGGGTACTTGACGAACACGGGGTGTGCAGCGTCTGCGGCCGGGATTATGAAAATCTCCAAAATGAGCCAGACGATGAATGAAGATCTGGTAAAACAGCTGAAGAGCCGGGTGGAGTCCGAACTGCGGCAACGGGAACTGGCCTTGTTGGAATACTGGCTGGAAGAATTGAAAAAAATCGAGGCCAAACGACATCAGGATCTGGCGGCCCTGCTGAATGACCTGAAGAATGTGATCAATCGGATGCAAAACCGCCTTAAAACCCTGAAAGTTGGCCCGGAGAGATGACCCGATGTATGAATTAAAGATTATTACCCAGTTTTCGGCCGCCCATCGGTTGGAAAATTTTTACGGCAAATGCGAAGCCCTGCACGGCCATAACTGGAAGGTAGAAATTTTTGTCGGTGCTGCTTCCCTGGATGACGCAGGATTGGTGCGGGATTTTGGCCAGCTCAAGGCTGCCGCCAAGGAGATTTTAGAGGAGGTCGACCACACTTATCTGAATGAACTGCCCGCCTTCCGGACCCAGAACCCTTCATCCGAAAACCTGGCCCGCTATCTCTTTGAGCGCCTGGGCAACGCCATCAATGACGAGCAGATCAAGGTAACCCGAGTCACGGTCTGGGAGTCGGATACCAGCAGCGCCTCTTATTATCCGTGAAAATGGATCATGCCGCGGAAGGGGCAAATCTGGCTGGCAGCGGTGTTTATCTTGGGCAATCTGGGGGTGATCTGGGCCCAGGCCAGCCTGCCCACCGAACCCGAGCCCCAAAGTATCATTAAAAGTCAGGGCTTGAAGCCCTGGCAGAAGCCTCCCGTGGCCTTCAGCCACCAGCAACACGAGGACCAGCGCATTGCCTGCATCACCTGCCACCATGAATATGACGGCGGCCGCAATCGCTGGAGCCAGGGAGATCCGGTAAAAAAATGCCAGGATTGCCATCCGAACCAGCCCCAGGCAGACCGGCCACATCTGAAAAATGCCTTCCATCGGCAATGCAAGGGTTGTCACTTGAAACGCCAGCAGCAGGGGCAGCGAGCCGGACCGATCCGCTGCCTGGACTGCCACCGCCAGACCTGAACCCAGAGGTCAGATGAGGTAAAATGACTTCTTCGGCCAGAGATAAGCTGCTGGGGCTGTTGCGCCAGGAAGCTTTGGAATTTAGGGAAGTTACCCTGTCCTCCGGGCGGTCCAGTAATTATTATATCGATTGCCGCCGGGTGACCCTGTCTGCGGCCGGAGCTTATCTGACCGCCCAACTGGTCCTTGAGCATCTCCCTCCTGGAGAGGTGGAGGCCGTAGGCGGCCTGACCCTGGGGGCGGATCCCATTGTTACCGCGGCGGCGGCGCTCAGTTACCAGGAAGGCCGGCCGCTCAACGCCTTTATCGTGCGCAAACAAACCAAGGGACATGGCGGCCGGCAGCTGATTGAAGGCCCGCTTCTGGCCTCAGGGGCCCAGGTGGCGATCATCGACGACGTCGCTACTACCGGCGGCTCCATCCTGAAGGCCATCCAGGCGGTGCTTGATCAGACCGACTGGCAGGTTATGCGGGTGATGTGTCTGGTCGATCGCCAGGAAGGCGCCCGGGAGCTCCTGGCCCAAGCAGGGTTTGAGCTGACCGCCCTGTTTACCGGAGAACAACTGACCCGGAATATAAGCCCCTGATAAAGCCGAAGGTAAGGTAAAATGCGGCCCAACTGGAATGAGTACTTTATGTTGATCGCCAAACTGGTGAGCACCCGCTCCACCTGCAACTCCCGGCCCACCGGCGCGGTGCTGGTCAAGGAGCGCCAGATCCTGGCCACCGGCTACAACGGCTCGATGCCCGGCGCCCCCCACTGCAGCGATCAGACCATGCCGGACGGCAGTCCCTACTGCCACCGCCGGGCCATGCGGGTGGCTGATGTGGACAAATATAATTTCTGCCGGGCCTCCCATGCCGAAGCCAACGCCATTGCCCAGGCGGCTCGGCACGGCGTTGCCATCAAGGGGGCCAGCCTCTATGTCACCTTGGAACCCTGCTATGTCTGCCTGAAACTGCTGGCCACGGCCCAGATTGAGCAGGTCTTTTTTGAGCTGCCTTATGCATCCCAGCATCCGGAGCGGGATGCCTTCTGGCGCCAGCAAGCGGTGAGAGAAGCTGGTTTTAAGGTTTATCAACAATTGACTATTTCGCCGGCCACTCTGGACTATGTTATGCCTTATCTGAATGGCCTTACTTCCCGGCGGCGCCTCCCTTCGATCTGAGCTCAATCATTCCACAATTTTTTTTCCTCCACCCGCAACTCCGATGGACAATATTTTAAGCATTTAATTTCAATTAGAATCTTGACGTCTAACCTACCCGTGCTTAATTTTTTTGCAAAAGAGAGCACACGGAGTAAAGGAGGAAATTTCGATGGCATGGTTAACTTTTGGACCGAGGTATGAACCGTTTCGAGAACTGGAGCAGTTCCGGCGCCAAATGGATCGGCTGTGGGAAGATACTTTTGGTCGGGAGCCGGTTTTACGTTGGCGGGCCGGAGTTTATCCATTGCTAAATATTTCTGAGGATAAAGATCATCTATATGTCCGGGCCGAGCTCCCCGGCGTTAACCCCGAGGATATCGAAATCACTTTGGAAAACAATAACTTGATTCTGCGCGGGGAACGCAAGGTCCCGGAGGAACAAAAAGGGGTTGACTATCATCGCCGGGAACGAGAAGTGGGATCCTTCCGGCGAGTAATCCGTCTGCCAGCGCCGGTGGATGCCACCAAAGTGGAGGCTGCCTGCCGCGATGGCGTTTTAACCATAACCTTGAATAAGCCGGAAGAAACCAAACCCAAAAAGATTACGGTTAAAAGCTCTTGAGAAAGGGGGGATCGTAAGTGGCTGAAAAAGAATTACAGCCCAGAGAAAAGGAATCTATTGCCACCAAGGCTGAACCTACCCGGCCGGGACGGGTCTTTGTACCGCCGGTAGATATCTACGAAAATCCCGAGGCTCTGGTTCTGCTGGCGGATATGCCGGGGGTGGCTTCAGATAAGATTACGGTGGACTTAAAGGATAACCGCCTGACCATTACCGGGGAGATCAGCCTACCCCAGGGAGAACAGGAGCAACTCCTGGTGCAAGAATACGAGACCGGCAATTATCTGCGGGAGTTCACCCTGGGCCAAATAATCGATCAGAACCGGATCGAAGCCAATATGAAAAACGGAGTCCTGCGGCTGGTCCTACCCAAAGTGGAAAAGGCCAAACCGCGCAAGATCGAGGTGAAGGCCGGTTGATATCTGGTGAGGGAGACCTGAGGGTCTCCCCATATTTTCGTATCCAGATTAAAATTCCGGAGGGGCTTCCTCTTCGGCAAAGTCGTCAAAGCGGGTGAATTTATCCCGGTAAGCCAGTTTGAATTTACCGGTCGGACCGTTGCGTTGCTTGCCGATACTGATTTCCGCGGCACCCTTATCGGGCGAATCCTCTTTATAGACCTCATCCCGATAGATAAAGATCACCACATCGGCATCTTGCTCAATCGCTCCGGACTCGCGCAAATCGGACAGTTGAGGCCGTTTGTTGGGCCGATCCTCGACCCGGCGGTTGAGCTGCGATAGGGCCAGCACCGGGACGTGCAGCTCCTTGGCCAGGGCCTTGAGCGACCGGGAAATTTCCGAGATCTCCTGTTCCCGGCTGGACAACTCTTTGCGGCCGCGCATCAGTTGTAGATAATCAATGATTACCAGCCCCAGGTTGCCTTCAGCCTTGAGACGGCGGCATTTGGCCCGGATCTCCAGCGCAGTGGCGGCCGGGGTGTCATCAATAACTATGAGACATTCCATCAGGTGGCTGGCCGCCTCTTGGAGATTGCGCCAGTCGGCATCAGTCAGGAAGGCCCGGCGCAAATGCGTGGTATCTACCAGCCCCACTGCACTAAGCAGCCGCCGGACTAATTGTTCCTTGGACATTTCCAGGGAAAAAAAGGCTACCGGGACTTTGTTATTAAAGGCGACGTTGTAGGCGATATTTAAACTCAGGGCGGTTTTCCCCATGCTCGGGCGGGCGGCCAGCACGATCAGGTCCGAAGGCTGCAGCCCCGCGGTTAATTTATCGAGCTCCCGAAAACCGCTGCGAACGCCGCTGATTAATTCCCCCCGACTCCAGATGGCCTCCAGAGTGGCTATTTCGCTGTCCACCAGTTTATTGACCTGATGGAATCCCGGACGCAGGGTGGACTCGGCAATCTCAAATACCCGGCTCTCGGCCCAATCCAACAGCTCGGCCACATCTTCGACCGGGCTATAACAGCTGGCCGCGATTTCCTCGGCCCGGGAGATGAGGCGCCGCAGAATGGCTTTGTCATGGACGATCTTGGCATAATAGTCGATGTTGGCCGCGGTGCCGACCTGCTCGCTCAGTCCGGCTAAAAATACCGGCCCGCCCACTTCTTCCAGAATCTGGCGGTCGTGCAGCCGCGCCGTCACGGTGACCAGATCCACCGGCTCCCGCCGCTGATAAAGGTCCAGCATAACTCGATAAATTCTGCTGTGTGCCTCGCGGTAGAAGTCCTCCGGGGACAAGAGGTCAACCAGGCGGTCCAGGGCTCCCTCCTGGAGCAGAATCGCTCCCAACACCGATTGTTCTGCTTCCAGGTTGTAGGGCGGCCGCCGCTCCTCGGGTTCGGTTTTGGGTTTGGAAATCGCAGTTACTGGGGTCATTTCAGCCTCAATATTTTTGCAGTCCGGTTGCCTTTCAAAGCCATTTGGAGAGCGGCAAGACATAGTTCGCCGCCCTTCCTGCAACCAGCCATTACCCTGACAAAGGTCAGGGGATTAGGGTAGGGCAGGGCAGAATTTCCTAACCTGCCTCCAGGGTGTTAGTTAGTTACAGGTTGAATAAATTAAATTTAAGGATTTTCTGTTGAGGCAAATTAATGGAAGCGAAGCCGGTTGTCAAAGCCGCTGGTTGCGGAAGAACCGGGGTATGGCGTTTCTCCCTCTGGGGAATTAAACCTGATCTTCTGGGCAGTTGGAAACTTTTTGGAAGGGAATGAAATGCAGTTTATGTAAAAATTAATCAAACTTAGGCGGCATAAATCAAAAGCTTGGCCGAACTCCTCCTACTTCCCTTTTTTGTCGATTTTCATTGCCCTTCAGAAATATAGCCTTCAAAAATCGGTAACGTGCCGATAAAATTTAATAAACCGGAAAACGTTTATTCACCAAAGGGCGGCGTATCTAAATCTCAGGCACGACCTCGACCTTTACGGTCGCCCGGACCCCGGAATGGAGCCGCACCGTGACTTCATAAGTCCCTAGAGATTTAATCGGCTCCGGCAGTTCGAGCATTTTCCGATCCAGCTCAAAGCCCATGGAATTCAAGGCTTCGGCAATCTGAGCCGAGGTCACTGAGCCGTACAGCCGTTCTTTTTCGCCCACCCGTTGGGGGATGGTGATGGTGACCCCTTCCAGGCGGTCGGCCAGGGTCTGTGCCGCCTCCTTTTGGCGCTCCTGGGTTTTTTGGTAACGGGACCGCTGTTGCTCAAAGCGAGCCAGGTTGGCCGGAGTCGCCTCCATAGCTTTGCCTTGAGGAATCAAGTAATTACGTCCATAACCGCGGGCAACTTCCACGATGTTGCCGACTTCTCCCAGTCCAGGAAGGTCTTGGGTTAAGATCAATTTCACGATAGCTTACCTCTTATGAGCAATTATAATATCTTTCAGTCTTGAAAAATTCTGGTCTCGAATTTCAGGCCTGGGACGGCGGGGGATGCAGACGGCGAAAATCAAACCAGAGGTCAACCAGGCCGACCCCGATGACCAGAAGGGCCACTGGCTTAAGCAGCAGCAACGGATAACCCAGGGCCCTGATGACGCGGGGAACCTGACACCGGTGGAAAACGAAAGCCACAATGGCTAGGCCTTGATAGAAATAAATCAGACCGCAGAGCAGCAGGATATTGAGGGCCACCTTGGGAACCCATGCCATCGGCACTAGCAGTCCAAAACCAGCCCCCAGGGTGATGAACACCAGCCACTCCGGCGACTTCCACAGATTCAGAGGGGGACCCGGGTCCTCTCCGGTGGCATGACGCCAGATTTCCCGGCTCAGGATCATATTTAACCAAACCACCAGGGTAGTATTGATCAGCCACAGGGCCGGGCTGATCTGGACCAACAATTGGGTAAGATCCGAGACGCTAAGGCCTTCCGGGACCAGCTTATCCGGGGGAATTCCCTCTTTGCCTAAAAAGGCCATAAAACCTTTGACCAGGTCTTCGATGGTCTGGGCTAGGAACTCAAAAGGAGTTACTCCCAGGGATAGAGCGCGTCCGACAAATACCAAGCCGCCGATCCCGGCTGCCACCAAGACCGTAAAGGCAATAGCTCGATCAGCAGAATAGCCGCGTATGATAAATAAAGCCAGCAGCAGGCCGATCAGGGCCAATTCTAGAAAATGGATAAGTTCATTGGGAAAATGGAAAAAACGTTCCAGATAGAAGACGGCCCCCCCAGCTACCAGGACTAAATAGAAACCCGACCACCATCCTACCCGCCGACAGACCAGAACAATGGGCAAAGGTATCAATGTGCCAACCAGGGGACCGGCGAGGGGGATCTGAATGGAGGCAAAATAGAGCATCAGCAGGACACAGAGTCCAGTTATCAGTCTCATGACCAGTGTTGCCTCCACTGGCTCCCTCCGTCTATCTTTTTAAGTGTATGGCCCAGCCTAATCTTGGGGCAATGTGGCAGTATAGGGCATCAGGGCCAACAGCCGGGCGCGTTTGATCTCCTGGGTAATCTGGCGTTGATGACGAGCACAATTGCCCGAGATGCGGCGAGGAATTATTTTCCCCCGCTCAGTGACAAAATGCTTCAAGGTGTTGACGTCTTTATAATTAACCACCAGTTTGCTATCAACGCAGAAGCGGCAGACCTTGCGCCGCCGAAATACTGTTTTGCGCTTACGCCTGGGAGATATGGCCATGTGCTAAACCTCTGTTTCTGGGGATTCGGGAGAGGGCTCGACAGCCTCGACCGGAGATGGCATTTCGGCTTCCACCGGCGGCATCTCTTCGGCAGGGGGCGGCGGCTTGGCCGCGAACTCGGCTTTAACCGCTTCGACATCCACCTGATCGCTGGTTTTGATGGTGAGAAAACGAATAATCCGGTCATCTAGCTTGTAGTTTCTCTCCAATTCGGCTACCACCGCCGGTTCACTGGCAAAGTCAGCCAGGATGTAATAGCCCCGGGTAAATTTATTAATCTTGTAAGCCAGCTTTCGCCGCCCCCAGTCCTCTAGATTAAACAGAGTGCCGCCCTGGGAGCTGATGATACCGGTAAATTTGTCGATGGTTGCTTGGATTTCGGCATCCATCAGGTCTGGGTTGATCACAAAGACCGACTCGTAGCGTCGCATCCTACCTCCTTTTGGCTGAAATAGCCCTGGACCCTGTTCCAGAGCAAGGAGCATAACCTATATTGATATCTTATGAAGGTAATCCTGTCAATACATGCCAGGTATTATTCTCT
>JBKHJN010000030.1:0-37348 GCA_046538075.1 Desulfobacteraceae bacterium | reverse complement strand
AGACCTTATACTCGCTTAGCCTTATGTCTCAAAACCACGGGGAACAGTATATAGTTCCCTTTTTCAGATTATCATACAATGCAATTATAGTCCGGTTCAATAAAGGTTTCTAACATGGTCCACCAAGGTGATCGGCATGTTAGAAAGCTATGCCTATATTTCAGTCCTAATCTTGCCAAGGTAAAGGGGAATGTCCTTTGGGATATGACGGTTGCCGGGAACATGGACCGGACCGTATAGCCGCCACCCAAGGGGGGCAGCCTCAGGTGCAAGCAAACTGAGGAAGTTGTTCTGATCCTGCTCGTTTGAGCCGGGATGTTTGGTATTGTTAGGGTGGTTGACGAATTCATGGACAACGAAGAGAGCACACGAAGCAATAATTTGACCTGCATAAGCTAAGGAACCTGCAACGCCGTGTAAAAGCTGATAGCGAAGCTGGCCCATTCCCGGCAACTCGTCAGGCTGGCAGCCGAAAAGAGCCTGGCAAAGCTTCTTAACCCGCTCTGGCCGACGCGAGGGGGATGGTGCACTGAGCACCTTGGCAACCAGTTCGCCAAAAGCGTCATCGGCCTTTGCCTCGATACTGATGGCTATACGTTGATCAGCCCGCTCAACGATGCAGACCAGGTCGCTGTTCCTTGGCTGTCCCGGGATATCATCGAACAGGACCTTGTGCTCCGGGATGGCCTCGAGGATGACGGTTCCGTCGATGTCGGGGTGGGTGCTTAGTAATTCTTGTAGCTCAACAGGCACGCCAGGGCCAGAGCCTCTACCGCACCAGGCCTTGGCGAGCTCCTTAGCACTCTTGCTATCGACTCACTGTTTGGCGCCGCCTGCTGGAGTGGCAAGGCGGAACCAATCGTTGACCGTACGGATATCTTTGATGATGCGCACCGATCTTACCAAACTTATATTTTCTTAAGACTTGATCCGAACCGGCGAAGCGCTTCTTGCTGCGCTGGGCGCTCAGGATACGATCCGGCATCATTGATGCGTTGTCGCGCTTCGGTTTCAGAAAGGCCAAGGGCCATCAGAGTAGCTATAGCAAACATTCCTGTGCGGCCTTTACCCGCACCCCAGTGGAGGAGAACTCCTTTCCCGCCATACAAAGAGTTTGCCGTTAAAGCCGCTGCGTTCTCTTGTACGGTGCTACAACTTAAAAAGTGAGATTAGTTGTCGGTTGTCGGTTGCCAGTTTTTAGCCAATGACCAATTAATCATTGTGCTGACCGGCGGAACAAGGCCTTCCAGAAAGATTCGAACCGCACTTGCGCATAAATATCAATGCCTTTTTGCATGGCATTTATATAAGATTGAGGAATTATAATGCGGCGTTCCTTGCCAAGCCACCGCAGAATTTTATCTAAAATATTTCTCTTGGGCATGATGATGGTCATGGCCCGATATCCTCCCCAAAAAATTCCAACCCCCAGCTGAGGGAAGAATACCTTTTGAACATAATCGGTTATCCAGTTTCCTAAGTAAAAATACCGCCTAAGTCGGCCCCGCAAAGTCGTTCAACGATTATTTTCGCTGATCGGTAGTAAGCAGTCATTTTTTTGAGCTATTTCGTAAGTATCTTCTCTGGGCCAGAAAATCCCCGCGCCAGTTCGGCAATTAGCCCTCGCATTATCTATCGGCTGTTTTTGGCCCTTTCTTAATCAAATTGGCGGCTAAAAATAAGCAGTGCATCTCAGCTAATTATAAGTTATTGATATATATTGATATATCATTCTATTTTAAGAAAGGTGGAGTATGATGCTCAATCAGGGTGGACTGACTGGCAATTTGGGGGCCGACTAAAGAGAAATCCCGGTAGTTTATTGTGACCCATCAGAAAGGAATAAAGGTTATAGACGATTATGGGCCCTGCCCTCAAGGGGAGAGAAGCCAGGAACATATCCCAAAAAGAGAAAAGGGTTGCCAACAGAACAGCAACCCCTTGTAATTTCTGTTTTTTTTCTGGTGGAGCTGATCGGAGTCGAACCGACGACCTCTTGAATGCCATTCAAGCGCTCTCCCAACTGAGCTACAGCCCCACACCCACTTGACAATTTTTCTAGTAACAGATATATAGCCCTCTGTCAAGGGTGTCCGCCTGCCATTAGTTATTAAATAACCAAGAGCAGTCAACTGGGGTGCTCCTGAAACCCGGTCTCAGTGGAGGTGGGAATATGATCATCTGGAGCGCTCTGCTTCTCCTTAGTCCTGTCTTTGGCAATTATGGGTTAATCAGATGAAAATTTCCTGCTCGGGGTTGGCTACCAATTGAGCCACCGGATTGCTCATGGGTGATTTATCTTTATGGAAATATTCTGCTCTTTTGGTCTTGGTGGTTTTTGGTCTGCCCGCCTGTAGTGCATTGAGCAACCGACCATATGTGGAACGATGGTCAAGGTATCGCCATATCCAACGGGTGGCGGTTTTTGTGCAACGGTGCCCGGTTTATCTGGAGATGCCGGATAAAAACCGTTTCGGGGAAGATTTTATCAAGGAGCAGACCATTTTTGTTGGACCATGGGAACGGGCGGATCAGATTAATCCGCGAGCTGTAGATATCCGTGATATAGATGATGCGGTGGTTGGCCAAATAATTATCCAGGCCTTGAAGAAGAAAGGTTATCAGCCGTTTTTGGCTGACTTCTATGCTCCGGGCTCGCAATCCATGACGGTGGACGGTTTAATGATGAGGTATCGGATGGTCGATCCCGCGGTGGAGGCCTTTCTATTCTGTTTCTATTCCCCGACTCTGTATTTTGCCGCGGCCCAGGCTACTCCCCCGG
The DNA here is from genome assembly GCA_046538075.1 of Desulfobacteraceae bacterium. GTDB lineage: Bacteria > Desulfobacterota > Desulfobaccia > Desulfobaccales > Desulfobaccaceae > Desulfobacca_B. The sequence continues at coordinate 34,566 of JBKHJN010000030.1, read as the reverse complement.
ACCACGGGCGGCGGTCCTATAATCTGAACGAGGTTATTCAAGTTTTAAATCCAGGGGGCAGCTCGGTCATCTGGGCAGGCCCCCGGGCCGGCCGAGCGCCTGATCATGCCATCTCTCATGCCTTTATCTATGTCTCGATGACCTTTTTTAGCGCTCGGGATTGGCGGCCCCTATGGAAGGTGGCCGATTCTCATGTCGGGGGCCGATTGCGGGTGCCTTTGACCAGGTGCCTTCCGGCCCCGACTGAAAAAGATTATCGGGCTGATGCTGGGATCATCAAGCGCTTGATCTGTCAGAATCTGGCCTGCCGGTTGCGGCATATGATTCCTGACGCTTTTTAATGGAAATTTCTTTCCCGGCGAGCCTTGAAGTCATTCAGCTTAGAAAATACTTGCACAACCGCTGCCTTTTACCTCATAATACAAACGGCTCCCCCCTGACCAAATGCAATCAGAAAAGGAAGCAAGTGCTGATGTTTTGGCAAAAACTGGTTAGCCTAATATTATTAATATTGTTGGTAATACCGCCACCTCAAGTATTCGCCCAACAAAATTCGGGTCTGCAAAGCCAGGCCAAGTTTTATGTTCAGAGCATCACCCCGCCCCATACAGGGGCAGGGCCGGAAACTACTACAGTGCCTCCGGACCAAGCTATGCCCGGCATGACTGGAGCGGCACCGGGTCAGGCAATGCCAGCCCCTTCCGCTCCACCCATTCCTGAAGTTGTGCCTCCACCCGAGCCAATGGTGGAGGTCCCGGAAAAAATAACCGAATTAGAAAGCCGGGCCAAAATCCACGGCCTAGATTTGCCACTATTCGGATATAACTTTTTCCACAAACCGCCTGAATCTTTCTTGCCGGTCCAGATGGTCCCGGTAGGGCCGGACTATGTGGTCGGCCCCGGGGATACGGTAAGGATTGTCGTCTGGGGCAATGTGCAGGCGGAATACCGGGTTACGGTGGATCGTAACGGCCAGATTTCCATCCCCAAAATCGGTGTAGTTCATGTCAGCGGACTTACCTTCAAACAGCTGCGTCAGATTTTGGACCGTGAATTCGAGCGCCAATATACTAACTTTCAGATGAACGTCACCCTGGATAATCTCCGGACGATTCGGGTCTATGTGGTGGGGTGGGCTAAATCTCCGGGAAGCTATGAAATCTCTTCTCTCTCCACTCTGGTGAACGCCCTGTTTGCGGCAGGGGGGCCCGGCGTCGCCGGTTCCATGCGCGACATTCAAGTGCGCCGCGGGGGCCGGGTAATTGTCCATTTTGACATGTATGATTTTCTGATTCGCGGGGACAAAAGCAAGGATATCAGGCTGATGCCGGAAGACGTAATTTTTATTCCCCTGGCCGGAAAACGAGCCGGGATCGGGGGGCCGTTAAAGGCCCCGGCGATCTATGAACTTAAAGAGGAGTTGACCTTATCCGACCTCCTCCACTTGGCAGGAGGGCTGGCCGCTACTGCCTTTAAAAGCCGGGTGCAAATATTGCGGATCCAGAACCGGCGGGAGATGGTGCTGTTCGAAGATGATCTGGAAAAGGTAATATCTGACCGTGGCCCTGACCTTCCTTTGGTGGATGGCGATCTGGTCAAGATTTTCCCGGTATCCAGTGTAGTCGAGAAAGTAGTGCGAATCGCCGGGGCGGTCCCCAGCCCGGGTGAATTCGGATTCCAGGAGGGGATGCGAATCAAGGACCTGGTAAATTATGCCGGGGGAACATTGTACATGGCCAATCTGGACCAGGCCGAGTTGACCCGGGTAACGGTCACCCCGCAGGGACCAGAGACCAGGCGAATCAATATTAACCTGCGCCAGGCCCTGGCCGGGAACCCTCGAGACAATATCTTTTTAAGGAATGATGATTATCTGTTTGTCCGCACCGTACCGGAGTGGGATCTGTACAAATTTGTAGACGTTAAGGGACAGGTTAAATTCCCGGGCCAGTATACCATTACGGTGGGGGAGACCCTGAGTTCAGTGTTGCGTCGGGCCGGAGGCTTCACCGATAAAGCCTATATCAAGGGGGCATTATTTACCCGGCAATCAGTTAAAGAAACCCAACAGGCCCATTTAAGCAAAGCGATTGACCGTATTGAAGCCGAGATGCTGGCCATAGCCGCGGAAGCTACCCAGGTTGAGCTTGACCCGGAAGAAGCCAAGCGGCAGGCGGAGTTTATCAAGCAGCAGAGAGAACTGTTGACCAAATTAAGAGAAATTCAGGCCTTGGGCCGCATCGTCGTCCGCCTCGATGACCCGGAGCGGATGCGCGGGACCCCTGCGGATATTGAGCTGCAGGATGGGGATGTCCTCAATATCCCCCAAATCCAGCAAAGTGTCAATGTCCTGGGGGCGGTCTACAGCCCCACCGCGGTTATTTATGAGCCGCATCGCACCGTGAAGGAATATATCACCATGGTTGGCGGGCCTACTGAAATTGCCGATGAAGGTAATATTTATGTCATTAAAGTCAATGGTTCGGCGATCGGCCACAATACGGTGAAGTGGTTCGGCACCAGTTGGGATGGCACGGACTACACCTTCCATATCGGGGGGCTCAAATCCTTGAGGTTAGATCCTGGGGATTCGATTGTAGTTCCAGAAGAATTGGAACGCATTGCCTGGCTGCGGGAACTGAAAGATATTGCCAGTATTTTCGGTCAGATAGCCCTTGTTGCAGGTGTAGTGGTAGCGGCAGGGAAATAAGGGCAGCCGATGGGAAAGTTGGGCCGGGGGCTGGTTGTTCTGGTGATTATCATTGGCCTTTATGGTTCAAAGAATGCACCGCCAGCCTGGGCCGTATCCGGGGAACGGATTCTGCAGTTGACGGTTCCGGTCATAGGCGTCGTCGGCACCTCGACTATTGCCTACTATCTGTGGAAAAATAGCCCGGCGCAAAGAGCCAAAGGCTATCGGGAAAACTTAGGGCCAGGGGAGTGGTATGTCGCCGCCTACTCCGGTTTGTCTTATCTTCCCGACGCGGATTGGAAGTTTTATCGCCAATTTTCCGGGGCCCTAGACGGACGAACGGCCCAGAATGTCTCTTATCAACCAAATGTGGTCGGCGGCCTTAAATTCGGGCGTTTTTTTGATAGTCTGCCCTGGCTGGGAGTGGAATTAGAAATGAACTTTTCCCGCCATGCCATCCGCAAACAGGAGGTATCGATTTCCCCTCCCTCGCCAGAGGGGCCCAATAAGCTGACTTTGCCAAGCTATCGCATCTATTTTTGGGCCTTGCAGTATAATGTATTGGCCCGCTACGGTTTCCTGCAGGACAAAGAGGTCCCTTTTGGGCGCTTACAGCCCTATGTGGGAATCGGTCACGCCTTTGAAGTCCTATACGGCACCCAGGACTCGGCTAAGAATTTTGCCATCGCCGCGCAGGCCGGACTACGTTATATGCTGACCAATAAGGTCGCCATGTTCTGGGAATACAAATACAGCCACCAGTTTGAAGTGGAACTTGACTCGGTAATCATCTCTCCCCGGGAACGGGGGACGGTCAGTTTCGATGTCCCGCATCACCGCATAGTTATCGGCGTTTCTTACCATTTCAAAAATCTTTATGGCAATTAAAGCTGCTAATAAGCTACAACCTCAATGGCATACTCACTCCTGGGCGCAATAATTTAAAATGGCCTATCCAGCCTTGATCAAGGAGTAGTCATGAATTTGGAGGAGACGATTTTTAACCAGCTGAGGGATGAGTGGGGGCCATGCAAGATCATCCATCTTTACGAGCCCTCGCTCCCCATGCAGGCCATTGTCGTTATCGACAACATTGCCTTGGGGCCGGCCATCGGCGGGGTTCGCCTGGCACCGGAGATTACCACGGAAGAGGTCTTCCGTTTAGCCCGGACCATGACCTGGAAGAACGCCGCCGCCGGACTGGCTTATGGCGGCGGCAAGGCCGGGATTCGGATGGCGGCCGACAGTCCCCCCGAACTCAAAGAGCGGGTGATCCGGGCCTTTGCCAATGCCATTGCTGAGCTGCAGGACTATATCCCGGGTCCGGATATGGGCACCAATGAAACCTCCATGGCCTATATCTATGATGAGATCGGGCGCTGCGTCGGGCGTCCCCGGGCAACCGGTGGTATTCCTCTGGATGAATTAGGGATTACCGGCTACGGACTGATGGTGGCTGCGGAAGTACTGGCACCGGAGGCGGGTTTGAACCTGGAAGGGGCCCGGATGGCCATTCAGGGATTCGGCAACGTCGGCAAAGCCGCGGCCTTTTATCTGGCCCAGAAGGGGGCGCGGCTGGTGGCCGCCAGTGACACTGCCGGGGCAATTTATAACCCTGCCGGGATCAATGTTCAACAGCTGACGGCCATCAAAAAAAGCGGGGGCAAAGTGCTGGACTATACCGAAGCGGAAATTATCCCCCCTGAAAGCCTTTTTGCTCTGCCCTGTGACATTCTTATCCCCGCGGCCCGGCCCGATGCCCTTAGCCAACAGAACATGGATCAGATCAAGGCGTCTTTAGTCCTTCAGGGGGCCAATCTGCCGGTGACTCCAGAGGCCGAGGCCTATCTGCACGACAAAGGCATTTGCACCATCCCCGATTTTATCGTCAATGCCGGCGGTGTCATTGCCTGCGCGGTGGAATACCACCACGGCACGGAAGCGGAAGCCTTCCAAACCATTGCCGCCAAGATTCCAGCCAACCTCAAAGCCCTCTTGCCCATGATCCGGGAGCAGAAGCTCTATCCCCGCCAGGCCGCGTTCCGGCTGGCCCAACAACGGGTGCGGGAAGCCCAGTCCTATCGGCGGACCTTCTGATCGCCTTGGTCGGTAATCCACTTCACTACAACCCTCTCGGATGATATCATTATATTTATCATAAAGGACGGATTGTTCCGGGAGGCATGATGATCGGCTGGATAGTGCCGCCCCCTAAACCGCCGGCCAAAACTCCCCAGGAGTTTGCTCAAGAACGCCAGGCAAAAGTGCGAGAACTTCAGGCCCAGGGGTTGCTGCGCTCAATCCGGTTGCAGGCCGCCATGGCCAAAGTTCCCCGGGAGGAATTCATCCCAGAGCTCTATCGGGACTATGCCTACCTGGAGGTGCCCCTGCCCCTGCCGGGTGGGGCGACCATCTCCTGTCCGCACAGCTATCCGCTGTTCTACGAAGCCTTGGAGTTGGCTCTGGGGCAGCGGTTTTTGGAGGTCGGCAGTGGTTCCGGCTATGGCGCGGCCCTGGCCTGGGAGGTAGTGGGGCCCGGCGGATTGGTGGTGACCATTGAGATCGACCCTGACACCCTGGCCTTTGCCCGGGATAATCTGAACCGCTTGGGTTATTCGCAGGTGGTGATGGTTCACGGCGATGGTTCGCAGGGTTATCCGCGTCTGGCCCCTTACGACTGCATCTGTTTTACCGCTGCCGCCCCTTTGGTTCCGCCTCCCCTCAAGGAGCAATTAGCCCTGGGAGGCCGACTTATCGGACCGGTGGGAAGTCCGCGGCAGGTTCAGGATCTAATGCTGGTGGTGCGCCAGGGCCCTCGGCAATGGCACCGGACCTCCCTGGCAAAAGTGGCCTACATCCCGCTCCGGGGGCAATATGGCTATCCGATCGGCTGATGCCCGTCAATTATTACTCCGAGCATTTAAAAGGTTAATTGGAGGGCCGGGGGACTGCTGGGGGACCCCCGCCCTCCCCTCAAGCTCCCCTCCCAACCCCCCTTAAGGGGTTAGGGGAGTGGGTTAGGGAGAATTTTATGGCTTATCCGGCCCGACTGGTTGAAAAACTGCCGGAGCAGCAGGTCCGCTGTCTGGCCTGCATCCGGCGCTGCCTGATCAGGCCCGGAAAACGGGGCTGGTGCCGCACCCGGGAAAACCGCCAGGGGCAGCTCTATAGCCTGATTTATGGCCAGGTGGCGTCGCTCTCGCTCAATCCCATTGAGAAAAAGCCGGTGTTTCACTTTCTCCCCGGGAGCCGCTGGCTGTCGGTGGGCAGTTTGGGATGTAATTTCCGCTGTCCCGGCTGCCAGAACTGGCAGCTGGCCCATGCCGATCTGGACCGGGAGTTACAATCCACCCGTTACTTGAGTCCGGCGGCTCTGGTGGAGCTGGCCCGGCAGCGCCAAGCAGTGGGGATCTCCTGGACCTTTAATGAACCCACCCTGTGGATCGAATATATTCTGGATAGCGCACCTTTGGCCCGGGAGGCCGGGCTGTTCACCAACATCGTCACCAACGGCGCCCTGACCCAAGAGGCCCTGGATGCCCTGGGTCCCGGGCTGGATGTCTATCGCAGCGATATCAAAGGCTTTTTTAAACATACCTATGAGGCTCTGGCCCAACTGCCGCATCATCAGGAAATCTTTGCGGCCGCGCAGCGGGCCTTGCACCATTGGGGGATGCACGTGGAGCTGGTCACCAATATCATCCCCGCAGTCAATGACGATGAAGCTACCTTTGAGGGCATCGCCAAGTGGATTGCCGCCCACCTGGGGCCGGACACCCCCTGGCATCTGACCCGCTTCTACCCGGCTTATGCCTTCCAGGACCGGCCTGCCACTCCTCTTTCGACCCTGCTCCGGGCCCATGATATCGCCCGGGCGCAGGGCCTTAAGTTTGTCTATCTGGGCAATGTCCCCGGCCACGAGCTGGAGAATACCTATTGCCCCCGGTGTGGGGCGCTCCTGATCCGCCGCGCTATCTTCGATGTCCTGGAAAACCGCCTTGAGGCAGGCCGCTGCCTCGATTGCGGCACCCCGATTCCGGGGCGGTGGATTTAATTCTGGCAGCAAGAGTTAAAATAATAAACTGCCGAGAAAAATAAAAAATACTTGACATATATTCAAGTTTTGAAATAACCTATTGCTCTTTAATGTTAACCTCAATTCGGAGGAACCCTTGAGGAAGGGTTTCACATTGATACCAATGGCAGCCTCCATAGGCCAGCATTCCTATGGAGGCTTTTTTGTATCAGTGAATCCTCTATTAAACTGCAGGAGGTAAAGTTATGAAAAAGTTTTTCACTGTGGTAGCGCTAGTTGGTATTTTGCTCATGGGCATTGGTTCTGCCAATCTTCTGGCTTTTCCCAACCCTCCCAATTTTGCAAACACTACCTGGACCGGACTGTATGAGATAGCCTACAATACCGGATGGGCTGGCGGCAGCATAACAATGGTAATCACCCATCAATTCGGCTCCCGACTACGGGGTAATGTCATTCTTTCTCCTCCCCTGGGGGATGGCACGACCCCGATACCGTGGGCAGGGTTTTTTAGCGATGGAAAGTTTAATTTTACCTCAGAATCTTTCATTGCTAGCGGCGAACTGATTTGGGATAAGATAGGCAACCCTCCGGGATGGAAGGCAAAAGGGATCGGATTCAACCCAGGGGTTATGGAGGGAGTTCCGTATCTACCTTGTACAGTTTGGTTTAACGTCGGATTGGAATAATTTTTTAAGTCTCATCGTTCCCAAGCTCAGCTTGGGAACGAGATAATAGAGGAGGATTACTTCAGCATCTGCAACATCTCCGCCACCGGCCAGGCGTTGATGATGTCCTGCTTTTCGGCCCAGCCGCGGCGGGCCTGGCTGATGCCATATTTCATATAGCGCAGCTGATCGATGTGATGGGCATCGGTATTGATGATTAACCTGACCCCGGCCTTTTTGGCATTGCGGATATTGAGGTCATCCAGATCCAATCTTTCCGGATAGGCATTGATTTCCAAGACAGTGCCGGTGGCTTGGGCCGCCTTGATGATCTGATCTAAAATAATCTCAAACTCGGTTCGCTTCTTCAGGATGCGCCCGGTGGGATGGGCAATGACATCGACGTGCGGGTTATGCATGGCGGTGACCACCCGGTCGGTCATCTGTTCCCGGCTCATCTTGAACTGATGATGCACTCCGGCGATAACAAAATCCTGCTGGGCCAGAGACTCGTCATTAATATCGATCGACCCATCCGGCATGATATTGGCTTCGCAGCCTTTGAGGATGGTAAAATGCTGGCCGGAATCTCGAAGTTGTTGGTTGAGTCGATCAATTTCTTTGTTGCGCTTGGCCAACGCGGCTTCGTCCAGCCCCCGCTCGATGCGCAGAAACTTGGTGTGGTCGGCGATGCCGACGTATTCGTATCCCATCCTGAGGGCGGCCTGGGCGATCTCGGCAATGGGATTGGCCCCGCCGTTCCAATTGCTGTGGACATGCAGATCGCCCCGGATATCGGTGTAATCTATCAGGTCCGGCAGCTGGCCGGCCGCCGCGGCTTCGATTTCCCCCCGGTCTTCCCGCAGTTCCGGGGGAATCCATGGCAGACCCAGGGCCCGGTAAACCTCTTCCTCGCTGAGCGCGGCGATCGCTTCGGAGCCCTTGAACAGCCCGTATTCACTGAGCTTGTAACCTTTGTCGATGGCGATTTTGCGCAAGGCGATATTGTGCTCTTTGGAGCCGGTGAAATACTGCATAGCCGCGCCGTAGCTTTCGGCCGGGATAATCCTCAGGTCCATGTCAAAGCCCTGCGTGGTACGCACTGAGGATTTGGTATGGCCCTTGCCCCAGACCCTGACCACCTCCGGCAACGACACGAAGAAATCCATGACTTTATCGGGTTCGGGAGAAATCACCAGCAAATCGACATCGCCGATGGTCTCTTTCATGCGCCGCACCGAACCGGCGGTAGCGATCTTTTCCACTTCCGGCCGGTTGGCCAGCCGGCCGCATACTGCTTCGGCAATCGGCAGGATTTCACCCAACAGGAATCGACCTTTGCTGCGCTTGACGAATTCAATGGCTTCCAGAATATTGGCTTCGGTCTTGGGGCCAAAGCCAAACAGCGGCGCGATCTGATGGGCCTGGGCGGCAGCTTCCAGATCGGCCAAGGTCCTGATGCCTAACTGCTCATAGAGAATTTTGGCCTTTTTGGGCCCCAGGCCTTCCACTGCAATGATTTCATCTAACTCAATGGGCAGGCGTTGTTTAAATTCTTCGTAATACTGAATCTTGCCGGTTTTCAGGTATTCCTCGATTTTTAGGGCAATGCTTTCCCCCACCCCGGGGATCTTCTTGATCGCCTTGAGGCCGCCCTGGTGGTATAATTCTTCGACGTCGTCTTTCAGATTTTCCAGGGTAAGGGCGGCCTTCTGATAGGCATAGGGTTTGAAGGCGACCCCTTCCATCTCCAGGTATTCGGCGATCGCATAGAAGATTTTGGCGATCTCTTTATTTTTCATGATCCATCGCCCTGTTGATTAAACAGCCCCAGTTGCTTTTGCGGTTGCCCCTGAATCGCTCATGGGTTATGATTATTATCAATAACTTGCCCGGGATTGAGGACGCTGGCTCGGAGCAATAAGTTCATTCCGGCGGTTCCAGGTCTTCGGGGTCCAGCAGACCCTGGTCAATCAGGGCGGCTTCCAGGCGGGCTAGGGCCCGCTTGAAAGCCGGATACAATCCCACTCCCAGGGAAATGCCTTTGCGGGTCGGAATCCACTCGCCTTCGGCATCGCCGGGGACATGGACCCTTAAATCGATAAGACGGTGGCCTTTATATTCGGACAGCGACAGGAAGATTTCTTCCCGGGCATTCTTGCTGAAATGTTCGATAACGTTGCTCATGCTACCCCCTGATCAGTTAACTGGCCGGTTGCCCCGGCTTGGTGAAAGACTTCTCTGATCTTGACCGGCAAGTCAAGTTTTTTTTACAGCACTCAGCAAAGGGGCTTTTAACATTGCGGGTTTACAATACCTTGGGAAAACGGAAAGAGGAATTTATCCCTCAAACAGAGGGGCGGGTGGGAATTTATGCCTGCGGCGTCACCGTCTATGATGACTGCCACATTGGCCATGCCCGCTCCGCGGTGGTTTTCGATGTCATGGTGCGCTATCTGCGGCATCGGGGCTGGGCGGTCACCTGGGTGCGCAATTTTACCGATGTCGATGACAAGATCATCAACCGGGCTCGGCAGGAAAATACCTCCTGCCAAGCCATTGCCGAGAAATATATTGATGCTTTTCAACAGGATATGGCGGCTCTGGGGGTGGCGCCGGCGGACGTTGAACCCCGGGCCACGGAGCACGTTCCCGAAATCATCGATCTGATCCGCCGTTTAGAGGCCAGGGGTTTTGCCTATCAGCGAAGCGGCGACGTCTATTTTCCGGTGGCCCGGTTTCCGGGCTACGGCAAGCTCTCGGGCCGCAGTCTGGAAGACATGCAGGCCGGAGCCCGGGTGGAGGTGGATGTCCACAAAGAAAATCCTTTGGATTTTGTGCTGTGGAAGGCCAGCAAGCCCGGCGAACCGGTCTGGGACAGCCCCTGGGGGCCGGGCCGTCCGGGCTGGCATATTGAGTGTTCGGCCATGTGTATGCGTTATTTGGGCGAGACCGTGGATATCCACGGTGGCGGCCAGGATCTGATCTTTCCCCATCATGAAAATGAGATCGCTCAATCGGAGGCTGCCACCGGGCAGCCTTTTGCCCGCTACTGGCTGCATAACGGCCTGGTCACCATCAACCAGGAAAAGATGTCCAAGTCCCTGGGCAATTTCTTCACCGTGCGCCAGGTGCTGGCCCGGTTCCATCCGGAGGTGGTGCGCTTTTTCCTGGTCCACAGCCATTACCGCAGCCCTCTGGATTTTTCGGACGCGGCCCTGGGAGAGGCGGAAACCGCGCTGCTGCGGCTTTATACGCCGCTGGCCAAAATCAAGGAGATGACCAATCCGGAGGCGCCCTGGGCAGTTCCCCCCGACGAGGTGGCCGCGGCCCTGACCCCGGAGGAGCAGGAGCGGCTGCTGACCTTGCGGGACCGCTTTCAGGCGGCCATGGAGGACGATTTCAACACTGCCCAGGCCCTGGGCCATCTGTTTGAGGCGGCCCGCCTGCTCAACCGGATGCTGGAAATCTCCCCGTCTGAGGCTGCGGCGCTGGCCTTGGCGCAGGAGGTGGGGAAGGAAATGACCACTTTAGGGAGTACTCTGAATCTGCTCCAGGCTGATCCGGCGGAGATGGTGCGGCATCTCCGGCAGAAGACCGAGGATTTAAAAATCTCCCCGGAAGAGATCGACAGGTTGATTGAGGCCCGAAGCCAGGCCCGCCGGGACAAAGATTGGGCCCGGGCCGACGCCATCCGCCAGCAACTGGCAGAACTGGACATCCTCCTGGAGGATACCCCTAAGGGGACCATCTGGCGGGTGAAAAGCGGATAAACTTAAGGCAACCCCTTAAGGGGGGTTGGGAGGGGAGTTTGAGGGGAGGACCGGGGGACCGCCGGCCCCCCGGTCCTCCCCTCAATTAAACCAAACAACCAATGTCCGAAAAGTTCAAACTCGTCACTGCTTTTAAGCCCCAGGGCGATCAGCCCCAGGCGATCAAGCAACTGGCGGCTGGGGTGCGGGCCGGTTATCCGCATCAGGTGCTGCTGGGGGTCACCGGTTCCGGCAAGACCTTCACCATTGCCAAGGTTATTGCCCAGGTGAATCGGCCCACCCTGGTGCTGGCCCCCAACAAGACCCTGGCCGGTCAGCTTTATGGCGAATTCAAGGAATTCTTCCCGGAGAACGCGGTAGAATATTTCGTCAGCTATTATGATTACTACCAGCCGGAAGCCTATATTCCGCAGGCTGATCTTTACATCGAGAAGGATTCCTCGATCAATGACGCCATCGACCGTCTGCGTCATTCCGCTACCCGCTCCCTGTTGGATCGCAATGATGTCATCATCGTGGCCAGCGTCTCCTGTATTTATGGGTTGGGCTCCCCGGAGGCCTACCAAGGCATGCTGCTCTATCTGGAAGAAGGCATGGCCAAGGACCGGCAGGAAGTGCAGCGCAAGCTGGTGGAAATTTTATATGAGCGCAATGATTTTGATTTTCACCGCGGCACTTTCCGGGTGCGGGGCGACCGCCTGGAAATTTTCCCGGCCTATGAAGAGGAGCGGGCCATTCGGGTGGAGTTCTGGGGCGATACGGTGGAGGGCCTCCGGGAAATCGATCCCTTGCGGGGCCAGACCCGGCGAAAGCTCAAGAAGGTGACCGTCTACCCGGCCAGTCACTATGTCACCCCGGAGTGGCGCCGGGAGCAGGCCCTGGCTGCCATTGAAAAAGAGCTGGCCGAGCGGCTCGAGTGGTTCCGGGCTCAGGGTAAGCTTCTGGAGATCCAGCGTTTGGCGGAACGGACCCGCTTTGACCTGGAGATGCTGCAGGAACTGGGGTTCTGTCACGGCATTGAGAATTATTCCCGCCATCTCACCGGCCGGGGTCCGGGCGAGCCGCCGCCCACCCTGATCGACTATCTGCCCCGGGAGTCCCTGGTAGTGATTGATGAAAGCCATATTGCCATACCCCAACTGCAGGGGATGTACCGAGGGGATCGGTCTCGTAAAGAAACCTTGGTGGAATACGGCTTCCGCCTGCCTTCGGCTCTGGACAACCGGCCCTTGTGTTTTGAGGAATTTGAAGAACGGGTGCCGCAGGTCATCTATGTCTCGGCCACCCCGGGGCCTTATGAACTAAAAAAGGCCAACGGGCGGGTAATAGAACAGATCGTCCGGCCCACCGGGCTGATGGACCCGGAAATCATCGTCAAACCCGCCACCCACCAGGTGGATGATCTGCTGGGAGAGATTCGGACCCGCCTGGCGCAAGGCGAGCGGGTGCTGGTCACCACCCTGACCAAGCGCATGGCGGAAGATTTGACCGAATACTTCCAGGAATTAGGGATCAAAGCCCGCTATCTGCACTCCGATATTACCACCTTGGAGCGCATGGAAATTCTCCGGGAACTGAGATTGGGGGTGTTCGAGGTCCTGGTCGGCATTAACCTGTTGCGGGAGGGCTTGGACCTCCCGGAAGTGTCTCTGGTCGCCATTCTGGATGCTGACAAGGAGGGGTTTTTACGTTCCGAGCGGTCGCTCATCCAGACCTGCGGCCGGGCCGCCCGCCATGTCCATGGCCAGGTGCTGCTCTATGCCGACAAAACCACGCCCTCGATGCAGGCCGCCATCCAGGAGACCAATCGCCGCCGCCAGGTTCAGGATGAGTATAACCGCCGCCATCGCATCACCCCCACCTCCATCCAAAAGGGCATCCAAAACATCATGGCCTCGGTCTATGAACGGGATTATGTCACTGTGCCGCTGGTGCAGGAGGAGGCTGCGCCCTATCTTTTGCCCCAGGACCGCACCCGCCAGATTGTCAGCCTCAAGAAAGCAATGCGGGCCGCGGCCAAAAAGCTTGAATTTGAACGGGCGGCGGCCTTGCGGGATCAGATCAAGACCCTGGAAAAAGCCGGTCTGCAACTCTAATTTTTTCCAGAACCGGCTTGCTCCGGAGCTTCTAGACCGCCGATTAGGTTAATTGAATACTGGAGGGGCCTGATGGGCCCGCTTCTTGCGCGCCCCGGAAGCGCTGGATTGTTCGGTCTTCTCCAGTTCTAAAAATTCTCGCAGCAATTCTTCCTGTTTGGGGGTAAGCTCCTGGGGGGTCTTTAGATCTAATTCTACCACTAAATCTCCGCGGCTGTTATGGCGCAGACTGGGAACTCCTTCTCCCGGCAGGCGAAAGCTGGCGCCCGGCTGGGTTCCCGGGGGAATGGTCAACCGGCTCTTGCCACTGAGGGTAGGCACCTCGATTTCGGCCCCCAGCGTGGCCTGGACAAAGGATACCTCTATCCGGCAGAACAGGTGGGAACCCTCCCGGGAAAACCGTGGGTGGGGGGTGACCCGCAGATCAATGTAAAGATCTCCCGGCTGCCCGCCATATTCCCCGGCTGAACCTTCGTTGCGCAGCCGCAGTCGGGTGCCGTTGTCCACCCCGGGGGGTATTTTTAGATGAACTTTCTTTTTCTGTTTGATTCTGCCCTGGCCGTGACATTTGGCACAGGGATCGGTGATCACGCTGCCGGTGCCCCGGCAATGCGGACAGGTGGTATTGACCCGAAAAAATCCGCGGTTCTGGCTGACCTGGCCATGACCGCCACAAAAGGAGCAGGTCTGCTTGCGACTGCCCGGCTTGACGCCGGTGCCCTCGCAAGTACCGCAGACTATGGATTTTGACACCTCGATGTCAGTTTCCAAACCAAAGACGGCGTCTAAAAAGCTGATCTCCAGATTATAGCGCAGGTCAGCCCCTTGCCGGGCTCGCCTCTGACCTTGGCGGCGGCCAAAGCCGAAAAAATCTTCGAAAATGTCGCCGAAGCTGGAAAAGATTTCTTCAAAATCACTGAACCCGCCAAGATGGACATCGCGCAGGCCGGCATGCCCGAACTGGTTGTATATTCGCCGTTTGGCAGGATCAATCAATACTTCATAAGCCTCAGCAGCTTCCTTGAATTTATCCTCGGCCTGTTGGTCTCCGGGGTTGCGATCCGGATGGTATTTCAAGGCCTGACGTCGGTAGGCACGCTTGATCTCTTCGGCATCCGCATCCCGGTTAACTCCAAGAACCTGATAGTAGTCGGGCTTATTGTACATGCGAAGATGAGCTCTCTTCTGGGATTGATTGCCGTTTTAGTTTGGCAGTTTATTTCATATCGGTCGTATTAATAATCATCTTTAGCCAATTTGTCAATAGCCAAGCTAATACGGGTCTTTATTATGTCCTGATTTCAATCTTACCAATTCTACTTTCGGCAAATATTATTGCTTATCCTGGATCCAGGCTTGCAGCCGGGCGGCTAGCCGGGGCTGGGGGCTTAGCACCTCTACCACTTTGGCCCGATCCCGGGCGCCGCTTTTTAAGCGCAGCTGATTTTTGGAGACCCCCAGTTGTTGGGCCAGGAAAGCCAACAGGGCGTCATTGGCAGCCCCTTTCTCAGGCGGAGCCGCTACCCGGATCTTTAATTGATCGCCATATAACTCAGCCACCTGAGTCCGACTGGCGCCAGGGACAATTTTTAGTCTTAAGAGATAGCCGTTAGCAGTAGTCTGGAAAAAAGACATGGAGGCAATACTATTGGTTTTTTAATGGGATTCTGCCGGTTGAGGTTCTCCCTCTGATCCTAACAGCCGCAGATGGTTATCGATAATGCCCCGGATCTGAGCGTTGAAGGCGGCCTTAAATTGTTTCAATTCCTCGATTTCATTCTTGATGCGGCCTTGACGGTGGTAGGAATCCTGCAGAATTTTTTCGGCCTTCAGTTCCGCCTCGTGGATGATGATCTCGGCTTCTTTCTGGGCGTTGGTTTTCATAGTCTCGATTACTTGCTGGGCATTGATGAGCGTATCTTTTAACAGCTGTTCCCGCTTTTTGAATTCCGCTAGCTCGGTCTGGCGGCGTTGCAACTCCCCCCGAAGCCCCTCATTTTCCTGGAGGAGCGCCCCCAATGCCTGGGCCACCTGATCCAGGAAGGAGCCCACTTCTTTGATATTGAACCCCCGAAAGGAAACCTTAAACTGCTGTTGTCGGATGTCTGCCGGAGTCAGTTTGACCTCCATTCCTATCCCCTTTAAAAACCTGGACTAATCACCCACCTGGCCAGATCCCGAAGCGTCTGCACTATAAAATATCTACAAAAGACAATCACCAAAAGGACTAACAGGGGCGTTAGGTCTAATCCCCCGTAAACCAGGGGCAAGCGGCGTCGGAAATAACTCAACACTGGTTCAGTCACATTGTAGAGAAAGCGGACGATTGGATTATAGGGGTCAGGATTAACCCAGGAGAGAATAGCCCGGGCGATAATCAGCCACATATAGACAGTCAGAATTATGCTCAGGACATAGGCCAGGGCATTGAGAAAATTGGCCAGGACAAACATACGCTATCCCCAGTATCTGATTTCGAGTAGTTTATGTTCCAAGATGGTGGATGTCAAGTTATTAAAAAGCAGATTGCCTGTGATTTTAACAGTTCCCCGGCGGGAGGTAAAGGTTATTTATTATGGGACTATCATCGGTCTCCGGGCCAGTTGATGGAAACCCGGCTAAGGAAGAAAAAGTCAAAACAGCTAAATTCACCCCCGGGCTTGCCAACCAACTGTCTTGCCGTTATGATAGACAGAAACTGAAAGTCAGCATATATTCAAAATTTTCAATGGGAGCGGGCCTATGGAGCATGACCGTCAGTTTGAGCAAGTCAAGCAGCAGATCGTGGCATACCGTGACGAGATGATAGATTTACAGCGGCAGCTGGTGCGCCGGGTGGCGGTGGGGCCGGACCATGACGGCCCGGGCGAAACTGAAAAAGCCGATTTTCTGGCCGAAGCTTTGGCCAAACTGGGTCTGGAGGTAAAAAACTACCCTGCCCCGGATGAGCGGGTGGCTGGAGGCCAGCGCCCCAATCTGGTGGCCTTGCTTCCCGGGGCGCAGCCTGAAAAGCTATGGATTTTGAGCCACCTGGACGTTGTGCCGCCGGGTGAGTTAAAGCTCTGGGAGTCGGATCCTTTTTCCCTGCGGGTCGAAGGCGACCGCATTTATGGGCGGGGCACCGAAGACAATCACCACGGCATTGTCATTTCCTTCTTCGCGATTAAGGCATTACTGGAGGCGGGCCTCAATCCCACCCGGCAGGTTGCTCTGGCTCTGGTCTCGGACGAAGAGACCGGCAGCCGCAAAGGCCTGGCTTACCTCTTGGAACACCACCGGGAATTGTTTGCCGAACGCGATCTGATCATCGTGCCGGACGCCGGCAATGCCGATGGCACCCTGATCGAGATTTCCGAAAAAAGCATGCTGTGGCTGCAATTTGAGATTAAGGGTCGCCAGTGTCATGCCAGTAAGCCGCAGTTGGGGAGCAATACCCTAACGGCCTGCGCCCACCTGATTGTGGCTCTGGAAACCTTAAGGAAGGAGTTAAATCAGACCGACCCCTTATTTTTCCCGCCGGTCAGCACCTTCGAACCCACCAAAAAAGAAGCCAATGTGCCAAATATCAATACCATTCCCGGCCATGATGTTTTTTACCTGGATTGCCGGGTTCTGCCGGTCTACGATCTGGGCCTGGTCAAAACCCGGGTCAGCGAAATCGCTGCTAATATTCAAATCCGTTTTGGGGTTGAGATCAACATCAGGCCGGTTCAGGAGGTCCAGAGCCCCGTGGCGACTCCGGTCGAAGCCCCAGTGGTTCAGGCCCTGTCCCGGGCCATTGCCGCAGTGTATCAGCGGCAGGCCCGGCCGGGGGGAATCGGCGGCGGGACCGTGGCCGCCTTTTTCCGCCGGGCGGGATTGCCGGCAGCGGTGTGGAGCACGGTATGCGATACGGCTCATCAACCCAATGAATACAATCTATTAACCAATCTCATCGGCGATTGCCAGGTGCTGGCCCACGTCATGCTGGATGCCGGTTAACGATGAACTGTGCCCGACTGGGGCGGCTAGAGAATGACTAAGATGCAGCCAATGGTCCGGGGAGACCAGGGAGTCGAGAAACAATTATTCCTCCACGGGAATCGACGATTAATACGGCCACTTACATTCATCCCAGAGCGATTTTTCAGTGTCATACTGCCGATGCTCGTCAGTGATGATCAGATAGATATCATCAAGGGGACTTTCTCCCATCATTTCCGCCCATTGTTCCAAGGCATTGACGGCGTTGGTGGAACCATACCAGCGGCGGATTTCAAACTCGGCCTGAAAGCCGCGATGGCGCAACAGTTCCCGGGGGTAGTCATCCAACACCAGATAAGACTGCACCCAGTCATGTTGGCGAACGATCACCGGGTATGACATCTGCTCTCTCCTCCTTTTTGGCTTCTTATTTTGATATTTATGCTATTACGGTCGACCATTGCAAGCATGTAATTCAGTCCGGCTTGGCGGAAAAGGGTTGTCATTAATCTGAACTACCAGTTATACTGGCTAAGCAAGCTGGAGGAGAGGGAGCATGTCTGCCTTAAGATTGCTCTTTTTGAGTTTCTGCCTGATTGTGGTGGCCCTGGGAACCTCTTGTGGACAGGTGCGGCCGGTGCCGGAGTCCTGGGCGGCGGCAGAATATCGGCCCATAACCTTGAGCCAGTTAAAGTCCGGTTCTCCAGCTCTCAGCGCTGGCCAACAGGTCAGGTGCCAGGCTTATTTCTGGCAATTCCTGGAATACGATCCGGCCCCGGGTTTTTATTATTTAAATCAACTCCGTCATCCACTGAGCTGGAGAGATCTGCAGTGGTTTGCGATCTACGGCAGCCCTGAAATGCGCGACTACTTTGACCGGGCGGCCATGGATGCCGCTCAACAGCGCACTTACCAATTGCATCGGTTGGATGCCATCATCCTCTATGGAGAGCTGGTGCCCCTGGGCGGCGGCCAGCATTATCTCCGGGTCCACCATATCCAAAAAGATGAACCTTACTAAGTCCACCTGGATTTTAGGTCTGCTGGTGCTGGTACCGCTGCTGGCCACTCTGGCTTTATCTCCCCAGGCTGGCCCCTGGGCTGAGGCGGAGAAACTCTTGTACAGTGATGATTTAAACTTTGCCAAGGCGAGCCAGGCGCTGACTATTTACCAGGGGTTATTGCCGCGGGCCGGGGAAGAACGTTTTCTTTTATTGACCAGGTTGGCGCAAGTATGCTTTATCTTGGGGGATCTGGCAGAAGAAGATCAGCGGCGCCAGTTTTATGAACAGGGGCGGCGCTATGCTGAATCGCTGTTTGAGGAGCAGCCCCAGGCCGTGGAGGGTCATTACTGGCTGGCCATGCATCTGTGCGGCCTGGCCGATGTCGGCAGCGCCTTTGCAGGGCGGCGGTTGCTGCCGCAGATTCTGCGGGAGCTAAAGCGGGTCCTGGTCCTGGATGAAACCTACGATCGGGCCGGGGCCCACCGGGTATTAGGCCGCATCTATTATGAAGCCCCGGGCTGGCCCTTTTCGGTCGGCGACCTGGACAGGTCTTATCGTCACCTGGCCACTGCCGTCCGCCTGGCCCCGGAGACCAGCACCAACCACCTCTATCTGGGCGAAACCCTGCTCCGTCAGGATAAGCCCGGCCAGGCCCGCCGGGAGTTCGAGGCGGTTCTTAGGTCAAGCCGCCATGCCATCCATCCCCCGGGTCTGGAGGAGGACCGACAAAAGGCCCGGCGCTATTTAAATGAACTCGGTTCAACTGACAAATAGCCTGGGAGTCATTCCTGCGGTGGGATAAGCATGTTGAAGCTCACGGCCCAGAGCCGGGCGGGTAAGATAACGGCAGGCCTGGTGATCGGTCTGCTGGTCGGATTGCTCACCCTGTCTTTGGACTCCAGCGGGCTGATGGAAGGCTATAGTCTCAAGACTTTGGACCTGTTGTTTCAAAAGGCCCTGCCTTCCCGGCCCGGTCATGCCGATATAATTTTGATTGAGGTGGACCAGGCCAGCCTGGAATTTTATCAGCACCAGGGCATCACCTGGCCCTGGCCCCGGCAAATGTATGCTCCGATCATCGACTATTGCCGCCTGGCAGGAGCCCGGGCCCTCATTTTCGATGTCCTGTTCACTGAGGGGTCATCCTACGGCCAGGAGGATGACCAAAAGTTGGCTCATAGTCTGAGTCAGGCCGGAAACGGCATTCTGCCGGTATTTCTCACCCGCAACCCCAGGAAAGATGATAGCCCCGATCAGGACTGGCTGCAGAACCAGGGTCTGACTGTGGCCGGGGCGCCGCCCATGGCCAATCCAGGTTATTGTTCAATTGTCCTGCCGGTTTCTCCTCTGCGGGAGTCAGCAGCGGCCCTGGGTAATGTCGAGTGCAGCCCGGACAGTGACGGGGTTTATCGACGTCTGCCGGTGCTGGTGCCTTTCCAGGACCGTTGGTGGCCGCAGCTGGGTATGGCGGCTTTTTTGTACCAGCGCCGGCCGTTTACCCTGACCTGGCAGCCGGATGGCCTGAAAGTCGAATCCGCCCTAACCCCCGAGACTGAGCAGCGAACCTCGGCCCAATTAATCCCCCTAATGTCCGACGGCCGGCTACTGCTCAAATATCGCTCCGGGCTGCGTCCTTACCGGCGCTATCCGGCGGCCAATGTAATTCAATCGTATGTCCAATTCCAGGCCGGCCAGCCGCCTTTGCATCCCCCGGCAGAATTTTCCCAAAAATGGGTGCTGGTCGGGTTCACCGCTCCTGGTCTCTACGACCTGAAACCCACGCCCTTGTCACCCATTTATCCCGGCGTGGCTATCCAGGCCACCATGTTGGATAATCTGTTAAGCCGCGACTTTTTGGTACCCATGGGAAGGGTAAGGGCCATATCGCTGAGCCTGGCTTTGAGTGTAGCCTCGGCCCTGACCGTGTTGGGCGCTCCAGCTTTGTGGCTGATCCTGTTGTCGCTGATCGGTTATCTGGCGCTAGCGGTAACCCTGGCAGTGCTGTTATTTGTCAGTGGGGTGTGGATGGATGCAGTGCCCCCCTTGGTAGCCGTAGTATTTGGTTTCGGAGTGAGTGCGGCCTACAGTTATTCCACCGAAGGCCGGCAAAAACGCGCCATCCGGCGTATGTTTGCCCATTACATGTCCGAGGCCCTGATTCAGGATCTGATCAAAAATCCGGCCAAATTGCGGTTGGGCGGTGAACGCCGCGAAATCACCATCTTTTTTTCTGATCTGGCCGGTTTTACCAGCATCTCCGAGGGCCTCAGCCCCGAAGCCTTGGTCTCCCTGCTCAATGAGTATCTCACTAAAATGACTGACATTATTCTGGCCAGCGGCGGCATCATCGATAAATACGAGGGTGACGCCATCATGGCCTTCTGGGGGACGCCGGTTTTCCAGCCGGATCACGCGGCCCGGGCCTGCCTGGCGGCCCTGGAACAGCAGCGGCAACTGGAATTGTTGCGCTCCCAGTGGCGGGCCCGAAAACTGCCCAACTTTACGGCCCGCATGGGCATCAACACCGGGGAGGTGGTGGTCGGCAACCTGGGGTCGGATACCCGATTTGACTTCACGGTTATTGGGGATGCGGTCAACCTGGCGGCCCGGCTGGAAGGGGCCAACAAGAGTTATAAGACCGGCATCCTGGTCAGCGAGTCTACCGCGCACCAGGCCGCGGCCCAGGTAGAATTGCGGGAGATCGACCTGATTGCGGTCAAAGGCCGGGCGGCTCCGGTCCGGGTCTATGAGGTGCTGGCGGCCAAGGGACAGCTTACTGCGGAAATGGCCCAGGCCCGGGAACTTTTTGCCCAGGGTCTGGCGCGATATCGACAGCAGCGCTGGACTGAGGCCCAGGACTTGTTTCAGCAGGTGCTGACCTACCGGCCGGACGATGGCCCGGCGTTAGAGTTTTTGGCAAGGTGTCAGCGCCTGCGCGGCCAAGACCTGGGCCGGGATTGGGACGGAGTCTTCCGCCTGACCAGCAAATAGAGCTAATCTCCTGGCCTGATCAATCCATCTGCTTGGCAGGAATTATGTTTGACAAACCCTAACTGATTATTTAAGCTGCAATATCTAGCCAATCCGGTAAACAATTTTACAGGGGCAAAGGATGTCGGCTCACAAACGTCTGCTTCTTTCCAAGGAAACCATTGACCAGCGGGTCGGTCAACTGGCCGCCCAGATCAGCCAGGACTATGCCGGGAAAAACGTTCTGCTGGTCGGCATCTTAAAGGGCGTGTTCATCTTTATGGCTGATCTGGTGCGGGCTTTGGACTATCCGGTGGAAGTGGATTTTGTTCGTCTGCGGAGCTATGGGGCCGGTTCCGAATCAGCCGGCGAAGTATGGATCAGCAAGGACATCGAACTGCCCATTCGCGATCGGCATGTATTGGTCGTTGAAGACATTATCGATGTCGGACTGACTCTGGATTTCTTGATCGGGCACCTTCGCAGCCACCGGCCCAAATCTCTAAAAATCTGTTGCCTGATCGACAAAAAAGAGCGCCGCCAGGTAGAGGTCCCTCTGGATTACGTCGGTTTTGTGGTCGAGAAGGGTTTTCTGGTCGGCTACGGCCTGGATTGCGGCGAACAGTACCGCACCTATCCCGAGGTCTATGAACTGGAACTTTAATCCCCCGGCATTTGGGTTGGCTGGATTTATTAATCCTGTATTGACACAGAAGGCCCAGAACTATGTTTGGTTTTGATCTTTCCACTCTGATAATTATCCTGGTGGCTATCGGGATTTTCTTCCTGCTTCGGGAAGTTAATTGCTGGTATTGGAAAATCAACGAACGAATTATGCTTTTGGAAGAAATTTTAACCCGACTGGAAAACCTGGAAAAAGGCCGGCCACCTTCGGAAGCGCCAGAACAGTTCTCTGAGATTAGCATTGACTGACCCCACTGGCTTAACCGGGCTTCAGAAAGCGACGATTCCCATCGCCGCCATGGACATCGGCAGCCTGACCATTCGTCTGGCCATTGCCGAAATCGGGGCTGACTGGCCCAATTTACGGTTGATTCATACTAAACGGGAAATTACTCATCTAGGACAAGGTCTGGTGCGGTCGGGAAGTCTGACTCCGGAGGCGATGGCCCGCAGCCTGGCGGTGCTGGCTGAGTTTAATCAGGACCTCCAGCGGTACGAAGTGGCTGCGGCTCGAGCCGTAGCCACCCAGGCGGTGCGGCAGGCCCGGAATCGACCGGCCTTCTTGGAGCAGATCTACCAGCAGACCGGCCTTCGGGTGGAGGTCCTCAGTCCAGAACAAGAGGCCCGCCTGAGTCTGGCCGGAGTGCTTTCGGTTCTGACTCCGGCGGAGGATAACCGGCCTGTGGTGGTGTTCGACGTCGGCGGGGGAAGCACTGAATGGGCCCTGCTGCTTCCGGGCGAGAGTCCCAGGTTCACCAGCCTGCCGATGGGAGCCTCGACCCTGACCCAGAGATACCTGGCCAGCGATTCGCCCAGCAATGCGGACTTGGCGGCCTTGAGAACCCGGATTCAACGCCATCTCAGTCGGTTGGCAGAAACATTTTTCCCTGAATCGGGGCTTAAGGCCCGGCCGCGGTTGGTCGGGACCGCCGGGACGGTGACCACTTTAGGGGCGATGTTTTTAGGGATGAGGATTTATCAGCCACAGAAAATCAATAATCTGGTATTAACCCGGTCCACCGTGGACCGGCTGGCCGGACAGATGGCCGCCCTAACCGAGGCGGAGCGGGCCGCTCTCCCTGGCCTGGAGCCGGGCAAGGCTGGGGTGATCGTGGCCGGGGCCTTGATTATTCAGGAAATCCTGGAATTCTTTCAACAGGCCTGTTTAACGGTGATTGACGCCGGACTGCTGGAGGGAGTACTGCTGCAGATTG
This sequence comes from Desulfobacteraceae bacterium, assembly GCA_046538075.1. GTDB lineage: Bacteria > Desulfobacterota > Desulfobaccia > Desulfobaccales > Desulfobaccaceae > Desulfobacca_B. The sequence continues at coordinate 11,466 of JBKHJN010000030.1, read as the reverse complement.
CCAAAGAAATTTCCTCATCCAAAAATTATGATAAAATAGATAAGATAATTTTGGTAGGAGAGTTAAATGACCCAAGATCGGAGCATCACCGAGTATAAATTCGATGAGCTGGTTCCCCCCGAAACGGAACCCTGCCCCGAGAAAATAGAGATAATTTGTGGCTACACTTTTGATGATTTGCTCCTTATTCCCGGGCCCTCGGAAGTTCTGCCGAATGAGATCAATCTTGAGACCAAGCTGACCCGGAATCTTACCCTCAACATTCCCCTGGTGAGCGCGGCCATGGATACCGTCACCGAGTCCGAGACCGCCATCTGTATTGCCCGCCAGGGTGGCATCGGCATCATCCATAAAAATATGAGTATTGAGGCCCAGGCGCTGGAGGTCGAGAAGGTCAAAAAATCGGAAAGCGGCATGATCCTCGACCCGGTGACCATCGGACCGGAAGCCAAAATTGCCACGGTCCTGGAACTGATGCAGCGCTATCGCATCTCCGGCATCCCGGTGGTCGAAGGCCGCCGCCTGGTAGGGATCGTTACCAACCGGGATCTGCGCTTTGAGACCAATTTTGACCAGAAAGTCAAGGAGGTAATGACCAGCGAGGGCCTGGTGACGGCCTCGCCAGGGATCACCCTGGAAGAATCCAAAGCCCTGCTGCATAAACACCGGATTGAAAAGCTGTTGGTGGTGGACGACGACTATAATCTTAAGGGCCTGATCACCATTAAAGACATCGAAAAGGTCCGCAAGTACCCGCATGCCTGTAAAGACGAATTCGGCCGCCTGCGGGTCGGAGCGGCGGTGGGGGTGGGCGCCGAGCGGGAGGCCCGGATCGACGCCCTGCTCAAAGCCGGAGCCGACGTCATTGTGATTGACACCGCCCATGGCCATTCCCGGGGGGTGCTGGAGGCCACCCGGGCCAGCAAGGGGGCGTTTCCGCAGATTGAATTGATTGCTGGCAATGTTGCCACGGAAGACGGGGCGCATGATCTGATACTGGCCGGCGCCGATGGCATTAAGGTGGGGGTTGGTCCTGGTTCCATCTGCACCACCCGGATGATCGCCGGGGTGGGACTGCCTCAGATGACCGCCATTATGAACTGTGTCCGGCCAGCTCGACAATACGAAGTCCCCCTGATCGCCGACGGCGGCATCAAATTTTCCGGGGATATCACCAAGGCCATTGCCGCCGGAGCCCATAGTGTGATGATCGGCGGCCTGTTCGCCGGCACTGAAGAAAGTCCGGGGGAAACGGTCATCTTCCAGGGCCGCAGTTATAAAGTTTATCGCGGCATGGGGTCTCTGGAGGCCATGAAGGAAGGCAGCCGCGATCGTTATAGCCAGGCAGCCATTGAGCTCGAATCCAAACTGGTCCCGGAAGGGATCGTCGGGCGGGTGCCTTACCGGGGCAAGTTGGCCGATCTGATCTATCAACTCATCGGCGGGTTGCGCTCCGGGATGGGATACGTGGGCTGTGCCAATATCCCGGAATTGATGTCCAAGGCCCGATTCCTGCGCATTACCGCCGCCGGCCTCCGGGAGTCCCATGTCCATGATGTGATCATCATGAAAGAGGCCCCTAATTATCGGTTGGACTGAATTAACACGATTATTTTCTGAAGGCAGAACCCAAATTCTACGGGGAGTCATTTATGCTGCTACCTTGCCGTCAAGTGAAGGCGTTTTATCCGGCCGAACAGGTGCTGCTGCAAAATGAGGAGCCGGTCAGCCTGCTCTGGGACCGTCATGATGGACCTTTTATCCTGAGGGTTGATGGCCTGAAGCTGGAAGCGGATTTTGACCCCAGCGAGCCTCCGGGCATTGCCATGAATTTGGACTTGCCGCCCGAATCGGTGCTCATCCCGGATATCGAGACCTGCGCGGCCCGCTCCGATCTGACCTTACCCACCACCGCGGCCGCGCCCCTGGGGACGGTGCAGCCGGTGATCTTAGCCGCTTTCCATGTGCCGGGCCGGAACCTGTTTATCTTTTCGGAAGACGCCGAGCTGAGGCTCAATTCTGGACCCTCCCGGACCATGCAGTTACAGATTCACGGCTCTTTCCGGGCCACGCGGCTCCCCTGTCAGAAAGCCGATATTATTATCCATCTGGCCCCCGAGACCGCGGCCCTGCTGCTTTCCTACATCTGGGTCTGGGGGCGCTCGTAAATCCTGACCGAGCCTTAAGGCGGTAGTTTGCCAGACCGCCCCAACCTTAGGGCTAACCGACGGAAAATAATCTTTTGCGAAATTTTATAAACCGGCGAGGTTAACCATGGCCAAAATTACGGTAGAAAAGCCTTCCCCGGAACAGCTGAAATCTTTGGGGGTGGAGAACTGGAGCCCCTGGGAATGTGAACCTAGCACCTTTGATTGGTCTTACGATACCGATGAAACCGCCTATGTCAAGGAGGGCCTGGTCACGGTCCGGTGCCCGGACGGCGAGGCGGTGGAAATCAAGGCCGGTGATTTAGTAAAATTTCCCCAAGGCCTAAGCTGCACCTGGGAAGTGAAGCAAACCATCAGAAAACTCTATAAATTCGGGTGAGACTGGATTAGGGAGTAGTGGGCCGCCGTTGGCCCGGAAAACTGGGGCAACTGTGCCGGTCTTCGATGTGGGGTTTGATGTCCAGGATTGGGGTGCCATCCAGCATATCTAATCCCTTGACGTGGATTATATTGCCTTCGATCCCTAAGACTTCCACCAGCGACAGGCCGATAGGATTGGGTCGGATGGGGGAGCAGATGCTGAACACCCCCAAGCACTCCTGGCGATGCGGCGGCGACTGGGTCAGGGATTGGGAGGTAAACTCCGAGCTTTTATGGAAATGGAAAATAACCAGGATCCGTTGGCCAGGTTTAATATCTTTAAGACCTTGCTGGTAGATGGGGTCTATGACCAAGGTCCCTTCTACCTCGGAGACCGTCCAGTGGCGCGGTATGGTCAGGGAATCAGTGCGGACAAAGCCTATGGATTTAAAATCAATATTCATTTTAGCTTTAAAAATTATGGGGGTAATGCCAACTTAAGTCGGAGTCAGACAAATTTATTCAACTAAGTGGTAGCCGGGCGGAACCGAACTGTTTACTTAACAAAACATAACAGCTCGCCTTCCCAGGGGTAATCAATCGGAAACCGGTTACGCAATTGGAGTTGCTGATCTTCCAATAAAGATACCACGTCATCTATTTTCGCCCACCAGAAACTTTCATAAAAACCTGGTCCTCTACCTTCTTCTTTGCCCTTCTGAAGTTCCAGTATAACAATTCCGTCTTGCTGCAAAACTCGTTTTATTTCACTTAGGACTTTATCTATGTCATATACATGGTCTAAAGAATTACAGAATATTATATCCACCGATTCTGCGGTAAATTGCAGTTTATGAAAATCCCCGTATAATACGTAGGGATTATTGTCGCCAGGATTTATATCTATGCCAACCGCGAAGCATCCCAGATCCAAAAAAGCCTTGACTTCGGTTCCTAAGCGTGCTGCCAAGCAAAGTGCACTCTTTCCCGGCCATGCAATGTCTAATGTTTTTAGGCGTTCTCGAAGTAGCTCTCGATATTTTACGTCATAATCTAACAATCCTTGTCTTTCAGTATTGATTAAAGCTATATAATGCAGTTTAGTTTGCTGGTGAGCTAAATAGTCTTCATAATTATTATACGATCTGATCATAAACTTAGAATTATTATTGAAGGCAGACCAACTTTTCCCTACTTTAAAATTGACCCGTAAAATATCCCAATATTTTTTATTTAATATTTGGCTAATGAGTGAGGGATTTTTAATAGCTTTGGTTATTTCTTTATATAAATATTCTATTTTAGATAATTTACTCATTTAGTCTCTCTTGTAGGCTCAGTTTTTTGAATTTTATTTCTTGACCATATTAATTTTATCCACCTTTTGTAAAAATTGCGCACTGTCTTCAACAAGGACCATAATTACCGGATTGACCGCGAAGCAGTGTTAAGCTACCGTTATCCCTATAAAATATCCTACCGAATTATGCTTATTGCGGCCGCTCGAATTTCTTCTTATAGGCCGGGTGGATAAATTTGGTCGGTTTGTGGCGGAATTCCCGCGCTGGGACCACGTTTTTCAATAAATCCAGGCGCCCCTGTTTTTTCAAGCGCTCGTAGATCTGGCACCAGGCACAAGGGCGGGTGCGATCCACTTCGCACATGCCATCCACCGGGCCGCCGCAGGGGCCGTTCAGCAGGCCCTTGGAACACATGGTCACTGGGCAGATGCCGCCGGTCAGGGCTAGGTAACAGGTACTGCAGGCGGAGCAGCGCTCGGTGTAGAAGCCGATATCTTCGTTGGCCCCCAGAAAGGTGGTGTTAACCGCCGGAAAGACCGGTTTTTCCGGATACATCTCGGCCAGGAACTGCACGCCGATGCCGCAGGCCATAGAGATAACCGCGTCATATTGGGCTATTTGCCCGGCCAGGGACTCCAGAAATTCCCGATCACACTGCCGTTCCACCGTGGTTTCGCCGATCTCGATTTTTCTGTCTTCTAATTCCAGGGCCATCCGGAGTTCGGCGGCCAGGATGCCGACTTCTTTTTCACCGCCGGCCAGGCAAACGGCCACGCAGGTGCCGCAGCCGACAATCAGCACCTTATCATAGTCATTGATCATCTCTTTGATTTCATCAAACGGTTTTCTCTCAGCAATAATCATGATTTTTCCTCGACCTGGACCTGTGACCGGCGCTTTACAGTCAAGGGATTGGGGCCCAGGGCTTGCACCCGTTCAGTCATCTGGCGGACGGCTTCGGCCCATTTGGGAGCATCGGAGGCGCCGATATGAAACATCTCCAGGCGCTCCCCGCCGATGCCGATTTCATCGAGCAGCTGTTTGGTATATTCTACCCGTTCTTGGGCTCGGAGATTGCCTTCCAGGAAATGGCAATCCCCCACTTCGCAGCCACTCACCATGACGGCATCGGCTCCGGCCTCAAAGGCCTTAAGGATATGCAGGATATCAATCCGACCGGTACATAGGTATTTAACAATCCGGACCGTCGGCGGATACTGCATGCGGGCCGCGCCCGCCATATCCGCCGCGGTATAGGTACAATAAGTACAAATCAAAGCTTCGATTTTGGGAGTGAAGGTCATCGTCTTTTAAGTGATTTTCATCAAGAAGTTCAACCTCAAAACGCTCAACAACCAGGCAGATCTATCAAGCTCCGGCAATGGCAGCAATCTTGGCCATGCATTGAATATCCCGGCTATGTTTGACCTCAATGGCCTTGCGGGGGCAGGTGGAGGCACAGATGCCGCAGCCCTGGCAGGAGGCCGGATCAATGGTAACTACGCCGTCTTCTGGAACAAAGCGCGGCACTCTAAAAGGGCAGACCCGCATACAGCTGAGGCAGGCGACACAGTGCTCGGGATCTACCTGGGCTACAGCCCCGCTGACAAACATCTGCTCTTTGGAGAGAATGGCCATGGCTCGGGCCGCCGCCCCTTTGCCCTGAGCAATGCGCTCCTCAGAAAATTTGGGACCGTGGGCCAGACCGGCCAGGAAAAACCCGGCATTGGCAAAATCGAGCGGTCGGAGCTTGAGATGCGCCTCCATGAAAAAGCGGTCAGCATCAAAGGGCAATTTGTAAACCCGGGCCACTTCTTCGGCCCAGGGATTGGGTCGGATGGCGACCGACAGGGCCACGAAATCCGCGGGCAGGACCAACGGCACCCTGAGATTCTGGTCGAAGACCTGGACCTTCAGGCTTTCGCCATCCGTCTGAACCTCGGGTTTCTGGTCCCGGTCAAAGCGGATAAACTGGACCCCCAGCCGGCGGGCCTTCTGATAGTAGAGCTCTTTAAAGCCAAAGGTGCGGATATCCCGATAAAGAATATAGACATTGGTCTGGGGATTAAGCTCTTTAATCTGGATGGCATTGCGGACGGCGTGAGAGCAGCAGATGCGGGAACAATAAGGGTAATCGGGCTCCCGGGAGCCGACGCACTGGATCATGACAATATTGGCGGTCTCCCGGATAGTTTCCGGCTGGTCGAACAACAGGTCCTCGAATTTTTGTTGGGTAACCACTTGGGGATGTTGGCCGTAGAGATATTCTTCCGGCTGGTACTCTACCGCCGCGGTAGCGATGATGGTCGCCCCATGGGGAATCTCCCGGCGACCGCCTTTGGTTTCCACTATAGTAACAAAGGCGCCGATATGGCCGGAAAAATCGACGATCCGGGCTTCGGTGATGACCTCGATGTTAGGATGATGCAACACCCGCTCCACCATCTTTTCCACATAAGTCCAGACCGGATATCCCTCCAGGGTGTAGTGCTGCCTCCAAGCCACTCTCCCTAATTCTTTCTGTTCTTCTAACAGGGTAGTGTCATAACCGGCGTCGGCCAGGGTCAGGGCGGCGGTCAGGCCCGCGATGCCGCCTCCCACTACCAGGGCTCGCTGATCAACCTCAAAGGGCAGTTCCGGCAACGGCTCCAGCCTGGCGGCCCGCGCCACCGACATCCTGACCAGTTCCTTGGCCTTTTCGGTCGCCAGCTCCGGTTCCGCCTGGTGCACCCAGGAGTCCTGATCGCGAATATTAGCCATTTCAAAGAGGTATTTATTAAGGCCGGCCTGCCGGAGGTTATCCTGGAACAGAGGTTCATGGGTGCGGGGACTGCAAGAGGCCACCACCACCCGGTTCAGGTGTTGTTCTTCGATGACTTCCCGCATTCTCTGCAAAGAATCGGTGGAGCAGGAAAAGGTATAATGATCGGCATAAACTACCCCGGGCAAGGTCCGGGCATACTCGGTGACCGCCATCACATCGACCACTCCGGCAATATTGATGCCGCAGTGGCAGACAAACACCCCGATGCGGGGGTCCTCATAGATTACTTCCCGCTCCGGTGGATATTCTTTAACCGCCAGCAGGGTATTGCGGGCTTCGGGCAACAGCGCCGAGGCGGCGGCGGCCGCGGCCGAGGCCTGAGTCACGGTCTCGGGAATATCCTTGGGAGATTGGAAGACCCCGCAGGTGAAAATGCCCTCATGGGTAGTGGAGACCATTTCCAGGGGCGGATTTTCCGCAAACCCCCAGCGGTTAGTGGCAAAGCCCAGTTTTTCGCCCAATTTGACCGCGGCCGGATGGGGGCTTAAGCCGACGGAGAGGACCACCAGATCGAATTCCTCGGTCTGAATTTCGCCTGCTGCGTCAACGTAAGAAATTTCCAGATTTTTGCTTTTGGGGATTTCGGCGACCCGAGAGACCATGGAGCGAATGTAACGAACCCCCAGTTGATCCCGGGCCCGCTCATAATAGCGATCAAAGCCTTTGCCCTGGGCCCGCATGTCAATAAAGAAGATGGTGGCCTCTACCTCGGGATCGTGCTCTTTGGCAATCACTGCCTGTTTGGTGGCATACATGCAGCACACAAACGAACAATATTCCCGGCCGATAGAGGCGTCCCGGGACCCGACACACTGGATCCAGGCCATTTTTTGGGGAGGGCGCTGATCTGAAGGCCGCTCCACATGACCTTCGCTGGGACCGGTGGCGGATAGGAGGCGTTCGAATTCCAGGGAGGTTATGACATTGGGATAACGACCATAGCCGTATTCCACTTTTTCCCGGGGATCAAAAGGGCGAAAGCCGGGGGAGAGAATCAGCGCTCCTACCTGCAGCTCCCGGATCTGGGGCTGCATCATATGATCTATGGCTCCGGCCTGACAGGCCTGCACGCATTGCATACATTCGGCGCAGACCCCACACTTGAGGCAGCGGGCCGCCTCGGCTTGGGCCTGGGCCTCGGTATACCCCCGGGCTACTTCTTCAAAGGTGGAACAAGAAACATCAGCCGCCAGGAAAGGCATGCGCTCCCTATCTCTTTTTTCCTCGTGCAAAGGGATTTCCGCCCAATTCTGCATGGCCTGGGCCGCTTCTCCCGGCCCGCGGCCCGCGGCCAGGTCTTTGCCTTGCAAATAGCGGTCGATGGATTCGGCCGCCTCCATACCGCCAGCAATAGCGCCGATAGCCACCCAGGGGCCGGTATGGACATCTCCGGCCGCAAATACTCCGGGCCTGGAGGTCTGATAGGTCACCGGATCCAGTTCCAGGGTCCCAAAACGGGTGGTTTTAAGGCCGATATTTTCTAGATAAGACAGATCCGCCATCTGCCCGATGGCGGGAATGATCATATCAACCTCCATCACGAATTCGGAATCCTTGATGGGAATGGGGCGACGTCGCCCCGAACTGTCAGGAGGGCCCAGCTCCATGCGGACACAGGCCAGGCCAGCTACCTGGCCGTCTTTAACCAGCACCCTCTCCGGGGCTACCAGGTAGTGGATCTCGATGCCCTCACAGATGGCTCCCTCAATCTCCTCTACCAAAGCGGGCATCTCATCCCGAGAGCGGCGATAGACAATAGTTACGGTTTCGGCTCCCAGCCGGCGGGCCGAGCGGGCCACGTCAAAAGCAACATTGCCGCCGCCAATCACCGCCAGGTTCTTGCCTACTTTGGGGTTTTTCCCCAGGTTGAGCTGCCGGAGAAAATCGACCCCCTGAATCACTCCCTGGGCCTCCTCGCCGGGAATGCCCAGCGAGCGACCCAGATGGCAGCCAATACCCAGGAAGACTGCCTCATAATGCCGGTAGAAAAGGTCGTCCAGGGTAAAATCGCGGCCCAACGCGGCGTTGGTTTTGATTTCCACCCCATAGCGGGTAATGTTGGTGATCTCGGTCTCTAAGACATTTTTGGGAAGTCGGAAGTCTGGAACCCCCACCCGCAGCATGCCCCCGGTGGCCGGCAGGGCTTCGAAAACGGTCACCTGGTAGCCGCGCAGGGCCAAGTGATAAGCACAGGATAACCCGGCCGGACCGGAACCAATCACCGCCACTTTCTGCTCTTTCTTGGGAATTTCCGGCAAGGGCAGGTTTAAGAGCTCCACCCGGTCCCCGGCAAACCGTTTCAGGTGGCAGATGGCGATAGGGTCATCCAGTTCTTTGCGCCGACAGCGGTACTCACAGGGGTGGGGACAGATGCGGCCCAACACGCCAGGCAAAGGCAGGCACTCCATGATAAGCTGCACTGCTTCGGTATATTTGCCGACCTTGATGAGTTGGACGTAACCCTCGACATTCAGCTTGGCCGGACAGGCTGCCACACAGGGAGGGCGGTCCAGCTTTTCAATGGCGAAGGCCGACGGGATGGCCTGGGGGAAATGGCGAAAGGCAGCGTGCCGGGTCCCCAACCCTTCGTCAAAGATCGACGGGAGCTCCACCGGGCAGACATCGGCGCAGGCCCCACAGGCACTGCACTTGTCTAAGTCAATGTAACGGGGGTTCTGGCGTAAGGTGACGGAGAAATTGCCGGGCTCGCCTTCCAGGGCTTGCACCTCGGCCTGGGTGATGATTTCAATGTCCGGGTGCATGGCCACTTCAATCAGGCGAGGTGAGAGCATACAGGTGGAACAATCGTTGGTGGGAAAGGTTTTGTCCAGCTGGGCCATGACCCCGCCCAACGAGATATCCTGTTCCACCAGATAGACCTTATAGCCGGCGTTGGCGGTGTCCAGGGCGGCCTGCATGCCAGCAATGCCGCCGCCGACCACCATCACTGCGCCGATCTTGGAATTTGCTTCAGTTGCCATTATCTGCAATTGTCCTGATTAATTAGTCCTTCAATCCGATAATATTCAGAATCCTACAACGACTAACAACCCAATAGAGTCTTATCAAACCCGCCGACTCCTATTCCAAAAATCCTTTGCGCATCAACAGCGGAAAGGGATTGACAAAATGTCGTTTCAGCCAGGTGCGGACCTCGGGATGGCCCAGGGCCAGGCCGATCAGTTCAGTAAAATAGAGCACCGGCAGGTAATAATGTTTGCCAAATTTGTGAGAGATGCGGCTCTGCGACATGTCCAGGTTGGCCTGACACATCTGGCAGGAGACTACAATACACTCGGCCCCGGCCTCCAGAGCATGTTCATAGAGGCGCTGCACCAGGGTGTCGATGATATCTGGACGGCTGACGGCTAATCCCGCGCCACAGCAGTCGGTTTTATAAGACCATGGATAAGTCTTGGCCCCCAAGACTTCCACCAGGCGGTCCATATTGGTTGGATCTTCATAATTCTTGGTGTCGGTTACCCGGGGGGGGCGAGCCACTAAACATCCATAATAGCATACCGTCTTAAGACCTGCTAGGGGCCGCCTGAGCTTTTCTTTGATCCGGGCCAGGACCGCATCCTGGGTTAGATAATCCAACAGGTCCCAGATTTTGATCTTCCCCTGATAAATTTTTCTCCTGGTCTCCTCTTCCGATTCCGCCCCGGTTTCCAGACTATTCATATGAGGCATATGGGTTAGATAACGCGATTCAAAGTCCGCCGCCTCCGGCCCCAACAGAACTTTTTCCGCGGCCTTGAGACGGTTGTAGCATAAGGCACAGGGCACCACCACATCCAGTTCCTTAGCTTCGGCCAACAATAAGTTGCGGGTTGGAAGGGCTAAGGCCAGAAACTCGTTCAAGCTGTGCGCCGCGGTAGCTCCGCAGCAGCTCCAATCATCGATTTCCTCTAACTGAATATTCAGCCACCGGGTTACCCCCTGAATCGATTCGGCATAGTCACGGGCCGTACTTTCCAGGGAGCAGCCAGGGTAATAAGAGACCTTCATTATCCCCAGACCTTGGCCTTCTTAAATAATTCCATAAATTCCTCTATATCTTTAACCCGTTCGGGGGGCTTCAACCGCAGGCGGCCCTTACGAAATAGCTCGAAACCCATTTTAAGGTCGCCCAGGAAAGTCCCATTGGCCAGTTTAGCCATGGCACCACCACTGCGGCTGGTATACATTCTAAATAATAAGGCCTCATGCAGCCGCCCCCCGGAAAGCCGGACATCATCCAAAAAAACCTGGTGAAAGGCCGCCACATTTTTTTGGGGAATATAGCGATGGGTAGAAATGGCTTTTTCTTTCAGGTAATCCATTACCCCGGCAATGTCGATGTCATTGGGGCAGCGGGTGGTGCAGGTTTGGCAGGAGGCACAGACCCAGATGGTGTTGGACTCCAATACCAGATCATCCTGGCCCAAAGCGGTTAAGCGGATAATTTCGTGCGGATAGAAGTCCATTGCAAAGGTCAACGGACAACCGGCCGAACACTTGCGGCACTGATAACAATCAAACACCGAGATCCCGCGCTCTTGATGAATCTGTTCCCCCAGACCGGCATTGGGACAAAGCGGTTCACTCGGAAGCTCTCGCATTGGCAACGGTCTCCTATTCTCGTTAAGCTCAAAAAATTAATATAATTCCGAAACCAATAAATGTCAAATTTTGATTCAGGTACCTGGTTCAATCAAGGAGGGAGTGATGATCCAGCAAACCCAGATCTAAATCAGGCTTACCTCCCGTCCTTTCTCGGCATTTTAGAATAAACCGGATTGGAATTTCATTAAACAGGCTGACCAGCAGC
>JBKHJN010000029.1:0-37924 GCA_046538075.1 Desulfobacteraceae bacterium | reverse complement strand
TTTTTCAGCCGGATCTACGGTCCGAGTCTCAATTTTTTCCACTTCTTCTGCCATGATTTCTCCTTTGTTTAGAACTGTTCTAAACGGTTAGCTATCTACACATAATTAATTATAGAAGGTATCAAACATATGTCAATAATTATTTTTAAATATTTAGAAATGATTTTTCTTAAGGCCCAATTTGCCTAATCAAAAATGGTTGGTCCAAATTAATATCGCCAAAAGGTCTTTCTTTGTCGTCTCAGTTTGGGTAAGATTTTATTAATCCCAATTCCCACAAGGCTGATCATGACATTATCACGGTCCTTTGCAACCGCGGCGGCAGCGCAGCAATATGTGATGGAAAAGGCTACCCCAGGTACCCTGATCCTGGTGCCCCATGACCGTCTGGCCCGGCAGCTATGGCACGCGGAGCGGCAACGGAACCTGAGCCGGGGTTTGGCTGGGTGGGAGCCGCGGCCCATATTGACTCTCAATCAATGGTTTCAACAGCTTTTTGAGTCCTTATGGCCGCGGCTTTGTCTGGCTGCTGATCTGGAGCGTTGCCGCCTCTGGGAGGAGGCCATGCCATCCGGCCCCCCGCTGGGCGAACTTCCTTTGGACCTGACCCTGGCTCGCCGTTTGGATGAAGCACATGCCATTCTCTGCCGTCACCTGAGTCCCCCAACCCAACCGGCCGGAGAGGGGCCGCCGCTGGTAGCATGGCGGCGGGCGGTCAGTCAGATTTTTGAAGCTTGCTTGGCGGAGAAGCATCTTATTACCCCGGGGCAATTGCCAGGTTATCTCTTGCAGGAATTGCATAGGGGTAAGATCTCTTTGCCGCCCCGGATTCTGGCGCTGGGCTTTGAGGCCCCGGCCCCGGTTGAAGCAGCCTGGTTCCAGGAATTGGCCAACCGCACTGATTTTGACAGGCTGCTGGTCCAAGGCTCCCCCCGTGTGGTTCTGGCCGCGGTAACTCTGCCCGATGTCGAACAAGAGATGCAGTGGGTGGCGGCCCGAATATTGGAAGCGGCCCATCAAGAGGGTCTGGAACCGCACCGGGTGGCCGTCACCTCTCCGGCTATGGATGACTATGCCCCTGGCTTCCAGCGGATGTTGGCTGAGCTTTTGGGACCGCCACGCGCAGCGGATCGGGCCGCCTATAATTTTTCCCGGGGCTCCACCCTGACCGAGCATCCCTTATTTCAGGCCGGAATCCTGCCCTTGAGTTTTTTTACTGAAGGCGAAACCCGGGCGACCCTGGTGTCGCTGCTGCTTTCTACTTATTATGAACATCTGGCGGTTCATTCGGAGCTGGGGGCCGGATTAGACTGGGTATTTCGGGAACAGGGGCTGGATCATGGCTGGGCCCGATTGCGCCAGGCCTGGCAAAGTCAACCGGATTGGGCTGTTGGACTTGGGGGCGAACTTTGTGGCAGGCTGGAACAAGCGTTGGGGGCTTTTATGGTCAGCCGCCAATCAGGCCGGGAGTGGGTCGCTTGCTTGAGACAGGCCTGGGATTTACTGGGTTTTGCGGTCAGACTGGATGACCAGGAAGTTCAAGTGATGACCGTGCTGGAGGAGCTTCTGGGAGAATTAGGGCGAATTCTTGGCCCGGTGCGGTTAGAAGGCCGGAAATTCCTGTCCTGGCTCCGGCACGGGGCACAGCGCCGCCTCCTGGCCGGAACGGGGCGGGAAGAAGCCGGTTTTCAGGTCATGGGGCTTTTGGAGATGCGCGGCCTTGATTTTGACCGGGTTTTTTGTTTGGGCATGAATGCCGGGGTTTTCCCCTGGCCCCGCCGCGACTTGCCTTTGCTGGACGCGGCTGAGCGCCGCCAGGTGCTGGGAGGCACCCTAGAGAGCCAGTATGCTTTTGCCAAACAAATTTTCGCCAGCCTGCTGGGAGTTGCCCCTCATCTTACCCTGACCCGGCCGCATCTTATGGGCGACGAACCACTGGCCGCCACCCCGATTTGGACCGGAGATTGGGCGGAGGCCACGGTGGACCATGTTAGCCAACCAGAGCCAGCCTGGCTGCGGGTCCCGGCCGTCCGGGAAGCGCTTTTGCATCCTGTGGGGCGGCCGGTAGTTGATCCGGATGGCCCGGTCTCCCGGGTCTTGCTTCCGGCGGAACTATCCATCACCGCTATCGATTGCGCCCGGGCCTGTCCCTGCCGGTTTTTCCTGGAAAATCTCCTCGATCTCAGTCCCTTGCCGAACATCGAAGCTGGACCTCCGGCCCTGCAACGCGGCGCCCGGCTGCACAAGGCCCTGGCCTGGTTCGTGCAAGATTATAAGATCTATCTGAAAAAACAAAATTGGGATGAGGTTCAGGCCCGCGCCGCGCTGAAGGCCGCGGTAACCAAAGCCCTGGAACCAGCCAGCCGTGACCTCCATTGGCAGGTGGAACTGGAGCGTTGGTTGTCGGAGGACGAGGAAGCCCCAGGCTTCTTATGGCGATGGCTGGAACAGGAGAAGGAGCGCCATGCCGAAGGCTGGGAGTGGGCCGCAGTGGAGGTGCAATTCGCCGGGGTGAGCAATCCGCACTGGCCGTTTACCTTAAAAGGACGCATTGACCGGCTAGACCAGCACCCCCAGCAGAGCTATATGGTGTGGGATTATAAGTGCGGCCAGATTCCCAAGCGATCCCAGATGTTTGATGAGCGCCTGCACTTTCAACTCATTGGCTATCTAATGGCCTTGCAGCAGGGCCGGGTGAAACTGGCGGCGGCCGCGGGCCCGGCGCGAGCGGGCTATATCCAACTAAAATCCAGTAGGGCAGTGAAATTTGAGACCTGGGGAGTGGAACCCTCCCACTGGGAGGCGGAATTGGCGGAATGGGAGCTACTCATCGCCCAGCTCGGCAAAAGGTTGCAACAGGGAAATTTTCTTCCGGACCCGAGGCCGGCCCCGCAGCCACGCGATGAAGGTGCCTGTCAGTATTGCCCCTACCGGTTAATCTGTGGTTACCGGTTCCTGGAGGCCAACGAGGAGGCGGACTCGTAATTATGGGTTATTCTGAGTCATTAGCTGACAGCCCGGTTCGCCGCCTGGTATTGGAGCCCGGCCAGAGTTTTCATCTGGAAGCCCCGGCCGGTTCCGGGAAGACCACCCAACTGGTGGCCCGGTTTTTGACCTTATTGGCCCGGGTCAACCATCCCGCTGAAATCCTGGTCCTGACCTTCAACCGACAGGCCGCCGGTGAGGTTAAAATCAGAGTGTTTGAATTATTGTGGCAGACCTGTACAAGTAAGTCAGCTAAGACTGAATCCGAGGAAGAACTCCATCTGCTGGCTGATCAGGCCAGACAGGCCCACCCCGGCGAGATGTTATTGACCCCTGACCTGCTCCCGGTCATGACCTTCCATAGTTTCTGCCATCAGCTGGTCTGCCAGGCCCCTTATGAAGCCGGAGTCTGGCCGGGGGTGAATCTGATTGAAGACGAGGAACAGGGCTGGCTAAGATACCAGGCCCTGGAACTGATGCGCCGCGCTCTGTTGGATCAACCAGGTGACCATCCGGTGCGCCAGGCCCTGGTCAACCGCCTCTTGCGCCTGGATAACCATTGGCCCCGCCTGGTTAGGGAATTGAGCGATTTAATCGGACGCCGAGATCTGCTCGGCGATTTTCTGGGGCTGGCCCGGCTCAGCCAGGATGCTGATAAATATCAACAGGCAATGCAGGAACGCCTGGAATTCTTAGTGTTACGGGATCTAGACAGCCTTCAGACCGCGTTTGCCGCCACTCCTTTGGGACAGCAATGGCCTAATTTTTGGCAACATTTGCGAGGGGCCGGGGCCGGGGCTGCCTCCCAGCTGCCGGTGGAACTGCCCGGTCCCGGTCTGGAAGGGCTGGCTGATTGGCAGGCGGTGGCTGTTACCCTGTTAACTAAAGAGGGAAAGCCGCGCAAGAATTGGGGACCGAAAAATGGCTTCTATACTGGTTTTAAGAATACCAAGTGGGCCGAACTTATCCAGACCCTGCCTTCGGAAGCAGTAGATTGGCTGCATCGCTGCCGAACCTGGTCGCTGGTGGCCTCCAGCCCCGGCGAAGTGGCCGCCCTCCATGATCTGGTCTTGCTCCTCAGCCAGGCCATTGCCACCTATGAGCAGCTCTGCCGGGAACGCCAGGTGTTGGATTTCATCGCCCTGGAACAGGGAGCCCTGCGGCTGTTTAATACTCTTGATCCCAACGATCTCATGCTCCAATGGGATCAGCGGTTAAAACACCTGCTGGTGGATGAATTCCAGGATACCAGCCAGAATCAACATGATCTGTTGTGCCGGATAATTTCTGACTGGCAGGCCGGAGACGGCCGCACTCTATTTGTGGTCGGTGATCCCAAGCAATCCATTTATGGCTGGCGCAAGGCCCGGGTGCAATTTTTTATCCAGGCCGCCCATGGTTTGCGCTGTCCCGATCAGACCCGTTTCCCCCTGCAACCCCAATTGCTGACGACCAATTTTCGCTCTACCCGGGCTTTGATCACCTGGGTCAATGATCTGTTTGAGCGGAGTGTAATGACCTCTCCAGACCCAGGGGTGGATGAGGTAAGATTCCATGCTGCCACCTCCAAACCGGACGCGGCCCCCGGAGTTCTGCCGGAACTGGCCCTTTTTGGCATGGAAGTGGAAAACCATCAACCCCGCCAGGCCGAGGCCGGCTGGCTGGCCTATCAGGTCAAACAACGCCTGCGGTCCTTGCCAGAGCAGGAGCGGATCGGCATCTTACTGTTTACCCGAACCCACCTGCGCCATTATCTTGAGGCCCTGCAGCAGGCCAAGGTCCCGGTAAAAGTTAGAGAGGGGTTATGGCTCTCAGATGATCCTTTGGTGCCTTATCTGCTTAACCTGACCCAGGCTCTGGTCCGGCCACAGGATGATCTGGCCTGGGTAGGGGTGCTGCGGTCTCCCTGGGCCCGGCAAGATCTGGACAGCCTGGCCGCCATTGCCCAACAACCGCCGGTGCGCTGGTGGGACAAACTGCGCTGCCATGCTGGCCGCCCCAGCTGCACCCCTGAGCTGGAAGATCTGGTGCGCAGCCTGGAACAGGCCCGTCAGCAGGTGGGGCGTCAACCCCTGGCCGTCATTGTCACTGAGCTTTTAAACCGCGGGCCCGCCTGGGCAGGCATGGCCCGGCTGGGTGGGGCGGCTGGAGTGGCCAACGTCCGGAAATATTTGGAATTGCTGGGTCAGGCGGAATCAGGGCTACCGGAAGCCACCCTAGAGCGGACTGCATTCCTGTTGGAGAATGCCTTTCAGCCTGCGGATCCGCGGGCCAATCGTGCCCCGGTGGAGATGATGACCGTCCATGCCGCCAAGGGCTTGGAATTTAATCAGGTGTTCATTCCTTTTCTGGATTGGGACCCGCTGGGCCGGATACGGCGCGAGCCGCCGCCCTTTCTGTTGGAACAACTGCCTGACAGCCGGGTCCAGGCCCTGGCTCTGGCCAAGCCTTATCACCAGGAACGGCAAAACGCCCTGTATGAACGCCTGTGGAAATTGCGTCAGGGCCGCATCTTGGCTGAAGCCCGGAGATTATTTTATGTAGCCGTGACCCGGGCCCAACAGAATCTGTTTTTAAGCGCTGTGGTTAAGATTGACCCGCAAGGTCGGCTCAAACCGGCTCCGGATACCCCCTGGGGCTGGATTCAACGCCACGAGGGCCTCGCTGGACTCGAGGCCCGCCAACTGCCGTCTTCCCTGCCTTCCGGTCTAAGCCTTTATCTAGACCCGGTTGCCGGCGACTCCGCAGGCGAGCCGGACAGCCCGGCCACCGTGCCGGAGCCGCTAGATTTCCAGCCGGAACCAGTGCCCTACCAAATTATAACGCCGTCATCGCTGGTAAGCCTTCAGCCCTCAGGCACCAAAGCCGGGATGGATTTTCTGGAAAACCATCCGGTCAATAAGGCGCGGGGCGAAGTTATTCACCGGCTGCTGGCCCGGCTGGCCCAAGGGGAACCTTTGCCCGACCACAAGGCGGTGGCAGCAAGCCTCTATGGCTTGGGGATAAATGCGGAAGCGGTTTCCTCATTGGCCCAAGAAATCCTGGACGAGGTAACTGTTGCCTGCCAAGAGCCATTCTTAGCCTACCTGCTCCGTTCCGACTACCCCCAGAGTTGGACTGAATGGGCTTTGGAGGACTGCCCACAGCCGGGTCAGATCCGGCGGGGCCAGATCGACCGCCTGATCTTCGACGGCAGCCAGTGGTGGCTGGTGGATTATAAAACCGCCCGCCCTGCGGCCGGTGAATCCGTGCCGGAATTTTTGGCTCGGGAAGCCGAAAAATACCGTCCCCAACTAGTGGCCTATCAGGCGATGGCGGCGCAAACATTGGGATTGGCAAATGCCGGCCAGATCCGGCTGGCTCTTTATTACACCGCCTTAAGGCAAAAGATTACCCTTTGACCAGAGGAACTCTGGCCTGACGCCGCCAAGTTTCTAGGTCGAATCGGGCTTAATCCGGACTAACCGATGACTTGCATTTCCAGCCGGGTTACACCCCGCCTGACAAAATGCAGTTGACGGGCAACCTCGTAAGATACATCTAGCTGGCGGCCGTGAATATACGGACCCCGGTCAGAGACCCGCGCTTTGACTTTTTTGCCATTGCGGGGATTAATGAGGACCAGTTTGGTGCCCAAAGGCAGGGTCCGGTGGGCTACGGTTAACCTATACATATCAAACCGCTGGCCATTAGCCATGGTTAGCCCATGAAACTTGGGCCCATACCAGGAGGCTACCACCATCTTGCCCCGCTTTTTCTTGGTTGGGGATGGCTTTTGACATTTCTGATCCTGGGTTTGGCCAATTTTGGGCTTGGATTTAGTTGGCCCAGGATCGGGTAACAGCCCCCCCCTGGCCGGGTTGCCTGGTTTCAAACTGACGTTCCCGAGTTGGGAGTGATTTCTTGCAACAGAGGCTCTGGATTCAGTGTCGCTGCACTGGCTGATCGCCTTCCCCTGATAGGTTATTGGAAGGTGTCCGGTAATTCCCAGCAAAAAGATAATCAGTATCCAAGTAATCGCTAATCTACCTCCTAACTTTAGTGCTCCAGGATATTGGTAGCAATATTAATGCCCAAAACAATATTCTTCATAATGCGTTAAATTCTTTACACTTTATTTTTAATTTGATATGTTGGCATTAAAAATTATTTCTCATATTGATAAAATAGCCGGCAATTCCAGCAATATTTTTCCTATTTTGAAAATTCCCCCAGATCAATCCAAGTCCTTGGCAAAGCTCTTTGGCAATTAATTTTGCGTCGACTAGAGGTGGAAGTATCAGGGCTGATTTATTCCAAGCTCATAAAATTAGTGGGATTAATTGGGGTGGGAGTGTGATATTTTAAAGATTAGGTCTCTTGGAGGTTTCGAAAGCGAAAAACAACCTCTATTCTGGATGAAATTTATTTATGAGGTACCGAAGGATAAGCAGGCTTAATTGTTGGGCCTTGATCATCTTGGGTCTGTTATTTTTAGCTTTACTGGGAAGGCCGGATCAGGCCAGTCCGGAACTTGAGGGGGTGCCGGCGCATTATCAGAATAGTCTGGAGATGAGTATGTGCCTGATTCCCGGAGGCAGCTACCTGATCGGCAGTCCCCCTGAGGAACCAGGACGTTATTTAAATGAGGGGCCTCAGCATCGAGTCACCCTGAGCGCTTTTTATATCACTGCCACTGAAATCACCAATGCCCAATACGGCCGCTTTCTGACTGACAGCAACCACCCGGAGCCGCTCTATTGGCTGGATAAAAATTTAAATGCCCCGGACCAACCGGTGGTCGGGGTCAGCTGGCAGGACGCGGTGGACTTTGCGGAGTGGCTGAGCCGAAAGACCGGCGAGACTTACCGCCTGCCCACGGAAGCCGAGTGGGAAGCTGCAGCCCGGGGTGGCTTGCGCGGCCAATCCTTCCCCTGGGGAGCAGAGTTGCCTGATGCCGGCGGCCGCTTCCGGGCCAACTACAACCCGGATGCCTATGGCGATGATGGCTTTCGCTATACCGCCCCGGTCGGGCAATTCCCGGCCAACGGCTACGGCCTGTTTGATGTGGCCGGCAATGTGGCGGAATGGTGCCGGGATTGGTACGAAGCTTCCTACTACCAGCACAGTCCCAAGGCTAACCCGCCTGGCCCCCCATCCGGTAAATTCAAGGTGCTGCGGGGCGGTTCCTGGTACTCCCGGGCCCGGGAATTGCGCTGCGCCTGCCGCCAGTTTGCCGGCCCGGGCAATGCCGATGGCTTTATCGGCTTCCGGTTAGTCCGCCCCATAAAGAACTTCTGAGGGCGAAATTTTAGTTCCTGCCATATTTACCCTTAGCCTTAGTTTCCGGGTGTTAACAATCACCACCAGCGGTAGAAATCGCCGCCGGCGGTAGTAAATAAAATGGCCGGGTAATTATTGTTGGTTTTTGCTCCAAACTTCACCCTGACGACAATATCGACGCCGGTCTGCATGGTTTCCCAGGTATAAAACCAGTTGTAGGGGTCGATATTGACATGGTCGCCAGAGAGATGCAGACCATCAAAGGCCCTGATTTTCTTGTTGCCATCCCAGACGTGAATATTAGTGATTTCGGCATTGCCGGTGGTCTTAAAGAGCACAAAAATTTTCACCAAGACCGTGCGCCTATTTTCTTCGATGACCGGGGTGGTCAAGGGAATATGAAACCAGTTGGTGGTATTTTCTTTCCCGGTGAAAGTTGTTCCCCAGGCCTTACGGATAGTTTGTATTAAGTTATTGGGCCATTCCGGGAAGATTTTGACCCCGTGCTGCCAATAGGCATTAGCCCGGGAGCCGGATGGCTGCAGGGTAAAATTGTTATTCCAGAGGTTGCCGGTCTCGATGGTGCCATTTTTGGAAGTGCCAGTGGTTACCTGGCGCGATTGTGTCTGCCCCAATCCCGAAGCTTCCAATTTAAGGGTGGAATTGGCCGGGACACATCCGAAGGCATAAATACCCCGGGCGTTGGTTTTAGTTTGGAAGGTTTGCCCGCCCCAGGAGGCCTTGACAGTTACGTGGGGTACGGGGTAGCCCTCGAGGGTGCCTACCCGGCCGCTGACGATTTCCCCCTGGCCAATGGCATAGATGTTATACCAACATGAAGTAACGGTGTCGAAACTTGGATTAGAGCCAATATTGGGCAGATTGTACCACAGGTCCCAGGCGCCGCACCAACCCAGGTTGAGGTGGTGATAAAGGGTAGCGGCATGGTAACCGTAGCCGTCGCCCACTAGATAATGGGAACCGGCGCTGCCATTGACCTGGAGGATTACCGGTAGCCTGGCATCCAGATTGGAGTTGATCATGCTGTTTAGAGCCGCGCTGGGAAGGTTGTTGTTATTGCTGTACCCCCAATTGGTATTGCCATATCCAAAGGTCTCCACCAAAGGATATTTTTTTGCCAAAATAGAATTTGAGTTACCAGCTTCATAGTGCATATTATGGGCCACCCCGGCATCAAAGGTGAGGGCGCCAATGGCCTGGCGGGCCACCGTCGAAGTATTGCCGTCCGGGTCTAGCACCATATTGTTCCAGTCGTAGGGTCCTCCCACTCCGTCACCGCCTCTTAACTCGGCGGTGGTTTGTTGGCCGTCCACGAAGATGGCAAACTCTGGCGTTCCTATCCAGGTGGTAGGATGGCGATGGTAGCGCATCAGCTGGGCCAGGGCGGTGGCGGCACAGCCGCACGGGTAGTGCTTGGGGGTGTAGTAATTATAGCACCAGTCGTTGACACCTCCTTCATGATTCTGGCCCCATTTGCTCTGCACCAGCGGCGGCACCCGCTCCCCAAAAGGTTGCGCAATCCACAAAGCTTTGGGGATGGCTTCGGTCTGCAATAACTCCCACTTGTCTCGGGCGTCTTTTAATAATCCGGAGGGAGCAAAGGCCTGCCCCGCGGCCTGAGCCTGCTGCTCCATTTCTCTGACTTTTGACACCCGACCGGTGAGATCCCGGCTCACCAGGGCCCCCAAAGGGTTGGTAGGGGCGGGGTCGTAATGCCCTTGCGCCAGATACCCGATGATGGGCTCCACCAAATCATCGCCGGCAACGAAAACCAGACCGGCCGGTTCCAGGTAAGCCACATGGTAAATTGGGATGCCGCCTGCATCCCGAAAGGTTTCTACTTTTTTGATCTCACGGCCCAGTGGGGTTCCCAGTGGCTTCCAATCCAGGGCCAGCCAGTGGCTGACCACCAGTTTGGCCTGGGCTGGGGAAGTGGACTTGCCCCAGGCCGCCGTGGCCGGCAGAAGCATTATAACCAGGAGATAAACTACCCACCTGCTCCAGGACCGGCTCCCTAGTGGCAATATTAACCGGGAATCGAACATACTCCAAACCCCCTTTTGAGCTGGCAGTTTATAAATTTTTCCAGGTCCTTAAATTGCCTGGACGGGATAAGGCTGGGCCTCAGCCTCCCTACTTTACCAGGATCTGTAGAAATCAGCCCCGGCGGTGGAAAAATGAATTGCCGGGTCGGTAGTTCCGGATTTGGAGCCAAATTGCACTCTTACGCAGATGTCCAAGCCGGTTTTCAAGCTGATCATCGGGTCAACCGGAAAAGTATCAGCGGGTCCAATGTTTAGATGCCACCCGGAGAGATTCATACCATCTTTGGCCCAGATTTTGGTGCGGCCATCCCAAACGTGGATGTTGGTGATTCTGGCGTCGCCGATCGTCCTGAAGAGCACGAAAAATTTTTTCAGACTTACCCGGGTATTTTCTTCAATCACCGGGGTCGGCACCATGATGTGAAACCAGTTGAAGTTGTTTTCTTTGCCAGTAAAGATTGTCCCCCAGCCTTTTCGCTGGGTATTGGTCAACCGTCCGGGATACTCCGGTTCGATAATAGTACCGTGTATCCAATAGGCATTGAGCCTACTATCGGCCATAGCGGTGCCGGTGAGGGCCATAATCACCAGGGCTCCTGCGGCGGTCAAGAAATACTTTTTAAATTGCATGTCTTCCCTCCTTACCTTGTCTGGTTTCGTTGGCATAAAAAAACCGCCATGAAAATATCGCTACCTCCATGGCGGCTGCTCCTGGTAATTTGGGCGAACCTTCCAGCATGAGTAACCCTTTAGGGGTTAATAGAGATTAACATACAATATTAATTAAAATATTGTCTTAATTTTCTTATTATCAAAAATGATGGAATAACATTCTACTATAATTCAAAATAAAAGCAATAAATTTATTAAATTTATCAGCTTAGTTTTATTTAAATATTATTCTCCAGGGCTGGAGCAATAATGATCTTTTTGAGCCACCAGGAGGTGAACCGCATCCAGCCAGGGTCTGGATCTCAGGCCTGGGAATTGAGCAATTCCCTCAGGTCATCGCCTTCCAGAACCTCTCGGTCCAAGAGGATCTTGGCCACTTTTTCCAGGATCTCCCGCTTCGATTCCAGGATCTCCCGGGCCTGGCGGTGTGCCTTTTCGACCAGGGCGCTCACTTCCCGGTCGATTTCCTGGGCGGTGCCCTCGCTGTAGTCTTTAGAGCTTGGCGGCATGACGCTCTCCAGGAACAGGGGGCGGCGCTCCCGCTCGAAAGTCACCGGCCCCAGTTTTTCGCTCATGCCATATTCCCGGACCATACTGCGGGCGATATCCGTGACCCGGTAGAGATCATTTTGGGCTCCGGTGGAGACCTCATTGAACACCAGTTCTTCCGCCACCCGGCCCCCTAAGAGCACCGTCATGCGGTCTTCCAACTCTGATTTGGTCATCAGATAGCGGTCTTCGGTCGGCAGTTGCATGGTGTAGCCCAGGGACCCAATACCGCGGGGGATGATCGAGACCCGATGCACCCGGTCGGTGGTGGGCAGTGATTCCGCCACCAGGGCATGTCCGGTCTCGTGGTAGGCGACAATCTCCTTTTCCCGGGGGTTCATCATGCGGTTGCGCTTTTCCAGTCCGGCTACCACCCGATCGATGGCCTCCTCAAAATCCACCATTTCAATGGCCGACTTATTGCGGCGGGCGGCCAACAGCGCGGCTTCGTTGACAATGTTGGCCAGGTCCGCCCCCACCATCCCCGGGGTCCGGGCCGCCAGTTTCGACAAGTCTACTTCCGGGGCCATCTTAACCTCCCGGGTATGGACTCTTAAAATATCTTCCCGCCCTTTGAGACTGGGGCGGTCAACCAGGATTTGGCGATCAAAACGTCCCGGGCGGATCAGGGCCGGATCCAGAATTTCGGGCCGGTTGGTGGCCGACATGATGATCACCCCTTTACGGGTATCAAAGCCATCCATCTCCGAGAGCAACTGGTTCAGGGTGTTTTCCCGCTCTTCATGGCCGCCCATCGGACTAAGTCCCCGAGCCTTGCCCAGGGCGTCCAGTTCGTCAATAAAGATAATGCAGGGGGCTTTTTCCTGGGCCTGAGCAAACAGGTCGCGCACCCGGGCCGCCCCGACGCCGACAAACATTTCGACAAAGTCGGAGCCGGTGAGACTCAGAAAGGGGACTTTGGCTTCCCCGGCCACGGCTCGGGCCAGCAGGGTCTTGCCGGTGCCCGGGGGGCCAACCAACAGCACCCCCTTGGGGATTTTGCCCCCCAGAACCTGGAACTTGGCCGGATTTTTTAAAAATTCAATGACTTCTTTAAGCTCTTCCGATGCCTCTTCTACCCCCGCGACATCTTTGAAGGTCACCTTGGTTTCGCCTTCCACATAGATTTTGGCCTTGCTTTTCCCAACGGTCATCAGACCGCCGGCCGGACCGGCCCCGATTTTTCGGAAGAAATAGATCCAGATGCCGACCAGCAACAACATCGGCAGCAGCCAGGAGAGCAGGGAAGTTAACCAGGTATTCTCCAGGCGGGCGGCGTATTCGATCCCCTGTTTGTCCAATCGTTCCAGCAGGCTGGCGTCTTCCAAGCGCACGGTGGAAAAAGCTGGCTCAGTTTCCCCAATCTGTTTAAGGCGCTCCACCAATTCTGGATCCTGACGCTCTTGAGCCAGAAATTGCACTCCCGCCGGAGTAAGCTCTCCAGTAATGGTGTCACTGGAGACCACCAGATCCTGGACGCCTTGTTGGTCGACCAATTGCCGGAATTCACTATAACTTACGGTTTCCACCCGGCGGCCAACCAGATAATTCTGCAGGAACAGGAAGACCAACAGGGTCATTATGAAGTACCAGATGGTGAAGCGACCCATTCTTGTCATCGCGTATACCTCTTGAAGGAATAGGAATGCCTCAGCCTAGCCTTTTTTTACTCCACTATAACAACTTGGGTTGGCCAGGGAATCTCTCCCGGTGGGAAGCAGGGGTCCACTAGGAAATTTCATTCCTTAATCTAAAATATAATAGAATTATTAATTTTTTCAAGCTCTCAGAAATAACTGAATAGTTACGCCTGGTTCTCGCCAGGGAAATTTAATCTTATGAGACTGAGTCAGGCTATGATAAAATTGTTATTAATAAATTCGGTCGTGCAACTCAGCAAAGGGAGACAAGTTTTTATGAGGGCCATGATCCTGGACTTTCCGGCGCCGATCAAAGATAATCCCCTGCGCTTAACTGAATTGCCGCCTCCGGCTCCGGGGCCAAACGAAATTTTGCTGCAAGTCAATTATTGCGGCATCTGCCACACCGACCTGCATACGGTCGAAGGGGAATTGCCGTTGCAGCGCCTGCCGATTATCCCCGGGCATCAGATTGTCGGCCGGGTGGCGGATCTGGGGCGGGGAGCCAGCCGGTTTCAATCCGGGGAACGGGTCGGGCTGGCCTGGCTCAATCAGGCCTGCGGCCACTGCAAATATTGCCGGGGTGGCCGGGAGAACTTATGCGAGTCGGCCCGCTTTACCGGACTACATCGCGACGGCGGCTATGCTGAACTGGTTACCGCACCGGCCGACTTTGCTTATCGGCTGCCCGAGGGATTTGCAGATGCGGCCGTGGCCCCGCTGTTGTGTGCGGGGATCATCGGTTATCGGGCTCTTAAACTCAGCGACATCAGACCGGGCGGGTTTTTAGGACTGTATGGTTTTGGGGCTTCAGCGCATATTGCCATCCAGGTGGCTCATTATTGGGACTGCGAAGTGCTGGTCTTTACCCGCAGCCCGGGACACCAGGAACTGGCCTGGAAACTGGGAGCCGCCTGGGTGGGCCGGGCCGAGGATACTCCCCCCACCCGCTTGGACAGCGCCATCATCTTTGCTCCGGCCGGAAATCTGGTCCCGGAAGCCCTGCGAGTTTTAGACAAGGGCGGCACCCTGGTCCTGGCCGGCATCTACCTGTCCCCGATGCCGGCTTTAGATTATGAGAAGCACCTGTATTATGAGAAAACCGTGCGCTCGGTAACCGCCAGCACCCGGCAGGACGGCCAAGAATTTCTGGAACTGGCCCCCAAGATACCGATTCAAACCCAGACCCAACTTTTCCGGCTGGAGGAAGCCAACCAGGCCCTGCAAATGCTCAAGGCGGGGAAGATTAACGGCGCCGGGGTGTTGGCGATTAAGCCTTAATCATTTCAAATGATAAACCCATGACCCCCAAACCCTACGGGAGAAAGAATATAAGGTTGAGAGGATAAAAATAGTTGAACCTGTAAGAGCGATCCGGCGGGCCATCAAACAAAATTATCACTAGATGAACAATAAAATCTTTTAAGCATCACATTATAAGGACCAATGAACACAGTAAAAATTGAAGGCGTTACCCTGCATCTGGCCCATCCCGACGAACTGGACCTGGCCTGGGTGGGGCAAAAGGAGTTGCTGGCCCAGGTGCTGGCCGCCTGGCTGGTGGTGGATGAGCGGGATTTGCCCTTAAACCCCCGGCTGCTGGGCAAACCCGGGGTCGGCAAAACTACCCTGGCCTATGCCGCGGGCAAAAAGCTGGGGAGGGAAGTTTACCTGGTTCAGGCCACCATGGACACCCGGCCGGAAGATTTGCTGGTGACCCCGGTGATTGCCGGGTCCAACAAGATCCAATATATGGCCAGTTCGCTGGTCACCGCCGTGCTCCGGGGCGGGGTGGCGGTCATCGATGAGGCCAACCGGATGAGCGAGAAGAGCTGGGCCTCGCTGGCCCCGCTGCTGGACAGCCGGCGTTACGTGGAATCGATCGCCGCCGGCATCAAGATCAAGGCCCACCCGGATTTTCGCATCTGTGTGACCATGAACGACGATGCCTCCACCTTTGAGGTGCCGGAATATATCCACTCCCGGCTCATGCCCCAGATCGTGGTGGATTTCCCCAGTGCCGACGAGGAGCGGCTTATTCTGGCGCAGAACCTGCCTTTTGCCCCGGACTTTATCCTGGATTATGTAGTCAACTTCCTGCAGCAGGCGCACCAGGCCCGGGAGCGCTATACGGTCCGGGATGGCATCAACATTGCCCGCTATGCCTTTAAATTGTCCCGTTCGCCAGCTGCCAAAGCCGCCGGGCGGTTAACCCAGATCTCCGGTCAGGAAATTTTTGGCAATTATCTAATACAGGCTATCACCCAGATTTTAGGGGAGGAAGCCCTGGATTATGCCCCCCGCTGAGGTCAATCGCTGCACTACGGCCTTTATTCCCTACCAGCATCTGGCCCTGGTTCCGGTCCTGCACGGATGCCTGGAATGCGCCCTGTTGGTGCGCCAGGCCTTTGACCAGTATCAGCCCCAGGCAGTGGCGGTGGAGCTGCCCCCCACCGTCCAGGACGCGGTCCTCCGGGCGGTGCAACGTCTGCCTCTACTTTCGGTAGTGTACTATGAAGAAAGCAATGGCCGCCTGGTCTATTTCCCCATCGAGCCCACGGATCCTCTGATCGAAGCCCTTCGCCTGGGCCAGGAACATGGCCTGCCGGTCCATTTTATTGATCGGCAGGTGGAAGGTTATCCCCGCCTCCGGGAGGCCCTGCCAGACCCTTATGCCCTGCATAAGATCGGCCTTGAATCATATGCCGAAGCCTATCGGCAAAGTTGCCAGGGTCTGACCCTTAATTGGCCCGATGTGCTGCGGGAGCAGGCCATGGCCTATCACTTACAGGAATTGCAGAAGCGCGATGAGCGCCTGCTGGTAGTCTTGGGGCTGGCTCACTATCCGGGGCTAATGGAGCAACTAACCCGGCCCCAGGCTCATCCCCTGGAAAAGCGCAAGCGGGCCGGGGTGATGCTGGCCCACCTGGCCGAGGATTCCAGCCGCGAGATCTTATCTGAAATTCCTTATCTGGTTGCGGCTTATGAGCAGAACCGCCGGGATACCCCGCCCTTGATCCTGGATCGCCTGCAGCTCCACCAGCAACTCATTGCCGAGGCCGCAGCTCGCTATCAGAAAAATCAGGGGGAGAGCATTGCCGTCGGGCAACAGGCGATCCTGCACCAGTTTGCCCGCAATTATGCCCTCATCCAGGGGCATCTGACTCCCGACTTTTACCAACTGGTGGTGGCGGCCCGGGGGGTGGCGGACGACGATTTTGCCTACGAAGTCTGGGACTTGGGAGCTACTTATCCCTGGCAGAGCCAAGACCCCGGCTTGCCGGTCTTACGTCTTACCGGCGAAGACCTGTTCCTCGACCAGAAGCGCATCTGTTTTCAGCGGCGTTTTCGGCAGACCCGGCGGCGGCTGGTGCCGATGCCGATGCGCCCCCGGCCTCGGGAAGGTCGAACCGGCCAATGGCGGCAGGCCTGGCGCGGCACCGGCATCTGTTCTTATCCCCCGGAAGATCTGGTGATAGAAGAATTCGGCGATTTTGCCCGCAAAAAAGCCATGCACACCCTTTCCGAACAGAACCGCCGGGTGGAGCCTTTTACCACTTCTTTGCTGGACGGCATCGCGGTGCGGGAGACCATCCGCAACTGGCACGAACAGGTGATCTATGTGATGGAAGAACGCCGGGTGCCCGGCAAGGTGGGGGCAGTGGTAATCATCTTTGACCCCGATGAGGGCCCGGAGGAAAGATACCCCTGGCAGGTCACCTGGCTGGGGGAACACTCCCAGGAATCGGACATGGCTTTTTATGCTAGTCCGGCCGGGGCACACCTGGTCGGGCCGGGAATCTCGCGCTGCAAATATGGTGGCTTCATGCTGTCATACCCACCCTGGCGGCTGTACGAGGTTTGGCAGGACAGCTTTTTTGACGCGGCCCGCAGCAAACCCGAGCGTCTGGTGCTGGCCGCCCTCGATTACAGCCTGGAAAGGCATGTGGTCTATATCGCCGCCCGGCCCCCCCGTAGCCGCTGGCTGAGTTGGGCCAATCGCTATGGCATAAAGCTGGTCTATCTGCCGCTGGGCAGCTTCTCCCCGGTAACCTTAAAGAAGATCCAGGTCTTCCACGTCCTTGACGGCCAGCCGGTGCGCCACTGGGCCGGGGATTATATCTGGTAAGGCATTGTTAAGATCAATAATCAGGAATTACTTTGTTTCTGCAGCCATTGCCGGACAAACTCCGCAAATTTAGCCAGATGATCGATTTGTTGTAAATTTTTATAGACTTCATCCCAATCCACCCGAATATACTCATGAACTAAAATATTGCGAAATCCAGCCAGTGGTGCCAACTTGCGGGCAAAGTCGGATGGCACAACTCTTAGTTCCCCCATTTTTAACAGGGCCTCATAATAATCAGTGGGCTTAGGGGACTCAGTTAGCGATATGATCCGGTGGCTGATGTCAAGGCAACATTGCGCCGCTATTTCTAGATTTCGTTCTACAATGTCGCGCAAGTAAGGATCCCGATCAAATTCAGCCCGGTTCTTGGCTCTGAGCGGCTCTAATCTGGCCAAGCGTTCGCTCAGTTCGTCCAAGCGCCTCTCGATACCACTGAATTCGGGTGGCACGCTGCCCTCCTGCTAAAATTTCCTGCCGCCAGGTCCGCAGTATCGGTAGATAGTCAGCATAACGACTCATAACTTGGGCTTCAAATTCAACCCGGATAGCTAGATTGACTTGATAAAGGATCTTTCCTCCTCGAATAATGGCAAAAGCCAACTCAATGGGGGCTTGAACTAACCAGACCACATCCAGGCTGGCGGGTTTAACAAGATCAGCCAGAGCTTTGTGCAAAAGGGTTTTACGTTGAAGTGCATCCTGACCAAGGTTGCACAAGACCCCCAAATCATAGTCGCTCTTTGGACCCGGCTGCCCCTCTGCCTGTGAACCGAACAGATACACCAGACTGACCTCTGGAAAATTTTCCAGAACTTGCGGCAGTTTATTTTTTAAAAAAGAAAAACTCATTAGCCGCTACCCACCTAAGTTTATGCCGTTTCGACTCTTTACAGGATATTCTAAATAAATAAAAATATAATTTAAAATGACCGGATAGGTATTTAAGCTCGCAATAGATCGCCCCTTTAGGCAATGTCAGGTTTTGAATATATTTTAACGGCAGTCGCGGCAGACAAAGAATTTTTCCACCGGTTCCCCGGTGAGTTTGGCCCAAAATTCCAGTTGAGCCAAGGGGGCAATATAGTTGCCGCAGACATTACAGCGGACCATCTCGAACTCCCGCCCCCAGATGTAGCGTTTACCGTCCTTTTCAATATAGGGGATGACATTGGTGGGACAGATAAAGGCACACGAACCGCAGCCGATGCAGGCCTCGGAAGGCTCGATAAAGGGGGTGGCCACCTGCTTGTCAGGGGTGCGGTTGGCCATGGTGATGGCGTGGGCGCCGACCACGTCCCGGCAGGTGCGGACGCACAGGCCACAGAGGATGCAAAGTTCATCAGGGTCTTCGGTTTTGAAGCGGGACTCAGTGATGCCCATTTCCGCTGCCAGATCTTGAATAAGCTTGGCTTTCGGGGTTCTGGCCAACAGCAGTTCCAGCACCATCCGTCGGGCTTCCAAGACCTTTTCGGAGTGGGTCTGGACGTGCAGATTGTTCTCAGCCGGGTAGGTACAGGAGTTCACCAGGCGAGTCCGGGGGTGTTCGCCGATCTCTACCACACACAGCCGGCAGTTGCCTTCCGAAGGCAGTTCGGGGTGGTAGCAGAGGGTGGGGATGTCAACGCCGAGCTGCTTTGCCGCCTGCAGCAGGGTATACCCCTTGGGCACCTTGAGGTAGATGCCGTTAATCAGAAGACCTACTTCCTCCATAACGTGCTCCGTGTTATCAACTTCGCTTTGCAGCGGTAAACCTTCGGTAATCGGTTATTGCTATTCTGTTGTCAGTTAATGGAGTATCAATAACGTATCTTAAAACCTGGCCCTCACCTTTGCTGCAACCTGAAGGAGCAGGGGATTTAAGACTTTGTACGGCTCCCCTAAATGTTTTTACTCGAAACTCGAAAATAGCAACTTAGAACTTGCTTATCTCTATTCCACCTTGACCGCGTCAAACTGGCACACATCATAACAGCGGCCGCACTTGATGCAGATATCCTGATCGATGTATTGAGGTTCTTTCTTGGGGCCGCTGATTGCCCCCACCGGGCATTCCCGGACACAGGCCAGGCAGGAAGTGCAGTTTTCCGGGTCGATGGTGTAGGTAAGCAAGGGACGGCAGACCAGGGCCGGACATTTCTTGTCCCGGATATGGGCTTCGTATTCCGGGCGGAAATACTTTAAGGTGGTCAGCACCGGATTGGCGGCACTTTGACCCAGCCCGCAGAGGGAGGCGCTGGCCATGGTGGTGCAGATTTCTTCCATCAGGGCCAGGTGCTCCTCCTTGCCATGACCGGAAGTGATGTCATTCAGGATATCCAACAACTGCCGCAGCCCTTCCCGGCACGGAGTACATTTGCCGCAGGATTCTTGAAACAGAAAGGAAATGAAATAGCGGGCCACATCCACCATGCAGCTGGTGGTATCCATGACGATCATCCCGCCCGAGCCCATGATCGAGCCGACTTCCTGGAGGCTGTCGTAATCGATCGGCAGATCCAGGAATTGCGGGGGAATACAGCCGCCGGAGGGTCCTCCGGTCTGCACCGCTTTGAACTCCCGGCCTCCGGGGATGCCGCCCCCCAAGTCAAAGATGATCTGCCGCAGGGTAGTGCCCATGGGAACTTCCACCAGTCCGGTATGATTAACCGCTCCTACGAGCGAGAATACCTTGGTGCCCTTGCTTTTCTCGGTCCCCAGGTCGGCAAACCACTCCGGGCCCATGTTGATGATTTCCGGGACATTGGCCCAGGTTTCGACATTATTGATCACCGTGGGCAGGTCAAACAGACCCTGTTGGGCCGGATAGGGCGGCCGGGGCATGGGCTCGCCGATGTTGCCCTCGATGGAGGCGATCAGGGCGGTCTCTTCACCGCAGATAAAGGCTCCCGCCCCCTGGCTGATCTTGATATCAAAGTCAAATCCGGATCTTAAGATGTTGGGGCCCAGCAGCCCAAATTCCCGGGCCTGCTCCACTGCCTGGTGCAGGCGCTTGACGGCTAGGGGATATTCATGCCGTACATAGATGTAACCCTGGCGGGCGCCGATGGCAAAGGCCCCGACCAACATTCCTTCCAATATCGCGTGGGGGTCGCCTTCCATCACCGCCCGGTCCATAAAGGCCCCGGGGTCGCCCTCATCCCCGTTGCAGATGACAAATTTCAGCTCACCGGGCACCTGGCGGCACAGCCGCCATTTACGTCCGGTCGGAAAGCCGGCCCCGCCCCGGCCGCGCAAGCCGGAACGCTCCACCGCATCGATGACTTCCTCCGGCTTCATCTTGAACAGCACTTTCCTCAGGGTACGGTAGCCGCCCATGGCCAGATAATCGTCCAGGCTTTCCGGGTCGATCTCATCCAGCTTGCGCAATACCATGGGCTTTTGCCCCTGGTAAAAGGGGACTTCGGACTTATGCAAGGCTGCCTGCCCGCTGACCGGGTCGTGGTAGACCAGACGCTCTACGACTACCCCGCCGACCAGAGTGGTCTCGACGATTTCTGGGACATCTTCCGGGGTCACTTTCTCGTAGGCAATCTCCTGGGGTCGCAACAGGACCCGCACCCCATGGGCACATAACCCATGACACCCGGTGCTTTTGAGGATTACCTTGCCGTGCAGCCCCTTTTCCTGCATCTGTTCCTGGAAAGCTGCGGCCACTTCGGTGCTCCCTAAAGGAAGGCAGCCAGGGCCGTTGCAGACCAATACCTGCTGTTGCTGGGGATCCTGTCGGGCTCTAACCTGGCGGCGATATTCTGTCAGGTGATCAACTGATTCAATCTTCGGCATAGCGTTTTCTCAGTTACTCTTCTTTATATAGTTTCAAGATCTTAGGAACCTTATCAATAGTCATCCGAGCATAATATTTATCATCCACCATCAACACCGGGGCCTGGGCACAGGAACCCAAACATCCCACTGTTTCCAGGGAGAACTGCATGTCCGCAGTGGTATAGCCCGGCTCGATGCCCAGGTGACTGGTCATCGATTCTAACAGACGTTGCCCACCCTTGAGGTGACAGGTAGTTCCCAAGCATACCCGTAACTGGTGCCGTCCCTTGGGGGTCAGGGTGAACATTTTGTAAAAGGTGGCCACCGAATAAACTCTGGTTAAGGGGACGTTTATTCGCTGCGCGACCTCTTTCAGTTCATCCTTGGGGAGGTAGTGATAGAGATCCTGGATATCTTGCATGATCGGTATCAGATCCTGGGGATAGCCTTCATATCGAGATAGAATTGATGCCAGTTTTTCTACGTCCATTATTCACCTTCCTCGGCAGGAATTAAGGGAGGAAATTCCGGATAGGGAGCTTCGCATTTCTTTAACAGCAGATCATAATGGGCCAATACTTGTCTTTGAATGAATTCGATCTCGGGATCCCGAAGATGTCGAAACCGGCCCTGGAGCTTGAGATAATCTTTTACCGGCCGCAGTTCAGGCAGATCGATAGTCAGGTGATAGCGGCCGTTCACCACTTCATAGAGAGGGAAGACGCCGGTTTCCACTGCCAGGCGTCCCAGACGCACGGTCAGATCGGTGGCCGAGCGCCAGCCGGTAGGACAGACCGAAAGGATGTGAACATAAGCCGGACCCGGGGTTTCCACGGCGCGTTTGACTTTGAAATAGAGGTCAAACAGGTAGCTGGGGCAAGCCGTGGCCACATAAGGGATGCCGTGGGCTACAGCGATGGCCACCATATTCTTTTTCCAGGTAGGCTGCCCGATGCTTCTTTTGCCCGGCGGCGAGGTAGTGGTCATGGCCCCATAAGGGGTGGAACTGGAGCGCTGGATGCCGGTGTTCATATAGGCTTCGTTGTCCCAGCAGATATAAGTGAAATCGTGGCCTCGTTCCATGGCCCCGGACAGCGCCTGGAGGCCGATGTCGCTGGTGCCGCCGTCACCGGCCATAGCCACCACTTTGGGAGGGGGGCCGCTGAGTTTGCCTTTCCGGGCCAGAATTTTATAACCGGCCTCCAACCCCGAGGCTACCGCCGCAGTGTTTTCAAATGCCACATGGATCCAGGGTTGAACCCAGGCGGTCTGCGGGAAGCCGGAAGAGACGATCTCCATACAGCCGGTAGCATGGGCGATAACCGCGTTTTTGCCGATCGCCTTGGTGACCCATCTTACGGCCAGGGCTTCACCACATCCTTGACAGGAGCGATGGCCGCCGACAAAATATTCCTCCCGGGGCAACAGGCGCGAAGCATAAACGTCGTATTTTTGGCTGCTAGCCACATCAAATTTGTTCATCAGCCTCGAACTCCATAGAGGTAAAATTCTTCACTGGGTCCTTGTTCCGCTTCCACCTGGGCCTGGGAGACGATCTCCTTAAAGTCTTCCGGGGATACATCCCGCCCTCCCAGACCAATAATATAACCTAAAACCTTGGGGTGGGGTGAAATGGGATAGAGGACACTGCGGACTTCGGCCAGCACCGGTCCGCCCGCCCCGCCCACTGACAAGGCCCGATCACAAACAATTAACAGCTCCGCGCCGTTGACCGCCTGCCGCAGCGCCGCAAAGGGGAAGGGCCGCCAGAGACGCAGCTTCAGCAAGCCGACCGGGACGCCCGCGTCTCTGAGTTCGTCCACCGCGATTTCGGCCACTTCGCTCAGACAACCCATGGTTAACAGGAGGAGCTTGGCCCCTTCGGTTTTGTAGTGCTCGACCGGATGGTAATCGCGCCCGGTAAGCTGGCCCCACTCCTGCCACACCTTGATGATATGGTCGTAGGAATTCATTAGGGTTACCTGATGCTTCATTTTGGCCTCGGCGTAGATCTCGGGCATGCCAAAGGCCCCCATGGTGACCGGTTTTTTGGGGTCGAGTTGATGCCAGGGGTGATAAGGGGGCAGGAAGCGATCTACGGTTTCCTGATCCACCAACTCCATGGCTTCCACCACGTGGCTGAGAATAAAGCCGTCCAGATTGACGATCATCGGCAACAGAACTCGGCGATGTTCGGCGATTTTAAAGGCTATAATGGTATGGTCAAAGGCCTCCTGGCCGTTCTCAATAAAGACTTGAATCCAGCCGATATCGCGCGCCGCCATAATATCGCTGTGGTCGTTCCAGATGCTCAACGGACTGGAAAGGGCGCGATTGGCTACGGCCATGACAATGGGAAAGCGCATGGCCGAGGCAATGAATAAAATTTCATGCATCAGGGCCAGACCCTGGGAACTGGTGGCGGTGAAAGTGCGGGCTCCGGCGGCGGAAGTGCCGATACAGGCGCTGATGGCGGAATGCTCCGATTCCACGTTAATGAATTCGGCCTCCAGTTCGGCATTGGCCACCCGATTGGAAAGTTCCTCCACAATATGAGTCTGTGGCGTGATCGGATAGGCGGCAATCGCCTCGGTTCGGGCTAACTGCACCGCATGGCTGACGCCGATGGAGACTTCAATGCCTATTCGCTTGGCCATTATTCCTCCTCCGGAACCAGGCTGATGCAACCGGTGACGCATTCCCGGACACAGATGCCGCAACCCTTGCAATAATCGAGGTTGACATCAAAATAGCCCCCGGGCTCCTCGAATATCGCCCCTTCCGGGCAAACCGTCCAGCATACCCCGCAACGGATGCAAAGGCTTTTGGTCCACACCGGATGTTGCGACTTCCAATCCCCTACTTTATATTCCCGGGCATTGCCGGGTTCTCTAAGTATGCCACCCAGTTCGATTTCTTGCCAGGTGTAGTCCTCCAAAGGCTTGGTCATGGTCGAGCTTCCTCCACCACTGTATTTTCGTACGCGGCTTTTAAGGCGGTAAAATTTTTGGCCGCCATGGGACCAAAACGTTCCCGGAGCGGATGTTCTAAAGAGTCTACTTGGACCACCCCGGTGGCCCGGATTAGGACCCCCAACATGGTGGTGTTGACGATCAGCACTCCCAACACCTCCCGGGCAATATGATTGGCGTCCACTAGGGCCAGGGTGTGCTTGATGCCATATTCCTGCCGGACTTCGGCCACCGACTTATGGGTATTTAACACTACGATGCCATTAGGTTTTAGGTCGGCAGTCGGTTTCTGAATGCCGATCAGGCCGGCATCCAGAATGGTCACCACGTCCGGGTGGGCAATTTTGCAGCGCAGGCGGATATGGTAGTCATCGATGCGCAAGAAGGCCAATACCGGAGCGCCTCGGCGTTCCGGCCCGAAGCTGGGGAATCCCTGGGCAAACTTGCCTTCTTCGATGGCTGCCAAGGCCAAAAGTTCCACCGAGGTTACCGCCCCCTGTCCGCCCCGGCCGTGGAATCGAATTTCTAACATAGATCGGCCTCCTCCCCTGGGATGGCATTGCCATGGTCGAAATGCCATTTTATAAGCTTAATATGGTTAGACCGGAGTGTCAAATAAAATATTATTGCCGAGACCTGAGTGGGCCCGAAAAAATTGGACTTTGACGCATAAAAAGCCGCAATCAATGTGAACCTAAGTTCTTAACGGTATGGAGCCGACGGCCGTGGGGGGGCAAATCTCGGAAGGGTGACTATCTACCTTGGGCATTAAGGTTCCCTCTCCTGGATTACTGTCTCCTTGTAGGCCTTCTGGAGGGCGGCAAAATTTTTGGTGGCGGCCTGGCCCAGACGCTCCACCATAAGGGGCTCGATTGATTCCAGCTGCACCACCTGGGTTACTTTGATAACCGCGCCCAACATGATGGTGTGGACCGCGGAAGTGCCCAGAATTTCCCGGGCAATCTGGTTGGCATCCACGACGCCCAAAGTGGTCTGCCAGCCGTAGGCTTCCCGGATTTTCTTGGGCTCCTTGGGGGTATTTAGGATCAAGATGCCGGTCTTTTTCAAACCTTTGGTAACATCTTGGCTGGTTACCAGGCTTTCATCCAGGACCACCACAACGTCTGGTTCCTCGATCTCGGCGGGCAAGCTAATGGGCGCTTCGTCCACTCGAGCAAAGGCCTCCATCGGCTCTCCTTTTACCGAGGATTGGTTGGTAGAGGCTTGTCCGTACCTGCCCTCAGCCATGGCGGCCATGGTAAGTAATTCGACCGAGTTTTCCACTCCCTGGCTAACCCGGGCATGAAATCGAATTTCTATCATAAATTAGCTTCCTTGGCCTCTTCGGTCCGATTTTTGCCTACGATTGGCTAGTTTAAATTTCTGTCCTGGGAATGTCAAATTAAATTACCCCTGTCATCCTACCCAAGATGAATTTTGTTTCCTTAAAATTTATTTAAATTCTAAGTGGTTAGTGATTATTTTACCATTGCCCATAATTTGGCTTGACCTGGCGGTTTAGGACATTTATAAATCAATTATGAGATAATTGTTAATTATTGATAAGAGGATCCAGTGTGACGGCCCTGTTAAGGAGAAAAGATAATTGAAGATCTGCAAAACCTGTCGTTACTGGTCATGGAAATTCAAAGGTTACTGTTACCGGCAAAACCGTGGGGTAGGGCAATTCTATAGTTGTGAAGAGTGGGTTGAAGATCCGCCTTTGAGTGAAGCCAGCCAGGATGACAAAGATCATTCCTACTGCCTGTCTGGGATCACCAGTCAAGGCAAGGTTGCCAAGCACGGTTGAGGAGGGATGGTGCAGCAAGTAGTATTTGCCGCGATAAGCGAAGGCGTTTATGTCCTAACCACCCGAGAAGGGGACAAGGTCAACGGCATGACCGCCGCTTGGGTAGCGCAGGTGTCTTTCAATCCGTTGTTGATCATGGTATCGGTGGCGTTTACCCGCTATTCCCATGAATTAATCAAGAAAAGCGGTATTTTTGCCCTCAATGTGCTGACCACCGAGCAGGTGGATGTGGCCAAACGCTTCGGTTATAAGAGTGGCCGCCGGGTGGACAAGTTCGCCGGCCTGACTTATGAGACCGCCGTAACCGGAGCACCGATTCTACCCGAGGCTTATGCTTACCTTGACCTGAAATTGGTCCATACTTATCCCGCCGGCGACCACGATCTGTTCATCGGCGAAGTGGTGGATGCCAAGATCCTCCATCCTGAAGCTAAGCCTTTGATTTTTAAGGCGGGAACCTTTTTTTAAAATATTGCTCGACTTTTCACAAATTATTTGTTAAAGGATTTTTTATTAAATTTAAAAATTTTTGGAAAGGGCAGATGGGTTTACCAACATAGTAGATTATATTTAAGGTTGGCCTCTAAGCTGATCAGCCCGATCGGGAAAAAATAAAAAGTTTGAAAGAATCGCGCTATCGCAAGTCACCTAAGAAAGGTGATGGCTAGCGGGAGGGGAGACTGCTAGCAAATGTCTGATTTAAGGGATGTGGGGATAATCTGCATAAACGGCAAGATCCGGGGCATATGCCAGAACTGCTTGTGGCTGGAGTGGGACCATGCTCAGAATAGGTGTGTCAACCAGGGAACCAGCGTCTGCCATCTGCCTCAAGGGCAAGGGCTAGGTTTAAGTTCATCCAAAAAAGCGGCAATTAAATCAGCCGGTGGCTAGATAAGGCTGATCTGGCGCTAGCCCAGACCACCCGACCGGGTCCGCAGGCGCTGGCTGAGCAGGTGGGCTTCTCGTAACGGCAGCGGCAGGCGGTATCTGCCCAGGCAGGTTAGCACCACCTGCAAGGCTTCCTCTAAAGTAATCAAATTCCCCGGCGACAGGTAAAGAGGTTTGCACCCCCGCCGGGACCGCAGCACCAAACCGACCGCCTTACCCTCCCATTCTAAGGTACTGACGCTCCCTTTGTCGATTCCTGGTTCAGTGGCAGTGCCGATCAGACGGCTTTTGGCGCAGCCAATGGTGGGCATTTTTATTAACACCCCCAAGTGGCTGGCCAATCCCAAACCCCGGGGGTGGGCAATGCCCTGACCGTCGACCAGGATGACATCGGGGCGGTGGCGGACTTTCTTTAGGGCTGACAACAGGATAGGTATTTCCCGGAAGGATAACAGACCGGGTATATAGGGAAACTGTTGTTTTCCAGTAGCGCCCACCTCTTCGACTAGCTTTAGGTCCGGCAGTGACATTACCACTACTGCCCCATACAGCGCCGCCCCGACTTTATCGTAGGCTACATCCACTCCAGCCACCAGCCGCGGCGGGGCGGCTATGGGGACCAGCCTGACCTTGTCCTGGCAGGCTTTTTGACAAGCTACTGCATCTTGATAGTTGCGCGGCCAGTCAGCACACGACATCGGCAAATTTTATCCCTGGGACAGTTCGGCACTATAGATGAAGGCGCCGTCCCGGCGCTGCAGGACGCCGTCCTTGTTTTCCATAATCCAGCCACTTAGTTTTTTGCCGCCAAAGGGCAGGCGCAGCGGGGTGAAGGTAAAGGTGGGGTTCTCATAAACCATGCCGAAGGTCTGTTTTAACTGCTCCCGGGCCTCAGCGGTGGGCGTCCCAAAGATCGACACCGCAAAGGGATATTGGGTCTGTTGCACCCGGGCCAGGGCCTCAGCGTCATCCGCGACCCGGATCAGAGCCAGGAAAGGGCCAAACATCGACAGATCCGGCACCTCCGGTGCTTCCACCAACAGAGGCCAGACCCATTCACCTTCGATACGCGGCGGTAACAGATAGCGGGGGCCGGGGATCGCCGCCAAGCTTTCAGTCAGCAGGCGGCGGGTCCGTTCTACTTTGATAGGTCCGATCCAGACGTCGGGGTCACGGGCCTCCCCCACCTTGATTTCGTCCAACTGGCTAAAGATGGCCAATTTCACCTGCTCATAGAGCTTGGTATGGATATAAGCCTTTTTTATAGTGGTGCAATATTGGCCCCCGTTGATAAAAGCCCGGCGTACCAGATAACGGGCTGCGGCCGCCACCGGGGCATCGGCTAACAACACCGCAGCCGGCATGCCGCCGGGTCCGGCAAAAAAGAGTTTATCAAAATTGGCCGCGGCCTGTTCATATATGGTCCCGACCTCGGGGCCGCCGGAGATAAAGAACACCCTGATGCGGGGATCGGCAATGCATTGGCGGCCAAACCGGGGATTGTCCTGGCCCAGTACTGGTTCGAAGACTGGGAAAGGTTGCACCACTTCAGCAATAATCCGGGCGGTCCTGGGGGTCTGGGAGGAAAAGCCGAATCGGAACCGGTTGCCGCCCAGGACTGCGGCGCCGCCGACCCGGGCCAACATGACCACCGGGGCATCATAAGGAAAGATCGCCGCCACCGTGCCGTAGGGAGCTTTACCGGCGACATGAGGAATCTCCTCAGCCATGCTGCGCAAGTGCTCGATGCCCATATCCAGTTCGATATTGCCGATCTGATATGGTACACCAATATCCTCGGCTTCCGCTGCGACCAGGTCATCCCGCCGGCGGTCCAATCGTTCCGCCACCTGGGACAAGATCTCTAACCGGGCCTGCATTTCCATCCTGGCTCAAACTTCCTTTCCACAATCTTTACAACATATCAATCTAGTAAGCAGGTCTATTAGATTATAACCCAAAAATCTAGGGTTCGCCCTGCAAAAGTTATTACTCAAATCATAAAATAAATGAATCGGGTTAGAATAAACAGCTATCCCCGGTATGTATTGACCTTAGCCGGCAGAGGGGATAAAGTGTTATCAATAACTCTAGCGATGACGGGTCCGTGGCGCCAAAAATTGAATTATTAAGATGGCTTAAGTGGTCTTACCTGCCCATGTTGCTGTCGGGGTTGCTGGCCTTATGGATCGGTTCGCTGTTGGCCCCGGTCCACGGTTACCCCTACCGCATGGAGGTCGCTGCCATGGCCAGCCTGGGGCTCATCGCCCTCATGCTAGGGTCCTTTTGGGGCAGGCAATTATATGATCCCTTTCTTGAGAGCCGGTCAATGGCCATCGCTTCAGCCAGCCTGCCCACGGACGTCCCTAGGTGGCTGACCGGCCTGGTCTCTAAAAACACCCTCACCCAAATGTTTTATGGTGCAGTATTAGCGGCGGCAGTGTTGGGCGGCCTGCTGCAATTTTATTTTCATACCGGCCGTTGGACCATGGCCCTGGTGATCGTCGTCTTACTGGGGAGCTATTGTTTGGCCGTCCTACCCCAAAATTGGCTCACCCAGGGGGCAGGGGGGCTGGCGGCGGGATTTGCTCTGGGGTTGCTGCCTCTATTTTTCGGATTTTATATCCAGAGTGGCCACTGGGCCAGCGAACTTTTTCTATACGGTCTGCCTTTAAGTTTCTCGGCATTTTGTGTTTGCCTGGCTCAGGGATTTTGGGATTATACGGTTGACCTCAAGGGGGGCCGACCGACCCTGGTGACCCATCTAGGCCTGGTTGGCGCGGCGCTGGTTTATACCTTGGTCAATATCCTGACCATTGTCGCTTTGGTCCTGTGCATCCTGTTTCCGGCCGTCCCTTTGCCTTATCACCAAGGGTTATGGTTCATTATTCTTTTAGCGGTGGTCAACCAGGAAATGGTCAAACGCCGGCAGTATCGCCAGCCACGGGGCCAGGCTTTCCTCTGGGGGTTGACCTGGCTGGTAAATTTAAGCATGGGAGGGTGGTTTCTGGTCATGATCGGGGAGCGCCTTTAACGGGCTTGCAGTTATAAAAGGAGGGTTGCGGGGGCTTCTCAAACTGGTTGCATCCGCCGAAAATTAATGCCATAATGGGAATATGCGGCTTAGACACAAGCGAAAGCCTGGGGACCCAAGCTGGTGGTGCAAGGCTTTGGCGCTTGCGCTTATCCTGGCCTTAGTGCCGGCCTGTCATATGGCTCCGTCGCAGATTTATATTCCCCTGGCCTACGGCCTCACCGGATTGTGCATTGCACTGTTAATTTACCCCTCAGTCACCGCGGCGGTCATCGGTCTGGCCATGGGAGTGGTGCTGGGGGCGGCAGTATATAATAATTCTCTGAAAAGCAAGATAGTGGACCGCTATGATCACCCGCCGGCTCCAACCCGGCCTTCAGATTGACTTTCCGAATGAGAGAAAAATCAAAAACATGAAAGCCCTCCCTAAGGCCATGGCATGAACCGGCAACCACCGCCGGGGAGCACCCCGGAGCTTGATTCCATCCAGCAACAGCTTTTGACTGCCCTGAAGCAGTCGCCTGATTATGTTTCCGGGGCAAGCCTGGCCAGCCGCCTGGGGACCAGCCGCACCGCGGTGTGGAAGCGACTTCAGCGTCTTAAAGCAGCCGGCTATGATATTGCCGGGAGCCCCCGCCGCGGCTACCGTCTGGAAGCCCAACCGGACTTGCTCCTGTCCGCCGAGATCAACCGGGACCTGGAAACCAAATATTTAAGGGGCCCGGTTTATCATTTCCTTAGCCTGGATTCAACTAATGACCGCGCCAAACAGCTGGCCCGCCAGGGATACCCGGAGGGCACCTTAATTGTCGCCGAAACCCAAACCGCCGGCCGGGGCCGCCTGGGCCGGAGCTGGGAGTCCCCGGCTGGCAGCGGCCTGTATGTCTCCTTAATCCTCCGTCCAGCTCTGCCCCCCATGGAAATGCCCAAGCTCACTCTTACGGCCGCAGTGGCCGTGGTCCAGGCCCTGGAGCGCGCCATCGGCATTGCAGTGGGAATCAAGTGGCCCAATGATATTATCTGGCAGGGAAAAAAATTAGGGGGCATCCTGACTGAAATGGAGACCGACAGCGATCAGATGAGCCATCTGGTGCTGGGATTGGGACTCAACGTCAATAATCACCGTTTTCCGCCGCCCTTAGAGGCCATCGCCACCTCCCTGGCCCAGAGCGGCAAGCCTTGTTCGCGGTTGGCTATTCTGCAGGCCTGGTTGCAGGCCTTGGACCGGCTTTATGCCCGGTTTCAGGCCCGCGATTTTGCTCCCATCCTGGAACTGTGGCGGCGGGCTACAGTGAGCCT
This sequence comes from Desulfobacteraceae bacterium, assembly GCA_046538075.1. GTDB lineage: Bacteria > Desulfobacterota > Desulfobaccia > Desulfobaccales > Desulfobaccaceae > Desulfobacca_B. The sequence continues at coordinate 6,850 of JBKHJN010000029.1, read as the reverse complement.
GGGGAAAACCGTGACTGTCCGACAAGGTTCCGAGACCATCATGGGCCTGGCCCTGGATCTAACCCCAGAGGGGGCATTGTTGGTGCAAACTACTGGCGGAGAGATAAAACCTGTGTTCGGTGGGGAAGTTGAACTAGGCCCCCCGCGATGAGCACACAGGAGGCCTTTCTAGTCCGGGGTAAAAGCTACTCAGCCTTTTTCTTCAGTTCTTCGATCTCAGCCTTTAAACTTTCGACTTCAGCCTTATATTTCTCGACCTCCGCCTCAGTGGCTTTGGGAGCTTCGAAGGCAGGAGCTTCGGACTTCTTAAAGAGCTTGTCTTTCGCCTCTTCAAATCCCAAGTAAACTGCTAGTGCCCCTCCTAACAACAGCAACAAGGGAATGCCGCCTTTTAACAGGGTTAAGAAATCTCCAAACCACAGGGTCAAACCAATGATCCCCAAAAGTACCGCCCCTAAACCGCCTGCCAATGCTGTCATACCATTACCTCCTTAACTGGCAATCCATGTAAAATTATCTTAAAAAACTTACAGCTTCTCTGGGAGCAGGGTTGATCTGCTATTCGACTTAAATTTGATAACACAATTAAAAAAAATAATCAAGCAAATGCTGTGAATTTTTTCACCTTAAAAGGTCAGCGCTTGATAGAAAAAATTAATAAATATAATGGCTTATATTATTAGGGGTGTCTTGACAAACCCCAGCCCGGTTTTTATAATTTAAGAAAACCTGCAGAAATGGTATATTTATTTTTCGGAAATAAATATACAGGGCTGCAAGCTTAGTAATTGTCCAATGGCTAATCAAGATTATTATCAAATTCTGGGCGTTGCCCGGGATGCCAGTCCGGAAGAGATCAAGAAATCTTACCGTCGGCTGGCCCTCAAATACCACCCCGATAAGAACAAGGGGGATAAGCATGCCGAAGAGATGTTCAAAAAAATCAGCGAGGCCTATGCGGTTCTGAGTAATCCTGAAAAGCGCAAGGAATATGATTCTTACGATCCCAACACCTTCAAGGCCAAGTTCTCGCAGGAAGACATCTTTCGGGGTTTTGATTTTACTGATATTTTCCGCGATTTTGGCATCTCCGAGGATATCTTCGGCCGGCTGTTTGGAGGCCGGGGACGGGGCCGCGCCTATGGCCAGTTTACCAAGCGGGGCAAGGGTAGAGTTTTCGATTTTGGCGACCTGGGTGGTTTGGAAAGCCAGACCAAACCGGCCCCCCGAGGCCAGGACCTGCAGGTGGAATTACCCTTGACTCTGCATGAAATTGCTTTTGGCACTGAGAAATTAGTCCAGTTTAACCGAGATGGCAGGCTAGAAAAGGTCTCGGTCCGAGTCCCGGCGGGGACCAGTCCGGGCAAAAGGCTGCGGCTGGCCGGTAAAGGCGGAGCGAGTCCGATCGGCGGCCCTCCCGGTGATTTGTACATCAAAATCAAGGAAATCGAGCACCCCGTGTTTAAGCGCGAGGGTAATGATCTTTATATTGACAAACATATTAAATTTACTGACGCCGTCATCGGGACTAAGGTTACCGTTCCCACCCTGGACGGCAAGACCATGAGTCTGAAGATTCCGGCGGGCACCCAAAGCCATACCAAGATGCGTCTAAAAGGCTATGGCCTCCCCCAGGCCAACGGCAAGTCCCGGGGAGACGAATATGTCCGGATTATCATTGACATCCCGGAACAACTCAACAAGAAGCAGAAGACGTTGATCGAGGAACTGGCCAAAGAGGGATTATAAGCGCCGGGCTAGATTTTTTTAGAATGGCAAACTTCCCTACCGGGGGAGCAGGCCCCATCTGGCAGATTTGAGCTTGGAAGACCTGGACACCGAACAGCTTCAGGAAGCCGCGGTGGATTTCCGTTATCTTCTGAGCCGGGGCTATCCCCGCCAGGCCTCGCTGAACCTGGTAGGAAACCGCTACCATCAGAACCATACAGCCCGTCAACTGTTGCACCGGGGGGTGTTTGACCCGGCCACTGCCGCCCGGCGGCGGGCTAAGCTGGCGACTCTGGCAGCCCTGGGGGCCGGGTCAGTGGGACTGGATGGCCATAACGTGCTGATTACCCTGGAGTGCGGATTGAGGGGCCTGCCGCTGGTCGCCGCCGATGACGGCTTTATTCGCGATGTCGGGGAAATTTCCGGAAGCTACCGGCCTTCCAAGACTACTGACCACGCCTTACACCTGCTGGCCCGATATCTTAGGCAGCACCACTACCGGCCGGTAAGGGTATGGTATGACGCGCCTATCAGCCGCAGCGGCGAACTGGCCGCCCGGACCCGGCAGCTCCTCCGGGATTACGGCCTGGCCGGTGAAGCCCAGGCCGTCGCCGTGCCCGAAAAATATCTGACAGCCGAAGCTATTCCGGTAGGCACCAGTGATACCGCGCTCATCGACCAGGCGGCGGTGGTGATCGACATCGCCGGGGAAATCCTGCGGACCCGACCCCAAACCCGGATAATTTCCTTTAATCAACCCCTACCCGGCTAATACCGGCCCTAAGCCCCGAACAGGTGCGCGATGAAGAGTCTTGGCAAAAGCTTTACGGTAATTACTTTGGCGCTGTTGTTGATCTGCGGCTTTACCCTGCATGGATTAACTTTGGGTAAATCCAGCTTTAGCGAGGTCTGTAAGCAGCATCCCGGCGGGATAGAAAGTGCTCCCACGCCCCATTCAGATCCCTTGACCGAAATCCTGGGGGTCAAAAAGCTCTATAGCTCGGCGGATCAGCGCTGGCAATTCTGGTTCAATGCCACCGGGGTGCTGGTGGCGGTGGTAGAAGCCCCGGAACCGAAGCTTTCCAAAGCCGATATTTTGCGGCAATATCCGGGGCTCAAGTTTGAAGCCGACCCCGGTGGCAGTCTTTGTCTGAATGCTGAGGTCAGCCCGGCCCCCGGGGTATTTAAATGCATCAGAATCGATCCCGACAGTGACACCGTGACCGCCATTACCACCGGACTGCTGCCCTCCCATGCGGAGGAAGGCAAATGAGGCCGCGGTTCTTTGATTTGAGCCATAAACAAAAAATGACTTGACAGTCAATTAGTAAATGATAAATTTAATAAATTCAATTTATCTGCCAAAATGTAACCCCGAAATTTAAAGTTAATTTATATCCTAGGCGATGAACTAAGGAAAAGGTAAGGACGGGGTCCGTAACGGCTTGATTTAATATGGGAGGAGGCGAAAATGAATGCCAGGCGTAAGGGTGAAAGCAAATGAGCCCTTTGAACTCGCCTTAAAGCGCTTTAAAAAGCAGTGTGAGAAAGCTGGAATTCTCTCGGACATCCGCAAACGGGAACACTACGAAAAACCTAGCGTCAAGAGAAAGAAAAAAGCATTGGCGGCCAAAAAACGGGCTTTAAAACGCATGCGCAAATTTGGAGCCAGAGGCTAGGCGATGTCCCTTTACCAGGAGATTGACACGGCTTTTACGGCCGCTTTAAAGGATAGGGAAAAACTCAAGCTTGCGGTGCTAAGGATGGTCCGTGCAGCTTTGAAAAATCGCGAGGTAGAAAAAAAACGCAAACTGACTGATGATGAAATCATGGCGGTGATTTCATCTCAGATAAAACAACGGCGAGAGGCCAGTACAGAATATCACAAAGCTGGTCGGACAGATTTGGCTCAGAAAGAAGAGGAGGAATTACAGTTCCTCCTTTCTTTTTTGCCGCCTCAACTTTCGGAAGCCGAGCTAAATCAGGAAATTGCGGCGATGATAAAAGAGGTCGGGGCTACCGGGCCCCGGGATCTGGGCAAGGTGATGAAAGCCACGATGGCCAAGCTGGGAGGCCGGGCCGATGGGAAGGTAATCAATGAATTAGCCAAACAACAGTTGGCGGCGTTAAGTTAAGCTTTAATCTTATTTCGTACCTATCATAACGGAATACCACTCTGATATGGCGGAGCAGACCTTGAAGGCTCTGGAGTTTCCAGAGTTGTTAAAAGTAATAAAGGGTTATGCCTGTTCATCTCTGGGGCGAGCCTGTCTGGCGGGCCTTGCTCCGCACTCCGATCACAGCTATATCTCCGACCGGCTGCAGGAAGTAACCGAACTGGGCGACCTCACCACGGTCGAGGGACCCTGTCCCTTGGAGAAATTCCCCGATTTAGCCCACCTCCTGCGCCGGGTAAAGGTTCCTGGCAGCCTGCTGGAGCCGGTTGATTTTAACCAGAGCTTAAGGGTATTACGGTTGATCAGCCGGATACGCCAATATTTTGCCGCGGCTGTCCCCCAATATCCCCTGATTGCCGGCCGGGCCTTGCGCCTGCAAGAACTGACCGCAGTGCGCCAGGCCATTCAGAACGCCATCAGCCCCCACAATCTGATGTTAGATCAGGCCAGTCCCGATCTTCAGCAGCTCCGGGAGGAAATCGCCCGCACCCGGCAGCACCTGACCCGCCAGTTGCAGCATCTGTTTACCCAACCGCAGTTTAAGGACCTGCTTCAGGACCGGCTGGTAGCCCAGCGCAATGGGCGGTATGTCATCCTCCTGAAGGCCGAGTGCAAGGGCAAGGCGCCCGGGATCATCCATGACCAATCGCAAAGCAAGGCTACTCTCTTTGTCGAGCCTTTTGAAGTAATCAATCTCAACAACAGCCTCAACCTTCTGGATAATGAGGAAAAAAGAGAGCAAGAACGCATTCTAAGGCGATTAACCGATCTGGTCCGGGCCCATCAGGAGGACCTGCAGGGCAATCTGGCCATCCTGGCGGAATTAGATGCCCTAAATGCCATGGCCCTTTATGCCCAAGATTTTCAGGCCCGGGCCCCGGTTTTGAGCCGCACCGGGCGGGTGCGTCTGAAGGCGGCCCGCCATCCGCTGCTGCTGGCCCGGGAACAGGGCCGGGGCGGGCCCCAGGCAGTGGTGCCGGTAGATCTGGAGCTTGCTCCCCAGCAGCGTTTTCTGGTGATCTCCGGGGCCAATACCGGGGGTAAGACCGTCACCCTGAAGACCCTGGGCCTATTAAGTGTTATGGTCCAATGCGGCATTCCCATTCCAGTGGCCGAGGGCAGCGAGATCTGCATTTTTGACCACATCTTTGCCGACATCGGCGATACCCAGGACCTGGCCACTGATCTCAGCACCTTTTCAGCCCATATCAAACGGGCGTCGACAATCCTGGCCCAGCTTGAAGGCCGCTGTCTGGTGCTGTTGGACGAACTGGGGACCGCCACCGATCCGGCCGAAGGCGGGGCTTTGGCTCTGGCTCTGCTCAACGCCCTGGCGCGGGCCGGGGCCTATGGCGCGGTAACCACCCATTTTCATCTCCTCAAGGCTTTTGCTCACGAGCACCCCGGCTTTGCCAATGTCTCTGTCCTCTTTGATGATCAGACCCAAAAGCCTTTATACCGTTTGGCCTACGGGGTGGCTGGACCCAGCAATGCTTTAAAAATTGCTGCGGAACTGGGTCTGGCTTCTGAAATCATCGCCGAAGCCCAGCAATACCTGGGTCAGGAAGGGGTCCAGGCCATGCAGCTCCTGGCCCAACTAGAGGCTTCCCAACAAGATTTAGCCCGGCACCGGCAGGAGCTGGTTCAGAAAGAACAGGCCCTGGAGGCCCGCCGGACCGACTTGGAGGCGCAACGCCAGCTCTTGGAGGATGAACGCCGCCGCCTGCGGCAAGAGGACCGCCAGGCCGTAGCCCAGGTGATCAGGGATGCCGAGCAGGAATTTAAACAGATCTTGCAGCGCCTGGAAAGCGGGCGGCAATCCTGGGGGCCATTGCGCCAGGAATTTTCCCGCCAACAGGACCGGCTCCATCAATTTTTTGCCAATCCACCGGACTCCTCGGCAGTTCCGGCGTCGCCCCTCCAGACCGGGCAAGAGGTTTTTCTTTCCTCCCTGGGTCGAGCCGGAGTGGTGATGTCCGGGCCGGACAATGAAGGCCGGTTGGAAGTGCTGGTCGGTAATGTAAAACTCCGGAGCCCCCAGCAGGACCTTAAACCCACGGGTCCGGAAGCCAAAACCGGTAGAGTATTTCGCAGCTGCCCGGATAGGACGGTTAAGATCAGCGAGGCCTCGGAGATGGCCTCTTCGACCTTGAATATTATCGGCTTAAGAGTGGAGGATGCCTTGCCTTTAGTGGACCGCCTCCTGGACCAGGCAGTATTGTGCGGTTGTCCGCGGGTGGATATCATCCACGGCATCGGCACTGGCCGTTTGCAGAAGGCGGTGCAGGAGCATCTGCGCCACCATATTATGGTCAAAGACTTTTTCTCTGGAGAAAGCACCCAGGGGGGAAGGGGGGTGACTACCGTAGACATCAAAGACTGATCTGAGTCAAACATCGGCAAAAAAATTTTGTGAACCAATTACTGAAAGCCAGTTTTAACTTATGACTCCTTACATCCCGGAATCCAAGCTGTTGGAGATTAAGGCCGCGGCCCCTATTGCCGAGGTCATCGGGCAGTATGTGAGTCTGAAGCCCCGCGGGAGCTATCTGGTCGGTCTATGCCCGTTTCACGCCGAGACCAACCCCTCCTTTACCGTCTATCCGGAACGGGAAATATTCCACTGTTTCGGCTGCGGGGTAGGCGGCAATGTCTATACTTTTCTCATGCAACACCTGCGTTTGACTTTCCCGGAAGCGGTGATGGAATTGGCCCGCCGCTACGGCGTTCCCCTCTATTCCAAAGAATTGCGGCCCCAGGACGCCCGTCAGGCCCGGAAACGTCAGGCCTTTTACGAAGTCAATGAATTGGCCGCGGCGTTTTTTGAGGCCAATCTATCCGCCCCGGTGGGGGAGCTGGCTCAGGCCTATCTGTCCCGCCGCGGTCTAAGCCCGGAAGTGGTGGCCAGCTATCGGTTGGGGTATGCCCCGGATGAGTGGCGGGCT
>JBKHJN010000028.1:0-38255 GCA_046538075.1 Desulfobacteraceae bacterium | reverse complement strand
GCATTCCCTGGGGCAGGCCAAGTTTTGTCAAGGCTAAAACAACTAATGACATTATAGACCTCCCGGAAACCGGCGTCGGCCAGCAAGGCCACGGTACGATAGAAATGCTGCAGGGCCAGGCCCTGGAACCTCGGCGCCTCCACGGTCTTGACCCAGGCCGAGCCGGCCAGATCAGCGCCGGGAGCGCACAACCTTTACAAGGCCAGGGCAAAAGCAGTCCGTTCCACCGCAGACTCGAACCTGCGCTCCTGGGACAGGGCCCCCAGGAGATCGGGAAGTCCCTGTTTTTCCCATAAACGCCCAAAGACCAAAGCGGGACCCCACTGCTTGGCCGCTCTGGCCGTCAGACCCGAGGTCCGTACCGCCTCACCACCCGCAGGCGGTCGCTGAATTTAGCCAGACTGCCCAGCAAGGCGTCCAACTCCCCCGAGGCGAGCAGCCGGTCACGGCGGCCCAGGCTGACCAGCACCTGTTGGCGAACCTTGCCTCCCTCCCGGTAGGATCGGACAATTTGCAGATATTCATAGGCCGTGCCACTATGGATACTATCTTTGCTCCGCACAAACATGGCAATAATATGCCATTTTCTGGTCAAATAGTCACTTTTAAGGCATTACAAATTAAATTTCTGACAAAGGCGCTCCCTGTTGTTTCAAATAGTTAGATCTCAGCAAGCGGCACAAAGGCATTTTGCTGTCGAAGATGAGTCAAAAAAATCTGGGCATAGTGTGGAGAGCTTCAACTGCCGAGTTTGGCAGCTAAGGGCCGGCGGGGATAATGTTTGGTAATTACTTCTTTGACTGTCTTTTTTAACAGTTCAATATCCTCTTTGTTCTCCAGAAAAACCATCCCGGGGGGCAGCTTGAGATGATCTAACTCAGGCGCGGGCCAGGATTGGATTATTACCGGCAGGCGGGGATGATGCTCCTGAAGCAGTTCCAGCAGGGAGAGTTCAAAGATGTAGGGGGTATCCAGGTCTAATATAAAAAGATCCGGGGACTCGGTACCCTTAATTATGTCCAGCACTTCTAGTCCATTTTGGCCACGGTGGTTTGATAACCCTCGGCGGTCAGCTCTCGACTAAAAAATTGTCGCACGTAAGGATTACGGTCAGCGATCAAAACCTTGAATATCCGGTTCACGTCATTTCTCTGTGCCCAGGATCGTTTCAGTAGAGCTTCCCCAATTTACTGTTCCTTGGGTTTGAGGGGATTACGGCGCGGGCCTATCCATTACTCTGCAATGGTTATGCCATTTTCCGTACTCCCTGACGACGCGGGCAAGTCTTGTCAGTAATGGAGTTTTGGGTTCTTTGGCGGTATGTGCAGGGCTTTATAAACCTGGCCTGGGCCTGTCAAAATCTTATACAATTTGTAAAGTTGAGAGAAGTGTGGCAGTATGGACCGGAACACGTCAAAATGCTATCGATACCCTTAATTAAGATTGATCATCGGTCTTAACCAAAGTCTCTACTCGGAGGTGGTACTTATCAATTTTGGCCTGCAAGGTGGGGCGGGAGAGGCCGAGAAGCTTGGCGGCCCGGCTGCGATTGCCGCGGGTGAGGTGGAGAGCTTCGCTGATCAGCACACTGGCAAACCGGTCAACCAGGGTATCAAACTTATTTTCGACTGAATCAGTGACTAATTCCTGGCGCAGCCACTTCCGGATAGTTGCTTGGACCTCCGGGTCCGGAACGACAGTGGCGCCCTGGTCAGTGCCGGCCGCCTGGGACAAGTCTTCGGGGCGGATCGGATAGCCCCGGCTAAAAATCAAGGCCTTTTGAATGGCATTGGCCAGTTCGCGCACATTACCGGGCCAATGGTAGGTTTCGAGGACAAGCCTGGCCTCGGCAGTTATTCCCGGATTATCCAGATCCAGTTCCTGGGCAAAGCGGACTAAAAAATAATCGGCGAGCAGGGGGATATCTTCCTTGCGGTCGCGCAGGGCGGGCAACCATAAAGTAACGACCTTGAGGCGGTAATAGAGGTCTTCCCGAAAACGCCCGGCGGCTAAAGCAGCCTCAAGATCTCGGTTGGTAGCAGCGATGATGCGGACATCAACGGGAATGGTCTCGCGGCCCCCCAGGCGTTCAATACTCTTTTCTTGGAGCAGGCGCAAGATCTTAGCCTGGATGGCAAAAGGCATGTCGCCGATTTCATCCAAGAATATGGTTCCCCCGTGCGCCTGTTCGATTTTCCCGACCCGGCGGTTAATTGCTCCGGTGAAGGCTCCTTTTTCATAGCCGAACAGTTCACTTTCCAACAAGGTCTCGGGGATGGCAACACAGTTGATCACCAGAAAAGGTTTTGCCGCCCGCAGACTGTGTTGATAGATGGCTCGGGCTACCAGTTCTTTGCCGGTGCCGGACTCGCCGCGCAGGAGCACAGTGGCATCCGTCGGCGCCACTCGGCCGATGCTCTTATATACCTCTTGCATTGGTTTGCTCTTCCCGATGATAGCCTCTCCCGAGGCCCGCTCCGGGGTCATGTCAATCTCTATCTGGGAGCGCATAAACCGGCCAACGTTGAGAGCCTGATTGATCAGGGTCAAAACCTCGGGGATGTCGAAGGGTTTGAGCATATAGTCGAAGGCCCCCAGCTTAGTGGCTTCGATGGCCGTCTCGGTGGTGCCGAAGGCGGTCATAATAATGACCGGCACCTTGGGCTCGAGGTCGTGGATGGTTCGAAAGGCTTCCAAGCCGCTCATCCCTGGCATCCGGATATCCATGATCACCAAGTCTGGGAGGTTGGTCTGCACCAGTTTAATAGCTGCCTCGCCGGTGGCCGCCGTCCACACCGTATGGCCTTCGGAGGTCAACAGCTTTTCAAAGCTTTGGCGCAATTGCGGATCATCGTCAACGATTAAGATTGTCCCCATGTTTAAGCTTCCTGAAGGGCAAGTTAATGATAATTGTTGTTCCCTGGCCTTCCTGTGATTTCAGGTCGATCCACCCCCCATGCTCCTGAATAATGCGCGCTGCAATGCTGAGGCCGAGCCCGGTGCCCTCTTCTTTGCTGCTGTAAAACGGTTGAAAGACCTTATCCTGTATGGACTCGGGGATGCCGGGGCCATTGTCGCTGACCTGAATAATCATCACCGGGCCGCTGGTCTCGACAAAGTCCTCGGTCTCGGTGATGGTAATCAGGCCGCCGTCTCCCATGGCTTCGCAGGCATTGACCAGGAGGTTGACCAGGACTTCTTTTAACTGGTCCGGGTCGGCCCAGACTTCCGGAAGCCGGCGGGTACGGATAAATTTGGTCCCTACATTATAGGCTTCGAAGCGGTGCTGGAGAAGCTGGAGGGCCAGGTCAACCACTTCGGAAGGGCTGACCTTCTGCATCTTGAGCTTGAGGGGGACGGGAAAATTCGAGGAAATTGCGAACAATAGTGTCAATGTGGCGAATCTCCTCGGAGATCACCTCCAGATCTTCTTGCTGGCTGGGATCGAGATTAAGCGTCCGACGCAGGGAAAATAATCGGATTTTCACTGAGGTCAGGGGATTGCGAATGCTGTGGGCCACCCCCGCCGCCAGTTTTCCGACCAGAGCCAGCTTTTCTGATTGCAGCAGATGCTCTTGGCTGCGCTCCAGTTTGATCTGGGCCTGATCGACATTCTCAATCAGGCTGTGCACCCGGCGGCTCAAGGCTTTCACCTCGTCGGGCTCAGGTGGGGAGGTATCGGTCTGACCGGTTTCGTCCATAAGTTGGCGGATCGGTCCCAATATTTGCATAATGAAAATATAACCCAGCAGCATGCCCAATACCGCGACCAGCGGCATCACGATCAAAGACAAGGTATTGATAAATTGCGCCTGAGCCCGGCTCTCAGTGCGAGCCTCCTGGATGCGCGGTTCATGGATCAACTTGTATCTTTCGCAGAGGTCGCAAAGCTCTAAGAACTGTTGGCGCACCTCCCAGTGGAGCTTGGCGCCGGCTTCCCGCTGCCCGGATTTGTATAACTCTATCACCTGCTGGCGGGCCGGAATATAGTGCTCGTATTTGGCGTTGATCTGCTCCAGGATTTCCCTCATAGTCGCGGTATAAGCGGTCTCCTGGGCAATCTTGAGCCACCCTTTAAAACTGCGCTGATAAACTGCCAGTTGCTCCAGCCACTTGGGGTCACCGCTCAGAAAGTAGTAGGTCAAATAACCTTTCTGGTGCAACAGGGCATTCCGCAATTCTTCCGCGGCCCGATAGGAAGTCACATTTTTGTCAATCAGCGAAGTGATCAGCGAGTCGATGGCGTCGGTATGCCATATCGTCATCAGCCCTCCGCCAAGGGTGGTCAGCACCAGCGCGGCCAAAAGGATAAATATTCGGGCCCGCAGACCGAGGCGCTTCCATCGATTGATATTCAAATTGCCTCCACCGCCGCCGCTGCTCCTGGGCGTAATTGCCAAGAAGAAGGGGCTAATATAATCAAATTTGATTTTATCATACCAGTAGCTTAGGATTCTAACTTTTGATAGCGTTATGCTGGCGGAAATGAAAGCATATTAGGCGATTCCACTTTACCAAAGGTTTTTTAGTTATTCCCACGAAAATTTAATATTCAGATTTTTGCTATTTCTATTCGAGCTGGCAACTTGTCCGAGAGGGCTTTCCCAACCGCGGCATCTGGTTGGCCCGCCAGCTTAGGGCCGAGGGCCTGGGTGTCCTTATGATCGGTTTTTATCTTGCAATTCACCGGGAATTTATTTAACCATACATATGGTTCAAGGGACGAAATTACCTCAGGTCCCAGAATACTGATCGAGACGTATAATGCATCTCCAAAAGGAGAAAAACCTTGAGACCTAAAAATCTCGCTGGTCTGATGGCGGGGGTGGCAGTAAGTTTGGTGATGGCCATTACTCTGGGGGCTGATGCTAATCCTCCTAAAAACAGGACGGTAGTGATCGGTTTTACCGCCTCCCAAACCGGTAAACTTAACGTCGAAGGGACCCGGCAGATTAACGGCTTAAACCTTTGGATCGAACAGGTAAATGCCAGTGGCGGCATTAAGCTGCCGGATGGCACGGTGCTCAAAGTAGCTGCCCGATTTTATGATGATGAGTCCAGTAAAAGCCGGGTGCAGGAGCTGTATACTAAACTGATTAACCAAGACCAGGCCGATTTTCTTATCAGTCCGTATAGCAGCGGGCTGGCCGATGCCGCAGCGATCATCGCCCAACAATACCACCGCATCATGATTGCTGCCGGGGCCGCGTCAGACTCAACTTACAAAAAAGGCTATACTACAGTTTACCAAATCTATACCCCGGCCAGCCGCTACCTCACCGGCGCGGTGGACCTGTTGGCCAAACTGGACCCCCAAGCCCAGAAGCTCGCCATCCTCTATGAACAGGATAAGTTCTGTACTGACGTGGTCAACGCCTTGACCAGCTACGCCGAGCAGCAGGGCCTGCAGGTGGCGCTTTTTGAAGGCTACGATTCCGGGACCACTGATTTTGCCCCTTTTATTAATAAGATACCCGCTGAAGTCGATGCAATTATGGGCGGTGGGCATTTTGCCGATACCAGTACCTTGGCCCGACAGTTATATGAAAAGAAGGTCAAGACCAAGATGATCGCTTTATTGGTGGCCCCGCCCGAAGACCAGTTCGCCGAACTGGGCGACGCCGCCCTGGGGGTGATTGGCCCCAGTCAGTGGGAACCGTTGGGGGCCTATACCGCAGAAGCAGCCCAAAGCCGGAATCTGAAATGGATCGGTCCAACTGCCGGTGAATTCATCAGCCAATATCGGTCCAGATATAAAGAAGAACCCACTTACCACAGTGCCGGCGGTTATGTGGCGGGGCTGCTGCTAGCCGAGGCTATCCGCCGTTCAGGGTCCACGGCCACGGCCCAGGTAAAGGCAGTTTTGGACGATTTGGATGTCCTGAGTTTCTATGGCCGCCTCCGGTTTGATCAGACCCCGGCCGCGCATGGACTCCAGGTTGGCCATGATATGGTCTACATCCAGTGGCAGAAAGATGACCAGGGCAAATTGGTCAAACAACTGGTCTGGCCCGCGACCGTTAGAACCGCGCCGGCCCGTTCGCTTGCAACCCGATAAGGCGCCGACGTGACTAACGTCCCCGGCCTGCCCTTTGATTAAAAGCTTGCCGCCATGCAGCTCCTGGCCTCCCTGATCGACGGTTTATTGCTCGGTTTTGTCTATGGCCTGGCCGCAATGGGGCTAACCCTCATTTGGGGGGTGATGTCGGTAATCAATCTGGCCCATGGTGCGGTGATGGCCCTGGGGATGTTTGGCACCTATTGGCTGTTTACTCATCTGGGGGTTAATCCTTATCTGGCCCTGCTGGGGGTGGCGGGGTTAGGGCTGCTACTCGGTTTTCTGATGTACACGGTGGCGGTGCATCGGGTTATCAATGCCCCGCACCTGTCGTCCCTCCTGGCTACCTTCGCGGTTAATTTGCTCATCGTCGGGATCGGCACCGCGGTCTTTACCACTTCCCCCCATAATGTCGATTACGCCTTGGGGTCCTTGTGTCTGGGCAGGATCATCATCCCTGGCACCCGCCTCCTGGCGGCCCTGGCGGCAGTGGGGGTTACCGCGGCTCTCTATCTGTTCCTCTATTTTACTCGCCCCGGCAAGGCCATCCGCGCCGTGGCCAATAACCGCACCGCCGCGGAACTGATGGGCATTCCTTCAGCTCAGGTGCTGGCCCTGAGTTTTGGCCTTGGTACTATGCTGGCCATGGTGGCCGGCGGTCTGATCGCCACCTTTTTCCCCTTTACCATCTTAAGCGGCGGGCCCTATGAACTCAAATCCTTTGTAATCTGCGTGCTCGGCGGTCTGGGGCAGCCTCTGGGCGCTTTGGTCGGCGGCCTGATCCTGGGCGGATTGGAAGGGCTGATCCCTGCCTTTCTACCCGTCAGTTGGGTGCCGGTGATAGAATTCGGCCTGTTTGTCCTGGTCCTCCTCATCCGCCCCAGCGGATTGTTTGGGGCGAAATAGATGAGGCTTTGGCGTCGGCCCGGCTTCTGGCTGCCTGGGGGGATAATCTTTTTTTGGGGTCTGGCCGTCCTGGTCCTCCAGGAGGACACCCTGCGTGAGAAAGTCTTCACGCTGTTCATGTTTGTGGGACTGGCTTCCAGCCTCAACCTGCTCTTGGGCTACTCGGGTTACATCAGCTTCGGGCATATCGTTTTTTTCGGCCTGGGCGGATACTCCGGCTTCTACCTGATCAGCCAGCACCACTGGTCCATTTACCCAGCCATGTTGGCCGGAGGGTTGCTCTCTGCAGTTATCGCCGGACTGCTGGGGCTGGCGGTCCTGCGGCTGCGGGGCGCCTACTTTGCCCTGGCAACAATTGGGATTAACGAAGCTGCCCGGGCTTTAGTATGTAATTTCAGCCCTTTTGGCGGTGCCACCGGCCTCTACCTCAACTTTGCTACCTATCAACAATACGGCGGGGCGGGGCAGGCCCTGTGGCTGACCTTTGTCCTCTTATGGCTGGCTACCCTGATCATCCTCATGGTCAGTTTTATGATCAAACATTCCCGCTTCGGTCTGGGATTAATGGCTATTCGGGAAGACGAGGACGCGGCCCTGGTCATGGGGGTCTGGGCTCCCCGAGTCAAAACCCTGGCCTATATGTTTTCCGCTTTCTTCCCCGGGCTCATCGGCACTTTATATTTTTTTAAAAACGGCAACGTCGAACCCGGCGATGCCTTCCAACTCCACATGTCCATTGAAATGCTGGTCATGGTCATGTTGGGCGGCCAGGGCACGGTGCTGGGCCCGGTGCTAGGGGCCGTCGCCTATGAGGGCCTGCGGGGCTACCTGCTTACCAGCCCAATCTTCAAAAATTTGCACCTGGCGATGGCCGGTTTGATCCTGCTGTTGATCGTCCTCTTTGTGCCTGCCGGCGGCATTGGCTGGCTCCGGGACCGTTTACCCCGGCTGCAGAGGTTGCTGGAATGATCCTTGAGGTCCAATCGCTCCATCTTAGCTTCGGCGGCTTGCAGGCGCTTGCCGAGGTGAGTTTTAGTCTACCCCAAGGCCGGATTTATGGTTTAATCGGTCCCAACGGAGCCGGGAAAACCACCCTGTTTAACGTCATCAACGGCGTCTATCGGCCAAAATCGGGGCGGATAATCTTCCGGGGCCAGGACATCACCGGACTGCCGCCTTACCGGGTGGCCCGTCAGGGTCTGGCCCGAACCTATCAGGTGGTGCGACCCTTGCCAGAACTGACGGTGCGGGAAAACGTCATGGTCGGCGCCTGTTTTGGCCGGGAGTGCCACCGCAAAGCCGCGGCCGCGGTCATTGCCGACGAAGTGTTGGCCACCGTGGGCCTGGCGGCGCGGGCCGACCAGCTCGGCGGCAGCCTCAATGTGGCCCAAAAAAAGCGCCTGGAGCTGGCCCGGGCCCTGGCGGCCCGGCCCTACCTGCTGTTGTTGGACGAAGTCCTGGCTGGTTTGAACCCGACCGAAATCACTGCCATGCTGGGTACCATCCAGCATATTCGCCGACTGGGGGTGACCATCCTGATGATCGAACATATCATGCAGGCGGTCATTGGGGTTTCCGATCGAGTGCTGGTCCTGGATTACGGCAGGCTGATTGCTGAAGGTTTGCCCCACGAGGTGGCCAACCATCCCCAGGTCATCGAGGCCTATCTGGGAGACCCGAAAATGGCGGGAAGCCTGTTGACCTCGACCTGAAGCTGATCGGCTCCGATTAAGGTTCGCGGGAAAACCATGTTTGTCGACATGGACACATGAAGTGAATATTACGAATGGTTCTGCTGGAAATAGATAACCTGGCCTCCGGATACGGAGAGGTTCAGATCTTATGGGGGGTCAGCCTGTCTTTGGCCAAAGGGCATCTGACTACCCTGGTGGGGTCCAACGGGGTCGGCAAGACCACCCTGTTGCGGACCATTATGGGGCTGCTGCGCCCAGGGGGAGGCACCATAACCTTTGCGGGCCGCAATATCACCTATCTCTCTCCCCACCGCCGGGCCAACCAGGGCTTGGTGCTGGTCCCAGAAGGGCGGCAGTTGTTTACCGATATGAGCGTGGCCGAAAACCTGGAGATGGGCGCCTTCTGCCGCCGGGCCCGGCTCCATTGTGGCCGGAACCTGGAAAGGGTATTCGACCTGTTCCCGCGTCTCAAAGAACGCCGGCATCAAGCGGCCGGTACCCTGAGCGGCGGCGAGCAGCAGATGGTGGCGGTAGCCCGGGGGCTGATGGCGGAGCCGGAAATTCTCATGCTGGACGAACCCTCCTTGGGTCTGTCGCCGCTTATGTCCCTCAAGATTTTCGAAGGCCTCCGGCGTCTCAAGAGTGCCGGTCTCACTATGCTCTTGGTGGAACAAAATGTCGCCATGGCCCTGGCGGTGAGCGACTATGCCTATGTCTTGAGCCAGGGCCGGATTTGCTTGGCAGGCCCCGCCGCCGAACTGAGCCAGAATAAGGAAATCCAGCGGACCTACCTGGGTATTTGATTTCCCCTGCCATTGGCTTTAGGCTTATTAGGGGATTTTAGCCATGGCCATGGCCGGCGTTCTTTTTATCCCAAGAAACGCCAGATAAGCTGCGATCTGCCCGAAGGGAGCTCCCCTTCATTAAAATCTTGCCGCTGCCAGAGGATCAGATTGCGTTCCCAGGGGAAAATCGGCCAGGGCCGAAAAGGCTGCAAGCCATAATGGCGGATCCTGCTTAAGGTGCGCATGTACCCATGTTGGCGCATTTGCTGCCGTTCGCAGCCGTGGAGATCCTCCTGGAGCACAAGCTTCGGCTGCATGGAGGAAATGATCTCTTCCCAGCGGCAATAAGGGTAAACCCTCTGACAGACCACTACCGCGCAATGAATGCCATGGAGTTCCTCCACCCAGGTATTAGGGAAAACTTTGACTGCCTCCCAGAACTTCTGTGCCCCGCCCTGGTAATATTCGGTCAGCAAGTCGTTCATCCCTTCCGGGTCCGAGAAGGGGTTGAGGGGGGACGGATTGATGGATAAGGCACAATCGATGCCAACATAATAGTTGAGCTTTAAGGCGATCAGAAGACGGAGGTGGTTGTCAAGCCGGTTAAGCTCTGGGCCGCAACCCAGGCTAACCAAGGACTGGTGCCCGTATTTGCGGAGGAAGGCCACAACGGAACTGGTCATTTCTAAGCCCTTACTGAAAATGGTCAGATATCGGGCTGGCCGCTTTGATCAATTTCAGAAAAACCCTAAAGTGATAAACGCCCCATCGACCCTCTCATAGCGGCTCGCGCTTTGTTTGCCTTAATCACCTGGCCAAGAATTGGGAGGACCTCAACGCCTAGGCAGTAATCTGCAGATATGACCCAGATTGGCCACAACCATGGCCTCCTGATAAGAAGAGTTTCAAAGTATAATACCTGTCCCCAAACCAACACCCCCTAATTCTTTTTTAATTAAGTTAAGGGGTGAACCCAAAATGCCTGAAAATATCCTGAGCAGTTCTGGTATTGAGGAAGTTCAGGAATGCCAGGCCGTTTTTCGGGTTGCGGCCGGTGGCGATCGGGCAGGCAAAGTAATTGACGCTGTTCCTCTGGTCCAAGTCAGGGCCGACCTCCACCCCGGCCAGCGCTAAACCCTGTTGCCTGGCATGGGCCACTTCGGTTGCCCAAACCGGACCGACATCAGCCTCGCCGGACAAAATTCTCTCCGGAGTCTGGCGGTGATGCACGGTAGTGAAAATAGTAGTGCCTTGCCTCCTCTTGGTCTCCATGATCTGCTTCACCAGAGCTTGGCCGCCAGCCTGCTGATACATGTTAACAATGTGTTCGGCGATGTCCTCATATTCCGGGTTGGGCTGGGATATCCGCACCTGGTCTGCGGCAAGGTCCTGAACTGAGGAGATCATAAACGGGTTATCTTCCCTGACCATCAGGACGATACGGTTATGTAGATAGATGAAGCAGTCCTCCCTGCGCGTCAGGCCGGCCTTGACCAGGGTGTCTACAGCACTTTGGGACACCGAGGAATAAACGTCCGGCGGGCAACTGATCTCCCGATCTTGATAAATCGCCCCACCTGCGATGATTTGCTGAAGCTCCATTTTGGGAGGCAACGTCTCGCAAAAGATCTCCTGCACCTCCGGGTGATTCTGCTTGAATGCGGCTAACAACTGAGGCATGGCCATGAACTGATTGCCAGCCATGAATATTACCAGGTCAGCCTTGTCGGTGTATTCCAAGCCCAGCAAATCTTGGCCCCGATCCGCCGGGATGACCGGTAGCCGGGTTTTGGCATTGCTAACCATTTAAATCTCCTTGGCCTTTTCTACCAGTATAAGCGTCCAAGAGCAGCATCGTCAATCATTATTCGGATTGGTAGCTATTGGTCTTGTCCCCGCCCAGAATATTGTTCCTTTGCTTGATTAGTTTTCTTGCCATTGCTCTCAAAAGTTTTTCGAGATCATACCACAAGTTCGATTATATAGGAGGGGGAGGATTTCCACCTCCCCCGTTCCAAGCTATGGATACCGATAAAATTAATTGCAGACGCCCATTATGTTAATTTATTATAATGATTTAGGGATAGTCAACTCTATTAAAATTCTGTTTAAATTTTTTTGTAGATAGTTAAGGCAGGATTGATAGAAAGGCTCAACCTTCTGATATTTAAAGTGAAAAGAGACTTCGCTTCAAGTGAGCCCCGTTATGATCTGATTTTGGCAAAGGTCGATCTGATCCGCAATGCGACAGAAGGAAGTGGCTTTATTAATGGAGGAGTTTATTTTATAATACTTTAATCTAGGTATCGGAAGCGAAAAAATTATATTTTTTATAAGATAATTTATTGAGTGGGAAAGGAGATGTGCTTTATGCGTAAGCGCATTATCGGTCAGGGACCTGGTGAATTGGCAGGCGCCCAGCCCGGCTGGATAGACCTCGAGCGCCTGGCCCAGGTCGAAATCACCTCCGAAGACGTCGATCACCCGATTGAATCGGCGCTGATTCCGGATACCGGCCCGGGTTGGCAGGCCGCCCAGCCGGGGGAGCAGACCATTCGCCTTTGGTTTGATGAACCGCTAAGCGTCAAGAGGATTAACCTGGAATTTCAGGAAGCTGAGCAGGGACGCACCCAAGAGTTTGTTTTACGGTGGTCACCGGACGGCGGCCAGTCCTACCGAGAGATTGTGCGTCAGCAGTATAACTTCAGTCCACCGGCCGCGACTCATGAGGTTGAAGACTACAAGGTCGACCTCGCCAATGTTACGGTTCTCGAATTGAAGATTGTGCCGGACATCAGTGGTGGCCGCACCCGGGCCTCCCTGGCGCAACTGCGGATCGGGTCATTCTCCGCCTGACTCTGACCACGGCGACAACGGACTACAGTCCAATAGATCGATGCAGCCTATGAGGACGGGTCATTTTATATCCTATCAGGCCCCGCCCACAGGCCCCAGACTGTCCCCAGGAAATTTTTCACAAGGGAATATATCTGTATTACTTAATAAAAATGGCGGAGGGAGTAGGATTCGAACCCACGGAGGATCGCTCCTCAGCGGTTTTCAAGACCGCCGCCTTAAACCACTCGGCCATCCCTCCGTAGTTAAATTTTAACCAATCAGAAAGATGGCTGTCAATGATGATGACTGAAGAGCCCATCCTCCTGTGTGGGTTGCCATCCTCTGATGTGGCTGATAATTGCAAAGAATATTTTTTTGCAATTTTTGGGAAAAATAGTTTACGGAAATGATTTTTATGTTTTAATCAATGTCTGATCCGTTTAAAACATTGTCAGATAATTGAGAGTATATAATAAAATTCAAGGGAAGAGGATGCTGGACGACAAACAGGCCCAAGCTCTGTTACAGAGTCTCGGGCAACGCTACGAAATGGAATGGGACCAGACCCGGGTGCGGGATCTCAGCCTGAAGATTCTTCACATCAAGGACCTGGAGAGTTATCTGATAAGCCAGATCGAGGCCGGGGCCTGGTCGCTCGAAAACTTCCCGTACTGGGCTAAGATCTGGGAAGCGGCCCTGGTCTTGGCGGATTTTATGGTTTCCCAAGAGCCGGTTCCGGGCCGCCAGATTTTGGAGTTGGGATCAGGATTGGGTTTTGTCGGCCTTTTTGCCGCGGCCAGAGGGCATCAGGTAGTTTTAACCGACAACCAACCCGAGGCTCTGGAATTTGCCAGGCTGAGCGCCTACTATAATAAGCTAACCGGGGTAACCATTCAATTTCTGGATTGGTACCATCCCGAACTGGCCCAGTCTTATGATTGGATCATTGGCTCCGAATTGCTTTATAACGCCAAATTTTTTGATCCCCTGGTCGAATTGTGGAGCCGCTACCTGGCCCCGGGGGGGCGTATTTACCTGACTCAATCAGCGCATTTCAAAGGCCAGCCTCACTTCCTGGAACTGACCCAAAATCGATTTTTGGTGCGCTACCGGGAGAAAACCCTGCGTCTCAACCAGGAACCCACAACAATTCTCTTTTTTGAATTACGCCGCCCCGAATAGCCCGACTTCAGCCAACAAGATGGCGCTGAGATCAACAGGCTGGGCAATCATTGAGGGGCTGCCAACTGGCGCCCCGGTTATACCCTTCAGGAACCTCTGAAACCGATAGTAACTTGATCCCCTTGCACTAATACCGGAATCCGCCGTTTGCCGCCGGTCAGGGACAACATTTCGGCCAAGGCCTGGGAATCCTGGATTACATCCAGATAAAGCACTGACTTGCCCTCTTGGTCTAAAGCCGCCCGGGCTCGCTGGGTAAAGGGTCAGTTGTGTTTCCCGTAGATCTTGATGACATCGGCCATGATTCTCAACTTTCCTAACTAACTTTACCTAAAAAATAGACGCGTAAAAAAAGGAAATCTACCATATTTAAGATCACCAGGGGATTTTCGGCAAGGGTGTACTGGACCCCCTCCAGGCGTTTGTTGACCTTGTCTTTGGCCCGGGCCAACAACTCTTCGCTCAGTTGAGGGCTGTCTGGACAGGCTGCAGCCAAGAACTGCTTAAAAATATCATAATTGCGCAGGACCTCGGCCTGGCTCTGTTGGCGCAGCACGATCCGCAAAGGTTTGAGACCGTCGCTATAATAGTCGCCGATGTCCTCAAAATGCTTCTTGATCATATTGGTAGACCATTGGCACATTTCCCGGTAGCGCTGGGCATCAGAACCGGTGAGATTTTCGGTGGCCAAAGTAATAAAATTGATGTCCGGCGAAGCCGCTGAACTGCCGGCGATATGAGTAAACCGGACGGTGAGGATAGGGTAACGGGAGTTGGTTAGAACAAATTTTTGGATGAGGCGTTGACCGGGCTGGTCCGCGGTGCTCTGCCGGTCCACCTTCCAGCCTTGTTGTTCTAAGAAGTGAAACACCCGCACCGCCCCCGGCGCCAGCCGCCCCAGTTCTCTAAACTCCTCGCTTTCCAGTCTTCCCGGGTCTATTTTATAACCGTAATCCTCTACCGGAGCGGACTTCTTGGCCTTCGGTGCAGTCGAGGCTGAGGGTGGAGGCCGCCTGGTCAAGTTTAATCCCGGCGTCTGGCTGGTTTCTTTCTGGGATTCGGGGTTCAGAGCAATAATGAATTGGACCATACCGCTGGGAGCAGGACGGAGTTGGCGCCAAAAGATATACGGACGGTCGGGAATCAGATCAAGGATAACCCGCACCCCTTTTTCACCGGGAGTAAACAGGGTCCGGACCTGGCGCACCAGGGCCTGGTCGCCCGGCAAATCGGAAGGCAGATGGGCTGCCACCGCTTCCGGGAAGATAATTACCAATTGAGGAGAGCTGACCGCGGTCACGGCTGAGACCTGGGCTTCAACCGCCTGAGTCAAGATTACGGTCAATAGGGTAGTATTTTGAACCCGGCTCAGACCCAGTCGAAGAACCTGGGGGTCTGCCGCCAGGCCCTGGGAAACTCCCAGTCCCAGCAGCCAGAGCAGCATAAATCCCCCTAACCGGAGCAGGTTTAGTTTTTTGAGCAATTTGATCCCCATGCCTGAATGCCTAAAATTTATTGGCCGGTGCCCGCTTTTATTAATAACTCATTGTCTCTATTGGGTTAGATAGCTGGCCGCTGCCCCCCGGGATTATTCGGTCTTATCCTCCTTCGGGCAGGGGTTTGAATTCCAAATGTTTGCTGCCGGGTTTAATATCACCGGAGAGGTCCAAAAATAGTTTCTCCCCCACCGGAGTGCCGATAATCACCCCTCCGCCTTTGGTATGGAGCCAGACCTCGCCATTTTTGACCTCCCAGCGGAAGGATACCTCCTGGCTGTCAATGGTCCAGGAGCCTTCGCCGTTGGCTGCAAGCTCCAGGAATATCTGTTGGGGGGTAGGTTTTTTGACCTCAGCCACATACTTGCCGGTATAGGGGGAGCGGGATTTACAGCCCAGGGCCAAACAGAGGGCAACGACGGCCATGGCCAGCCACAGAATCCGGTATAACTTCATATCTTTCTCTCCCGTAAGATAAAGCCGCCCCGGTCAAAGATAAAGAGCCGATCGTAGAGGATGATCTGGACGGCCATGATCAACATCCCCACATCGCGGATGACCAACCACCAGTTGAGAGGTTCCCCTACGGCTTCGAAACAGCCGCAGTTAATAGGTGTACCCTGGACCAGATTGATAACAATACCTATAGTGAAGACGATCAACAGGGCGCCGATGATCGAGGCCGCAGCCCGGGTGCGAATACCCAGGATCAGGAATATACCAGTAGTCAACTCGATCCAGGGCATAATCACCGCCATGAAGTTGACCCCTAGATAGGGGACCATCTGAAAGCCGGCCACATTTTCGGCAAACTCGCCGGGATAGACGATTTTATACATAGGGGCGACGATGAAAGAAGTCCCCAGGACCAGACGGAAAACAATGGCAGTGTACGGACTGCGCCATATGGTAGCTATTAAATTGATCATAATTCAGGGCTCCGTCGGATAATTGATTTTTTCCCAAGCCGTTAACCCGGCTTCCAACACCTTGACATTGGTGTGGCCGCGCAGCATAAGTTTGCGGGCCACCTCGTCGTCATAATGCCGGCTGATATTGCGCCCGTAAACAATCAGGGGTTTGTCTTTTTCCATCTGGCTGAGACGCATGGTATAAATAAAATCAAATAATGGCAAGGGAAGATTAAGGCTGCCTTTGATGTGCTTCTGGTCGTAAAAGTTGGCGGGCCGGGCATCGATAAACAGCGCCTGTTGATGGCTGTGGTCGTTATAGGCCTGGGCCAGGTCGATGCGGGGGACTGGTTCCTGGGCCCAGAACCGGGGCACCAGGGGAATACCATTGGGATTGGAAAAATTAAAGATGATTGCCAGAATGACACTAAGACCCAACAGCAGGACATAATCGAACCAGGAGATCTCCCGCACCCGGAACTGCCGCACCACCTGGGTTTCCAGGCGCTTGTCGCCTTCTACCAGCCATTGCGCCAACTGCCTGATGATCAGGCGGGCCAGCTGCGGGTTGTCGTCCAACAACTGATCAAACTCAGACCGGGAAATCTCGATGAGCCGGGTATCCTCCAGAGCTTCCACCGAGGCGGTGCGAGGTTGATTGGTGACCAGCGCCAGTTCCCCAAAGTAAGCTCCTGGCCCCAGGACAGCGAGTTCAGTGCGGATGTGATCTTCGGTCTCCCTAAAGACCTGAACCTGTCCCTGGCGAATGACATAGAAATATTCCGGCAGTTCGCCCTGTTTGACGATCAGGGTGTGAGCCGGGAGGGTTTTTTCTTTGCCGATCTGGGAGATTCTCAGATGTAGATGAGACGGCAAGTCGGTTGACTGGCTGGGTTGAGCCTCATTCTGATCTTTACTCTTTTTTTCTTCCTTGGCCATTATACTTTTATCCTGTAGGAGGTTTTATCACCTTGGGCTTTCCGGCAGCCGCCTAAATCAGAAGACTGATCAGGCCAAACTGTCCAGTTCTTGAGTTCCTGCGCTCAAGCGACCTTACGGGTCAGTTTTTTCAATCGATTGACCCGCTTGCGCAGGATATTGATCTTGCTCCGGGGCTCTTTGGCGGCAATCGCCTCTAATTTGGCCTGGCGCAAAGACTTAACTTTTTCTTTGATCTCCCGGACATTGATTGACCGGGCCGCCTTTTTGCCTTCGTCCTGAATGCCCTTGACCTTTTTGATGGCGTCCAGCAATTCTTCTTTGTTCATGCCGTGCACGCCGACAATTTCCCCGCCTAAGGACAGCGCATATTCCCGTAGTTCTTTGGCGGTCATGCGCTCCAGGGGCTTTTCCTTTTTGCCTTTTTTCTCTTTTTTAGCCATAAAGTACCTCCTAATTTTCCATTAAATAATTATTTTGTTTCTGACTTGGCTGTTTTGGGTAAAAAGGCGCTGATCAGATCAATGGGAATGGGGAATAAAGTAGTGGAGTTCTTCTCGGTGGCGATGCCGGCCAGGGTTTGCAGATAGCGCAACTGCAGGGCGATGGGTTCTTCAGCCATGATATGGGCGGCTTCGTAGAGCCGTTTGGCAGCCTGGTATTCACCTTCGGCGGCGATAACCTTGGCGCGGCGTTCCCGCTCGGCTTCCGCCTGGCTGGCCATGGCCCGCTGCATTTCAATGGGTAGGTCGATGGCTTTGACCTCCACCAGACTCACCTTGATGCCCCAGGGATCGGTATGTTGATCCAGGATTTCGGCGATCTGGGCGTTGATTTTTTCCCGTTCTGAAAGCAGCTCATCCAACTCCGCCTGGCCGCAAACGCTTCGCAAGGTAGTCTGAGCCAGTAAGGCAGTGGCCTGAAAATAATCCTGAACTTCAATTACTGCGTTTCGGGAATCCATTACCCGAAAATAGACCACGGCGTTAACCTTAATAGTGACATTATCTTTGGTGATGATATCCTGGGTCGGGACGTCATAGGTCACCACCTGTAAGTTTACTTTGCTCATCTGATCAATAAATGGGATCAGGATAATCAACCCTGGACCTTTATCACCGGGCAAGGCCTTGCCTAGGCGGAAGATTACCGCTCGTTCGTATTCTTTCAGGACTTTGACCGCGCTAAACAAAAAAATCGCCACCAAGATCAAGATAGTTAAGGGCCAGATGCCTATCATAACAATTCTCCCTTCAGGATGATTTTACCTGGCGGACCAGGAGTTTCAGATTAATAACTTTCACCACCTCAACCGTCTCCCCAGCAGCGATGGGTTCGTCGCTCCTGGCCGTCCAATACTCACCATGGATGAATACCCTTCCTTCCGGATCGAGATCAGTCCGGGCCACCCCTCTCTCTCCGACCAGCCCCGATGCGCCGGTGGTGGTTTTGCTCATCTGCGCCCGCAGGACCAGAAAAGCCACGCCAACAAAGAATAAACAAAAAATAATGACCGTGGGCAACAGGATTTCCCAGGAAATTCCCATGCCGCCTTCCCCCTTCCGAAACAGCATTATCGAACCCAGCAACAGCGACGCCACGCCAGCTATGGCCAGCAATCCATAGCTGGTAACCCAAATCTCCAACAGGAACAGAATGAAGGACAATACAATCAATAATACCCCGATCATGTTGATCGGTAAAGCCTGGAAGGCAAAAAAAGCCAGCAGCAGGGACAGCGCTCCCAACACTCCGGGGAAGATGGCGCCGGGATTGGCCAGTTCAAAATAGAGTCCCGCCAGGCCAATCATCATTAAGATAAAGGCGATGTTAGGGTCGGCGATGCGTTTCAGGATGCTGGTCCGCAGGCCTTCTTGAATCGGGACCACAAGGGCATCGCTGGTCTTCAAAACCTCAGTGCTTTTGCCGATCTTGATGGACCGGTTATTGACTTTGGCCAGCAACTCATCCAGATCTTCGGCCATCAGGTCGACAACCTTGAGACGCAGGGCTTCATCCGCCGGGATAGAGGCGCTTTGGCGCACTGCCTTTTCCACCCATTTTTGGTTCCGACCCCGGTCTTGGGCCAGGGACTGGACATAGGCCACCATATCGTTTACCGCCTTGCGGCCCATGACCTCGTCGGTCTGCTTGATGCCCAGGGTTACCGGAGTGGCCGCCCCGATATTGGTGCCGGGGGCCATGGCGGCGACGTGGGCCGCCATAGTGACCATCAGGCCGGCCGAAGCGGCCCGCGCCCCCTTGGGTGAAACATAGACCACCACCGGAATCTTGGCATTGATGATCCCCTGGACGATCTGCCGCATGGAGCTGTCCAGGCCTCCGGGGGTATCCAGTTGGATGACCAAGGCCTCGGCCTGGGCCTGTTCGGCGGTACGGATGCCCTCCAGGATAAATTCAGCCAGTCCGGGATTGATCGACCCAACGGCCGATATTACGTAAACCGTGGGCTTGGCAGAGGATTGGGCCAGCTCCCCGGTTCCGAAGCCCAGCAGCAAAATAAGGAAAAATAAGAGCCTACGCCTCATGAGGTTCGGAGCCATAAACCGCCATTACTTTTTGCATGTCTTCCCAGGTCTTTTTGCGTTCCGCCGGAAACCTCAACAGATAGGAAGGATGAAAAGTAGGCATTACATCAATATCCTGCCATTTCTGCCATTGCCCCCGCAGCTGGCTTAAAGGCACTGCGGTCTCCAACAAAACCTGGGTGGCGACGCGGCCCAGGGTGCAGATGATCCGAGGCTGAATGGACTGAAGCTGTTTTTCCAGAAATGGCAAACAGGAGTTGATCTCATCCGCTTCCGGGTTGCGATTGCCTGGAGGACGGCATTTGACAATGTTAGTGATATAGACCTCCTGCCGCCGCAGCCCTAATTTGCCGAGCAGGCGATCAAGCAATTGGCCGGCCGCTCCCACAAACGGCACTCCTTGCCGGTCCTCTTCCTCTCCTGGACCTTCGCCGATCAACACCAGCCGGGCATGGGGATGCCCGGCCCCGAAGACGATGTGAGAACGAGTGCGGCTCAGCTTGCAACGCCGGCAGTCTCCCAGTTCCTCCCGGATTTCTTCCAAGGTCAGATCAGACTTTGGTTCGGAAGAAGAAATCCCAACATCGAAATCTTCCGGTCGGGCCTCGCCAGTCATGGTGGCACCCGTTAAAACTGCCAGTCCCAGCCGCTGTTGGAAGGCCAGCCACCCCCGCAACTGGGCTGTCAGGCGAGACAATTCTTGCCGCAGCGGTTCAGACATGACCAGCCTTCGAACGACTGCCCGGCCAGGCAGTGGCCACCCAATCCAGGACCCGGTCTGCCACTTCTTCTTTAGAAAGCAGCGGCAACGGTTCCACCTGGCCGTTGCGGTGGATCAGGGTGACTTCATTGGTATCGACCGCGAAGCCGGAATCGGGCCGGTTGACATCATTGGCGACGATCAGATCCAGGTTCTTGCGTTTCAGCTTCTGCCAGGCATGGTTCTGAAGGTCTTCGGTTTCGGCCGCGAACCCCACCAGAATCTGGCGGGTCTTCTGCTTGCCCAACTCCAGCAAGATGTCAGGATTATGGGCGAGTTTGAGGATCATTTCCTCGCCGCTGCGCTTGATCTTGGTGCCGACAAAGCTGGCCGGCCGGTAGTCAGTGACCGCAGCGGCCATCACCACTACATCGGTCTGATGGAAATGCTCCATCATCACTTCCTGCATTTGGAGCGCGGTGCGCACCATTATCATTTCGACGCCGGGGGGCGATGCTTGGGTCGCCGGGCCGCTTACCAGCCGCACCCTGGCCCCGCGGCGCCGGGCCACCCGGGCCAGCGCATAACCCATCTTGCCGGTCGAGCGGTTGGTTAAAAACCGCACCGGGTCCAGATCCTCGTGGGTCGGCCCCGCGGTGACCAGAATCCGGCAACCCTCCAAATCCGGGGGACTGAGCAGCACGGCGATCTCTTCCACAATGTCCACCGGTTCCGGCAAACGCCCCCAACCCTCCGCCCCACAGGCTAGTGCTCCTGCAGTTGGCGGCATCACCTGGAATCCGGCCTGGCGGAGGCGATCCAGATTATCCTGCACCATGCGGTTTTCATACATTTTAACATTCATCGCTGGGCAGATTAACACCGGGCGGGTGGCGGCCAAGAGCAGGGTGGTAAGCAGATCATCGCCGATGCCGGCGGCCAGTTTGCCGATCAGGTTGGCCGTCGCCGGGGCCAATACAATGGCGTCCACTTCCTGCCCCAGGCTGACATGTTCCAGGGGGAGGCTGCCGGGCCCGAACAGCGCGGTCCGGACCGGCGCTCCTGACAGCGCTTCCAGGGTTAAGGGGGCAATGAACTCTTGTGCGCTCTGAGTCATCACCACTTGGGGCCAGGCCCCGGCAACCACCAGCAAGCGCACCAATTCGGCAGCTTTATAAGCGGCGATGCCGCCGGAGATGCCTACCAGGAGCTTTTTTTCTTTCAGAATGTTAGTCATGAATGACGTGCCAAATCTGCCCGTTCCGATCAATAGCCCAGCCTTGGATACCGGTGATCCGGATACCCTCATCCATAGCATTTATCGAAAACTTGGCCCTCTTACTTTTGGTAGCTTGGCCAGACTCTCGCTGTCAGAATATCGATTTTATTTTAGGGGCGGGCGCCCCTACCATCTCCAACCAGAAAATAATTTTGGCCACCCGCTAAGTTCGCCGGGATTCGTTCCCTCTACCTACCGAAAGGAATTGAAATCTCAAGCAATTTAAAAAAAGGGGTTATATCGCCGTTCCTGGCCCACAGTAGTGGCCGGCCCATGACCCGGCATGACCAGGTAATGATCCCCCAAAGGAAAAATCTTTTCCCGGACTGATCTGATCAACTCTTCAAAAGAGCCCCCCGGGAAATCGGTCCGTCCGATGGAGCCCGCAAATAAAGTATCACCCACGTAAACAATAGGATCATTTTGCATTACTAGGGAAATGCCGCCGGGGGTATGTCCGGGGGTATGCAAGACTTTGAGCTGATATTTCCCAAAGCTCAAGGTATCCCCCTCATTCAGCAGGATGTCGGCCTCCGACGGACGGATGCGGCCACCGGTAAAAAACAGGGCCTCTGCCGAGGGTTGGCTGAGCATGGCCGCGTCAGCCGGGTGAATGGCAATGGGAGCGCCAGTCGCCTCCTTCAGCCGCTGGTTGGCGTCAACATGATCGAAATGTCCATGGGTGTTGATTATGGTCTTTAATTGTAGTTTCTTACTTTTTAAGGTTTCAAGGATCATCGGGGCGTCGCCGCCGGGATCGATGACCACTGCCTCGGCGGTGTCTTCGTCCCCCAAGACATAACAGTTGACTTCTAACAGACCTACCATTAGGACTTCTTGAATCATCGCTATACCATTAGTTGTTAAGGGGTTTTAGGAGAACCAACACATTCTGACGCCCTGAAATCCGAAAAAACAGCCAAAGCCGATCAGAAACAGGGCACAAAACATCATAAAGCCGTGATAAAGCCGATCGGATAGAAACCGCTTGCCCCGGGCTACTGCCAGCGATACCAAGGAATACCACCCCAGATCGGCCAGAATATGGCCGGTAAAAAAGAAGGCTATGCCCCAGAAACCATATTTATAGGCAAACATGACATATCCCAGTCCCAGGGTAAGCCACCAGATGAGCCAGTAGGGGTTGGCGAGGCTCATCAAAATACCGGCCCAAACCGGGTTAAGGCTGCGGCTGTGGTTCTGAGTCAGCGACAATTGCGCCTGCCGGGCCTCTTTGAGCAGGCCCAGCCCCATCCACCATAACAGGCCGGCCCCCAACAGGGCCACCCCACCCATAATAGAGGGCTGGTTGATCAGGGCCCCTACTCCTAATATTATCAGAATAAGGAGGGTAAACTCCAATAGCCCATGTCCCAAGATGATCAGCGGCCCGGCCCAAAAGCCCCGACGGCTGGCCTCAGTGATGGTGATGGTCAGCAGCGGTCCAGGCATCAAGGCTCCGGATAAGGCAATCAGAAAGGAGGAGCTAAAAATGCCCAACAGCACCAACAAAACTTCCATAACTTATCCCTAGTGCAGCAGATCCGGCAAAAGCTGGTTGTTTTAAAAATTCAAATTATCTTAACATACAAGGTCTTCAAACCAAAGGAAAATTAAAGGTCGGGAAAGCTTTTGTATTGGCTGAGGACTTCTTGAAAATCCGGAGATGCTTGCTTGATGGCAAGATGCAGTAAGGTGCCGGGCCGCCTTTAAACTTTTATTACTCAGGTCATAAAATAAATGAATTGGGTTAGGGAAAACAGCTCTTGGGAGAGGGGGCCAGGGGTCGCCACCCCTGCCCCCTCTCCCAAACCCACTCCCCCAACCCCTTAAGGGGGGTTGGGAGGGGAACTTGAGGGGAGAGTGGGTGGCCTCTCGGTCCCCCGGCCCTCCTCTCAAATTAACCTTTTAAATGCTCGGACTAATAAGGTAAAGAGACAGGGGGCGGCCACTGGGCCTCCTTAAAATTAGGTCTTGCCGGGGGTGCGCGAGAAGTGTCGCGTTAATCTAATAAACCGGTCCTCGATGACTCTGGCCGGGACCTGGTCCGGCATTGTTGCTGCCTTGGTTTTAGGCCGGGGTGAATAGCGGTGGATATCGGCAAAGGTAAAATCTACTTCGTCTACTAGCTGCAAGGTCTTGTCGAAGTCTCCTTCGGTTTCGCCCGGAAAGCCCACAATCAGATTGGTGCGGATATGCAGGGCCGGGCACTCTGCCTTTAAAGCAACCACGGCCTGCTGGTAATCTTCTACCCGGTAACGCCGGTTCATCAGTTGCAAGATCCGGTTGCTGCCGCACTGAACGCCGCTGCCGATAACCTCTATTTTATTGCTTTGGACCAGTTTGCGCATCTCGGGCAGCATGTCTTTCAACCACCGGGGATTAATATTGGGCAATCTAATTTTATAGTCACCCTCAAGCTCAAGTATTGTATCAAGTAAATCCACCAACCGCTGGCCTTGATCTCGGCCGTAGGCCCCCAGGTCGGTGCCGATGAGGGTAAACTTGCTGAATTGTCGGGCCAAGCCATCCTTAAACTCGGCAACCACCTGGGGGATAGGCTTGCTTCTTAATCTGCCCCGGGCCAGGCGGACCCCGCAATAAGCGCAGGCATCTAAGCAGCCGGTGGAAACCTTAATAGGAAAAGCTTCCGAATCCAAGAAGTTCACCAGTCGGCTGGCTCGGGCCCAACGCCGCTTGCCCAAAAACAGCCGGGGAGACCTTAGGCCAGAGATGATTTTTGCCAGGTATCGATGCCAGCCATTGGCGGTGGGTTGGTGATTGGGGCAAGCTGCCACCAGGAAGTTGGCCTCTATCTGTTGGGACTTGACGCTGGCTTCAAAGAACTCCTCCAGCCGTTCTTCCTGGTCGGAGTCGAAAAGGAGGCCTGCATGGATCGCCCTGAGCCGCTCGGCGTTAATCTTAGGGAAGCAGCCCCACACAATTACCTCAGCCGAAGGTCTCTTTTGTTCGGTTATCCATTGTAATGTGGCAAGAGAGTCATTCTCTCGGACCGTGGTCAAGCCACAGGCGTTGAATAGGATCAGATCCGCCTGTCTAATATCAGCTGTCACCGACCAACCATTGTCGGTGAAGAACTTTTGCATTTTAGCGCAATCTATGCGATTCTCCGAACATCCATTGGTGGTCACACAAACCTTTTGTCCGACATTCTTGCGAAAATACAATTCTGCCAAATTTTCAGGTCCGCAGTCTTTTCTGGCCATAATTGTCATTCTTTATCTACCCGCCTGATGGGTTTCGACCTATAATCAAACATTTCTGAAATACCCGACATAGTAGTTTAAATATGCAAGAAACCTGCCAATAATCAAATTGTTGGTTGAGGTCTATGCACAAATCTGCCAGTTCTATCTAGCTCAAATTAGCGGCAAAGTTAATGTTTAATTTTCTTAACATTATGTTAATATTGCGATTTTAAATTTTGTCTTACCAGGGGTTATCAACAAGGCATTAAGGATTTGTTCCGGGCTGTTGGAATCTGGCCTTAAATTTTAGGTAGACTAATCAATAACCTCTATGCTATGGTAGCGCCTACTTATTGAGATCAGGCAAGGCTCGAGCCAGGAGTTATGGCGACAGCGGTATTGGGCGGCAATTTCCGTGTAAACTGGTTTTACCGAAGATGTCCTCCGGCTTTAGGGATGAGATGATGAAACTCCGGTTATGGCGATCGATGCTCTTCATACTACTGTTGGGTTGGGCTTTTATTGGTCCTGACCGTCCGGCTCATGGTTCGACAGCGCTGGCCGGCAAGCTGATTTATCTCCAGGGTGAGGTTCATTTGCAGCGGGCCTCTCTCAGGAGTTGGGAAAAACCAAAGCTTGGCGACTCCCTTTTTGCCGGCGATGTCGTAAAAACCGGTCCGGCTTCCATAGCCGCCATCCTCTGTGTGGACGAAAGTCAGATCAAGCTCCATGAGAATACGGTCCTAGAGCTCAAAAGCGTGATGCCCTCACCTCGGTTGAGGCTGACCGAGGTGGTCCCGGCCGCCCTGGAAAAGGCGGCTTCGAGCCTCTACGGCGTTAGCCAGGGGGAAGTCTGGCTGCGTAATAACAAGGAAACCTTCCGTTTTGAGCTGGAGACTCCGGCGGTCACCGCCGGCATCCGCGGCACCGAGTTCAATCTGCGGGTCAGTTCAGACGGCACCACCCATCTTACTCTGCTTCAAGGGATGCTGCGGCTGGCCAATCCCCAGGGTGAATTGATCCTTAATCCCGGAGAAGAGGGCATCGCCCGCCCTGGTCAGGCACCGACCAAACGCCTGGTGCTGCAGCCCGAGGATGCGGTGCAGTGGTCGCTTTATTATCCCGGTATTTTTAGCTACCGGGATATTCCTTTGGCGCCTGGTTTGCGGGGAACCGGCCCGGTTGAGAAGGCTGCCTTACTCTACGATCAGGGGCGCTTGTCCGAGGCTCGGGAGGCGGTCGCCGCGGTCCTCCGGCAAGCTCCGGCCGACGAGCACGCCCTGACCCTGCTGGGTTGGATTCACCTCCAGGAAAACTACCCCTTAAAGGCAGTACAGACCTTTCAACAGGTGCCCCGGCCCGGCGTCCTGGCAGTGGTCGGCCTGGCCCTGGCCCGCTATCGATTAGGGAAACTGCTGCCGGCCTATGAATCGGTGCAAGCGGCGCGGCAGCAGTTGGAGACCTCCCCTTTGCTGTGGACCATGGAGGGCTATTTTGCCCTGCTCGCCGCCCGGGTGCAGGAGTCCCAGACCTGTTTGGAACAGGCCCTGAAGCTGGCGCCTGAGAATATCTTGGCCCGGACTCAGCTGGCCCAGATGTGGTTGGTGCAAAACCGCAAGGCGGCGGCCCGACAGGAGGCCTCCCGAACTCTGGCCCTGGCCCCGCAATCCCCGGCGGCACTGTTCACCCTGGCCCTGGTAGAGATTGCTCATTTCAATCCTGCGGCAGCCAAAACCCATCTGGAGAAGGCTATTAAAGCTGATCCTGGCTTTGTGCCCGCTTATGTTTATCTGGCCAAGATCTGGTTGGGGGGGGATTATCTGGAACGGGCCGGGGAGATCATCAACGCCGCCGGCCGACTGGCCCCGGAGGAGGGGGAAGTCCTCTCTCTGGCCGGCTTTGTCAGGCTAGGTCTGCGGGATTACCAGGGGGCGAAAAAATATTTTGAGCAGGCCATCAAGGCCAACCCCGGTCTGGGCGAGCCGCATCTGGGAATGGGGATCTATTATTTCCGCTACCGGGAGCCGAAAACGGGCCTGGCCGAAATGTTGACTGCCACCCTGCTTGAGCCCCGGGTGTCTTTGTACCAGTCCACCCTGGGCAAGGCCCTCTATCAGGTGAGGGCCTTTGACAAGGCCCTGGAAGTTTATGATTATGCCAAGGCCCTGGATCAAAACGACCCCACGCCGCATTTATATAAAGGCATTGCCCTGACTGACTTGAACCGGCCCGGAGAAGCCATTCAAGAGATCAATCAGTCCATTGCCTTAAATGACAACAACGCCATCTTCCGCTCCCGCCTGATGCTCGACCGCGACCTGGCGGTGCGCAACTTCAACCTGTCCCGGGCTTATAATCAATTGGGTCTGGGGGAATGGGCCTACAGCAAGGCGGTTACCGCGGTAAAAAAAGACCCATTGAATAGTTCGGCCCGTCTGTTCCTGGCCAATGCCTATATCAATACCCGGCAGCGCCTGGCTTCGGCGGGGTCGGAACTATTGCTCCATCGCCTGCTGTCGCCGGCCAATCAGAATACCTTTATAGTCTATAATGATTATACTCCCATGTTCGAAATGCCCTACCTGCGGGTCCAGGCGCAAGGAGGGATCGGCACCTGGGGCCATTCCCGGGCCATCCAGGACCACAGCCTGGAAGTTTACGGCGGCATCCCGGGTGTGGCCTTTGACGTCTTCGGCGGTTATCAGGAGGACGATGGGTTCCGGCCCAAGAACAGCGATGAGAAGGCCTATACCAGCATCAACTATTTTAAATGGGAACCCACCGTAAGGAACTCCGTCCTGGCGTCCTTTCGATTCCGTGACTCCGAGGCCGGGGATATCAGCAATCTCAATGACTTCGGCTTTATCAACTCACCCAATCAACGGCAATTTTCCCGATTACGATTTTATGAATTGGGCTATGTGCACCGCATTAATCCCCGGGCTACGTTTCTCGGCTATTTAACTTATGCCACTACCGATTACCATCTCAAGGATAAAACCTATGATACTCTGTCGTTTTTTGGCCTCCCGTTAACCCAGATCAGCACTCTGAGCCGATGCTATGACCAGGAATTCTATAACCTCCAATTCCAGCAGCAGCTGATCCTGGGGGATCATACCCTGATCGGCGGGGTCGATTACTTTTCGGGTCATTTGAAGTACAAGTATGATGAACTGCTGGAGTATTTCCTTTTTAACATCCCGCTGGCCTCATACCAGATAGCGGATAACTTCCGGCCGCCGAACCGTTCTTATACTCTTTATCTGCAGGATTATTGGCAGGTAACCCCGCAATTGTTGGCGGAATTGGGAATTTTTTATGATCACACCCGAAATTCTCGAGCCGGCTTAGCTGATCCCGTGTCCCTGGAGCGCTGGAACCCCCGTCTGGGCCTCAATTACCAGGTTACTGCTGATCATATCCTGCGGCTGGTGCTGCAGTATTCGGTCAATACCCATAACCTGATGGCCCCGCTGCTGGTGCCGGCCGAAATCGCCAGCTTTCCCTGGCAAATCAATGTTGATGACGGCTCTGAGATGCGGGAGGTTGGAGTCGCCTGGGAGGCCCAGTGGGATCCCTTGACCTATTCGGTGCTACGGCTGGATGCCAACCGCATTTTTACCCCGCAATACGAAGTGGATATAGTGGGCACTGAACTTCAGGAGCACCGGGTGTGGTGGGGCTGGAAGCGCTATACCGCCAGCCTTACGGTCAACCGCATCCTGAGCCCTTCTTGGGGGCTGACTACCGGAGTGATCGGCAAAAAGTTCGATCCCAGCATATCTGGGAGCCATGATTTTTCCGAATTGAACGCCCTGCTGCAGTTGGCTTTTCTGCACCGCTCTGGCTGGAGTGGATTTTTGCGCTCCTATCTGGTGCGCCAGGATCTGACCGATCGGGGAGATAGCTTTTATGGCCTGGCCGATGTGGGCCTGGGTTACGAATTTCCCGGCAAGCGGGGATTTGCCTCTCTGGAGATCACTAACATCTTTGATCGTCACTTTTATTACCAGAAAGAGTTTGTTACTTTTGATGCGTTGTACCCAAACCGGCGGGTGCTTTTTAGGCTGGGATTTTATTTCTGATATCTGGGCCGCCGGAATTAGGCCTTTCTTTCGACTTACCCAGTTCTAATTACCGGATCATGGCTGCAAATTTTCCGGTTCGACTGGACCACCACTATAATTTTCCCCTCCGCGCCTGGGCCGCCAAGTTTAGCTAATAATCATCTTTGCAATATTTTGAGATTAGCTGTAATTATTTGTAGGAAGACGAGAAATCTAGCTATATAATTTTAAATAATTGCCGGAGATCGGACATTGATCCTGGTCTGGAGGGGGCTTGGGGTATGGGGCGGCTGATTGGCGTCGGGATCACCTGGCTGTCCATCGTCTTCATTCTGATTGCCGTGGTCTTTTTGCTGCCTTTATCCGCGCCGGGGGATGATCCCCAAGTCCAGGAAATCAAAGGCCGTCTGGAGTTTGAGGAAAATCTTCTCTACCACGTGTCTGGCCTTCAGTCGGGAGACTACCTCTCTATTTATCTGCAGGGCCTCTCTGATACCCTGGATCCCTTTGCGGCGCTGCTCAAACCGGGGGTCGATCTTAAGACTCTGCAGCGGTATTATCTTCCCGAACTGGAAAGACAGAGTTATTTATTCCAGTCTAAACCCGAGGCCTTGGATGAGCTCA
Organism: Desulfobacteraceae bacterium; assembly: GCA_046538075.1. Classification (GTDB taxonomy): domain Bacteria; phylum Desulfobacterota; class Desulfobaccia; order Desulfobaccales; family Desulfobaccaceae; genus Desulfobacca_B. Next base: position 9,015 of record JBKHJN010000028.1, on the reverse strand, counting down.
ACAACCGGTTTTTTGTGGCCTGGGATGATAACTCCGGGGAGGGCCACGGCGCCCGTTTTACTTTTAAAGTGCCAGCAGCCGGGGATTACTGCCTCTTGGTAGGCAGCACCCCCTGGCGCCATACCTTCGGCGATTTCCGGATGCTCGTGGGCTTAAACGCCCCCGAAGTCCACTCTGGCCAGGCCAGCCCTACCGGCCATCTGCTGGCCAACCGAACCAAGGCTATCTGGCAGGCGGAGCAGCGGGTGGACGAGATCGAAGGCCAACTGACCGCCGAGCAGCAATACCGCAGTGTGGAGCTGAGCCGGATCTATGGGGGCGACACCCTCTACGTCCATCTGGAGGTCACTTCTGGCACCATCCCTTCCGTGGTCCTGCAAGACTACAGCGGCATCCCTTTGGCCAGCGGCCAACCCGGCGATCAGAAGGATGCCCTCAACCTGACCTACAACTTTATGGAAAGTGCTAACAATCCACGTTTACGAATCTTTTTCCCACCCCAGCCCGAAAAGTCCCCCCAATGCACTTACCGCCTCCTGGTGGGCATTGATACTCCCCAGGTGCTCACCGGCCAAGCTGCCAAACAGGGAAGCCCCATCATCCAGCATCCGATCCCGGTAAAGATTGGCCTCAAGATGGACCAGATCAGTGATGTGGACCAAAAATCCGAGAATTTCGGGGTGGTGGCCAGCCTTAAGCTCATCTGGCGGGACCCGGCCTTGGGTTTTGACCCCGAAAAATGCCAGTGCTTTATCAAGACTTACAGCGGTGACGCCTTTCAGCACTTTATGGCGGAAAAGGGGGCGCGCTGGCCGGAGTTCGCCATTTTCAACCAGCAGGGCAACCGCTGGTTCCAGAACCGCCTGGTAATGGTCTGGCCCGACGGCTGGTGCATCTATTATGAGCGCTTTTCTGTCACCCTCCAGGCGCCGGACTTTGATTTCCGAAGATTTCCTTTTGACCGCCAGGACTTCTATATCCGGGTTGATTGTCTGCGGCCCGACTGGGTCTATGTTTTCAAGGAACTCCCGGGCTTCAGTGAAGTGGGTAAGCAGTTAGGAGAAGAGGAATGGGTGGTCATCGACTTCGACACTCAGTTTTCCACCCAGACCCAGACCACCGACTTGTCAAGCTCTCGTTTCTCTTTCCACTTCCGGGCCAAACGGCACCTCACCTTTTATATCTTTCGCATATTTTTGCCCATCTTGATAATATTGGTGGTTTCCTGGTTCACCTTCTTCCTGCAGGATTACAACAAGCGGGTGGACGTGGCCGGCGGCAACCTGCTCCTGTTCATCGCTTTTAACTTCACCATCGCCAGCCTGCTCCCCCGGTTGGGCTATCTCACCTTTCTCGACCTGATCCTGATCATCACCTTCGTGATCACCAGCTTTATTCTGCTTTTGGCCGTAGTCCTCAAGCGGCTGGAAATGGACGGCAAAATGGATATCGTCCGCCGGGCCGATGCCTTGGTCATCAGCTTCTACCCCTTGGCTTACTCTATTGCGGTTATCATTGCCATTCTTCTGGTGTGGTAAGCCTCGGATGAGCTCCCCAGGCAAACTCAGGGGAGCAGTGTAACCCAGGCGGTGACACAGTTTGGACAGGAGGGGAATTGGTTAAAAAATTATATGCAGATATCAGCGAAATATTTACAGGGATGGTCGTGGAGGCAGCTTGCCCTGACTGCCCTCCTGGCGACCTAAATTTAACTTATCCGGCAGAGCTCGTCCTTTTGGGCGGCGTCTTGATTGAACCGGAGAGATTGAACTTAATCCGCAGGAACCGAGGTCTCGAGGCTGAGCAGTTTGGGGCCTTGTTTAAGGCGAAAGTTGCCGTCCACCGTTTCCCAGATCCAACCGGAATAGCCATAGCCGCCCACTGCTTTGGTGACGAATGATCCGACCCAGGTTTCGGACCGCGGGGTATTCACCGCCACCGTGCCAAATTTTCCAAAGGTATAGTCCGGGACCGGATGACAGTAGCTCTCTCCTTTCAGGGCCTTGGCCACCGGCTTGGCCACCGGCCCGCCAAACACCGCGGCCCGCAAGCCATAACGGTGGTTCTGGGACCGGACGAGAACCTCGGAGACGGAATCAAAAGGGCTGGTAAAGGCCACCGGCCCGAATACTTCCTCTTGCATCCCCGCCATGTCGTCAGTGGCATCCCTGACCACGGTGGGGTAGACCAGGTTGCCTTCCACCCGGCCGCCGATGAGCACGCGGGCCTTCTTCTCGGCCGCATCCTTAAGCTGCGCCATGATGCGGCTCACTGCCAAATCGCTGGCTACCGGGGCAACATCGGTTTCCGGATCTTCTGGGGCTCCCACCTTGAGTTGCTTTACCCGGTTGACCAACTCCTCGAGGAACTCATCATAGATGCGGCGGTGGACGAAGATGCGCTTGGGCGCGCTACAGGTCTGCCCCGAATAAGAGAACTTGGCGACCATCAGATCGCCCAGGGCCTTGTCAAAATCCGCGTCGGGCAGGACAATGAAGGGATCCACCCCTGGTCCTTCAAAAATAAATTTCTGGCCGCTTTGGCGAAAGTCTGGTTCGTAGGGCAGGATATTGGTGTCGAAGCCGAAGACGATTACGGTGGAAATGGCAGGGTTATGCAAAGCCTCTCTGATAAAACTTCTGCCGTCGCCGCGGTAGAATTGGATCTCCGGGCCGAAGATCGGCTCATAGATGCTTTCGGTCAGGGCCATCAACTCCTGGCCCCGGGAGGCGAATTTGGCCAACACCTTATTGCCGACAATGTAGGTGGAGGCGATTACGGTGTTCAACCAGGCGCTGCCGTTATAGGAGAGCATCACCGCCACCGTGCAACCCGGTCCTCCCAGGGGTTGTCGATCTCCCAAAAAGATCTCGGTATGGTTGAAAAGCTTTAAACGCTCGACCGTGACGTCTACCTCGGAAGCGGTGTCTTTAACCGTAAACTTCAGGTTTCTGGCGGCCAAGGATATCAGATCAGATTTGTATCGGGGGAGGCAGTCGGCCAGGTCCAGCACTTTTTCTAGCCGGTCGGCAAAGGTCATTGTTCGACAATCTTTCCTTAGATTTAATTTCCTCCGGGTGTAAACCATCGGCTCAGAGGGCAATTATAAAATAGATTTGCCCGGAAATCAAAAATTCGAGCGAAATTATTGGCAAATCGGTTATTTGGGTTTGACCTCAGAGTGCCACTTCCACAAGAGGTAAAGGATCGGATAGATTAGCAGCACCAACAGAAACACCGTGACTATTCCGCCCACAATGGGGGCGGCGATCCGTTTGCCCACTTCGGAGCCGGTGCCGGTGGCCCACATGATGGGCAGCAGGCCGACCAGGTTGGTCAGCACGGTCATCAGGATCGGACGCAGGCGCTGGGCCGCCCCCGTTAGTACCGCTTGTTCCAGCTCCAAGTGATTATTCAAAAGCCCTGCCGCTCTCTTTTCGTGGTAGGCCCGGTTGAGAAAGAGCAGCATAATGGCAGCGGTTTCGGCCGCTAGTCCGGCCAGGGCGATAAACCCCACTACAACCCCGACGCTTAGATTATAGTCAAGCAGGTAAAGCAGCCAGATGGCTCCCACCAAGGAGAAAGGCAGGGCCAGCAGGATGATCCCCACCTCCATTAGGGAGCCGGTATTTAAATAAATCAGAATAAATACCAGCCCCAGGGTAATGGGGATGACCACCTGAAGCCGCTGGCGGGCCCGCTCCAGGTATTCAAACTGGCCGCTCCAGAGCAGCGAATAGCCCGGCGGAATCTGCAGGCGCTCCTGAATGAGGGCTTTGGCCTTCTCAATGTAGGAACCGACATCGATGTCGCCGATATCGACAAAGACCCAGGCGGTGGGCCGCGCCCCTTCACTCTTAATCATCGGCGGCCCCTGGTGGATTTTAATTTTGGCCATGTGGGTGATGGGAACCTGAGCGCCGCTGGGAGTAGGAATGAGCATGCGTTTCAAGGCTGGCAGATTCTCCCGGTAATCCTGAAAATAGCGGACGTTGACCGGATAGCGTTCCAGGCCCTCCACCGTATAGGTCAGATTCATCCCTCCCAGGGCGCTGGCGATGACATCCTGGACATCGCCCACCGTAAGGCCATAGCGGGCTGCCGCCTTTCGGTCAATCTCAAAATCCAGATAATAACCTCCAGTGACCCGCTCGGAAAAGGCGCTGGCGGTCCCGGGCAACTCTTTCAGGAGGGCCTCGGCCCGCTCCGCCAGATTACCCAAAACGTTCAGGTCGTCCCCCAGGAATTTAAGCCCCACCGGTGTCTTGATGCCGGTGGAGAGCATATCGATGCGGATGCGGATCGGAAACCCCCAGGTGTTGGACAGCCCCGGGAAGCGCAGGGCCGCATCCATCTCCTGGATGAGGCGTTCGGTGTCATAGCCCGGTCGCCAATGCTTCCGATCCTTGAGGCGGATGGTGGTCTCAATCATGCTCAGGGGGGCGGGGTCGGTGGCAGTCTCCGCTCTGCCGACCTTGCCGAACACGTACTCTACCTCCGGGAAGGTGCGGATGATCCGGTCGGTCTGCTGCAGCAGCTCCTTGGCCTTGGTAATCGACAGCCCCGGCATGGTGGTGGGCATGTAGAGCAAATCGCCTTCATCCAAAGGAGGCATGAACTCGGTGCCCAGCCTGGCAGCCGGATAGATGGAGGCTGCGCCTAATAGCAAGGCCAGGCAGATGGTGGTCTTGGGGAAGCGCAATACCAGTCGCAAGGTCGGCCGGTAAATATAGCCCAGCCCGCGGGTGAGGGGATTGCGCGCCTCGGACGGGATCGAACCCCGAATAAAATAAAACATCAGGACCGGGATGAGGGTGACGGCCAGGATCGAGGCCCCGCCCATGGCAAAGGTCTTGGTGAAGGCCAGGGGCTTGAAGAGACGGCCGCTTTCCCCGGTCAAGGCGAAAATCGGCAAAAAGGAAACCGTGATCACCAGCAGGGAAAAGAACAGCGACGGCCCGACTTCCTGGGCCGCGGCCAAAATTATCGGCCCCCGTTCTGCACCGGAGGGGGCCTGCTCCAGCTTCTTATGGGCATTTTCGACCATTACCACCGCGGCATCGGTCATGTCCCCGATGGCAATGGCAATGCCCGACAGACTCAGGATATTGGCAGTAATATCAAACTGATATTGCAGGATAAATGATATCAGGATGCCCAGAGGCAAAGAAATGATGGCCACCAAGGCGCTTCGCAGGTGCAGCAGAAAAAGGCCGCAGATCAAGGCGACAATCAGCACCTCTTGGGTGAGCGCCTCTTTCAAGGTGTTGATACAGCGCTGGATCAGGGTGGAGCGGTCGTAGGCCATCACGATGCCTACGCCCGGCGGCAGTCCTGATTTGAGGTCCTGCAGCTTCTGTTTCACCCGGTTGATGACCGCCTGGGCGTTTTCCCCGAAGCGCATCACCACGATGCCGCCCACCACCTCGCCTTCGCCATTGCTCTCGGCCAGCCCCCGCCGGAGCTCGGGACCCAGCCGGACCTCTGCGACATTTTTGATTAAGATCGGGGTGCCCTGGCCATCAGTGCCGACCACGATATTTTCCACATCGGCCATGCCCTTGATATAGCCCAGGCCCCGCACCAAGTATTCGGTTTCCGCCATTTCGATCAGCCGCCCCCCGACATCCTGATTGGAGCGGGTGATGGCCCGTTTCAGGCGGGACAGGGGAATGCCGTAGGCTGCCAGTTTGTTGGGATCCACCACCACTTGGTACTGCTTGACAAACCCGCCAATGCTGGCCACTTCCGCCACTCCGGGCACGGTCTGCAACTGATAGCGCAGATACCAGTCCTGGATGCTGCGCAGTTGGGCCAGATCGTATTGCCCGGTGGTATCTTCCAAAACATACTCATAGACCCACCCCACGCCGGTAGCATCCGGGCCCAAGCCCGGACTGACGCCGGCCGGCAGCCTGCCCCGGATATAATTTAAATACTCCAGCACCCGGGAGCGGGCCCAATAGATGTCGGTGCCGTCTTCAAAAATGACATAGACCAGAGACAGGGAGAACATGGAGTAGCCGCGCACTACCTTGGCATGGGGGACCGCCAGCATGGCCGTGGTCAGGGGATAGGTAACCTGATCCTCCACTACCTGGGGGGCCTGGCCGGGATAATCGGTAAAAATAATTACCTGGACATCAGAAATGTCGGGAATAGCATCAATCGGCAGGTTGGCGGTGGCATACAGGCCCCAGGCAGTAACCAGACCCCAGAGGATCAACACCAGGAAGCGATTTCGAAAACAGGCACCGATTATCCAGGCAATCATGGTTTACCTGCGGGATCGGTTTGGTTCTTGGGTTGAGGGAAAGTGCATTTCTTTGACGCCGTTAATGGTGATGGTGCGGGGGCGGGGGAGCGTCCTCCTTTTCCTGGCTGGGAGCGCCCAGCTGTTTGGCCACGGCCTCCCGGAAGCGAGATTCGGAGTCCAGCAGGAATTGGGCGGAAGTTACCACCAACTCTCCCCCTTGCAGGCCGGAAAGGACCTGGCGCCAGCCGTCGCTCCCTTCCAGTCCGACTTCCACTGCCCGGGGAGCGAACCGGCCCTGGCCCAAGGCCAGAAATACATACTGCTGGTCGCCGGTATCCATGACCGCCTCGGTCGGCACCGCCACCACCGGACCATTCAGGGAAGATTCAAGCTTAACCTGAGCAAACATCTCCGGTTTGAGTTTAAGCCGGGGGTTGAGAAAGGCCAGGCGAACCTTGGCGGTGCGGGTCGAACCTTGCAGGTAAGGATAGAGATAATCAACCTGGCCATGATAGGTCTGTCCGGGGATTTCCGCCAGGGTCATGTGGGCCTTCTGCCCGACCTGCACCCAGGGGAGCTCATATTCATAGATCTGTGCTTCCACCCAGACAGTGGACAGGTCCGCCACCTCTAACAGAGGCATTCCAGCCCGGACAAATTGACCTTCAGTGACCATCCGGCGGGTGACGATGCCCTGCACCGGAGAGGTTAAAGTGAGCTGTTTGTTAACCTGCCCGGTTTTTTCCAGGGCCGTGATTTGGGCCGCCGGAATGTCCCAATAGCGCAGACGCTGGCGGGAGGCCGCGGCCAGCCGGCGGGCCCCGGCCGCCACCTCTGGCACCGGGCTGGTTCCGAGGGTTTTCAGGTTATTTAAGGCCAGCAGATATTCCTGTTGGGCCGAGACCAACTCCGGGCTATAGATGCTGAGCAGCGCCTGGCCTTGGCGCACCGGGTCGCCGGTGGCCTTGAGATAGAGGCGCTCTACCCAGCCGTCGACCTTGGTGTTAACCTGGGACAGGCGGCTTTCGTCGTACTGCACCTTGCCCACCGCCCGGATGACTCGGGTCAGAGGCCGGACTTCCGCCTTAGCAGTGCGGACTCCCATAGACTGCAGGATATTGGGATCGACGGCAATGGTGCCCCTGCCTTTGCTATCTTCTTCATCTTCATATACGGGAATCAGATCCATCCCCATGGGGGACTTGCCGGGCTTGTCGGCGATATAAGTGGGATCCATCGGCGCTACCCAATATTTGATCTTCCGTTCTTGCTGATCTTCAGCCTGGGGTTCGGCCGACGCCGCCGGGCCGGGGCGGGGATGGCGCATGAGGCGGTAGCCGGCCAGGTACAATCCTCCCCCTACTGCCAGGGATAAACCCAGACCCAGAACCAGACCCCACCAGAGATAGCCACGAGATTGCGAACTCATTTTTTCTTGCGGTGACGGGAAAATTCCTGTCCCACGAGCCATTCCAACTCGGCCCAGTTCTCTTCGAATTCTTTCAGATATTCCTGTAACTTTAATTCGGCGTTATAAGCCGCGATCCGGGCCTGGTAGAGATTGGCAAAATCGAGCGCCCCTACCTGATAATCGGCCAGCGCCGCGGCGGCCGCCTGCTGCGCCTGGGGTACGATCCCCTGGTCGTGCAGGGTGACCTGCTGATCGAGCCGCTGCAATTTATCATACCGGTCTTTGATGGCCGCGGTCAGCCGGTCCCAGGCAGCCTGGTAAGCCTCCTGGGCCGCGGCCTGCCGGGCTCGCTGCTCCCGTTCGCGGGGCCGGAGTTTGGAACCATACCAGATGGGCAGATTGACGGTAATCATGGAAGTGAAGAAATCAGCCCGTTTCTGCGGCCCCAGATCTTCCCGCAGACCATAACCCAAACCCAGAGTAAAATCGGGAAGATAATCCCGCCGCGCCAGGGCAACCGCCTTTTCCTGTTTGGCCACCAGGGCCTGCCGGGCTTTAAGCTGTGGTTGGGCCGCGGCCTGCTCCAGGAGGCGGGCCAAATTAAGTTGCAGGCGGCGGACCTGCAGGCTTTGCGGCGGAGATATCGGGGTCTCGGGAGGTTCGGAGCGCAGGGCGTTCAATTGCGCCACCCAGGATTGCTGGGTCTGGCGCCAGCGTAACAGCCGGTCCAGATAATTACCCAACTCTACCTGGGCCTGGAGAACATCAGCCTGCTGGCCTTGGCCGACGCTGTAACGGGTCTCGGCAGCCTGGACTACCTGTTCCCAGAGCTGCTTGTTTTTTTGGGTGATCTCAAGGGCGCTATAGGCCAAAGAAAGCCCCCAGTAAGCCTGGACCACCCGGGCGCGGATTTCGTTAACTTTATCCTGGTAGGAAAAATCATCGGCCTGGGCCTGTTCCGCGGCGATCTCGGAACGCAGGCGGCGTTTGCCGGGAAAGGGAACCTTCTGAGACAGCAAAATCTGTTTTTGGGTCATGGGCTCTTGGGCCAGGTCCCAGGTGTCGGTCGGCACATTCATCAGGTTGAAGGACAGCTGGGGATCGTCCAAGGCCCCGGCCGAGTCGATCTGTTCCTGGGAGGCGGTTCGAAGCTGGTCCCAGCGCTTCAGCTCGGGATTCGCCTGCAGAGCTTGGGAGATCAGGTTCTGCAAATCCCTGGGCAGATTAGTGGACTCCTGAACCTGGGCTGGGAGCGCCGTCCCTATCCCCCCGGCCAGTACCCAGCAGAATACCAACGATAATGCAACCCAAAAATCGCGGTTCTGGATCATGGTCCTTGCGCTCCCTG
>JBKHJN010000060.1:0-10017 GCA_046538075.1 Desulfobacteraceae bacterium | reverse complement strand
TTATTAAATATCATTGAGTGGCTGGCTCTGGGTAGAAGCTCAGTTCCCGGGGGTAGAGGTATGCCGCCCCCGTGCAGGAATTGGCCGCCCCGGTTGTGGTTATTTTTTTAGATCGGTATTGGCGACATGGCCCGCGACCCAGGGCGCTTGGGGTCATAACTGCTGATAATCATGACTGACTCTCCCCCATTTAGTTTTGTTCACTGCGCCGATTTACACCTGGACAGCCCCTTTGAGGGCATTCACGCCTTGGAGCCCGGCATTGCTGCCGTTCTCCGGGACGCCACCTTCAGGGCCTTTGACAATTTAATTGACCTGGCTCTTGACCAAGGCGTCGACTTTATCATCATCGCTGGCGATGTCTATGACAGCGCCGACCGCAGCCTGCGGGCCCAGCTGCGCTTTCGAGAGACCCTGCGCCGGGCCGTAGAGGCTGGCCTGCAGTGCTTTGTCGCCCATGGCAATCACGATCCCCTCTCTGGTTGGGAAGCAGGGCTGAAGCTGCCGGAAGGAGTTTACCGGTTCAGCGGTGAGGGGGGGGAGTGGATAACGGTCAGACGCCGAAATGAACCGCTGGCTTATATCTCCGGGACCAGCTACCCCATCCGGGAAGTACGGAAAAATCTGGTTCCCCTGTTCCAGCGCCAGGATGATGAGCTCTTCCACATCGGCGTCCTGCACTGCAATGTCGGCGGCGATCCCAGCCACGATAATTACGCCCCTTGCAGCCTGGATGACCTGATTGCTGCCCGTCTGGACTACTGGGCCCTGGGACATATTCATAATCAAAAAATCTTAAGAGACTTTGACCCCTGTATCATCTATCCGGGGAATACCCAGGGGCGCAGTGTCCGGGAATTGGGGCCCCGGGGCTGCTACCTGGTGCGGGTGGATGGCAGCCGGCGTCCGTACCCGGAATTTGTTCCCACCGATGTAGTGCGCTGGTTCAGCCAGGAAGTTGAAATTGCCGACCTCCATACCTTCGACGATCTGTTGGACCTCCTGGCCGCCACCTTGGAAAATACCCGCACCCAGGCTGAGGGCCGCGGTGCCATACTGTGTCTGCAATTGTCCGGCCGAGGACCGCTGCATGGCCAGCTCCGGCAGATCGACCCGGAGCGGGATCTGGCCCTGCCTCTAAGGGAAGGGGAAACAGAGCGCGCTGATTTCGTCTGGGTGGAGTCGGTGCAGACCCGGACCCGGCCGCTGCTGGATATCGACCGGAAGCGGCAGGTGCAGGATTTTGTCGGTGATTTTTTGCGGGCCGCCGAAGCCATCCGCCAAGACCGGCAACCGGCAGCCATTCTCCATAATTTACTCACTCAGAGGCCGGAGCATTACCCGATTACCCGGTATCTTAAGCAACTTACCCAGGCCGATCTGCTGGCCCTGCTAAATGATGCTGAAACCCTGGGATTGGATCTGCTGTTGGGAGACGAAGACTAGCTGATGCAGATTGGCGGCTTCCATATCGATGGCTTTGGGATTTACCACAATCAAGGAATCCGCCGTTTCCCTCCCGGCCTTAGCCTTTTTTTAGGGGACAACGAGTGCGGCAAGACCACGCTGATGGAGTTTTTCCGCACCATGCTGTTTGGCCCTCCGCCCGGCCGGTCCAAGGCCAACCTTTATCCGCCGCTGCGGGGCGGGAAGCACGGGGGCCGGCTGGAGATTGTCCTGCAGGACGGACGGCGCTTGATGGTCGAGCGGTTTGGCCGCCAAGGTACTATAAGCCTCGAAGGAGGCGTTTTCGAAAAAGCCGACCTGGCGGAGCGCTTCCTGGGTGGTCTGGACCGCAGCACCTTCGCCCACGTCTTTGCCATCGGGTTGGATGATTTGCAGGGACTGGATGTTTTGTCCGAAGACGGGGTGCGCCGCCGTTTGTTTGCCGCCGGCGCCGGGCTGGGCGCGGAGTCATTGCCGAATGCACTGCAGACCCTGGACAAAGAAATCAAAGGCCTGCTGAGCAAAACCGGCCGCAAACCGATTATCAATCAAATCATCAACCGGATTAAAAAAACTGAAACCCGCATTGCCAGCCTTCAAGAGCTGTCAACCGCATATGCCCGGGGCCAAGCGAGAAAAGCCCAATTAGAGCAGCAGATCCGGGAAAATCAGCAACAACTCCGGGACCTCCGCCGGCACTTGCAGCGCCTGGAGCAACTGGAACAGGCCCGACCACCTTGGGTGGCTCTGGGGTCGGCGCGCCACAAAGCCGCGCGTCTGGAATTTGCCAAGAATTTTCCCGGCGATGGCTTGCAACGCTTGGATGACCTTAAAAATGAAATTGACAAAATTAAACAAAAGCAAAGGGCCAGCGAGGATCAAGCCGCCTTGCTGCAGCAGGAAAAGCAGCAACTTATCCCGAATCCGGCGCTCCTGGCGCACCAATCAGACATTGAAGCTTTGCTAGGTGAGCGGGAAAAGCTGGCCTCGGCCCTCAAAGACTATCCTCTGGTGGAGAGTGCCACTGAGCAGGCCGAGGCGGAGTTTCGCCGCCGTTTGCAAGAGTTGGGGCCCGACTGGGATTCAGCCCGAATAGCCCGGCTGGATACCTCGGTCCCGGTGCGCCACCAAGTTCAGGAGTGGGGGCGCTCTCTGGCGGCGGCGGAACGACGCTTTGAGCAGCAGCAGGCCTACCACCAGAGCTGGGCCGAAGCTGCCACAGAGGCCCAGAAACTGGCGGCGGAGGCTGAAGCGCGGCTTAAGGAGCACCCTGAGCCGCCCCTGGCCGAGGCGCAGTTGCAGCAGCATCAACAGGCAGTAAGGATGCTGCGGCCGCTGCTGCAGCAGCAGGAACTGGTTAAGACTCAGTTTAAGGCCCGGCTCGCATCCCTACAAGATCATAGGGCCCGCCGGGAATCGCTGCTTAAACAGATAGAGTCGCCAGGGGTCATTTTGCCCTGGTGGCTGCTAATCCTGGTCTTCCTGGCCGGGCTCGGTCCGGCGGTCTGGTTAATTTTTCAACATGATTATCGCTTGGCCGTGATTTCCTCAGGGGCCGGGGCAGGGTTGACGGCGCTGTTATTTATCCTCCGCTATCGCCAGCTAAAGGCTGAGCGCCTCCGGACCGCTCAACTGCAAGCCGACCTGACGCAGGCGGAGCAGGCTCTGATTTCCCTGGAAGCGGAAATCCAGGCTCTTGAAGATAAGGTTAACAGCCTTGATGCCGACATAATGAATCGGGCCGCTGCAGCCGGGTTGGGCCAGTTCCCTGACCTAACCCAACTGGAACATCGGGCCAGTGAATTGGACCGGATCGCGGCTGATTGGCGGAAGCACCACGACCGGCAACGGCGTTTCCAAGAAGCCCAGCGGCTTTGGCGCCAGAGGATGGAAAAATTAAAGGAGGGCGAGCACCAGACCCAAAAGGCATCCCAGGAAGTGCAGCGGCTGCAGTTAGAGTGGCAAAACTGGCTGGCCCAGCGCCAGTTTGCGGTTACCGTGCGCCCCGAAGGCTTCGAAGCAGTGTTGCAGGCCGTTGACAGCGCCCGGGTCGCTGAGCGTGCGGTGCAGGAGTACCACCAGCGCCTGGCCCAGATAAAAAATTATATCGCCGACGCCCGCCCGCGGATTGGCACTATCCTTGAAACCTGCGGCCGGACGCCGCTCGGGGCGGAAAGTGGGGTGGAGGACCTGGAAGCCCTGCGCCGGGCTTTAGAGGCGGCCCTGGAAACCAAGCAACAGCACCAAGCCTTAGGACATCAACTGGCGGCGGTCCGAATGGAAGCGGCCCGGCTGGCCCAACAGCTGCAGGAAAAAGAAGCTGAACTGGATACATTGCTTAGCCAAGCCCAGGCCGCCGATGAAGATCAATTCCGGCGCTTGGCCACCGATTACCAGGAATGGCGCCTGGCCATCAGACAGGTCGAGGATAACCAGATTGCTCTCCGCACCATTGCCGGCAGCGCTGCAGCTCAAGGCAGCCTGGAAGAGGAACTGGCCCGCACCGAGCCTTTGCAGCTGCAAGCGGAAAAAGAGCAACTGGAGGCCCGGTTGCAGGAATTGGAGGCGTCTGTGGCCGCAGCCCAGCAGGAAGTGGGGGGCCTCGATAAATCACTGCTCGATATGGCCCGCAATGAGGAGCTGGGGGAATTGCTGCTGCAGCAACGCAGCTCTCAGGAACAGTTGTCCGAGGCCATCCGCCGTTGGGGGACCCTGGTGGTCTGCAATCACCTCTTGGATCAGGCCCAAAGCATTTACGAACAGGAGCGCCAACCACAAGTGGTTCAGGAAGCCGGACAATTTGTGGGGGTTATGACCGGGGAGCGCTATCGGCTGGTCGCTTCGGCTGATCAAGGCAGCCTCCGGCTGGAAGATAAAAATTTAGGCCGCAAGGAACCCCTGGACTGGAGCAGCGGCCTGGCTGACCAGGTCTATCTGGCCATCCGCCTGGGACTGGCCCGGGAGTTCGGCCGCCACAGCGAACCCCTGCCAGTTATTCTGGACGACGTGCTGGTGAAGTTCGATCCCCGCCGACAACAGGGGGCGGCGCGAGTCATTCTGAAGTTTGCCCGGGAGCAACAGGTCCTGTTTTTTTCCTGCCACCCGCAAATTAAAGAGATCATTCAAAACGTGCACCAGGATTACTTTCAGGACAAAATCCCCGTGTCGTATTATAATATCAGCGATGGAATAATTGTGGAATCAAATTGCTAATTCTGCCAGCAAGATATATAATTTACCCTAATGCATTACTATCCTGACGACCAGAACCGCCCAGCCGCAATATTGAACCGGGTACCCCAGGGAGGGCCAAGATGACCGAAATTGAATGTCAACTCCCGGAATTCAATCCGGAAGATGAAGAAGTCAAGGCCATTCTGAAGGATAACCAAACCATCGCCGTGGTCGGCCTTTCTACCGACCCGGATAAAGATAGCCACCGGGTGGCCAAGTACCTGCAGGAGCAGGGCTATCGCATTGTCCCGGTCAACCCCAAGTGCGACCAGATACTGGGCCAGAAGTGTTATGCCAGCCTCCGGGACATCCCCTTTCCGGTAGATGTGGTTGATATCTTTCGCAAAATCGATGCAATCCCGGGCATCGTCGATGAGGCTATCGGCATCGGGGCCAAGGTAGTATGGATGCAGCTGGGCCTGGCCGAGAACGCCTCGGCTTGCAGGGCCCAGGAGGCCGGACTGCAAGTGGTGATGAACAAATGTATCAAGGTTGAGCATAGCCGCTATTTTCCGAAATAGGCTAGAATCAATTTGAGAAGGCGGAAGTTCCAGGACTTAGAATACACTATCATTTAACAATATCACATTGCGATCCATCTAATTAATGAAACCGGAGGTAGTAAATGTTGCCCAACCTGCTGAGAAGTCTGGGGGTCCTGAGCGCCATCCTGATTTTCGGGATCGCTTCGGGGCAGAGCCAGGCCCAAGCTCCCGGAGAACCGCTAAATTTCAAAGAATTGTTTCCCTTTGTGAATATCGAACTGAACGGCTGGGAACGGGTGGGAGAGCCGGAAGGGAAGACGGTCAAGGGTACTCCGATGATGATGAGCCAGGCCAAGGCGGAATACAAATCAGGGGATCAATCCTTGGAAATAACCGTGGTCGACAGCAGTTTCGGTCCCATGGCCGCCATGGGGATGGGTTTGATGAAGGGAATGGAAGTCGAGTCCACCGAGGAATCCACCAAGACCATCGAGGTGCAAGGGTTCCAAGCGGTCGAAACCTACAAACCCAAAGCTAAACAAGGCCAACTGACCATTATGGTGGGCAACCGCTTTATAGTTAGCCTGGAAGGCCAGGGCATTGATAATATCCAAGTGCTTAAAGACGTAGCCGAGAAAATCGAATTAAAGAAATTGGCTGACATAGGCCAATAAGAACCTTCATTAGGGGTTTGCATCTTATTAATTTTAAGGTAAGACCGGACCTCAGGGATTCTGTGATTAAGTCATGTTAGCCCGGGTCAAAAGCGGCGCCTTGCAGGGCGTGGATGCCTACATCGTCGAAGTGGAGGTAGATCTCGCTCCGGGACTGCCGGCCTTCACAACCGTGGGTCTGCCGGAAGCGGCGGTCAAAGAGAGCAAAGACCGGGTGAAGGCAGCGCTCAAAAACTCGGGGTATCAATTCCCCACGAATCGGGTAACCATCAACCTGGCTCCGGCCGATGTCCGCAAGGAAGGCACCGGCTTTGATCTGCCGGTGGCCCTGGGGCTGCTGGCCGCCCAGGGGATAGTGCCGCCCGAAAGTCTGGACAAGTATTTAATTATTGGTGAACTATCGCTGGATGGCCGGCTGAAGCCGACCCGGGGGGTGTTGTCCATGGCTTTGGCCTCCCGCCAGAACAGCCAGGCCGGGTTGATCGTCCCCCAGGAAAATGCCGCCGAAGCCGCGGTGGTCCAGGATATCGCGGTCTATCCGATCGAAACCTTGTCGGAGGTAGTGGAATTTTTGCAGGGCCGCCAGGAGTTGACTCCGGCCCCGGCTCCGCCTCTTGACCTGCAATCCCGGGAGCCGGAGGAAGATGCAGATTTCCGGGATGTTAAGGGCCAGGAGCAGGCCAAGCGGGCCCTGGTGATTGCTGCGGCCGGAGGGCACAATGTCATCATGGTGGGGCCGCCCGGAGCTGGCAAGACCATGCTGGCCTGCCGGCTGCCCTCTATCCTGCCGCCTTTAAGCTTTGAAGAAGCCCTGGAGACCTCAAAGATTTACAGCATCGTGGGGCAGTTGCCCCCCAATCGGCCATTGATGACTAATCGACCCTTTCGCCCTCCGCACCATACCATCTCGGATGCCGGGCTTATCGGCGGGGGCCGCATCCCGCGCCCCGGGGAAGTCAGCCTGGCCCATAATGGCGTCCTTTTCCTGGATGAATTGCCTGAATTTAAACGGCAAGTATTAGAGGTGCTGCGGCAGCCTTTGGAGGAGGGTCAGGTGACCCTGTCCCGGGCTACCGCGTCCTTGAGCTATCCGGCCCGGTTCATGTTGGTGGCGGCCATGAACCCGTGCCCGTGCGGGTTTTTGGGCGACCCGAAGCGCGCCTGCACCTGCACCCCGCGTCAGATTCAGGCCTACCAGGCCCGGATCTCCGGACCGCTGCTGGATCGGATTGATATTCATTTACAGGTCCCTGCAGTCCGGTATCAGGAATTAGCGGCTCCTGCTGATGGAGAGAATTCCAAATATCTGCGCGATCAGGTGATGGCAGCCCGGAAAATCCAGGGAAGCCGCTTTGCCCGCAGCCGCTATTACTGCAACGCCCAGATGCCACCCCGCTACCTGAAGCAATTCTGTGGGCTGAGCAGCGAGGCCCAGCGCCTGTTGGAGACGGCTATGGACCGGCTGGGGCTGTCGGCCCGGGCCTACAATCGCATCCTCAAGATTGCCCGCACCATTGCTGATTTGGAAGGTGAAGAGCACCTGAAACTACCACATATCGCCGAAGCGATCCAGTATCGCAGCCTGGATCGCCAGCTGGGGTAATTATGGGTTTATTTTTCAAACGCAAGTATGACAGTAAGTCCACGCCATTAAAGTCCTATGAGCGCCGGCGGCGTCGGGGCCGTATTGTCGGCCGGATTTTTTTAAGTTTTTTCTTGCTGGTGATGCTGGCCACGGCTGGACTGGCGGGCTATATCTATTACCACTTTTCCAAGGACTTACCGGATTATACCGCCATCCGGGATTTCCGCCCCCATCTGATCACCCGGGTCTACGCCCGGGATGGCCGGGTGATCGGGGAATTCTATGCGGAAAAACGGATCGAGGTTCCTTACTCCCGGCTCCCCTGGCATTTGGTGGCAGCCTTTGTAGCCGCGGAGGATGCCCGCTTTTTTGAGCATCCCGGAGTGGATTTTTTTGGCATTGTTCGGGCCTTTATTCGCAACCTGCAGGCCGGCGAGATTGTCCAGGGCGGCAGCACCATTACCCAACAGATAGTCAAAAGCATCCTGCTCACCCCGGAAAAAAGCTATTCCCGCAAGGTCCGGGAAGCGATTCTGGCTTACCGTATAGACAATTACCTGACTAAAGAGCAGATCTTAAACCTTTATCTCAATCACATCTATCTGGGACATGGAGCTTATGGAGTAGAGGCAGCGGCTCAGGAATATTTCGGTAAACACGTCGAAGACTTGGACCTGGCGGAATCTGCCATGTTGGCCGGGTTCCCCAAGGCCCCCAGCCGCTATTCAGCTTATGTCAATCCATTCGGAGCCAAGGAACGTCAAATTTATGTGCTGAACCGCATGGTGGAAGCCGGGTTTATCCGTCCCGAAGAGGCCCGGGAGGCCGTAAACCAGCCACTCAGCCTAAAGTCCTTGCGCCACAATCGTTGTAAGGAAACAGGATATTATGCGGAATATGTCCGTCAGTACCTGGAAAACAAATATGGCCGAGATCCGCTCTACCAGGCCGGTTTTCAGGTGTACACGGCGGCCGATGTCGATCTGCACCGGGCCGCCAAAGCAGCCATCGATCAAGGTCTGGATGCCCTGTTTAAACGGCATGGCTATCGCGGTCCGTTAAGACATTTAACCTCCCCAGAATGTCAATCATTCTGGGCCCGTCAAAAGCAAAAGTTTCAAAAACACCCTCCCCGGGAAGGGCGGTTGCAGACCGCGGTGGTGATCCAGGCCGGTCAGGGGGATAAGGGCCTAAAGGTGCGGTTCGGAGATGAATATGGCCTGGTGGTATCCGGCGATCCCGGTGGCGGCAAACTGTGTCCGGTTAAGAAGACCAGCAAGTATCTGGAGCGCTTAGAGATCGGGGATGTCATCCAGGTACGCTTGGTTGCCAGAGAATCTGGCAGCTCTGACTGGCTGGCCTGTTTGGACCCGGATCCCATGGCCCAGGCGGCCTTGGTCTACCTGGAAAATCACACCGGCAAGGTCCGGGTGCTGATGGGCGGCAAGGATTTCAGCGACAGCCCCTTTAATCGGGCCGTCCAGGCCCAGCGGCAGCCCGGTTCGGCTTTTAAACCGATCATTTACGCCGCGGCCATTGAAAAGGGCTACGGTCCCCATTCTATGCTGCTGGATGCGCCGATATCTTTACCGGGAGGAAAGCAAGGGGAGTTCTGGACGCCCAAAAATTATGACGGTAAATTTTTTGGCCCCACCCCCCTGGCCACCGCTTTGGCCCGGTCGCGTAACATTCCTACCATCCGGTTGCTGATCAGTATCGGCCTGCCGCAGCTCATGAAGGTTTCCCAGCAGCTAGGGATTACTTCGGAAATCTACCCCAATTACTCGTCGGCGCTGGGTTCATCCGAGGTAAATCTACTGGAACTGACCCGGGCCTATTCGGTGTTTCCCAACCAGGGTCAATTAGTGCGGCCGGTGTTCATTGAGCGGGTTGAGGACCGGGACGGTCGTATATTGGAAGAATACCAGCCTCTTAAGCGACCGGCCATCAGTCCCCGCACCGCCCAGATCATGACCGAGCTTTTGGTGGGCGTAGTGCGACGGGGCACCGGCCAACGGGTAATGGCCCTGAAGCGGCCCATTGCCGGCAAAACCGGGACTACAAACCGCTGCCGGGACGCCTGGTTTATCGGATTTACTCCTTCAAACACCGCCGGGGTCTGGGTGGGCATGGATAATGAACAACCACTGGGGAGCCGGGAGACCGGGTCTCAGGCGGCGGCCCCGATCTTTATCGATTTTATGCGAGAAGCCTTAAAAAATCAGCCTGTAGAGGAATTTCCGGAACTGCCGGTAGGCACCTATGCCCAACAAAGCCGTCCCGCTGAATATGACGACGAGATCGCCGTCCACGAGGAGGGTGAGCCTAACCAGCAATACTGGCTGGAAGAACGCCAGGATTCGCTGGGTCGGAGTTCTACCCAAAGTTTTTTCAAACGGGATCTGGAGGAGTAATAATCCAGAGCCAGCCTGTAACCTCTCTTAATGGGGCCGTCCCAAGACGGCCCTTTTTTTGGTCATCAAGGCCACCAGATCTGTCTCTGCCTGCTGACTCCCTCCCCGCCTTCGGGCAGATCCTGGGCCCCCGGGGTGGCCGGGGGCCCCCATCACCGCTTCTGGTCAAAGCAGCGGCA
>JBKHJN010000059.1:0-10106 GCA_046538075.1 Desulfobacteraceae bacterium | reverse complement strand
CCTCGTTCTCCCCGGCGATGATGTTAATAGGGGCCGGCAGTTCCAGGGCCAGCGAGTCAATGCCTAAAAAATCCTTGATCTTTACGCTGGTGATCTTCATTCTTCCTCCTTGTAAAAGTCGAATTTCGGGCCAATTTTCTTTTGGCCGAGTTTTAAGAGGCCCGGGAGTAGGTCTTTTCTTTTTAGCCTTCTGAGACCGATTTCCAGGGCGGTTTTACTGGTGGATAACAGGGGCCAGACTTCCTCTCGGGATAGTCCGGCCTCTAACAAGGCATTGGCCACCACTTCCGGATTCAGCTCATAAGTAACCGCTGGTTTAGGGCCATACCATACGTCGCCCACCCTGATCGGGTCATTTATCTCGGTCCAGTTTTTCAGCCGGGCGATAAGTTCCTTCTCCATGGCCCGGAGGGCTAAGAGCAGAGTGGCCGCCGCCTCAGCCTCGTCTTGGGTAGCCGGGGCGATGATCTCTCTGGGGATTAAGGATTTTTCCATAACCGGGCAATGGGCCTGGACGCCGCACCAGCTACAGAATGAGCCGGGCTGGGGGTCAAAGTTTTGGTCTGCCTCGATGGTGGCAATGCGTTCCTGAACGGCCTCGGGAACGCCCTTAAGGTCGGCAGGGGTTAGCAGGACTTCTCGTTCCGCGCCATAACGCAGGAAATGCAGACGGAGCAGAACCTCATTAGAGTGCGGGAACAGGTGCCGGACGCCCCAGCCGTAAATTTGCAGTTGCAGGTTTTTCTCGACAGTCTGCGGCATCAGCCGATTGGTGTCGGGTAGGGACGACCTGTTACCAGGTCATCCCCCCCTAAGAACCGTACGTGCGAGTTTCCCCGCATACGGCTCAAGCCTTTTAAAGTGCTCCATATTACTGGGGCACCGGCAGTAAACTATTACGCTGCAAGGCAGTTTTACGCCAATGACAATCCAAACATAAAAGTTGGAGGTTGGACGGAATTGTCTTTCCCCCATATGCCCTTGGGATAATATGGTGTTCCTCGTGGTTTCCCAACACTAATGGTTCCCCACATACCGCACATTTCCCTCTTTGGGCTTTCATTAGCTTCAGCTTCATTCCGTATAGGTCCTGTCTTCGATTTAACTTCTCAAAACTTCTTTTCTCAAAGTATCGATTCCAGGTCATATCGTACGGATTAGCATTTGCTTTAATCTTTATATGTCGGATTATCTTTGTATCGGGAATATGATACAACCTAAGTAGGCTATTCTTTGTTTTGACCGCAAAAACCCAGTCACGATCTCCTACCCTATGGAAGTATCTATCCTTTATCCACCTCTTTCCTTTCTTAGGATGTCGGCGGCAACACCAGCGCCAAAGCTTCAGCCAGAGCTGTTCATTGACCTTATTGAAGGTTTTCTGAGAGCAGTTAGGACAGTGATAATTGGCCCAACCACGTAAAATGGGGTTGAGTTCCTTAATCAACTTTTCCTGAGTTG
Source organism: Desulfobacteraceae bacterium (assembly GCA_046538075.1). GTDB lineage: Bacteria > Desulfobacterota > Desulfobaccia > Desulfobaccales > Desulfobaccaceae > Desulfobacca_B. The sequence goes on along the minus strand of JBKHJN010000059.1, from coordinate 8,645 downwards.
CCATCTTATTGGCCTTCAAAACTTTCCGGACTTTTCGTAGAACACTCTTAATACTTTGCTTAGAGGGTTTATCAATATATTTACCCTTGTATTTCCGAATGTTCTTGCCCAGAAAGTCAAAACCTTTCTCAATATGCGTGATCTTTGTCTTTTCCTTAGATAGAGCTAATCCTCTTTCTTTCAGAAAGGACTCAATCAAAGGTTTGACCTCAGTTTCAAGTGTTTCCTTGGAGCCACTTGTAACAATAAAGTCGTCCGCATATCTAATAAAATGGACCTTGGGATAATACCAACGGCCTTTGCAGAATGTTCGAGAGAAGTTCCCTTTCAACACTCCCTCAAGTCCGTCCAGGGCCATATTAGCCAACAGCGGTGAAATAACTCCCCCTTGCGGGGTGCCCGCTGCTGTTGGAAAAAGTTTCTTAAGATCAACATAACCAGCTTTTAGCCATTTCTGGAGAATCTCTTTGTCCATTTGGACATGGGTCATCAACCAGTCATGGCTAATATTGTCAAAGCATCCTTTAATATCCCCTTCCAGTATCCACTGCGGTGAGGATTTCTTAGCCAGGCAAATGTAACACTGCTCAATGGCATCAGCGCATGACCTTTCGGGACGGAAACCATAAGAGTTGCCATCTGCTAAGGTCTCTGCAACTGGTTCTAATGCCATTTTATACAGCGCTTGCATAGCCCTATCCTTCATCGTGGGAATTCCCAGAGGACGTTTCTTACCGTTTGCTTTAGGGATATAAACCCTTCTCAGGGGCTTGGCTCTATAACCGCGCTTCCTGAGTGACAATATGGCCTTAGCCTTGGCCGCCGAGGTTTTCCAGGTTTCCCCATCAACCCCTGGCGTCCTTTTGCCCTGATTATTGGTTACTCGTCTTACTGCCAGAGCTTTTGCGTAAAACGAGTGGGTCAGCAAGCGTTGGAGGGATTTAACCTTCCTACGATTGCCTTCCCTTACTGCCTTTGCAATCCTAACTTGCAGTCTCCTAACAACCTGATTTGCTTTGGCCCAGTCAATGCCGTTCCAGTCGATCAAGTTGCCGGAGGTAGCGTCTGGTTGCCCATTCACAACTTGCCTCCTTTCTGAAGTTATGCAAAGGACTACAATAAAAGACCTGGTGAAGTCAGCTCCCTTTCGGGCGGGGTAATGTTGTTTGTACTCAACCCCTATCCGCCTCACTACAAGACGGCGTTTGCTTTTTCACCATCCCTTACCCGCACCTGCATCGTAGGGCCTTACGGCCTTCCTACCTGCTTGCGCAGGACAGATACGGGCTTAACGTGTTCCACCTAAGTGACAGAGATGGGTTAGGCCCTGCCTATCCACCGGTAGCCCGACGTCCGTGTATCCCAATGGAAAAATGAGATAACCTGGCTACGTACCTTTTGGTTCAAGCCTATCAGTGTCTTTGGCTTGTTCGTTGTTACGATGGTTCAGACGGCAGTTCACATGTGTTGGCCTTACCAACCCAGCAGCAGCCCCTTTCCGTGCGACACTCACAGAAATGTCCTTTCTTGCGATTGGACATAAGGGTACCGTTGTCCCATTCGCTTCACACAGATTGATTACTCGATCTGCATGGAATGGTTAGCTACTGTTAACGGAATAACAGGTCATATCATCACAAAAATCGTGAAGTATGACAATCACTTAGGTGGCTTCACGCCGCACTTTCCAATCAACCACTACCGCCAGATTGTCCTGCAGAAAGCACCAGTCCGTGACCATGCGGAAGTAAGCGTCTGGCCCTGTCCAGTCGGTGAGGGTCCAGTTGCGGCTAAAGGCGAGTTGGCGCTCCACCACCTGTTTAGCGATAGTGGGGGGCATGGCAAAGTTGTTGTAAAAGCGGGCCCACATATAGGCCACGTCCTCGGGGCCGTGAAGTGGAGTTACCTTTTCCGCCCACTCCCAATCGGTTGCCTGTTTCTGGACAATCAGCCGCACCAGATAATCGGCAATCAATTTGTGCATGGTCCGGCCGATGGTTAGGGCCTCGGAAGCTTGCCGGGGGATTTTGTCCAGGTAAATGAGTTTATAGGCCCAGGGGCATTTTTCGTGCATTTCCAACCGGGAATAAGAATAGCTGGGGTTTTGCATACGTCCTCCGTTCTCCCCCAGGTCCGGGCCCACTTGTCCCGTCCTGGGGGATAGTTAGTCAGGTATGGGTTGCCCCCGTAGCGCCCCGTGACGGGGCGATTAGAGGGGTCGTTTTTGGGTTAAAACAGGGAAGCTTTACCCTTGGGGGTCTTTGGGGCGGTTTTCGGGGGTTCCGGTTGCGGTTCCGGATCAGGATCTATTCTGCCTTCCCATACCGCCAGGTCAAATTGATCTTTCGCTGGCGGTTCGGGGGGCAAGTCCACCTGGGCCCCCAATACCGCCTCGGAAGATTCGGGGGCCTCGGTTACCGCTCCGCCCTGGAGCTCCAGCACCTCGGCAGGCAGAGGGCCCGGATCGGGTTCAGGATCAGATTCCAGGGTTACCCCCTCGGGATAGAATTCCTCTTGGACCTCTTTTTGTTCCTCGGGGGTTTCCACCTGCTGGGTAAGCAGTTTCCGGGCCTGGGCCTCGATCTCTTCCATGCGGATTTTGTGCTCCGCCCGGGTCCGGGCCAGGTCGTAACCGATCTCGGCCAGTTGCTCTTCCGTGCCCTGGTATTCGATGGACACCACATAAACCACCATGTTCTGCCCGGTGGTGGGCACGGTGACGGTTTTAGGCGACAGGACCATGTTTAGGGGTATGCCGGCCAGCACCCCGCCGGTAATGGTCTTGATCAGGGCCAGGCCGGACAAAATATTCTGGACGGTGTTATAAGAAGTCGTGCGAAATTTCCAGACGCCGCCGATCCGGTTCACCCCTTGGAGCAAAACGGACAATGTGCCGTTGACCTTGCAGGGGTCTTTCCCCTGATAGGTAGGTTCCTGGCGCTCGCAGGGGCAGGGGACCTCGACATATTTCCCGTTTCGGAGCCGCTGGGCCGTTTCCCCGTCCCCGGAGCAGATGCAGCGGTTCCCGGAGTAATATGCGTAGCGCGTCTGGAAATTCAGCTCGATGTCATCATAGAGCAGCCGGATCGGCAGTTCAGTTATTTTGCCGCCCTCGCCGGCAAACCGGCTCATCAGCTCTTTATCCAGCATCAGCCGGCCGGCGGCGTCCCGGTGCAAGGTGGTGATCATGAAATGATCCAGCTTTTTGGGCAGCATAAACTCCTTGCCGGTTTGCGATTTCCGAACCTCGCCTTTGTCCCCAATTTTGATTTTCCCACGCTCAGCCAGCCGCGGCACCATGTTTTTGATCATCGGTCAAGCTCCTTTCGTTGCAGTGGCGTTCCCACTGGTAGTCGTAAAATTCAAAAAATCTTTGTTGGTATTCATCCAGATAACCAGCCTGGTCGCCGTCCCAAATGCGGGTGGCCAATTTATAGCCTTGCGGTCCGCCTATACTTAATTCTAAGGTTTCCCGCCAGCGATAATCCGGGCCGACTTTCATGCGGCGATAAACCTTTTGCCGGCCTAGCCGCCCGTGCCCATTAACAAATTTGCCGAATCGAATCACCGTTGCGGCCCGGGCAAAGTTGCCCCTAAAGGCGTTTATGATTTCCCCTTCACAATGTTTCCAGGCGGGGCAGCCATGATTGCATCTATCCGTGCCCTTTAAACCGCAAAGGCGGGTGATCTGTTCAATCACCCGCCTCAGCTCCCTAATCACCTGATTGCCGGTTTCGGCGTCATAATAAATTCGGCATTTCAACATTGTCCGCCCTCCCGTAGGCCCAGAAAGATTTTAAGTCCTTGGCCTTTCTGATCTTGGTTACCTGTTGGGTCTGGGGGTTTCGCACCAGTATGGAGTAGTCGTAACCCCAGAGGCGGCGCTCCCTGATCTCGTAGCGGACGAGCTCATAACCCAGGCTTTCGGCCAGATTGGCGACCTGGGCGGCCTCGTGCTTTCTCATGGTCGTCTCCTTTCTTAATATTGAGGGTGAAAGGCCGTGCAGATCGGGATCCCCTTAAGGTCGTAAATCCATTCCTCGGGATAGTCGGGATCCCCGGGCAAACATATCAAGGTGGCGCTCAAGATAGGGCAGAACTTAAACGGGTAGTCGTCCTCTTGGCATTGATAGCAAAACTCTTCCCGGAACAGTTCGCCCTCGGTCGAGTTGGATGGGCGGTAAGCATGTCCAGCATAATTGCACATCTGTAATCTCCTTTCTTAAGCTGCAAAGCTCTTTTGGATTTGTGCCGCCTCTTGCCGGGAGGCATTGTCCAGGATCGCCTTTTTGATCAGGTTCAGGTGGGTAACGATCAGGTCGATTTCCTGCATGGTCTTGGCGGTGTTCCCCTGCCAGACCTTGGCCAGCACCCGGCAATCGTCCTTGTTAAAGGATTTCATAATTAGGCCGGCCACCGAGGCCAGCACCTTTTCCCAGCGGTTGACGATTTCCAACTCCTCCCGCTTGGGAGCAGCGAAAAGGGCCGATTGTTTTTTGGTCTCGATCATCGCCGTAACGAACCTCCGGAGATGGTTGGCCGTGGGGAAGTCCCCGGCCTTAATCTTGTTAAAGACAATTTCCTGCTCGCCGAAGTTTTTGAGTTTGCCGATCCAGGAAGCTTGAAACGGTGACAAAACTCCGTAGGCCAAGGCGTCCTGGAGTTTGGGCGAGAGGTCCAGTAAGGTTAAGGCCTCGTCGATGCGCCAGGGTTGCTTGAAACCCATTTTTTGGGCAAGCTGTTCCTTCGTATAGCCTGACTCCAGCAGGGCCTGAAAAGCTTTGGCCTCTTCCAGGGGAGTCAGGTCCTGGCGCTGGATATTTTCGACCAACGCCATTTCGGCAATCTCGGCGTCGTTAGCCTCGATAACCCGCACTGGAACGGTAGCCAGGCCGGCCAGTTGCGAGGCCCGCCAGCGCCGCTCCCCGGCCACGATCATAAACTGCCCCAGGGGGCCCGGCCGCTCCACTACTACCAGCGGCTCAATTAAGCCCTGCTCTATAATGCTCTGGGCCAGTTCGTTTAAAGGTTCCTCAGCAAATACCTTGCGGGGCTGGGCCGGGTTAGGGTAGATTTGGCATAGCTCTATCTCCATTTTGCGCTCCTTTCGCATGGGGTTTTATAAATAGGTAGGGTTAGTAAAGCCCCGGAAGTTAACGCCTTACCGGGGCTTTACGCTGTCAGTCCTGGTTGACCAGCATGATGGTTATTACCGGCTCCCCCTGGTCTCCCGGGCCCACCACCGACTTAAGCCGGCAAAGCCTGGGTTTGGGCCGGTCGGTTACTGCATAGAACTTGAAGATCAGCTCGTTGGTGTCGCTGGCCCGCTTGATGGCCCAGTGCAGCATGGTGAGAACATCCCACAGCCGCCCCTTGAGGTTGCAGCCGGCTTTCTTGGCCGCCGGGGTCAGGTCCACATATTCGGCAAAGGCTTCGGCGGTCATGGCGATGGGATAGCGAAAACCCGCTTCCTTTACCAGTTCCCCCAACTCCCCTTGCATCAGGTCCACCAGGACCCCGTCCGCAATGGCCTGTTTTCGGGTGTAGGCGAAGATCACTTCACCCCAAAACTCTTGTTTGTTTTCCATGGTTAGTCTCCCTTCTTTTATTGAATTGGGGAGCTCGAGGCTCCCCTATGCTTAGGTCAACCTTGCCCGTTCCGCCTTGGACAAGGTGGACAGGAAAGCCAGTTCAAAGGCCCGGTTCAAATTCAACCCGGCCTTGAAAGCCTTGGCCGCGTTGATCAGGCGCCGGGTTGAAGGGTCAAAGGGAATGTTGTTTGCCTCTACCTTGTGCCGCAGGGCGGTCAGGCCTTGGATTAGAAATCCCCGCTCATCGCTCCCCAGATCCATCTTGGCCAGAATAGCGGCCTCGACTCTGGGGTCATAGTCCATGTTGACCGCCAAGAACCGGTCCAAGAGGCTGTCGTCCGCCCTCTGGACTCCGGTGTATTGCCGATTGACCGACCGGCCGGCGCTGTTGGCCGCGGCGATGAACCGACAATCCGGATGGACCTCGAACCGGCCGCCCGGGGTCTCGATCGCCCGGCAGCCCGGCTCTAAAAGGGAGTTCAACCCCAAGAGGATCTCCGGATCCGCGGCAAAGATCTCATCCAGGAACACCACGCCCGGCTTTTGAATGGCCTTGAGCAATGGCGACGGGACCCACTCGGTATGGCCGTTGACCAGCTGCACGCCGCCAAAGGCCTGGGCGTAACGGATGCCGCCGCTAAAACTCATGGCGAAAAACCCGGTTTCCAGCTCCCGGGCCACCTCAGCGGCCAGGCGACTCTTGCCGCAGCCGGCGGGCCCAAAAAGCAGAACATTGATGCCGCCCTTAGCCAAAACCAGGACCTCGTCGAAGACCTCTGGTCTGATGTAGGCCTCAGCCCCTTTCGGAGTTTCCGGGGGCTTGGGGCGGTCTTTTTGCCGCTCCAGCTTGGCTCCGTTGCCGTTGCCATTGCCGTTGCCGTTATCGCCATGCGGCCAGGACCAGCCCGGGAAAAATTTGCGGACCGCCCGTTCAGCCGCGCCAGGTTTGAAAACTCCCTTCTCAACCATGGTGAAGGCAGCCAAGACACCGCCGGCCCGGCCCCGGGTCAACCGACCGGAATCCTTAAAGGGAGTCCAGTCTTCCCCGGTCAGGTTGGCCAGGTCGGTCAGTTGTTTTTGGTTTGCCGGTTTTGCCATCTTTAAGCCCCTTTCGCTTGATTTGTTGTGATTGCCTTTAAATGAGTGTAAGGGCTATTCCAAAACCGCCCGGAGCCCGAACTCAGAATTTTCAGAGACCGCTTAAATCATCAGTGATTACCATGGTTTAAAATTTTCAACTTTGGTTAAAATTTTGAAACCAGGCTAACTTAGCGATTTTTCGAGGGATATACCCCTTCAAAACTCAGAATTTTCGCACCCTTGCAAACCGCAACTGGTTTAAAATTTTAAATTGACTTGGTTTTGACTTAGTTTTTGAATTGGGCGGCCAGGGGGCTAAACTTAGGGACCAGGTCCCAAGAGGGCCTCAAACCCGGTTTTGGCATAGCGATTGCAGTGAATAAGAGCAAGCACAACGGAAAGGGGGTGAAACAAAATGCAGACCGCAGCTGAATACATCGCCAAACCCCGGGGCAACCCCGAGAATACCCTTTGGCTCCACGGGATGGACGCCCTGGAGCACATTCTTCAGGGGGATACTGACCAAACGGCCTTTAAAGACCGGGGGGATTCAAGGGAGCATCTCAACACTCTTAAGAGAGAGATGGAAACCCCTTGCCCCACCGAGGACTTTCAAGAGGCTCTGGAAGAGGTAGAGTTCAGCAAGCCCAGGTGGAAAGCCCGGGCCAGCCAAGAGGGGGATTTCGAGGTCGAGGCCTGGCTTAACGGGGAGTCCGCCTGTTTTACCGAGTATTTCAAGGACTCCCGCCAGGTCAACGCCATCTCCGTGGTGTTGGATATGGTGGTACCTTGGCGGGAGCGGCATGGGGCTTATATGGCCCCCAGGCACCGAAAGGTTTACCAGATCGCCCTGGAAGCTGAGGCTCAGGGAATACCCTGCCGGGTGGTCGCTTGTTTCTCCGAAAAAGTCCCGGAATACCGCAAAGACTTGCGGATCTTCCTGGTGATCAAGGATTATGATGACCCGATTTTCCCGGGCCTCTGGGGCGGGTTAAAATCCAACCTGACCGCCAATGCCTTCATAAACTGCTTTATGGATTATATTGTCGGGACCAGGCATCCCAACAATGGAAACTTACAGTATATGGAGATCGGCGATGATTTCTGGGATGATGAGGTTATTTTGATCGAACCCCGGTTTGTGAGGAAATAAGGGCCAGGGCCTTGACCTGGCCCCAGAAAAGAGAGTAATAGTAGGGAGTAAGAGAAAGGAACCCCAAATGGTTCATAAAGGCAAGGCCCCGAAAGCCGGCCCCCAGCCTGCGGCCGGCCGGGTGTCGAAATACACCGTGGAGATGCCCCAGGAAGTTTATCTAAAGCTAAAGTTCTTCCTGGCCGCCGAAAGCGTCAAGCAAAACCGGCATGTGTCGATGAATGAGGTAATTGTGCGGTTCATCCGGGAAGGTCTGCGGGACTTTGACCCTTCCCAGGTCCTGAAGGAAGAGGAGGGCGCAAAAAATGGTTCTGGTGAGTAAATGCTGCGCCGGCGTCAAATGCCGCTACAACCGGAAAGGCTTCTGTCGGAAGATTGTTACGGAGCTGGGCCTGACCGAGGACTTTATCGCCGTCTGCCCCGAGGTCCTGGGGGGCCTGCCGACGCCCCGGGAAGGCTGCAACGTGGTCAACGGCAACCGGGTCAAAGGCAGAAGAACCGGGAAAGACTTTACCGAGGCCTACATGGTGGGGGCCCGCAAGACCCTGGAAATCTGCCGGGCCAATGGAATAAGAAAGGCCTACCTGCTGGCCAACTCCCCGAGCTGCGGGAAGGGGTATGGGATTACCGCTAGGCTGCTGGAAGCCCAGGGGATTGAGGTGATTCCGATTTAAGGCTATAATTAATTTAGGACTTTCGCATAGGGTTCAGTTTGCATTTGATTTAAGGTATAAAATTAAAAGAAAGTGATTTGCCAAAATTTCAAAAAAAAGATTTTTTCTTTAAAGTTAAATGATAGAAAGATTTTCATAAAATGTTAT
>JBKHJN010000005.1:0-107035 GCA_046538075.1 Desulfobacteraceae bacterium | reverse complement strand
CCCCAAGCCCCACCCCCAACCCCTTTAAGACCCCTAATACTCCAGTTCTTAATTCCTGCTTTCTAGATCTAATCTCATCCCGTCTGAGGCGGCGATGACTTCGATCCCCAGTTCAGCGCTTAGCTTCTGGGCTACTTCCCAGGGTTTGGCCTTGAGCATGGTCATGCCGAAATGGGTTAGAATTGCCTTCTGAGGCTTGAGGTTGGAGACAATCTCTTTCACGTCGTCTATACACAAATGCTTCACTTTACCGCTTTTATGAGGTTTGTATCGGACGACATTCAGGACCAGAATGTCGGTGTTCCGATAACTGTCTATGAGTTCCGGGAAATATTTGGTGTCCACCATGAAGGCCAGGCGCTGGCCGTCGAGATCAAATTGCATCCCATAGGTTTCCACCTCATGGTCATGGCGGATCGAGGTAGCAAACTTGAGGTTGCCGATTTGATAATTCTGAGCCGGTTTCAGGGTAACAATCTCTTCCAAAAAATCCTTGACATACTCCAGGACCACGGCATTTTTGCCTCGGAGACATTCCTGGGGGGCAAAGAGCAGGCCGCGCTTCTTCAATCCGCCCTGGGTTAGGGCATCGATCAAGATATTGACATCATTGGAATGATCCAGATGGGCATGGGTCAGGATAATGGCATCTAGTTTGGTGACATCAATGCCGGGCTTGGCCCGGGCACAGCGGACCAGGGTTCCCGGCCCCGGATCCAGCATGAGCTGTTGACTGTGGGCGGAAATAAAAGTCCCCGCCGAATATCTGAGCTGCCTGGCAACCACAAAACGGGCCCCGGCGGTTCCCAAAAATTTAATGAAAAATGATTCTTTGGTTTTCCCAGGTTCCAAAGGCGCCTCTGGGCTCAAGCCAGCAATTTTCTCAGCCTGAGGATAAAGATAGGAATTATAAGTAACCGGAAATCAACAGATCCGGGCCGATACGGCGAATATTCAGGCCTTTGGCCGGGGGGGCGTCGGCGATGCGGGGAACCCCCTGGCCGCCCAGAACACTGAAAGCCCCACGACCGCCGATAAATATCGGGGCATAAAAGAAGTGGAACTTGTCCACCAGACCTTGATCGAAAAAGGCCCCATGGACTTCGGCGCCGCCTTCCACCAACAGGCTCTGAACCTGCCGTTGGCCCAGGATTTTTAGCAATCCGGACAGATCCACCTGGGGGCCATCCCCCGGCACTATCAGGACCTCGGCCCCGGTTTTCTGCACTTCCACGATTTTTTCCGAAGAGGCGGCCAAAGTGCAGGCCACCCAGGTGGGGGCCAGAGATCTGATGGTAAAGACTCGGGCGGTCAATGGAATCCGCAGGCGGCTGTCTAATATTACCCGGATCGGATCCCGGCCCCGGCGCCGGGGTAGGCGGGTTGTAAGCTGGGGGTCGTCGGCCAGCACGGTCCCGGCGCCCACTAGAATGGCATCCACCCGGTGGCGCAGGCGGTGGACATGGGCCCGGGCCTTTTCCCCGGTGATCCAGTGGGAATCGCCGGTGTAGGTGGCGATTTTGCCGTCCAGAGAACAGGCGGCCTTGGCAATCACCCAGGGCAGGCCGGTGGTCACTGCCTTGAGATAGGCTTCGTTGAGCTGCCGGGCTTCGGTCTCCAACAGGCCGGTGTCAACGGTCAGCCCCTGACTCTTTAAGAAATCGGCGCCGCCGCCAGGGACCTGGGGATTGGGATCAAGGGTGGCTATCACCACCCGGCGGATGTCGGCGGCCATGATGGCGGCAGTGCAGGGCGGGGTGCGGCCCTGGTGATGGCAGGGTTCCAAGGTGACATAAAGGGTGGCGCCGCGGGCTTGGGAACCGGCCGCCCGGAGGGCTTCAACTTCAGCATGGGGCCCCCCGACCCGGCGATGATATCCCTGCCCGACGATCTGGCCCTCCTTGACCACCACGGCCCCGACCATGGGGTTGGGAGAAGTATAGCCCGCGCCTTTAGCCGCCAGGCGCAGGGCCAAGCCCATATAGCGGCTATCTGCAGCAGTAAAGGACATCAGGATGAATCGGTCGGCGGGGCTGTCTTGCTCTCGAGCAGTTGCTTTAGTTCATCCATGAAATCGGTAATATCACTAAAATGGCGGTAGACTGAAGCAAAACGCACATAGGCCACATCATCCCATTGACGCAACTGGTCCATGACTTTTTCCCCGATCAGCGAGGAAGGCACCTCTTTCTTGCCGCTTTCCTGGAGCTCCCGCTCGAGACAGTCAATAAAATGTTCAATGTCATCTATACTGACCGGCCGCTTCTCGCAGGCCTTTTTGATGCCTTCATAGATCTTGCTGCGATTGAAGGCTTCCCGCCGGCCATCCTTTTTAATTACCAGGGGGGTGATGTCTTCGACTTTTTCATAGGTCGTGAACCGTCGTTTACAGTCCAGACACTCCCGCCGCCGTCTGATGGCGTTGGCCTCCCGGCTGATGCGGGAGTCCAACACCCGGGTTCTACTGCTGCGACAATAAGGACAACGCATGGCTAAAGATTTTCAACTTCTTCAATTAATAGAATCAACTTAGAGGAACAAAGACTACATTGGCTAAACTTATGTGATCTCTCTGCCTCAAACTTCCCACTCCGGGGAAAATAACGGATACTGGTGGCAGAAATCCTTTACCTGGGCCCGGATGCGCTGCAAGCGGGAACTGTCGGTGGGATCAGACAACACCTGGTGGATCAGCTCTACTATTACCCGCATCTCAGCTTCTTTCATTCCCCGGGTGGTCACCGCCGGGGTGCCGATGCGGATGCCGCTGGTCACCATGGGAGGGCGGGGATCAAAGGGGACGGCATTTTTATTAACGGTGATGCCGGCCTGATCCAGGGCCTTTTCGGCCGTCTGCCCGGTCAGATCGGTGGAACTCAGATCCAGCAGCAGCAGGTGGTTGTCAGTGCCCCCTGAGACCAGCGGATAACCGCGACGATTGAATTCCGCCGCCATAGTCCGGGCATTGGTAAGGATTTGCTGCTGATAGGTTTTGAAGGACGGGCGCAAGGCCTCCTTGAAGGCCACGGCTTTGGCAGCGATGGTGTGCATCAGGGGCCCGCCCTGGATGCCCGGAAAGATCTGGCTATCCAGTACTTTCCCATATTTTGCCCGGGCCAGGATCAGGCCGCCGCGCGGCCCCCGTAAAGTCTTATGGGTGGTCGAAGTGACGAAGTCGGCCTCCGGTACCGGGGAGGGATGCAGCCCGGCGGCAATGATGCCGGCAATGTGAGCGATGTCAACCATCAGATAGGTTTGGTATTCCCGGGCTAGGCGTCCGAAGCGAGCAAATTCTATCGTCCGGGGGTAGGCGCTGGCCCCGGCCACTAAAATTTTGGGCCGGTGTTGCTGTAACAAAGATTCCACAGACTCAAAATCGATCTCCCCGGTCTCCCGCTTCAGCCCATAAGTGATGGAGTGGTAGAGTTGCCCGGAAAAATTCTTGGTGGCCCCATGGGATAGATGTCCGCCGTGGGCCAGATCCATGCCCAATATCGTATCCCCCGGGGCCATAACGGCAAAATAGACCCCCATGTTGGCCTGGGTCCCGGAGTGGGGCTGCACATTGGCATATTCCGCCTGGAATAATTGCTTGACCCGGGTCAGAGCCAGATTTTCCGCCTGGTCGACGTATTCACAGCCGCCGTAATAACGCCGGCCGGGATAGCCTTCGGCGTATTTGTGGGTCAGGATCGACCCCTGGGCTTCCAAGACCGCGTCACTGACAAAGTTTTCCGAGGCGATTAACTCTAGTTTATGGGTCTGCCGGTCGCGTTCCTGCTCGATAGCGGCAAAGATTTCGGGATCGGTTTGAGCCAGCGAGGTCATGTGTCGGTCCCTGGTTCCGGGCAGCTAAATTTGCAGCCCAGGCGTTCTATCAGGTCCAAGCGCTCCTGGTGACGGCCGCCCTCAAAAGGCGTGGCCAGCCAGACCCGGATAATCTCCCGGGCCAGCCCCGAACCCGTAACCCGCCCGCCCAGGACCAGGACATTGCTATCATTATGTTGGCGGCTCATCATGGCCGCATAAATATTATAACACAGGGCAGCCCGGATGCCAGGGCAACGGTTCGCCATAATTGACATCCCCAAGCCGGTGCCGCAGATCAGGATTCCCCGGCTGCCTGGTCGGGCCTGCAAGGACTGGATGACTTTCTGGGCATAGATGGGATAATCAACCGAGTCTTGGTTATAACAACCCATATCCTCAACCTGGAGATTGAGGCTATTCAGAACTGGTAGAATTTCCTGCTTCAGACTGTAGCCGGCATGGTCGCAGCCGATAATGATAGTTTCCATCATCACTCAAATCGTTTGAAAAGGAGCACGGCATTGGTACCCCCAAATCCGAAAGAATTGGACATGGCAATCCGAATCGGCATTTCCCGGGCCTGATTAGGGACATAATCGAGGTCGCACTGGGGGTCAGGATGTTCGTAATTGATCGTCGGTGGCAGGATGCCGTGTTGCAGGCCGAGCACCGTAAAGATGGCTTCAATGGCTCCGGCCCCGCCCAGCAGGTGTCCGGTCATGGACTTGGTGGCGCTGATCGGAATCCGGTAGGCCCGCGGTCCGAAGACCTTTTTCAGGGCCAGGGTTTCGGACAGGTCATTGAGCGGGGTGGAAGTGCCGTGGGCATTAATATAATCTACTTCATCAATGCTGATTTTGGCATCCTCCAGAGCCTGCTGCATACAGAGCACGGCGCCGCTGCCATCCGGAGAAGGGGCGGTCATATGATAAGCATCCCCCGACATGCCATAACCGATGATTTCGCCATAAATCTTGGCCCCCCGCCGCCGGGCAAATTCCAATTCTTCCAGGATCAGGATGCCTCCGCCCTCACCGACCACAAAGCCATCCCGGTCCCGATCAAAGGGCCGGGAGGCCTTCTGAGGCTCGTCATTCCGGGTTGACAGGGCCTTCATGGAATTGAATCCAGCAATCGCCAGCGGAGTAATCACTGCTTCGACGCCGCCGGTGATCATCACCTTGGCGGCTCCCCGTTGAATGACTTTGAAGGCATCGCCGATGGCATGCGCCCCCGAGGCACAAGCGGTCACCGTCGAGGTATTGGGGCCTTGGGCACCGAAATGCATGGCCACCAACCCCGGGGCCATATTGGCGATCAACATGGGAATAAAAAACGGGCTGACCTTGCGGGGACCTTTTTCCAACAGAAGGGCGTGATACTTTTCAATAGTACTCAGCCCACCCAGCCCACAGCCGACAATAGTCCCGATCTGGGGACTCTGTTCCGGAGTAATGGTCAGCCCCGCGTCTTGCATGGCCAACACTGCCGCGGCCAGGGCAAACTGGCTGAACAGATCGGTCCGGCGGGCCAGCTTGGCCGGAATGAATTCTGCCGGTTCAAAGCCCGAGACTTCTCCGGCAATAGTAGTGTCGAAGCCATTAGTCGGAAATCGGGTAATGGGCCCGATGCCCGAGTGTCCCGCCAGCAAGTTCTGCCAGGAAGCTACCACCCCGATTCCCAAAGGCGTGATCAGGCCCAAGCCGGTGATTACCACCCTAGCACTCATGTAGTCAGTTTCTCCTTAATTGTCCCAAAAGCCATAGTAAGGGAAAAAACCTGAGGGGGCAACCCGTTAGGCATGAGCCTTGATATAGTTAATGACATCCTGGACGGTCCGCAACTTTTCGGCCTCCTCGTCGGCAATCTCCAGGTCGAACTCTTCTTCCATGGCCATGATTAATTCAACCAGATCAAGGGAATCCGCTCCCAGGTCATCCACAAAAGTCGCCTCGGGAACGACCTCCGATTTTTCCACACCCAACTGATTAGTGATCAGTTCCACTACCCGTTCCTCAATGGACGCCATCGGTCCTTACCTCCTCAATATGAAAATGCTTGCGAGATAGTCTAATCTATAAAACCTGTAATTCTCATTCGATCGAGGTTCAGCCTCATTTATACCATAAGCATGCCGCCATTAATATGGATAACCTGGCCGGTGATATAGGCGGCGGCCTCAGAGGCCAGGAAGGCCACCACCGCGGCCACTTCTTCAGGGGTGCCAAAGCGATTCAGGGGAATCTGGGCCAGCATTTCGGCCTGGATCTTCTCCGGCAGCGCCTCGGTCATTTCGGTGGCGATAAATCCTGGGGCTATGGCGTTGACGGTGATCTGCCGGGAGGCCAGTTCCAAGGCCACCGCCTTGGTCAGGCCAATCAGCCCGGCCTTGGAGGCCACGTAATTGGCCTGGCCCGGGTTGCCCATGACCCCGACTATGGAAGAAATGTTGATAATACGGCCCCAATGTTGTTTGAGCATAGGGCGGGCCGCGGCCCGGATACAATTGTAGGCCCCTTTGAGGTTGACCGCCAGAACCCGGTCCCACTGCTCCTCCTTCATCCGCACTACCAGATTGTCCTGGACGATGCCGGCATTGTTGACCAGAATGTCCAAACGGCCGCAGCTTTTGGTGATCTGCTCCAAGGCGGCGCTTACGGCTTGAAAATCCGCGACATCAAAACCCACCACCTCGGCCTGGGCCCCCTGGTCCTGCACGGCATGGCGGGTGTGCTCGGCTTCGTCCCAGTTGGCCACATCATTAATATAAATTCTGCTCTGGGGTTGGGCCAAGGCCAGCGCACAGGCCCGGCCGATGCCGCGTGAGGCCCCGGTTATTACCGCTACCCGCTTAATCTCGCTCACTGACGCTCCTTATCGGCTGGCCTTGATTTCCTGAATCAGGGCCGGGATGATCTCAAACAAGTCTCCGACCAGGCCGACATCGGCGATCTGAAAGATCGGCGCCTGGGGATCGGCGTTAATGGCCACAATAGAGTCGGAGGACTGGATGCCCACCAGATGTTGGGCCGCGCCCGAGATGCCGCAGGCAATGTAAAGCTTGGGAGATACGGTCTTGCCGGTCTGGCCGATCTGGTGGGGATAAGAAATCCAGCCGGCATCGACCGCCCCCCGGGTGGCGCCGATGGCGCCCCCCAGCAGTTCGGCCAATTCTTCCAAGAGATTAAAATGCTTGCCATCTTGCAAGCCCCGGCCTCCGGCGACGATCACCTCGGCCTCGCCCAAGGGCACCGCCTCGGTCATTTCGGCCACTGTCTGTAAAAAACGGCTCTTGCCCGGTGTATCCAGGGCAGCCACCTGCAGCGGCACCACCTGGCCGTTCCGACCGGACTCTAGCTCCCGGCGTTTCATCACTCGCGGCCGCACCGTGGCCATCTGCGGGAAAGATCGGGGGGTGATGATGGTAGCCATGATGTTGCCCCCGAAGGCCGGCCGGGTCTGGAGCAGCAGGCGTTTTTCTAAATCCAGGTCAAAGGCGGTGCAGTCGGCAGTCAGCCCGGTGTCCAGGGCTGCCGCCACCCGGGGGATAAAGGCCCGCCCCGGATAAGTCGCCCCGGCCAGAATGATCTCCGGCTGGTAGCGCCGGGCCAGGTCGGTCAGGGCTTGGGCATAAGGCTCTTCCAGGAATTCCGCCAACCGCGGGTGGTCCACCACATAAACTTTATCTGCTCCTGCGGCGCTTAGCTCCGCGGCCAGGTCCGCAAGCTGATGTCCGAACAGCACGGCGCTGACCGGCACCTGTAGGGTTTCGGCCAAGCGCCGGGCTTCCCCCAACAGCTCCAGGACGACCGGGGCCAGCCGGCCGCGGCGTTGCTCGGCAAACACCCAGATGCCATCCGGAGGCACCGCCGGCCGCGGCTCCGCCCCTTCGGTTTCGGGCAGAGACAAGGCTCCGAATTCACAGACCTCGACGCAGGCGCCGCAGAGATTACAGCCTTCTTCAACGATCAGCCGGTCGCCTTCCAGCCGCAGCACCCCAAAGGGGCAAGCCTCGACGCACAGGCCACAGGCGGTGCATTTGTCTAGATAAACAATAATCGCCATTTACTCAGCAGGAAGTCTAATCAATGGGGAGAAAAAGCTCATTGTTTTGCTCCTCCATGGTTAATTACATAAACTCTGTCGTTTTTAACCCAGTTTCATTTCCTGTAAACGCGTCCACAACCGGTTGGCCAGCTCCGTCGGGGCTCCTTCCCACAGCTCCCTAGCGCCCCGGGCCGGGGGCGGAAAGACCTTGACCACCTGGGTAAAAGAACCGGGCAGCCCGACCTGATCGGGGTTCAGCCCTAAATCTTCGAGGCCGAGGACCGGGATTTTATGGCTTTTGGCCCGCAGCTTGGCCTTAAAAGACGGCACCCGGGGTTCGTTGATTTCCTTGACCACGGTGATCAGGGCCGGCAGCCGCACTTCTACCCCATCATAGCCGTGGTCTAACAGGCGCTCCACCTGGAGGACGTCTGGTGCGGTAAAAGTCAACTTACGGGCCCAGGCGACATAAGGGATGTCCAGGAAAGCCGCCATCTCCGGCCCCACCTGGGCGGTGTCCCCGTCAATGGCCTGCTTGCCGCAGAGGATCAGGTCAGCCCCGCCCAACTTGGTGATGCCCCGGGCCAGGGTATAGGCGGTGGCCCAGGTGTCGGCCCCGGCAAAGGCCCGGTCGGACAACAGCACTGCGGCATCCGCCCCATAGGTTAGGGCCTCCCGCAGGGCGGCTTCGGCCTGGGGCGGACCCATGCTGAGCACCGTTACCGTGCCGCCCTGGCGCTCCCGGACCCTCAGGCCCTCTTCCAGGGCATAGAGGTCAAAAGGGTTGATGATGCTCTTCACCCCTTCCCGCTGCAGGGTGTGGGTGACCGGGTCTAGCCGGATTTCCTGAGTCTCGGGTACCTGTTTTATACAAACGATGATCTTCATTAAGGGGATTGGGGGTCGGGGAGGACGACTATTTGATTATTTCCTTTTTTTGCTGAATTCTTTGTTTAACGCTTGGCCGATGATGTTGCGCTGAATCTGATTGGTGCCCTCGAAGATCTGCAAGATCTTGGCATCCCGCATCATCTTCTCCACCGGATACTCCCGCATATAGCCGTGGCCTGCCAAGATCTGGACCGCGTCGGTGGTCACCCGCATGGCGACGTCAGTAGGGAACAGCTTGGCCATGGCCGACTGTTTGGTAAAATCTTTGGGTTGACTGTCGATATACCGGGCCACGGCATAGACCAGGGCGCGGGCCGCTTCCAGTTCGGTGGCCATATCCGCCAGCATATGCTGGATGGCCTGGAAGGTGATGATCGGGGTTCCGAATTGATGGCGCTGGCGGGCAAAGTGCACTGATTCCTCCAAAGCCCCCTGGGCCAGCCCCACCGCCAGGGACCCGACGCCGGGTCGGGAGTAGTCCAGGGTCTTGAGGGCGATGATAAACCCCATCCCCTCCTTACCGAGCCGCCGGTCGGCCGGGATGCGGCAGTTCTGGAAGATGATCTCCCGGGTGGCGGAGGAGCGGATGCCCATCTTTTTCTCTTTTTTCCCGAAGGAAACGCCGGGATCGCTGGCCTCGACAATAAAGGCACTGGCCCCGCGGGACCCTTTAGCCTTATCGGTCATGGCAATGACCGAGTAGGTTCCGGCTTCTCCGGCATTGGTGATCCATTGCTTGGTGCCGTTTAAGACGTAGTGGTCGTTGTCTTTGACGGCCGTGGTCTGAATGGCCCCGGCGTCGCTGCCGGCCTGGGATTCGGTCAGGGCAAAGGCAGCCAGTTTTTCGCCCTGGGCCAACTCCGGCAGATAGCGGCTTTTTTGAGCTTCCGAGCCGTAAAGTAAGATGGGATAAGCTCCCAAAAAACTGGCGGCAAAGGTGGTGGCCACCCCGACACAGGCACTGCTTAAGGCTTCCAGGACCAGACAGTTTTCCAGACATCCCAGCCCCAATCCGCCGTAAGCCTCGGGGATGATGACCCCAAACAGATCGGCTTGGGCCAGGTCCTGGACGATCTCGTCGGGGAAGCGTTCCTCTTCGTCCAATTCCGCCCGCACCGGCTTAATGCGCTCTTCGGCGATTTGTTGAGCCAACTCCTGGAGCATTTTCTGCTCTTCGGTCAGCATATACTCCATCAGCCGGTCCTCAAGATTCCGACTGCGGCATTACCCGCCGCCCTTTGTAAAAGCCACAATGCGGGCAGGCATGATGCGGGAGTCGGTATTCATTGCATTGCGGGCAGACCGCCAGGTTCGGCAGGGTGAGACCCTGATGGGACCGCCGCATATTACGTTTGGAGATGGATTTTTTGTGTTTGGGTAAGGCCACGTCAGAACTCCTTATTTGGAACTTTTCTTCAGTTTGTTCAGCACAGCAAAGGGTTGGTTAAATCTAACGCCGCGGCAGGAGCAGGTGTCCCGATTGAGGTTGATGCCACAATGCGGGCACAGCCCCAGGCATGCTTCCCGGCACAAAGGCTTTAAAGGTACGGCCAACAAAATCTGTTCCTGAATAATCCGCTCTAAGTCCAGCTCATCCCCGGAATAATAGTCTTCTCCCAGTTCTTCCGCCGACAGTTCCCGTTCTTCTTCGGTTTCGGGCGGGGGGCCGGGTTTGAGCAACAGATCAAACCGACACTCCAAGGATTGCAGGAAACTCTCCAGGCAGCGGCTGCAGTTAAGCCGCAACTCTCCCTTCAGCACCCCCCGGACCAGTAGATAGTCTCCGGGTTTTTCCAACCGGATGCTGCCTTTTAGGGGTGATTCCAGGTAGAATTCCAGCCCTGGTTCCTGGTCCAGCCAGTGGGCAAACCACTCGCTTCCCAACCGGACTGGAATATCTATACCTTCCTCAGGGATTTTTTCAATGGGAATCTTTAACAGGCTAATTTTGGTCATCTTTATTGAAGCGTATGGAAATTGAATTAAGTATTAATGGGGCCAAAACTTAAACAATTAATTATACGTAATTAAATATTCTTGTCAAGGTTTGCATCCCTGTTTAAGCAGATCTGGTCTTGACTGGCCGCGGCCCTCAAGCTTCCGGCCCAGTGGGGCGCCGGTGGCCTTAAACTATCCGGACCCCCAGAACATTGGCCATCCTTTTTAAGGACCATTCGTGGTCTTGTGGATTTAAATCAGCCACTCCCTGCCGATAAACTACCACCGGGTAATCCCGCTCAACCAAGTCGCTGGCGGTCTCCATGACGCAGATAGAGGTGCAGACCCCGACCAGATGCACTTCCGTGACCTGCTCCTGTTTCAGGATATCCTCCAGGTTGGTGTTATAAAAGCCACTGAATCGGGTTTTCTCCACCTGATAGTCTTCCGGATGCGGGGTTAATTGGGGGATGATCTCGGCTCCCGGGGTGTGGCGCACTGAGTGGGGGGGAAAGCGTTCGAATTCCCGGTCATTGGGGTCATGGGAGTCACGCAGAAAAATGATCACCGCCCCTTGTTGCCGCATCTCGGCAATCCTTTGGGCCACAAAGGGGATAATCTGCAAGCCGGCCTGGCCCACAAACAGAACACCCTCGGGCTCGATAAAGTCCCGCAACATATCGGCCACAATTAGGGCAGGTTTACCCATCAGGCCCTCCTTTCCGATTAAAGTACGATTAATTTAAGATAACACTGCCAAGCCCGGAATTTCAAATATTTTGTGTTTTGAACAATGCGGTCTGACGAGAAGAGGGGCCAAAGCACCAGACCTGGGGTGCCGCCAGTAGTCCTTGATTTTTTATTGCCTTTTCCAAAACCCCCTATTTTTCTTTAGGGGGTCGGATTTTTTGGAGCTTTTGTTTGCCTCTTAGGACAAAAGGCATATAATAAAATTTTATTGATCATTAGAGGAGGGACTGTGGTTCGTACGCCGGCGATCTGGCTGCTCATTTTTTTTGCCTTGTTGTTCATTTTAGGGCTCAATAGCGGCGAGGTGAAAACGCTGCTCAATACCGGAATTACGATCTGCCTTTCTTGCATCGGGATCGGTTGATGAACCGTATACGTCGCCTTGTCCAGGTTTTGTTTACCCTGCTGACCAATGGCTACCTGTTATTTCCTTGGGGGCCGATCATTTATCAGGGTCCTTTGAAAGGGATTTGCCATCCCGGACTTCACTGCTATTCCTGTCCGGCCGCTCTTCTCGGCTGCCCGGTGGGGGCGTTCCAGAACTTTATGGCCAATATTCGCCTCACTATGGCTACCGGGGTGCCGCAACTGGGTAGCATGGTGGTGGGTTATTTGGGATTTATCGGCGCTTTGG
Organism: Desulfobacteraceae bacterium; assembly: GCA_046538075.1. Taxonomy (GTDB): domain Bacteria; phylum Desulfobacterota; class Desulfobaccia; order Desulfobaccales; family Desulfobaccaceae; genus Desulfobacca_B. Next base: position 94,965 of record JBKHJN010000005.1, on the reverse strand, counting down.
TGGGACGCTTCCCCTGTGGTTGGCTCTGTCCCTTTGGCTTGATCCAGGACCTGCTCTATAAAATTCCGGGGCGCAAATTTAACATTCCTGAGCCCTTAAGGCATATTAAATATGTGGTTTTAGTGCTTCTCGTAGTAATTTTACCGCTGTTCTGGATCGATCCCGTGGGTATGGGGACCCCGTGGTTCTGTAAATTGATCTGTCCGGCCGGAACCCTGCTGGGAGCTTTTCCCCTGATGATGGTCAAGCCCAGCCTATGGCAGTCGCTAGGCTTTTACTTCTGGAATAAAGTCACCATTCTGGTATTAATTATTGCTTGGTGCACGGTCAGCAGCCGGGCCTTTTGCCGGGTGTTGTGCCCTTTAGGGGCTTTTTATGGCTTATTTAATAAATATAGTATGTTTCGCCTCAACTACGATGAGGATAAATGTGTCCATTGCCATGCCTGTTATCGCCAATGTCCGATGGGGGTGCGGCCCTACCAATATGCCGATGATGCCAACTGCATCCGCTGTCTGAAATGTGTCCAGGCCTGCCGGTTTGGAGCTTTGTCTTTTAATGTGCGGCAGCTGCCCGTGGTGCAGCCCCGGACTGTCCAGAAAAGGGAATTATGAAGCTGATCTATCATGAGAAATATTTGACCGACTATCCTACCGCCAGCGTGGAGCAGCCCGCCCGGGTAGAGGCTATGTATGCCAGCCTGTCTCCCCACTACCCGGTGCTGACCCCAGAACCGGCACCGGAAACCGAGCTGTTGCTGGTCCATAATCCAGACCTTATCGAAAGAGTTAAAAATAATGGTCCGCTCTATGAGGTGGCCAGCCTGGCAGCCGGCGGGGCCATTTTAGCGGCAGAGCTGGCCTGCCAGGGTGAGCCGGCTTTCGCGGCTATCCGCCCTCCCGGACATCACGCCAGTCCCTGCAGCCACTGGGGGTTCTGCTTCTTTAACAACGTGGCTATTGCTATCGAACACCTGCGGAACCAAAGGGTGATCGAGCGCGCCCTGATTTTAGATATCGACCTCCATTTTGGAGATGGCACCGTCAATATTTTTAAAGAGCGGCTCGGGGTCAAGGTAATTAATATTACCGGGAAAACGCGGGACCAATATCTTAAGGAGGCCGAGGCCATCTTATCCGACATTCAGGCGTTTGATCTGGTGGCGGTATCGGCTGGCTTTGACACCTACCAGAAAGATTGGGGCGGCCTTCTTAGGACCGAAGATTATCGCCTGATCGGCCAGTGGGTTAAAGAAGTCGCCCTGGCCGTTTGCCAGGGGCGTCGTTTTGCTGTTCTGGAAGGAGGCTATTTCCTACCCGATCTGGGCAAAAATGCTCTGGCTTTTGTTCAGGGCCTGGAATAGCCGTCGCCGCAGCCAGACCTGCCCTGGGCGCCTGTCTGGCGGAGCGCAAGTTCCATGCCCAGAGTTAAAGATGGCGTGTCCCTCTTCGGCCTGACGGGTTTGTCAAACCCTAATTTTTTATTACCTTAACCCTAGGAAAAGATAGGGTTGACATCTACACAGTTTATCTTTAAAATTAAAGGATACGAGCGGGCATAGCTCAGTTGGTAGAGTACAAGCTTCCCAAGCTTGGTGTCGCGGGTTCGAATCCCGTTGCCCGCTCCAGATTTCGATGAGTGTGGAAACACCCATCGAAGCCCCGCTTCCCCATTCGAGGATTCTTGAAGCCCGCCATATCGGGGTCAAGGTTCTTTGAGCGGCGGATGGATGCGCGCCGGGACGCGCGCCCCGGATGAGGAAAATTCTTGGAATTTTGCGGAAGTGGGCCAAGAGCTCACTTTTTTTTTAGCTGAGGGTCTAACAGCCTGTTAATTTAATAAGGATGCCTAAACCAGCAGAAATTATCACCCAGGTACAGGCCTTGGTGGAGCCCCTACTCCAGGCCCAGGAAATAGAACTGGTTGACCTGGACTGGGTTCAGGCCGGAAAGCGCGGGGTTTTGCGGTTATATGTCGATAAGCCCGGAGGGGTCACCCTTGATGATTGTGCTCAAATAAGCCATCTGGTAGGAGAGTTGCTCGACGTTCATGACCTGATCGATCAGTCCTATAATCTGGAAATCTCTTCTCCCGGGCTTACCCGGGCCTTGAAGAAGCCGGCTGATTACCAGCGCTATATCGGACGCCTGGCCCGGATTACCGTCCGGGCCGGAGCGGGGGAACGTCATAATTTTCGGGGAGAACTGTTGGGCTTGGAGGATGACCGGGTAAAGATCAAAGAAGGCGATCAGGTTCATCGGATTCCTCTTGATGACATTGCCCGGGCCCGGCTAGATATCGATTTGTAAGTATAGCGAGGTGGCGGTTATCAGCAAATAGAGGCAACACAAGGGATTACGAGGCATTGCTTGGGTGTTGCTGGCGGGTTATAATATAATTATGTTAACCACGGCAATTGGCAACTGGACCCTGACTTTAGTTTATAGTCTGCCTTTGCTTGAGGAGAGTAATAATTTTCATGCCTGGAGAATTGAAACGTATCATAGATCAAGTTTGCCGAGATAAGGGGATCGACAAGGAGCTGTTGATTACTACCATTGAGGAAGCAGTACGTTCTGCGGCCAAGAGAAAATTTGATCCCAAGCTGGATATAGAAGTCAATTTTACCGAGGATACCGGTGAAATCGAGATCTTTCAATTCAAAGAAGTGGTTGAAGAAGTTACCGACCCCGATACCCAGCTCTCCCTGGAAGAAGGCCGCCAGTTGGATGCCGAGTGTGAGATCGGCGACGTCCTGGGCATTAAACTGGATGCCAGCAACTTTGGGCGGATTGCGGCCCAATCCGCCAAGCAAGTAATCATCCAGGGGATGCGGGAAGCTGAACGGGATGTGGTCTACGAGGAGTACAAAGATCGCCAGGCTGAAATCATCAGCGGCATTGTCCAGCGTCAAGATAAGTCCGGCATTATCATTAACTTGGGACGGACCGAGGCCCTATTGCCACCGGAAGAGCAAATACCGCGGGAAAGTTACCGGCAGGGCGACCGCCTCCGGGCCTATGTCCTGGAGGTAAAACGCCATTCAAAGGGGCCCCAGATTATCTTATCCCGGGTGCGGCCCGAATTCCTGATCTCTCTATTTGAAAACGAGGTTCCAGAAATCTCTGAGGGCATCGTCCAGATTCTGGCCTGTGTGCGGGAGCCCGGCAGCCGGGCCAAAATTGCGGTGACCTCTCGGGATCCGGATGTAGACCCGGTGGGCGCCTGTGTGGGGATGAAAGGCTCCCGGGTACAGAACATCGTCCAGGAACTGCGGGGGGAAAAGATCGATATCATCCCCTGGAATCCCGATCCGGCCAAATTTGTGACTCAGGCTCTGGCTCCGGCGGAAGTCAGCCGCATCATCCTGGATGAGGTCAACCAGGCCATGGAAGTCATTGTGCCTGATGAACATCTGTCCCTGGCCATTGGCAAGCGGGGCCAGAATGTCCGTCTGGCTTCCAGGCTGACCGGCTGGAAAATCGACGTTAAGAGCGAGACCAAGTATTCCAAGTCCTTGAAGGAGAGCTACCTTTCTTTACTGCAAATTCCCGGGGTGGGAGAAATGACGGCCAGTGCCCTTTATGAAGCCGGATTTACCTCGGCCCGGGAGGTTACCGAAAGCAGCCTGGAGGATTTGATCCAGGTGCCAGGTCTGAATGAGAGAAAAGCGGCCAGCATCATTGCCGCGGCTAAAGAGATGCTGGCTGGCCCCAAAGAGAAGCCAGCCGCGTCCGAGACCGCTGAGGCTCTGCTCCCCGGCGGGGCGGAAACCGAACTGCCCGCTGAAGAAGAGGATCTGGGAGTCTGAGGGCGGACCCGGCCGGACAGTTGCCGGGACAGATTGATTTATGATTTAAAATAAGAATTTTTGTTACGGGGATAGAAAGATTTATGGCCAAAACTAGAGTATCACATCTGGCCCGAGAATTTAAAATTGATGTCAAAGACCTCCTCCAACGTCTCAAAGACATGGATCTGGAGGTGGAGAATTACCTTAGTTCAATCGATGAGCCTGATTTAGAGCGGGTCAGGAATGAGTTGGCGAAAACAGTACCGCAGGTCGAGGAACGGCGCTTAGGCAGCGGCGTTAAACGCCGTCGCCGGTTAGCCTCGCCCAAATCGCCGGCTACCTCTTTGGAGGCTGTTTCAGAACCAGAAGCTAGTCAGGAAACCGCTGAGCCTAGTTCAGTCTCGCCGGAGGTGTCGGAATCGGATGAATCCGCGGCCGGCGAAGGTGAAGAATCCGCATCTCCGGAAGCTGCAGAATCTGCGCTTAAACCTCGGACTCGCAAGAAACCAACCAAAAGTACGGCCCGGATTATTGCCTGGCCGGAAGCAGAAAAGCCGACTCTCCCGGCGCCGATTTCGGAGGAAGAGGCTGTCCTGCAACCTATGGAACCATCGCCTCCTGAACCTAAGGCGGAGGCAGCTCCACCGGTTCCAGAGACTCCTTCCCCTGCTGAGGTGCCCCCGGAGACTGCGGCGGCGGAGGCCGAGGAAAAGGAGACCCCGGCGGAAAAAGAGGCCGAGCCCCGGACACCGGATACTTCGGCCGCCCTGCGGCGGCAAAAGGCCAAAAAGGCCAAAAAAGAGACGCCGGCGCGTATTATCAGTCTGCCCCCGGCCGAAGCAACCGAGCCCGAACCGGTATCCGAACCCGAGGTTGCTTCCAAGCCGGCTTATCGGCCGAAAATTGTCGAAGTAGCCAAACAGCGGGAAGCGGCGGCACCAGAAAAAGAAGAAAAGAAATCCAAGGCCAAAAAGAAACGGGGTAAACGCGGGACCGAAGTGACCAGTGAGGAGGCCCGGAAAAAGGCGCTGCGCAAAAAGGAAGTGCGGGAAGGGGCAGAATTATATGAGAAGGTAGAGGGCGACTCCCGATTCGTCTCCAAGAAAAAAGGCGTCAAAAAAGCTATCCGGACGGTTTCCAAGACCGAACTGACCGTGCCCAAAGCAATTAAACGGCGGATCAAAGTGGGGGACTCGATCACTGTCGGCGAACTGGCCAAGCGGATGGGCATCAAATCGAGTGAGATAATCAAAAAGCTCATGGGCTTGGGCGTGATGGCCAACATCAATCAGCCCATTGATTATGATTCATCAGTGCTGGTGGCCAATGAGTTCGGTTTTGAGGTGGAGCATGCCTATCCCCATGAAGAAGATATAATGGATTTGCGGCCTCACGGGGAGGGCGATCTGGTGCCCCGGCCCCCGGTGATCACCATTATGGGCCACGTCGACCACGGCAAAACCTCTTTGTTGGATGCCATCCGCCAGAGCCGGTTAATTGAGTCCGAGGCCGGCGGCATTACCCAGCACATCGGGGCTTATCAGGTGTCGTTGCCGCACGGGGAGGTGGTTTTCCTCGATACCCCCGGCCATGAGGCCTTTACCGCCATGCGGGCCCGCGGGGCCCAGGTGACTGACCTGGTGGTCCTGATCGTGGCCGCGGATGACGGTGTCATGCCCCAGACCCTGGAAGCCATCAACCATGCCAAGGCGGCCGGAGTCCCGCTGGTGGTGGCGATCAATAAGATTGACAAAGCCAATGCCAATCCAGACCGGGTCAAACGGGAACTGGCCGAGCAGGACATTGTCCCTGAAGATTGGGGCGGAGATGTGCAATTTGCCGAGATCTCGGCCAAGAAGCATCTGGGCATTGACGAGCTCTTGGAAAAGATCCTGCTGCAAGCCGAGCTCCTGGAACTCAAAGCCAGCGCCGACAGTCCGGCCCGGGGTCGGATTATCGAAGCCAAGCTGGATAAAGGCCGGGGAGCAGTCGGGACCGTACTCATTCAAGAAGGAACTTTAAAAACGGGCGATGTCTTTGTCTGTGGCTTACAATATGGCCGGGTCCGGGCCATGTTTGACGATAAAGGAGCCCGGGTGGAAGAAGCTACCCCCGCCGTCCCGGTGGAAGTCCAAGGTTTCAGTGGGGTTCCTAATGCCGGGGATGAATTTATGGTGCTCGAAAATGAGCGGGTCGCCAAACAGGTAGCTCAATTAAGACAGCAGAAACAGCGCGAAGCAGCCTTAGCCCGGATGAGCAAAGTCACCCTGGAAAAGCTCTACGAGCGCTTCCAGGAGGGCATGGTCAAAGAATTGAACCTGGTCCTCAAAGCCGATGTCCAGGGTTCTATCGAGGCCTTGACCCAGGCCCTGTCGGAATTGGGTACGGAAGAGATTAAGGTGAACGTAATTCACGCCGGCACCGGGGATATTGTGGAAAGCGATATTATGTTGGCCTCGGCTTCCAATGCCATCGTCATCGGCTTTAATGTGCGCATCAACCCCAAGGCCCAGGCCCTGGCGGAACAGGAAGATGTCGACGTCCGGTTCTACGACGTTATTTACCATTTGAGCAGTGATATTCATTCCGCCCTGGAAGGCATGCTGGAACCGACTTACGAAGAACGGCCCTTGGGCCGGGCCGAGGTGCGGCAAACCTTTTCCATTCCTAAAGTCGGGACCATTGCCGGTTGCTATGTGACCGAAGGCAAGGTCGAACGCAATGCCCTGATCCGGGTGCGCCGTGACCAGGAGGCGGTTTTCGAAGGCAAGATCAGCTCCTTGAAGCGGTTCAAGGATGATGTCAAAGAAGTAGCTGCCGGCTATGAATGTGGCATTGGAATTGATAAATTTGACGACCTCCAGGTGGGCGATATCCTTGAGGCCTATCGCCTAGAAGAAGTTAAGGCGCTTTTGCAGCCATTGCCCGGCAGCCAAGGTTAATGCCTGGCAGCCTGGGACATCTAGCTTATGGTTGTGACCATAGCCCAGATAACCATCCGCATTCCAGAAAATCATTCTCTAAAGGGCAAGCGGAAAGTGGTTAAGAGTTTGATCGAAAAAGTCAGGCACCGGTTTCTGGCGGCGATCGCTGAGGTTGATGACCATGATCTGTGGCAACAGGCAAAGTTGGGTCTGGCCCTGATCGGCAACGATTCGCAAATCCTGGATGCCAGCCTGACCAAGATCATCGATTATATGGAAGCCCAGCACTTGGCTCAGATAATTGATTCGAAAGTGGAAGTCTGGCATATCAATGACAGATAATTAATAATGATGCAAGCCGTTGGCAGAACCAAACCACGCGCCGCCCGGGTCAGCGAACTGTTGCGGGAAAAAATTGCCTTGATTTTACTTCACAAAAGTCGTGATCCGCGGCTTCGCACCCTGACCATCACTGAGGTGGAAATAAGCGATGATCTGCGCCGGGCCAAGGTTTTCTACCAACCCCGCGGCGCGGAGGATTTACCCGACATTCAGGCGGCCTTAAAGCGGGCCAGTGGCTTTATCAAACAAGAAATCGGCCGGGACCAGATCCTCCGGACAATGCCGGAAATAATCTTTTGCCATGATGAATCATGGCAACGCGGGGCCCGCATTGAAAAGCTTTTGCGTCAATTGAAGCAGGAACCCCCGGAAACCGATGGGTCCAAGGACTCCTCATGAAAGCGCAGTGCCACGGGGTCGTAGTAATTGACAAACCGGCCGGACTCTCTTCCTTCAGAGTAGCCAAAGCAGTTCGTCGGATTTTAAAAGTTAAGAAGATCGGCTACTTAGGGACGCTGGACCCTTTTGCTACCGGGGTTTTGCCTCTTTGCCTCAACCAAGCTACCAAACTTGTCCCCTTTTTGATTGAGGAGCCTAAGACTTACCGGGCCTCAATGCACTTAGGGGCGGAAACTGACACTCAGGACGTAACCGGCACAATGGTGGCGCACTCCGTGGATTTGCCCCGTCCGGAGCAGATTATCCAGGTGGCGGCGAGATTTGTGGGAGAGCAATGGCAGATCCCGCCGATGTACTCTGCCCTCCATTACCAAGGGCAGCGGCTCTATCATCTGGCCCGCCAAGGCCTGATGCTGGAGGTTAACCCGCGTCGGATAAAAGTTCACTGTCTGGAAATCGAGGAAATTTCTCTGCCTCAGGTAACTTTTACCGTTACCTGCTCCAAGGGCACTTATATCCGCACCCTGGCCGCGGATATGGGCCGCGTCCTGGGGTGCGGGGCCTACCTGGAGGCCCTGAGGCGCCTGGCGGTCGGCCCCTTCTCGCTGTCCAGGGCGGTATCTCTGCCCGGCCGGGATGATCTTAAAGCCCAAGAGGAATTGCGGGCGCATCTGATCCCGCTGGCCCATTGCCTGCCGGACTGGCCAGCCGTGTCAATCTCCGATCCGGATGCCCAGCGGCTGCGACAGGGCCAAAGCCTGCGGCAGTGGCCCGGACAGGCCGAATATCAACGGCGTCAACCCGGGGAGCAGGTCCGAGTCCTACAGGGTCAAGAACTGGTGGCAATAGCAGAACTGGCGGGAGACCCTTCGCAGTTCGTTCTAAAGCCGGTTCGGGTGTTTGCGGCTGGTCAGGAGGCAACCCAAGGGGGCCAATGATTTTAAGAAAAAATTGGACTAGGCCTAGATTAATTAAAGGTTATCCTATATAAGGAGGGACTCGTGGGGCTAACAACTGAAAGGAAACGGGAATTAATCGACCGCTTCTGTCATCATGAGAAGGACACCGGCTCACCCGAAGTCCAGGTAGCTATTCTCAGTGAGCGGATCAACTATCTGACCAATCATTTTAAGGTGCATGCCAAAGATCACCATTCCCGCCGCGGCCTGATCAAGTTAGTGGGCCAGCGGCGGCGGTTACTCAATTATCTGAAGAAAAAAGATGTTGATCGTTACCGATCCTTGATCGAACAATTAGGATTGCGCCGTTAGGACTTTATTTAAGTGGGAGGCACTTATAAAAATATGCTTAAGACATTTGAAGTAGAGATCGGGGGACGAACCCTGGTCTTTGAAACTGGCAAGATGGCCCAACAGGCCAATGGCGCGGTTTTTGTCCGCTACGAAGAAACCGGGCTCCTGGTAACGGCGGTGGCCTCAGATCATCTCAGAGAGGGCATCGATTTCTTGCCTCTCACGGTTGATTATTTAGAAATGGCCTATGCCGCCGGTCGCATTCCAGGAGGGTTTTTCCGGCGTGAGATTGGCCGGCCCAGTGAAAAAGAGACCTTGACCTCAAGGTTGATCGACCGACCTATCCGACCGTTATTTCCCCAAGGCTTTTTTAATGAATTGCAGATCATTGCCACGGTATTGTCGGTTGATCAGGAAAATGATCCGGATATTATTGCCCTAAACGGAGCGTCGGCGGCGCTGGAAATTTCCGACATCCCTTTTAAAGGCCCCATTGCCGCGGTGCGGGTAGGCAAGCTGGATGGAGAACTGATCATCAATCCCACCAATACCCAGCTAAAAGACAGCACCCTCAATCTGATTGTGGCGGGGACTGCCAAAGAGTTGGTGATGGTGGAGGGCGGCGCCGCCATGGCTTCGGAAGAGGAGATACTGGAAGCGCTGTTCTTTGCCCATGAACAGATGCGACCCATTCTGGTTCTGCAGGATCGCATGCGGGCGGAAATTGGGCTGCCCAAGCGGCCCAGTCCGGAAATTAATCCAGATTCCGAGTTAATTCAGAAAGTCACCGAACTGGCCCAACCCCGTCTGTTGCCAGCCCTGACCATCAAAGAGAAGCAGGCACGGCGCCAAGCTTTAGAGAATCTCCTGGAAGAGATTTTCACTAGTTTGGGGCCGGAGTATGAAGGCCGGGAACGAGAGATCATCGGAGCGCTCCATGACCTGGAGAAAAAGGTGGTGCGCAACCTGATCATGAGTGAGCAACGCCGGATAGATGGCCGCGGATACGCCGAAGTGCGCCCCATCTGCTGTGAGATCGGTTTGCTAAGCCGCACCCATGGCTCGGCTATTTTTACCCGGGGCGAAACCCAGGCCTTGGCGGTCACCACTCTGGGTACGGTGTCCGATGAGCAGCGCATTGAAACCCTGACCGGCAATACCTTCAAGGCCTTTATGCTGCATTACAATTTTCCACCTTATTGCGTGGGCGAAACCCGGATGCTGCGGGGCCCGGGGCGGCGGGAGATCGGCCATGGGGCACTGGCGGAAAGGGCCATCAGCCAGGTGTTGCCGCCGGCGGAGGACTTCCCCTATACTATCCGTGTAGTTTCTGAAATCCTGTCATCCAATGGCTCTTCCTCCATGGCTACGGTGTGCGGGGCCTCCATGTCCCTGATGGACGCCGGGGTGCCTATTAGCGATCCCGTTGCCGGAGTGGCTATGGGACTGATCAAAGAAAATGACCAGGTTGCCGTACTTTCCGATATCCTGGGAGATGAGGACCACCTGGGCGATATGGATTTTAAAGTGGCTGGCACCGAGAAGGGCATCACGGCCTTGCAGATGGATATCAAAATTGCCGGCCTGACCCGGGAAATCATGGCTCAGGCGCTGCACCAGGCGCGGCAGGCGAGGCTTCATATTCTGGATAAAATGAAAGAGACCATTGCCCAGCCTCATGCCACTTTGAAAGAGCATGCTCCTAAAATCGTTATCATGAACATCAACCCCGAAAAGATCAGGGATGTTATTGGTCCGGGCGGCAAAACCGTGAAAAATATCGTGGCCGTCACCGGGGCCAAGGTCGATATTGAGGATGACGGCCGGGTGCATATTGCTTCCCCCAATGCGGCTGCCGCGGATCAGGCCATACGCATGATTCGCGAAATTATCCAGGAAGCCGAGGTCGGCAAACTCTACTATGGGAAGGTCAAAAAGATCGTTGATTTTGGAGCTTTCGTGGAAATCCTGCCGGGCACCGATGGGCTGGTGCATATCTCGGAGTTGGACCGCCAACGGGTCAAAAAAGTAACCGATGTGTTAAAGGAAGGCGATGAGGTGCTAGTCAAGGTTCTGGAAATCGATAAACAGGGAAAAATCCGTCTGTCCCGGAAAGCTGCCTTGGGGGAAAGCCCAGAGGAAGTTCACCACTAGAGGTAAACCAGGGGTGTATCAAAAGACTGTCCTACCCCCAGGCATCAAAATCATAACCGAGGAAATCCCCCATTCGCCATCGGTCTCGGTGGGCTTGTGGGTGCAATCCGGCTCTCGGGATGAAACCCGGGCGGAGAATGGGACTTCACATTTCCTGGAACACATGGCCTTCAAAGGCACCCAACGCCGCGGGGTCGCTGACCTGGCTCGCGAAATCGATCAGTTGGGCGGCAGTTCCAATGCCTTTACGACCAAGGAGAATACCTGTTTCCATGGCAAGGTGCTGGCCGACCAGGTTCCTGAGTTGATCGATCTGTTAAGTGATATTTTATTGAATCCCACCTATCAACCCGAAGAATTGGAAAGAGAGCGCCGGGTAATCCTGCAGGAAATTCTCACTCAGGAGGATTCCCCGGAGGAATACATCCATGAGCTGTTCAGCCGCCAATTCTGGGGAGAAAACCCCTTCGGCCGCTCGATCACCGGCTCGGTGGAGACGGTCAGCCAACTGACCCGCACCGCCCTGATCAATTACCGGGAGGAGACCTATCGGCCGGAACAGTTGGTGATTGCTGCGGCTGGAGGCCTTGGCCACCATGATCTGGTGCGGCTGGTCGGCTCCGGTTTCCAAGATTTTCGCAATGGACGACCGCCGCGGCCGCGCACCAAGGTTAGTAATCACCCCGGAGTGCACTTCTGTCCCCGCGATCTGGAGCAGGTCCACGTCTGTCTGGGAACCCGGGCGCCGGCCGCAGCGGATAGAGACCGGTATGCGGCGATTCTGCTCAATCTGATCCTGGGCGGCAACATGAGTTCCCGGCTTTTCCAGGAGGTCCGGGAAAAGCGCGGCTTGTGCTATGCCATTTATTCCTTTTTCACCTCTTACAGCGATACCGGCCTGTTGGCGGTTAATGCCGCGGTGAGCCCTGAAGATCTTTCCGCCCTATTAGAGGTCATTAAGAAAGAATTAATCAAACTGGCCGACAAGGAAGTCCCCCGCCCGGAATTGCAGGCTGCCCAGGAATATCTGCGCCGGGCCCTATTTTTGAGTTCTGAGGATAATGATAATCGCATGATCCGTCTGGCCAAGAATGAAATCAACCTGGGCGGTTTTATTCCCTACGAAGAAATAATTTCAAATTTACAGGCGGTGACTGCAGCCCAGATTCAGCAATTGGCCCAGAAGCTGTTCTCCTTGCCGGACTGGACTCTGGTATTTTTGGGTCCCATGGCGGAAAGGGACATCCCTTGGGATTTTTAACTATCCCTAAGCCAGGCCCCAACCTTGCTTCCCGGGTCGCCGGCCGGGGCCAGACCTTAGTACCGGACTGCCGGCCCGAAGACGGGGCTGAGATTAACCTGCTGTTTAAGGGCCTGCTTTTACTGCTGCTTTTATTAATGCTGATCGGGTGCGAATCGCAGATGGACTCGGTAAGCCAGCAGATCCGGGAACAGCCTCCTGCTACAATTGCCCAGATTGTGGAAAGGGTGACTCCAGCCATCGTCCATATCCAGGCGATCCAGGGGTCGGCCTCTGACCAGAGCTTCCCCTGGTCCAAATTTTTTGGCATTCCCCGAGCCTTTGAGGACTTTGGCAATTCGTCGGCCTCACCCCAGCGGTCCCAAGGTTCGGGTTTTTTCATTGATTCCCAAGGACATGTGGTTACTAATCAGCATTTAGTTGATCGAGCCCAGGAACTGGTAGTGACCAGTTGCCAGGGTAGGAAGGTCAAGGCCCGGGTAATCGGGGAGGATGCCTTGACCGATCTGTCCCTGCTGGCACTGGCTAAACCTTTGCCCGAAGTTTCCTATCTGGGATGGGGGGATTCGGAGCAGATGCAGGTAGGCGACCGGGTCTTGGCCTTGGGCAACCCGTTCGGGTTGGAAAACACAGTCACTATCGGAATTATCAGCGCCAAAGGGCGCATCCTGGGCAACAGCCCTTACAATGATTTCCTGCAGACGGACGCGGCCGTCAATCCCGGCAATTCCGGGGGGCCGCTGGTCAACCTAAAGGGCGAAGCCGTGGGCATTAACAATACTCTTTATGCCCCGGGGCAGGGAATCGGCTTTGCCATCCCCAGCAGCCGGGCGCGCTACATTTTAGAGCAATTGCAGGCGCAAGGCCGGGTAGTGCGCGGCTTTCTGGGGGTTATAGTCCAGAAGGTGACCCCGGCCTTAGCGGTGTCATTTGGCCTCCCGGAGCCGAGCGGAGCCTTGGTGGGGGATGTTATTCCAGATACTGCCGCAGCCCGGGCAGGGGTCCGGCGGGGAGATATCATCCTGGAATTTGATGGATACCAGATTCCTCAGATGGATGAATTGCCGCGCCGGACAGTCCTGACCCCAGTCGGCAAGCAGGTAAATCTTAAGGTCTTCCGGGATGGACGCCATCTCGACCTGAGTCTACGGGTAGGGGAAATGCCTCAAATGCTGGCGGACAAGCTCAGCCAGTAGATTGATAATTATTTTTCGTCCTTACAGGTCAACAATCATCTCAGCTTCGTTGCCGCACTTACTGCAGACCACGGTCCGCTTTACTTTTTGAGGCTGGGGTTCGGCGGTCGGCGCTTGGGGCGGGATGACCTCCTCGCATTTAATGGTCATTTCGCCTTCACTGCCGCAGTTCTCACACATGCATACCATGGTTTTTTGGGGCTCCACTTTTGTCTCCCTTAATTATGGTTAGAATTGGTCTGGATCAATCTTCTTCGATCTCCGTGATGTCCTTGTCGGTAAACAGATAGGTTTGCAGTTCCTTGGCAAACCGGTCGTCATGACGCCGGATCCATTCTAGGATCATGGCGGCGTGCTCCTTCTCCTCGTCTCGATTATGAGCCAGAATTTTCCGCAGGGCCTCATCTTCGGTAACATCTACTCGCTGCTGGTACCAGTCTACGGCCTCCAGTTCCTCGATCAGCGACATAATGGCCCGACGCAGGTCCCTGGTCTTGGGAGTCAGCTTCTCAAAGGGTTCACCATGTCCTTCGTAGCCCATTGCTTTACCTCCAAGTTGAAGAGTTCAGATATGAAAAGTTGATTTTCAATCTCTACCCATAAATACGGTAAATTTCCCTATAAAATAAACATTGATTCGGAAATGTCAACCAGACCGAAAAATCTGACCGGCATAGATTTTTAAAGATTTTCATCAGGGACAATGTTATATTTTAATTTCAATATCTGGTTAACTTTAGGATTAGAGGTTCAGGCAGCTTGGCCGTGGCCCAGACCCTACCGGGGGGTAGATAATTGCCCCAAAGTGTAAGTACTTGGAAGGAGGGATATAATGGATCTATATGAAGCCATCAAAAACCGCCGGAGCCACCGGCTTTATAAGCCAGATGCCGTTCCCCGGGATGCCCTGGAGCGGGTGATTGAGGCTGGTTTGTGGGCCCCTTCCGGTACCAATTTACAGCCTTGGGAATTAACGGTAATGACTGGCGCGGTCCGGGACCAATTTGTGTCGCTCTGCGCTAAATCTATCGACCATTTGATGCCTTTGCTCAAAAAGCTGTTTACTGAAAAACAGCAACAATTCACCGCGCAGTTTTTCAAGAACCTGGGCGGGGCCCCAGTGGTGATCGCCGTCACCGTCTGGCAGGAGGACGACCCCATGCATCGCCTGGCGATTATCCAGAGCGGTGCGGCCCTGATGCAAAATATGCTGTTGGCGGCCGCAGCCGAGGGGCTGGGAACCTGCTGGATGACCGGGGTGCTCTATGTCGAAAATGAGTTGCTGTCCTTCCTGGGCAAGGAAGATCGGCAGCTGCTGGCCATTACTCCTGTGGGCTATCCGGCTAAATCCCCACCGGCCCCGCCCCGCAAAGACCGGGAAGTCCGCTGGCTGGGGTTTGGGAAATAATCATTTGTAGAGAGGGCAATTGTGACGGATAAGGTGACCCGGCCCCTGATCGAACAGGTGCGGGCCGCGGGCTGAGCTTCCAAGGTTCCTCCCGGGGAGTTGGAGGAAATCTTGAAAACCCTGCCCCTGCAGGCTCATCCGGATTTGCTGGTGGGCCTGGAATGGGCCGATGATGCCGGCGTCCTCCGGTTGACCCAGGAGCTTGCCCTGATTCAGACGGTGGATTTTTTTACCCCGATTGTCAATGATCCCTATACCTTCGGTCAGATCGCGGCCGCCAATGCCTTGAGCGATATTTATGCTATGGGAGGGCGGCCCCTCACCGCCCTCAATATCGTCTGCTATCCCCGGCAAACAATGCCCACCGCAGAGCTGCAGGCCATTCTGGCCGGAGGGCTGGATAAAATTCATGAAGCCGGGGCGCTGCTGCTCGGCGGCCATAGCGTGGAAGATCCGGAACTTAAATATGGGCTGGCCGCTACCGGGGTGGTCCATCCCGAACGGGTGCTGACCAATGCCGGGGCCAAGGTGGGGGATCAGTTGTTCCTGACCAAACCCTTGGGCACCGGCATCATCTCCACTGCCCTGAAGGGGCGGTTGGCTTCTCCAGAGGCCGAAGCCGCCATGATTGAGGCCATGCTGGAACTTAACCAGGGGGCGGCAGAGTGTCTGGAGGGCCTGGCCGTCCGCGCCCTCACCGATATCACTGGCTTCGGTCTGCTCGGGCATGCCTTAGAGATGGCAGTGGCCAGCAAGGTGGAACTGACGTTTTTCGCCACCCGGGTGCCGATTATGGCCCCGGCCCTCAAATATGCGGCTATGGGGCTGGTGCCGGCCGGCAGTCATGCCAACCGCCGTTTCTGCGAATCGTGCCTGGAGATTGCCCCGGGAATCGACCCCCTGCTGGTGGACATCTGCAGCGATGCCCAGACCAACGGTGGATTGCTGATTGCCATAGCCCCCGATCATGCTGATACCCTTCTGCACCGGCTGCAGCAGAAGGGGATAACGGCCGCGGCTTGGGTCGGGGAAGTAACCGCCTCCGGAACAGGAAAATTGCGGCTCCAAGGCTAGACCTGACTATAACCCTGCAGAAAAATAGTCTCTCCGGTGAGGGAGACATCCGCCCGGAGTGAAGATTGCAAGATAAGGAGTGGACAACGTAGATGACGCTAGAGGAGCAACTGGCCCTGATCCGGCGGGGCACTCAGGAGATTTTGCGGGAGGAGGAACTCCGAGCTAAACTGGCCCGCTCCTTAGCCAGGAAACAGCCTTTACGGGTCAAGGCCGGGTTTGATCCGACTGCCCCGGACCTGCATCTGGGCCACACCGTGCTGATTCACAAGCTCAAACATTTTCAACAATTGGGACATCAGGTGATTTTCCTTATCGGGGATTTTACCGGGATGATCGGCGATCCCTCCGGCAAGAGCGAGACCCGTCCGCCCCTTACCGAGACTGAGGTCAAGGAAAACGCCCTGACCTATGAGCGCCAGATTTTTAAAATTCTGGACCCGGATAAAACTATTATCGACTTTAACAGCCGCTGGATGAAGCATATGACAGCCCAGGAATTGATCTTCCTGGCGGGCAAACACACGGTGGCCCGGATGCTGGAGCGGGATGATTTCCACCAGCGCTTTGCCAATCATATCCCCATCGGGATTCATGAATTCCTCTATCCCCTGATCCAGGGCTATGATTCTGTGGCTCTGCAGGCCGACGTGGAATTGGGCGGCACCGACCAGAAGTTCAACCTGCTGGTGGGCCGGGAGTTGCAGCGGGAGTTCGGCCAGGAAGCCCAGGTGATCATTACGCTGCCGCTCCTGGAGGGTCTGGACGGCGTCAACAAAATGAGCAAGTCGCTCCATAACTACGTGGGCATTGAAGAACCTCCGTTAGAGATGTTCGGCAAACTGATGTCCATTTCAGATGAATTGATGCTGCGCTATTATGAATTGTTGAGCGATCGTTCCCGGACGGAATTGCAGGCCATGCATCAGGCCCTGGAAAATGGCAGTCTGCACCCCCGCCAGGCCAAAGAAGAACTGGCCCGAGAGATCGTCGCCCGTTTTCATGGCCCCGCCGCGGCTGAACACGCCGCCCAGGAATTTGCCGCGATTTTTCGAGAAAAGAAGCTACCGGAACAGATTGAAGAGATCACCGTGCCTCTAGCCGAGGCCGCACTCTGGCTCCCCAAACTGCTCCAAAAAGCTGGCCTGGCCAGCAGTAGTTCCGAAGGCCGCCGCCTGGTGCTCCAGGGTGGGGTCCAGGTAAATGGCGCCAAGGTGGTCGATGACAATATGGAGCTGCCCGCTGGACATACTTACCTGTTGCAGGTTGGCAAACGGCGGTTCAAAAGGGTGACCTTGGAGGCCGCCTGAGGATTTTGGCAATCCAGGCAAAAGTTTTGTTTAAAGAATTAGTCTGAGATTCCGATAAGGGTATTAGACCATAATCCCCTTGTATCATGCCAATGAATCAAAAGACTAATGTGACTGGTGACAAAACTTTTCCTGTCTTGACCTGTTTGCTGGCAGGGCTGCTGTGGTTCATGGTGATAGGCGTTGATCAGGCCCAGGCCTGGATTGGCCAGGGCCATTTCCTCGGATTCGGGAGTTCCCGAAGCTGCTCCCTGCCGCCTGCTTCCTTGGATTTCCATTTTAACAGCAACTGCATATCGCTCCTTGAGGCTTACCAGGCTCATTCTCAGCCCACTGCCTCTGGGAGTTTCGGCCCTCGATTAAGCGGTAATATGGCGGCAGCGCTATTAGACGGGTTCTTGGATACCTGCCTGTTCAACTGGTTTGACCAGATCGGGGGTTCGGTATTTGATGGCAGCTTAGTCACTTTAATTCTAAAGATCGGCTTCGTGGCTGGGTTGCTCTGTACCGGATACCTGCTATTCATGCGACGGCGGGAGAAAAGCTTGAAAAATGACGAGCCCGGCGACGCAGCTTTCATGCCGGCTCTGATGCCTTCTGGAGAGGCAGATGATTCTGGCGATCAGGCTGAGGACGGCGCGGCCAGTCAGGACCAGGAGGAAGAGTTAGACCCGGAGGCCGTCAAAGAAATGGCGCAAGATATTTTCTTTAAGTTTCAAAAAGCCTGGATGCAGCAGGATGCAGCTTTATTGCAATCTCTGATTGACGGCCATTTATTCATTGTCTTAAGTTATGACCTGGAGAACTTGAAATCCAGGGGCCAGGTTAATCATCTGGAAAATGTCACCCTGCGCCAGGTAGAAATTTCCGAGTTTTGGCGGGAAAACGGGCTGGAATATGTCACCGTCGGCTTTTGGGCCAATCTGTTGGATTATGTGGTGGATCGCCAAACTTGCCAAGTCATTGCTGGCAGTGACTCAAAACCGGTGAAATTCGAAGAACGCTGGACTTTCGTCCGCCCGTGCGGCAGTGACCCCCAGGCCTGGAAACTGACCAACATCAAACAGTCTTAAGCCTCTTCAAGCTCTTGCTGACTATTTCCCTGAGAGAAAGCATATGCCCGGAGGAGTGATCATCTTGTCCGGGGATAATAATAAATATATCCGACAAATGGGGTAGGGTAGGGTACTGGAGAGCGTTTACTTGCTGTCCAGGACAAAAACCCCCTGCCAGTTAGGGGGCGGGGGCTGATGCTGATATTGCTGGCAGCGCTCTAAATAGAGCAAAGTGGGCGGGTCATCCGGTTTTAGCCGGAGCACCTCCTGAAAGCATTTCTGCGCCAAAGACCATTGGCCATGGCGATAGCCAGCCCGGCCGGAAGCAAAAATTAGCAGCCACTCCGGTTCCTCCTCCACGCGATAATCTAGTAATTCATAGATCGCCGTAGGTTGGCTGCGACCTTTGACCTGAATCAGATCCACTTCCCGGGTCAGAAAGCGGTCGCCTACCTGGCGATAGGCAGTTTCGCTCAATAAAATCTCGGTCCCGTAGACCTTGTTTACTCCCTCTAATCGGGAAGCCAGATTGACGGTATCCCCCATTACCGTGTAATTGAAACGTCTCCGGGAGCCGACATTTCCGGCGATCACCGCTCCGGAGTGCAAACCCCACCGGCAAGTTAAGCGCGGCAGACCACGGCTTTCCCAGTCTTTCTGGAGGTGCCCCATGGCCTGTTGCATCTCCAAAGCTGCCTCACAGGCGTGGATCGCGTGGTTTGGCATGGGCAGGGGCGCGCCCCAGAGGGCCATGATGGCATCCCCGATATATTTGTCCAGGGTCCCCTGATGCGCCAGAATGATATCGGTCATGGTGGAAAAATGTTCATTTAACAATTCGATCAAAGCCTGGGGGGACATCCCTTCTGACACGCCGGTGAATCCGGCCAGGTCAGAGAACAATACCGTAACCTCCACCTCCTCGCCGCCCAACCGCAGGCGGTCGGGATGAGAGGTGATTACTGCTACCAGGGCATCGGAAACATAACGGGAAAAAGCCTGCTTAAGCCAGCGTTTTTCTTTGGCCACTACCAGATAGTGGCATAATGCATTGCCGGTATAAATCAGAGCAACGCCGAAAGTCAGGAGCCCGGGCGGGACCCAGAAAGCATGGTGTATAAATAGATAGATTGAAATGCCCAATATCAATAAGCTGAGAGCGGTCAGGATCCCCAAGCCGGCCAGCGGAGAGAATCGGGCCAAGAGATAAGCCGAAATTAACAAAACTATTAAATAAAGCCAGACCCGGCCGGAGTCCGAAATCTCCCGGCCCCACCGGCCGCTCAACAGGGTATGGATGATATGTCCATGGACTTCCACCCCGGACATGAGTTGGCCGGTAAGGGAGAAATAAGGGGTGTAAAAGGCATCGGCCTGGGCCTGGGGGGTGACCGAAGCCTCCAACATACGGCCAACTAAAACAATGCGGCCTTGGATGCGCTCTGGGGGCAAGGGATGATCCGGGTCCAGCACCTGATAATAGGACGCAATGTCAAGGCTTCGGGGCGGGCCGGCATAATCGATCAGCCCAGTGAGTCGGGGAGGCAGGTCTAATTGTGGCCGGTAGGATTTAACCGCTGTCGTGGCCAAAGTTTTTCGGCCCCCTATCTGGAGCTGAAAATGACGAACCACTCCATCCGGGTCTGGAGTGATCATCTCCGATCCCACTCCTGCCGCGGCTTGGCGAAACAGCTCCAGAGGCTGGACTTTGATCCGGCGGTTGAACCGAGGGTCACGGGTAACCTCGGTGGTTTCCCCCAGAATAACATTTCCGGCCTGGCGGATGGCCGCGGCTAACAGTTGGTCATCTTCGGGAGTAATAGGGTCAGCAAAGAGGATATCAAAGACGATCAGTCCGGCCCCGGCCGTGTGGAGCCGTTGAATCAGCGCGGCATGGAGACGCCGGGGCCAGGGCCAGGGCAGCCGCAGTTCCTGGAAAGAGGCCTCGTCAATGCCGATAATTAAAATATTTGGGGGCGAAGGGGTAGGGGAACGCCACTGGTAACAGAAGTCCAGGGCCAGATTTTCCAAAGACCGCCCCCAGGGCAGAAAGCTCAAAGTGGCGACCAGGGAGAAGGTCAAAAGAGCCAGCCCCAGGACCCGCCCGGTGAATCCCATTAGCCCTTTAAAAATCGGGGGCAAGTCTGAATTGAAACCTCCGTCCCGGAGAAAATCCTAGTCCTGCACTTGAAATCTGGGTTTAATTAAGTTATGCCGGGGTAAATAACATTGCCAATATCAGGCTGTCAAGTTAAACTGGAATTGACCAGGACCGCTGGCAAAAAAGTTAAATCCTGACTCAAGGAGAACTCAAGCAGGTGGAGAAAGAATTGCCGGTACGTGATTGCCTGGCGGTGGAACGCACCGTGCTGGCCAACGAGCGCACTTTCCTGGCCTTTCTGCGGACGGCGCTGACCCTGTTCGCCGCCGGAGTGACTTTTATCCAGTTTTTCGATTCCGTCTGGCTGGCATGGTTGGGGTGGATATTTATCCCGGTGAGCATTATTTTGATTTTCATGGGTTGTCTGAGCTTTAAAAAGATGCGGGAGGCGATCAGCGGCATTGAAAGTCAGTGCCCTCTAAAAACCAAGACCCCTTAGATTGACTAAGGGTTGGATCGATTTATATTAATCAATATAAGGTTGTTGCCGGTCCATGAGACAATCTAAGGGGCCCCAGGGGCAGCAGAACCCTTCTAGAAATTTTTTGATAATGAGAGCTGCCTGGGGCAATCAGGTAAATTTCAGCCCAAAGGAGGAACACGCAATGACTATGACGGGATTGGATGTCTTTGATCGGGCGATTCACAAGAGCAATGAATGGCTCAGCGATTTGATGCAGGAAATGGGCTGGGAAGATCGCCATCGAGCCTACCTGGGTCTTCGGTCCACGTTGCATGCGCTGCGGGACCGCCTGATCGTCGAAGAAGCCGTCCAGCTCGGCGCTCAGTTGCCCATGTTGATCCGCGGTTTTTATTACGATGGCTGGAAGCCTTCTGGAAAACCAGTAAAGGAGCGCCATAAAGAACAATTTCTGGCCCACATCTCTGACCAGTTTCCTCGGGGCGACATCAACCCTGAGAGCCTAGCCCGGGCGGTCTTTAAACTGCTTGCCTCCCGGATTTCCCAAGGGGAAATCCAGGACATCAAGAGCATTTTACCCAAGGAGCTGAACGAATTCTTTCCGCCCAGTGTTTAGAAGTTAATGGCAGGCGACCCAAAATTTTTGCCCTGACTGTTTTGTTTATTTCGTGGCTGGCCGCCGCCCCATTCATCTGGTGTGGTTTTTGGATGGTGTATGATATAACTAGAGGTTACCTGGCGCATATGAGCGGGTCTGTGGATAATAAAGAAAGGCTTTAGATTAAAACATATAAGGAGAGGTTGCTATGAAAGCCAAAACCATTATTATTTTAGTGGTAGTTTTATTGGCCCTGGTAATTCTATTTCAAAATACGCAGGTGGTCACGCTCAATCTGTTATTGTGGGAAATTAGCATGTCCCAAATAATTCTTACCATAACTACCTTGGTAATTGGTTTTGCGATCGGCGTCATAGTAACCAGACTACTAACCAAGCCCCGGGTCCCGGTGTTCGTTAAATCGGGCGAAGAAAAGACCACGCATAGCAATTCCGGCTAGCGCGCCCTGCGCCTAACCTATCTGAATTATTATTCATGCCAAAGTTGTTGGACCGGATTAGAATGTACCCGCCACCCCCCAGGGTGAACCGAATAGTCTTAAGGATACTGTTAAAGGTCGACTGCTATGGAAACCGAGTTAAAGCAGGTGCTGGAAGTTATCAAGCAATGGGCTTTTGACCCCACGATCAGCAAATTTATTCTGGCCCTGCTGGGTCTATTGCTAATCCGGGCTTTGGTCAGTGTAATCAGGCGTGCTCTCGCTCCCTATATTACCGATGGTCAAACCCGCTATCGGGTCCGGAAGCTCATAACTTTTTTGGGCTATCTGATCGCCCTGCTCTTTCTGGCCTTAGTGTTTCGGCAACAGTTGGGAGGCCTGACCATCGCCTTAGGGGTGGCAGGAGCGGGGATTGCCTTTGCGCTGCAAGAGGTGATTGTCAGCATCGCCGGCTGGGTGGCCATATCTTTTGGCCATTTTTATGTTGTTGGGGACCGCATTCAACTCGGGGGGATTAAAGGAGATGTGATTGACCTCGGGGTGTTGCGAACGGCTTTGATGGAATGCGGGGAATGGATCAAGGGGGACCGCTATACCGGTCGTATAGTCCGTATCAGCAACAGCCACGTCTTTAAAGAACCAGTGTTTAACTATTCAGCGGATTTCGCCTTTTTATGGGATGAAGTCAACATTCCAGTCAAATACGGTCAGGACCACCGGTTGGCCCGCCAGATCTTAAAGCAGGTTATCGAGGAGGTGGTTATTGAATATACCAATTTTGCCAAAAAGGCCTGGAAAGACGTAGTAAGGAGATACATGATTGATGAGGCGATGATTGATCCCGTGGTTACCTTGACTTGCAACGACAATTGGATGGATTTCAATCTCAGATACATTGTCGATTACAAACATCGCCTGAGTACCAAAGACAAGATTTTTGCTAGGATTCTTGGAGAATTTGATAATCATGGAGTAGAGATTGCCTCGACCACCTTTGAGTTAGTTAATCCTCCCCCTTTGGATATCAGAGTGGCTGGCCGACTGGAGTAGTTTATTGCCCGGTTGGAGCATTACTTTTTGAGAAAATTTAGGTGAGCAGCACTGATGCCGGTAAAAACTGGCTGACCGGTAGAAGACCCATGGCGTTCGCGCCTTGACAAACTTTGGCGATGGGCTAAGATTAGCGCATAGCATAATTTTATCCATTAATGAGGCCAGGATGATCAATTACACCACCTACCGGAAGTTTGTCACCCTACAAAATGGGCAACGGGTGATGCTGAGATTTTTGAACCAGCAAGACCGGGAAAATCTTATCCGGCTGTTTCAGGAGGCTCCGGAGGAAGATACCCGCTTTTTGAAACAGGATGTCAAGGACCTGAAGCTGATCAATTATTGGATAGAGCACATCAATTATCGTAAAGTCCTGCCTCTGGTAGCTGTTGATCTGGAAACCGGGCGGCTGGTCGCCGACGCCACCCTGCATCGGGGCAAACATGCCGCCAAGCACATCGGCGAAATCCGGATTTTCGTGTCGCGGCCCTTCCGCAATTTAGGTCTGGGGTCGCTGATGCTGGATGAATTGATCAATCTGGCCGGGAAATTAAATCTACAAATACTTAAAGCTGAGATTATTAGCGACCATCGCAAAGTAGTGAAGGCCTTCCGGGCCAAGGATTTTGAGATCAAATGCACTCTGGATGACTATTTTATCCGCAAAGATGGCATGACCCACGATGTATTATTGATGGTCCGCCCGGTGGTGCGCCAAGACCAGATGGAATTCTAGCTGAGTCGGCCCGAAGAGAGATGCGCGTTAAAACCGGCCTGGAGGTGTTGTTAGAGCAGCCCCCGCCATTTTTATCCCGCCGTCGGTGGGGGCTACTATGCAACCAGGCCACCGTCGGCCCCGATTATCGACCCGCCCTCGACCTGATGGCCGAGCGTTTTCCCGGTCAACTAACTGCCCTGTTTGGCCCCCAGCATGGCTTTGGGGGTGAAAAACAGGATAACATGGTGGCTTCGGCGGATTTTATCGAGCCCCGTTGGGGTCTGCCGATTTTCAGCCTCTATGGCGAGCGGCTGGCTCCGGACCCGGAGATGCTGGAGCTGATCGATGTCCTGCTCATCGATCTGCCCGATGTCGGCACCCGGGTTTATACCTTTGCCACTACCATGGTCTACGCCATGCAGGCAGCTGCCCGGCTGGGCAAGCAAGTGGTCATCCTGGACCGTCCCAACCCAATCGGCGGGCATCAGATCGAAGGCAATCTGCTCAAACCAGAAATGGCGTCGATTGTCGGGCCTTATCCGCTGCCCATGCGCCACGGTCTGAGCCTGGGGGAACTGGCCGCTTATTATAACCAGACCCAACAGCTTGGTTGCGACCTTAAGGTTATTCCGGTCCAGGGCTGGTCCCGGTCAGATTATTTTGACGCCACTGGCCTGCCCTGGGTGCTGCCCTCTCCCAATCTGCCTACTTTAGATACCGCCTTGGTCTACCCGGGGCAAGTGCTGCTGGAGGGCACCAATCTCTCTGAAGGCCGGGGCACCAGTCGTCCTTTTGAGCTGTTCGGTGCCCCTTTTATTGATCCCACCGCTGTTGCCGCCCGGCTGGCCGACTCGCCCCTGCCCGGGGTGGTGCTTAGGGCTGCTTGTTTTCAGCCCTCTTTCCATAAGTGGGCCGGGGAGCTGTGCCACGGTTTTCAGCTGCATGTCACCGATCGGCAGACTTTTAAGCCATATTTTACTACCCTGAGGCTAATTGCCGCCATTCAGGAGTTGTACCCCGACCAGTTTGCCTGGCGTCCGCCGCCTTACGAATATGAGTATGACCGTCTGCCTTTTGACCTGCTCACCGGGGATGCGGCGATTCGGGAGGGGCTGGAGGAGGGCAGGCCAGTTTTCGAGCTGCAAGGGCGCTGGCAGCAGCAGTTACCGGAGTTTCTCGATCTGCGGCAGCAATATCTGCTCTACCCGGATTGAGAGCGGGCGGGCGGAAAAAGAATGCGCAGGGCTTGGGCGACATCGCCGACTTCGTCTAATTTCAAGCCAGGTAAAGCAGGGAGCCGGGCTTTGTGGCCCTGGGCCAACACAGCGCGGCTAAATCCCAACTTATGGCCTTCCTTGAGCCGCATCTCGGCCTGACCTACGGCCCGCACCTCGCCGGTCAGCCCGACTTCTCCAAAAACCAGGGTGTCAGCCGGCACCGGCCGGTCCAGGAAAGAAGAGGCCAGCGCGGCGATGATTCCCAAATCCACTGCGGGCTCGGTCAGCCGCACCCCGCCGGCGGCATTGACAAACAGGTCCTGGCTGCCCAAGGCCAGTCCCACCCGCTTTTCCAGAACCGCCACCAACAGCGATACCCGGCCGGGGTCAACGCCCATGGCTTGACGGCGGGGCAGGGCCAGGCTGGAGGGGGAGACCAGGGCCTGGACTTCCACCAGGATGGGCCGGGACCCCTCCACACAGGGAACCACCACCGAACCGGGGGTTTCCAGGGAACGCTCTGACAGAAAAAGTTTGGAGGGGTTGGCAACTTCTGACAGCCCGGCTTCCCCCATCTCAAAAACTCCCAGTTCTTGGGTGGGTCCGAAGCGGTTTTTGACGGTGCGCAGCAGGCGGAAGGCATGGCCCCGTTCCCCTTCAAAATAGAGCACGGTGTCGACCATGTGCTCCAGCAGCTTGGGCCCGGCAATGGCCCCCTCCTTGGTGACATGGCCGACCAGAAAAATCGGGCGGCCGCTGCTTTTGGCCAGTTGCACCAGGCGAAAGGCCGTCTCCCGCACCTGACTGATGGAGCCGGGGGCGGCGGGAAGGGTGGCGGTATAAATCGTCTGGATGGAATCCAGAGCCAGATAATCGGGTTCGACCGCCTCAACCATTTTATAAATATTCTCCAGGCAGGTCTCGGTAGCGACCAGCAGTCCGGGCGCAGCGATCCCCAGGCGGTCGGCCCGCAGCTTCAGTTGAGCGCTGGACTCCTCGCCGGAAACATACAACCCCCGGCTCTGGGAGCCGCACAGCCGATCCAACACCTGAAGCATCAGGGTGGATTTGCCAATGCCGGGGTCGCCGCCCAAAAGCGTCACCGCCCCTGGCACTACCCCGCCCCCTAAAGCCCGATCAAACTCCGCCAAGCCGCAGAGCCGGCGGTCTTCAGCAGTACAGGTCAGGCTGACCAGCGGCACCGGTTGGCTCCCGGCCTCGGGGAGCGATAAATCTGCCGACCGGGCCACGGCGGGGATCAGCAATTCCTCGACCAGGGAATTCCAGGCTCCGCAGTCCGGGCATTTGCCCATCCATTTCGGGGCCTTATAACCGCAGCTCTGACAGACAAAGAAGGTTCGAGGTGGTTTCTCGGCCATAAAAATGTGTCGCTTGGGTGCTATTGCTTAGTCCATAAAATAAATGCATCGGGGCCAGAAAAAAACGGCTCAAACCCACTGAAATCTGATGGAGTAATTTAGCCCTGGCCGGAAAACATTATACCCCAAAGCTTGGACTTTGCCGAGTCCAGATAAATGATTTATATTAGATGTTGATTTCTGGTGACATTTGCCGTTCACCCAGGCATTATAAAATTATGCAGATGCAGTTGCCACCACCGGAGAAAATTTATTGGCTTATTAAGCGGCTACAAGAGCGTCCGGCTTTGCAGATTCTGGCCCGATTGGCCGAAGCCCGGCATCTGGAAGTTTATCTGGTGGGGGGGACGGTACGGGAATTGGCCCGAGGCCGGGAAGCCCCGGACCTGGACCTGGCGGTCAACCGCCAGGCCCTGGAACTGGCCGCGGCCCTGGCTGATGAGCTGGGGGCCACCTTTGTCCGGCTCGATGCCAAGGAACGCACCGCCCGGGTGGTCTGGCAGCAACAGAACCTTGATTTTGCTGAATTTCGGGCCCCAGACCTGTTGGCCGATCTGCATAAACGGGATTTTACCATCAATGCCATGGCCATTCCCTTACTCCCCTTGATGAGCGAGGGTCAATTGGTATGGCTCGACCCCTGGGGCGGAAGGGCAGACCTAGAGGCCGGGCGCTTGCAGATTATGGCGGCGGAAAACTTTGACGAGGATCCGCTAAGAATGCTGCGGGCCTTTCGGTTTGCCGCTACCCACCGGTTGGATCTGACCAGCGACACCTGGGCGGCGATCCGCCGATACCGGCAGGAATTCCGCCGGGTGGCGGGAGAACGCATCCACCAGGAACTTTTTCAGCTGCTGGCCGTCAGGCGGGCCTTTCCTACCCTGGAGAACATGACCCAGGCCGGGTTGCTGGCCCAGATCTTCCCGGAACTGGAGGACATGAAAGGGGTGGAGCAAAACGGCTATCATCACCTGGATGTCTTCCAGCACTCGATGCTGACCGTAGATTGTTTAGAGCAGGTGCTCCTCAGTCCGCAGGATTGGTTTGATGATCTGGCCCCGGTGATTAGCGATTATGCCAGCCAGGATAAAAAGGCGGTGCTGCTCAAGTTGGCGGCCCTGTTCCATGACCTGGGCAAACCTCAGACCCAGGAACGCCGGGATAACCCGGAACGCTTTACTTTTTATCACCACGAGCGGGTAGGGGCCGAAATATTTACCCAGATCGCTCTCAGGCTGCGCTTCAGTCAGGAGGAGTTGCGCACCGTGGTGCGGCTCATTCAATTGCATATGCGGCCTTTTCTGCTGTTGCCGATGTTTCGGGAAGGACAATTGACCTGGCGGGCCTTGGGGCGGTTGGTGAAGGCGGCCCGGCCCGATCTCCCCGGACTCTTTGCCCTGGCCATGGCCGACAGTCTGGCCGGTCAGGGGCCGCTCAAACCGCGGGATGCCGAGTCCCTGCTGGCTGACTTTTGCAGTTCGGCCTACCAGTTCCTGAAAGAACGCCTGGAGCCCCTGGAACATCGGCCCCGATTGATAACCGGGGATGATCTGATCAAAGAATTCCACCTGAACCCAGGACCTCAGTTCCGCCTCTTGCTGGAGGCGGTAGACGAGGCTTGTTTGGAGGGCCGCATCCATAACCGCCAAGAGGCGTTGAACCTGGTTAAGCAAATGCTCTGACCCTGGGTCATGAAAGAAAGGTATGGAATTGATAGTAGATGAGACCCATCTGAGACAGGAAATAGTGCAAATCTGTCATTTATTGCACCATAAGAATATGGTGGCGGCCACCGACGGCAATGTCAGTGCGCGGCTCTCAGACCATCGCTTGCTCATTACACCGAGCGGTCTTAACAAAGGCTTTATAAAGGAGAGCGACATATTGACGGTTGATCTGACCGGCAAAGTAATGGCAGGGGAGGGCAGACCCAGTTCCGAAATTCAGATGCACCTGACGGCCTACCGCCTGCGGCCGGATATCGCCGCGGTCGTCCATGCGCACCCGCCCCGGGCCACAGCCTGTTCCATTGCCGGGGTTTCTCTGGAGGTGGATGTCTTGCCTGAGGTAATCATTACTCTGGGGGCCATTCCCACCGCCGACTATGCCACTCCGGGCACTATGGCGGTCTCCCAGTCCATCCAGGAGCTGATCCGCTGCTATGATGCTCTGGTCCTGGCGCATCACGGTGGCCTGACCGTGGGTCGGACCCTGATGGAGGCCTACAACCGAATGGAAAAGTTGGAACACGCCGCCTCAATCATGGTTACCGCCCGGCAGTTAGGCAGGCTGCAACCGCTGCCCGCCGCTGAGGTGGAGAAGCTCACCCGCGTCGGGGTCGAACAAGGGTTCCGTCCTCCAGAAGCCCGGAACCTACTTAAATAAAAGAAAATTTATCTTAACCAAGAAACGAAAAAATGCTTGACAGGGATTTTTATTTTAACAATAATAACTTGCGAGACAAGCCACTGTTCTTCAAGCCGCTGAGATCAACATGAGGAGGATGATCATGGCCCTGACTAAGGAGAAGATTATCAACAATGTCCATAACCAGATAGGCCTCAGCAAACAGGAGGCCCGGGCTGCGGTAGAGCGGGTGTTGGAGATCATGAAAGATACCCTGGCCCGGGAAGAGGATTTGCTGATCAGCGGCTTCGGTAAATTCTCGGTACGCCGCAAGAACGCCCGCCGGGGTCGTAATCCTCAGACCCGGCAAGACCTGATGCTGCGGGCCCGCAATGTCGTGGTCTTTAAAACTTCCGGGGTGCTGCGCAACCGCATCAATGGCACCGGCAGTTAACGGTGCCTCCTCCGAGTATGCTGTTAATCTTCCTAAATTCTATCTTCTGCGACTAGCCGGGCCTGGTAACGGCTTAATCTCTGGTCTGGTCCAGCTCTTACTGCTTGAGTTTCCACTGTTATCTTCTGCAGTTATTGGCCGATGCCGATTATGATCATTCCCTAATCCCTGACGGTGCGCACTTGGATTTGACAAACCTTTCTCGGCGGCTCCTTAAAGGGTTATAATCTATGGTAAAGCCCGGAGATAAATGTTACAATTTATCTACCGGCAATTTCTTGGCCCGATTGCCCTTCACAGCCCGGTAATCAGGAATTGAATATGGATAAGCAGCTTAACGATTGGACTAACTGGTCTTGCAGTCGCCGGCAGTTTATCAAGACCGGGGCTTTGGGCCTGACGGCCCTGTCGCTTCCGTTGCTGCCCTTGCCGGCCAGGGGCCAGCAGGTGCGTTATGGGTTTGTCCGCCCCCGGCCAGCCTCCTATTTTAGCCCCTTGCCGGATGGCATGGTGCGCTGCGAACTCTGCCCCCATAATTGTGAAGTCCTGGACGGCGAGCGGGGCGAATGTGGGGTGCGGGAAAATCGGGGCGGCCGCTACTATACCCTGGCCTATGGCAACCCTTGCGCGGTCCATATCGACCCTATTGAAAAAAAGCCCCTGTTTCACGTCCTGCCCGGCAGCCCTTCCTATTCTATTGCCACGGCGGGCTGCAACCTGCACTGCAAGTTCTGCCAGAACTGGGAAATCTCTCAGATGCGTCCAGAAGAAACCTATAATTTTGACTTTCCCCCGGAGGCAATAGTTAAGGCGGCGCAAGAGACCAACTGCCCCTCCATTGCCTACACCTACGTGGAGCCGATCATTTTTTATGAATATATGACAGACGTGGGGGGTCTGGCCCGCCAGGCCGGAATCCTCAATGTCTGCCATTCGGCGGGCTACATCAACCCCAAGCCCCTGGAAGCGCTTTGCGCTCATCTGGATGCGGTCTGCATCGACCTCAAGGCCTTCACCGACGACTTCTACGGCAATCTAGTGGGCGGCAGCCTGGCCCCGGTTCTGGCTAGCTGTAAAACCCTGCGCCGCCATGGGGTACATCTGGAACTGGTCAATCTGGTCATCCCCCAGTTTAATGATGACCCCCAAGCTCTTAAGAAGATGTGCGTCTGGATCCGGGACGAACTGGGGCCGCTTACCCCCCTGCATTTTTCCCGCTTTTATCCTTTATATAAAATGCGCAACCATTTCCCGACACCGCTGGCCTCTCTCGTACAGGCCCGGCAGACGGCCTTGGAAGTGGGCCTGAAATACGTCTATCTCGGCAACGTGCCGGAAAACCCGGCGGAAAATACCTACTGCCATAACTGTGGCAAACTGATCATTCCCCGCCGGGGCTACATGATCGGCGAGGTTAAAATGAAAGACGGAGGCTGCGCCTTCTGCGGCACTAAAATTCCGGGTATCTGGGGAGTTCCAAAGGCCCATGTCTAAATGGATGGGGGCCAGAGGAAAACTGCCCTTGGGAGAGGTGGGCAGGTATGATAGACCTTGTTCCTCCCCTCAAATTAACCTTTTAAATGCTTTGGGTATCTTCCAAGCCATGATTACGACTCTATGGAAGTAGTCTTTAAGGTCTGGCCAAGTTTGCAAACTGGAGTGTGGCAATGAAGACCATCACCGCCTATATAGAATGGGACCCGGAAACCAAACTTTATGTGGGGGTAGTGCCGGGACTGCCAGGCGCCCATACGCAGGGAACGACCCTTGATGAACTCCATCAGAACCTCAAGGAGGTTATAGAGTTATGTCTGGAAGAATATCGGGGGTCAATTGAAGACCTGCCCAGGTTTATCGGATTACAACAGATTGAGGTCGCCGGGTGACCCGTCTTTCCATCGTCAACTTCAAGATGATGGAGAAGGTTCTGCTCCAATTAGCTTTCAAGTAGTGCGGCAGAAGGGAAGCCATGTGTTCTATCGCCATCCCGATGGTCGAACCACAACCCTTCCCAATCATCCGGGAAGGGACTTGGCCCGCCCCTTAATTAGAGAGATTCTGCGGGAGGTAGAACTGACCCCCGAACAGTTTAGAGAAGAACTAAAAAAGATTTAACCACATCCAAGAAGTTGTTGGGAACTTTTGGGGAGAATAAATCTTGGGGTTTAGCTGCGGCATCGTCGGGCTGCCCAATGTCGGTAAGTCCACCATTTTCAATGCCCTGACCGCGGCTCAGGCCGAAGTCGCCGGTTATCCCTTTACCACCATTACCCCCAATATCGGGGTGGTGCCGGTGCCGGATGAACGGCTGCAGACCCTGGGACAATTGCTCAAGCCTCCCAAACTCACCCCTACCACTATTGAATTCGTTGATCTGGCCGGATTGATCAAGGGGGCCAGCCAGGGGGAGGGCCTGGGCAACCAGTTCCTGGCTCAGATCCGCAATGTCGATCTTTTGGTCCATGTGGTGCGCTGCTTTGAGGCGGGCGATATCCCCCATGCCCCCGGCGGTCTGGACCCGGTACGGGATGTGGAAATCATTGAGACCGAGCTGCTGCTGGCGGATCTGGAAATCATTGGCCGCCAGCGGTTGAAAGCAGAAAAACAGGTCCGGGGCGGGGATAAGCGCGTCCTGGCCCTGCTAGAGCTGCTGCAGCGCCTGGAGGACTTCCTCAATCAGGGCCACTGGGCCAGCAGGTTCGCCCTGACTGATATTGAGCAGGAAATGCTCCAGGAAATTCCTCTGCTGACCCAGAAGCCCTGTCTGTTGGTAGCCAACCTGAGCGAATCCGAAATGCAGGAGCGGCGCTATCTCCCGGCTCTGGAAGAGTTGGCCGCGACGCGTCAGATTCCATTGTTGCCGCTGATAGGGGATCTGGAAGCCGAAATCCGGACTCTGCCGCCCGAGGACCAGGGCCAATTTCTGGCTGCCTCCGGTCTCAGTGAATCGGGTTTGCATCGCCTGGTTCGGGAAAGCTATGGTCTGCTGCGGCTTATCACTTTCTACACCATCGTCGGCCCCGAGGTCCGGGCCTGGACCGTGGCCGCCGGCGCCCCGGCGGTGCGCTGCGCCGGGAAAATTCATTCGGATATGGAGCAGGGCTTTATTCGGGTGGAGGTGATGGCCTTCGACGACCTGGCCCGCCTGGGCTCAGCGGCTAAAGTCAAAGAAGCCGGACTGATGCACGTCGAAGGCCGGGATTATTTGGTGCAGGACGGCGAAATTCTGTTCTTCCGGTTTCAAAAATAGCGGGGCAAGCAGGATTTGAATCACAGCGGCAGGGAGACCCAGAGAATAGTAAGGTTGGCCGATGGGGCGGACCGTCACCGGCTGAAAAGCTTTGGTCTTACCTTGCTGGATTTTTTTCTGCCCCGGTTCTGCTTATTCTGCGGGGCGGCGGTTGCTTCCGAGCCTGGTTCAGTCATCTGTCCGGACTGCCAATCCCAGGTGCAGTGGATTCACAGCCCCTTGTGCCCGGTCTGCGGGGCCCCGTTTAAGGGCGCCGGTGTAGACCACCTGTGCAGTAACTGTCAGCTTCATCCTCCGTTCTATCACCGGGCCCGGGCCGTGGCCTTTTATGACGGGGTGGTCCTGGAAGCGATCCATCGGTTTAAATACCATCGCCGGCTGGCCTATGCCCGCCTGCTGAAAGATTGGCTGGCCACTCCGACGGGACTGGAGATGGCCCAGGCGGCCGACCTCATCCTGCCGGTGCCCTTGCATCCCCGGCGGCTAAGGAGCCGGGGCTTCAATCAGGCCCTGGTCCTGGCCCAGGCCTTTCCAGATCTACCGCTGGGCCGCGACCTGCTCATTCGAACCCGGTGGACCAAGCCTCAGGTGGGTCTGAGCGGCAAAGAGCGGCTAGACAATGTCCATCACGCCTTCGCAGTTAAGGACCCCGAGGCGGTGGCAGGAAAAAATATCCTGCTGATCGATGACGTGTTCACCACCGGGGCTACGATCAGGGAGTGCGCCAGGGTGCTGATCAAGGCCGGAGTCCGCCAGGTGGAGGTCCTCACCGTGGCCCGGGTCGGTTATGCCTGAGTTCGATACCCGCCACAAGATCATGACCTGGGAGGCGGCCCGCTGGCGCGTGCACGCGGCCCAGGCGCAAGGGCAGCGAGCGGTCTTCACCAACGGCTGCTTTGACCTGCTGCACGCCGGGCACGTGCGCTTTCTGGAGGCCGCCCGCTCCCTAGGAGACCTTCTGTTGGTGGGGCTCAATACCGACATTTCGGTCCGGCGGCTGGCCAAAGGACCGGGACGCCCCCTGACCCCAGAGGCAGACCGGGCTGAAATCCTGGCCGCCCTGGCCTGTGTGGCGGGGGTGATAATGTTCAGCGAAGACACCCCGCTGGCCCTGATCAACACGCTGAGGCCGGATATCCTGGTCAAAGGGGGGGATTATCGCCTGGATGAGGTTGTCGGCCGGGAGGCCGTGGAATCCTGGGGCGGCCAGGTCAGGATCATCCCTCTGATCCCCGACCGCTCCACTAGCCAGCTTATTGCCTGCATTCTGGCAAGCTTTGAATCTAAGATGGAATGAAATAAAATTGGAAAGAAGGTTGATCGACTAGTTACTTTTGCAATCGTTCCCAAGTTATACTTGAGAACGAAACTTAAAGAATAATACTCAAGTAAGGTTTAAAAAATAAAAGCAGTAATGTCATGCAAGTTCCTTGCATGACTATCGATTGTTAACCGCTATTAAGATTGAATAGGGTTAACGGAGGATGAGACCTTTGTGGGGGTCTGAGGATGTTCCACAGATTAACGCCTTCCAGGTCATTCTCGCCAATGTTTGGGATCATTGAGCGTGTCAGCGCATTCTAGGTGCCCCCTAACCCTCCCAATCAACCCCGGCTGCAGTTCCTGAACCATCCAGGCGTCAGCATGCTCCGGCGGAATCAGATAGGGGGCCTCGAACCCGCGTGTTCCGGCCGGGACAAAGCCATACTTGGGGTAATAGCCCGGATGGCCGAGGACAAAAACCAAGCCAAAGCCCATTGCCTTCAACTGGTTGAGCCCCCTGGATTAGTTGTCCCCCAATTCCTTGATTTTGGTAATTTGAATGCACCGATAACGGGGCCAGAATGGCCGACGGAAAAATGTGTCGAGATTGCTTGAGCCGCGTGCTCGTAAACAGGACATGGCCAACAACACGATCATTGATAGTGGCAACAAGCGATATCGCTGGCTGCCCACTGTGATCCTGCAATAAGCCGATGATAAGATCTGCGATCTCCTGCCCTTGCTCGCGGCCAAAAGCAGACAAGACAACATCCACAATGGCCGGCGTTTCGGTGTCAAGGGCGGTGCGGATTTGTATTCTTATATCATTAACCTTCGCCACAAAAATTGAATTATGGAATTTGATTTCTGGAAGATGACGGCGGACATCTTTTAGGATCTTCAAACAGACCCCGGAGACTGGGAAGTAATAAACTTTCTGAGGGCGAATCAGCTTGATTGCCATAATCTAGATTCATTAAATGCTCGTTCACTCGTTCCCCAGTTGTACTTAGGAGCGCCAAATGGATTTTTTGAATACGGGAATAGGATTCTAATTAAAAGTCGACATATTCCCCGCGGGCCATGGTGCGCAGGTGGCAGTTGTCGTTGATGGTGACGATATTCCAGATAGGGCCGACCTTGTCAAAGCGATTAATGGCAGTGGTATCCTGGCCGATGCGCCAGAAATGGGAGTTGTCCAGTCCG
Source organism: Desulfobacteraceae bacterium (assembly GCA_046538075.1). Classification (GTDB taxonomy): domain Bacteria; phylum Desulfobacterota; class Desulfobaccia; order Desulfobaccales; family Desulfobaccaceae; genus Desulfobacca_B. Next base: position 60,270 of record JBKHJN010000005.1, on the reverse strand, counting down.
ATAAAAGCGGCGATCAGCACCTTGTTGACCACCCGGTGGGCGGCCAGCAGGATGGTCTGGTCGGGATGGCGCTTGATTACTTCATCGACCGCGGCCAGGGCCCGGACTCTGACTTCCTCTAGGCTCTCGCCATGGGGAAAACGCACGGTATGGGGCATGGTTTCCCAGCGCCGGTAGAGATCAGAAAATTTTTCTTTAACCTCCGCCAGGGGCATACCCTGCCAATCACCGTAATTAAGATCCGTCAGACCTTCCAGTCGCTGCACCTTCAGGGCGTGATGGCGGGCAATGTTTTCGGCCGTCTCTACGGCCCGGGAAAGAGGGGAACTGTAGGCCGCGTCGATTTTTTCAGCTTTGAGCCATTCTCCGGCCAAGCGGGCTTCTTCCCGGCCGGTGTCATTCAAGGGGATATCGACGCTGCCGCGGAAAATTTTGTCCTTATTCCAGGGGGTTTCGCCGTGTCGGACCAGAATAATGCGGGACATGAGGGTCTCCTTCCAGGCCTTAAAAACTGTCCCACCCCGGCCTTACAGCTAAGCCGGGATGGGACCGGTTAACATTCATGGGCCGAAATTATTCCATTTGCGAAGCGGCTTTGTCATAAGCTTCCTGAAGGTGTTGCATGGCCGCGTTCAATTCGGATTTGCTGGCTTCCCAGGCTTCGCCGGTTTTGTCTTGCATGTCTTTGAGCTTCTCCTGGGCTGCCTGTTGCTGCTCCTGCAAGGCCTCGATTTGTTTGTCAATTTCAGCCTTGGCCTCTCCGGTCATGGTCTCCGCCTTGGATTTCAGTTCCGCGACCTTTTCGTCAAGTTCTTGAAGCTGGGTTTCAACCTTTCCCTGGTACTCGGCTTTTTGCTGCTCGAGATAGGCAGCGGTGGTCTCGAGGGCCTCTTTGGTTTCCTCTTTAACCTTCTCTTCGGTTACCGGGGGCTCAGTTTTGGCCGGTTCCTCTTTTTTTTCGGCGCAGCCCAGCGACAGACAGATAACAAATGTTAACAGCGTACCTAATACAGCCAGCATCTTCCATTGTTTCATTGTTGTCCTCCTTTTCTGGATTAAATATTCGCTTTTATTTATATTCCAGGCGAACCGGAGACCAGGCCCTCCTGGGGGACTGCATGGACCGAAGGATATACTACAAAGAGGTTGGCCTTTCGTGGGCCTCTAATTTGGCATGGGCCGAGGCCAGCCGTGCCACCGGGACCCGCAAGGGCGAACAAGAGACATAGTTGAGCCCCAATTCACGGCACATGGCGATGGAGCGCGGTTCCCCGCCGTGTTCGCCGCAGATCCCCACCTTAAGGTCAGGGCGGGTTCTGCGGCCCCATTCGATGGCTACCTGCATCAGCCGTCCGACCCCTTTGATGTCCAGGATTTCAAAGGGGTTGTCCTGCAAGATCTGATGTTCGGTATACAGCGGTAAGAACTTGTTTTCGGCATCCTCCCGGGAGAATGAGAAAGTAGCCTGGGTCAGGTCATTGGTGCCGAAGGAGAAGAATTCCGCCACCTCGGCCAGTTTGCCGGCTCGCATACAGGCCCGGACCACTTCGATCATGGTCCCGAACTTGTAGTTAATTTTGACATTATAGCGTTTTTCGATCTGTTCATGAATGTCCACTACCCGGCGATGCACCCAGAGCAATTCTTGCAGGGTGCAGACCTGAGGCACCATAATCTCCGGCTTGACATCCAGTCCTTCCCGCAATCCTTGGGCAGCGGCTTCGAAGGTGGCCCGGATTTGCATTTCATAGATTTCCGGATAGGAGATGGCGACCCGCACTCCGCGATGCCCCAGCATGGGGTTGACTTCTGCCAAAGCCCGGACCTTGCGCAGAGTGGTTTCTTTCTGTTTGAGCAGCTTTTCATCCAGGCCGCGCAGCTTGTAATCGCTAAACTCCCGGCTTACAGCCTCAATACCCGGAATATATTTGCGGAGTTCAGGGTCCAGGACCATGAGGGTCTCCGGGAGCTGCTCCAAGGACCGCATGATCTGGTTAAATTCCTTCAGATTGCTGATTTCGCTCTGCAGATCTTCGGCAGTGGGCAAAAATTCATGCAGGGGTGGATCTAGCAGGCGAATGGTAACCGGAAAGCCGCTCATGCTGCGGAAAATCTCTAGGAAGTCAGACCGTTGCATGGGCATCAGGCGATCAATCGCCATTTTTCGAGCTTCCGGGGTATCGGCCAGGATTAGCTCCCGGACCACCGGCAAGCGCTCCGGATCGTTGAACATGCGCTCGGTGCGACACAGGCCGATGCCTTTGGCGCCATATTTTCGGGCCAACCCCGCCCCTTCCGGGGTATCAGCATTGGCCCAGACTTCCAGATCAGCATGTTCGTCGGCCCAGTCCAATAGAGTGAAGACATCCTCGGAGAATTCCGGCTCCAGCATGGGGACGGCGCCCAGATAAACGTTGCCATTGCTGCCGTCGAGGGTGATCAGATCTCCTTCCCGGATAATATGGTCCCCGACCCGGGCCTCCTTGAGGTCGTACTGGATTTCCAGGCCCTCGGCGCCGGCCACGCATGGTTTACCCATGCCCCGGGCAACCACTGCGGCATGGGAAGTTTTGCCGCCCCGGCTGGTCAGGATGCCTTGAGAGGCGAAGAATCCATGGATGTCTTCCGGCTTGGTCTCGATGCGCACCAGGATTATCGGTTCGGCCAGTCGCCCTAACTGTTCGGCCCGATCGGCATCAAAGACGACTTTGCCTAAGGCCGCGCCCGGCGACGCGGCAATGCCGGTTAGGATCGGCTCCACTTTGGCATCGGGATCAATGCGGCGATGGAGCAGTTGTTCCAACATGTCGGGTTGGACCCGGGAAATGGCCACCTCCTCGTTGAACAGCCCCTCATTAACCATGTCCACTGAGGTCTTGATCGAGGCCCAGGCATTCATCTTGCCGTTGCGGGTTTGGAGGGCATAGAGTTTGCCCCGTTCGATGGTGAACTCAAAGTCCTGTACCTCCCGATAATGCTTTTCCAGGGTATGACGCAGCTTCTCCAGCTCCCGATAGACATCCGGCATATCCTGACGCAAGTCTCGCAAGGGGCGGGGGGTCCTGATTCCGGCTACCACGTCTTCTCCCTGGGCATTGATCAGATAGTCGCCATAGAGCCGGTTTTCCCCGGTCCCCGGATCACGGGTGAACCCCACCCCGGTAGCGGAATCATTGCCCAGATTGCCAAAGACCATGGTGACGATATTTACCGCGGTGCCGTTGGCCATCTCCGGGGTTATTTTGAATTGGCGGCGATAATCGACTGCCCGCTTACCCATCCAGGATTTAAAGACCGCTTCGATAGAGGTTTCCAGCTGCTCCCAGGGGTCCTGTGGAAAGGGTCTGCCGGTGCGGTTTTGGATAACCTCTTTGAACCGCTCACAGACGTCGCGCAGGGCCGGCGCGGTCAACTCGGTATCGAAGGCGGCATGCTGTTCTTCTTTGACCTTTTCAAAGACCTTGTCGAAATGCTCGTCCGCCACTCCCAGGCAAATCTTGCCGAACAACTGCATCAGACGCCGGTAAGAATCGTAGACAAAACGCTCGTTGTTGGTAAGCTGAATCATGCCCAGGACGGTGTCGTCGTTGAGCCCCAGATTGAGAATAGTATCCATCATCCCGGGCATCGACAGGGCAGACCCCGACCGCACCGAAACCAACAAAGGGTTTTCCGGATTTCCCAAGCCTTTGCCGGTTTTTTCCTCCAAGTCCGATACGTATTGCCGGACCTCGTCCATTAACCCTTCCGGCAGTTTCTCCCCTTGTTCTAAATACTTGAGGCAGGCTTCAGTAGAAATCACAAATCCAGGGGGCACCGGCAGCCCGATCTGGGTCATCTCACACAGATTAGCTCCCTTACCGCCTAAAAGGTGTTTGTTTTTGCCGTCTCCCTCTTCAAAAGAGAAACAATAGCGCCCAGGTGCCATCAACTTTTCCTCCTTAAATTATGGTTCCGGAGTTGCGAGTCGGCTGGTTAGAGGATACCATAGAACCATAACATTTAGTTTATAATATATTTAGATTTTATGAAATTTACAACTGGATTCGTCGGTCCAGTATTTATCAGAGTTAGTCGACCGGGAACCTTAATGAAATTGCCGGAATGGCTGGCAGACCAATTAGCCGCAGTCCAACGCCTCTCGCCGCCTCTGGGCTATCGCCAAACTAACCGGATTTTACGCGGCTTGCAACTGAAAACTATCTGTCAGCGCGCCCGTTGTCCCAATCTGAGCAGTTGTTTTTCCCAGGGAGTGGCAACCTTTTTGATATTGGGTGACATCTGTACCCGGGGCTGCCGGTTCTGCGCCGTTCCCCGGGGGAAGCCGACTATGGTGGCTGAAGACGAACCCTTTCGCCTGCTGCAGGCGGTTCGGGAATTGGGCCTCAGCCACGCCATCATCACTTCCGTGACCCGGGATGATCTGGCCGACCATGGCGCCAGTCAATTTGCTCAGGTGGTCCGTACTGTGAGATTGGGGACCCGGGGCGTCACCCTGGAAATCTTGACTCCGGATTTTGCCGGACGGACACAGTTCCTGGAGCTGGTCGCAGCCTCCGGCCCGGAAGTCTGGGGGCATAACATCGAGACCGTGCCCCGGCTTTATCGCCGGGTGCGCCAAGGGGCGGATTATCAGCGCTCGCTCAAGGTTCTGGCCCAGATCAAATATCTGGCCCCCGAGGTTATGGCCAAATCCGGGCTGATGCTGGGTCTGGGGGAGACCGCGGATGAGGTTTATCAGGTCTTAAATGATTTGCAAGCTGCAGGCGTGCAACTGGTGACGCTGGGCCAATACCTGGCTCCTTCTGGGTCTCATACCCCGGTAGCCCGGTATGTGCCGCCCGATGAGTTCGACCATTGGGCCCGGCTTGCCAGGGGGATGGGCTTCCAGGCGGTGGCCGCCGGACCCCTGGTGCGAAGCTCCTTTCATGCCGGAGAGTTGTATCGGCAGGCGTGCTTGGCTTGACAGATCTCGGGATTCTGATATTTAATGGAAATTGGATTTACAGTGATAATAACTCATGGAGTGTACCCATGCCCACAAAGCTTTGCAGCTTAAAGCGGTTGATATTGGCGCTGATGCTTTTAATGGCCACCCTGACGGCACCGGCCGCGGCCCTGACCCCCCAAGAAGTAGTTGCCCAGGTGCAACAAAAGTATGATATCACTGGAGCTTTTAAGGCCTATTTTCAGCAACAATCCGGCCTGCGGGCCTCGGGGGCGATCGATACCGCCGAAGGTTGGGTATATTTCCGCAAACCCTGTCAGATGCGCTGGGAATATCTCAATCCCCCGGGACAGCGTAAAGAGGTAATTGCCGACGGCCAACAGGTCTGGATTTATATTCCCCAGGACCGCATGGCCATGGTCTACCCGCTGGAGCAGGTTATGCGTTCCGATCTGGTGATGCGGTTTTTTTCCGGCATGGGTAATCTTCAGGAAGATTTCACCATTTCCTGGCGGCGTCCTTATCGAGAGGATTCGCCGCTGAAGATTGACCTCCGGCCGGTGACCCCTCAGGCAGAGCTGAAATGGCTGGCGCTGACCATAGATCCCCAATCCTATCAGGTGCAGGAAATAGAATTTGCCAATACCTATGGTGATCTGACCCATATAAACTTTAGTCAGCTCCAGCTCAATATAAAACTGCCGGCGGATTTTTTTAGCTTCACCCCTCCCCCTGATGTAGAAGTGGTAAAAGAATTGATGTAACCAGCTGATTTCCCCTCACCCCCAAACTTGGGTTGCACATGATAAAAAAGTCTAGACTTAGAGATCGCCGGACATGGCTTTAACCTCGGCGCAGCAGGAGGTGCGTCAGTGGCTGCAAAAGCGCCATGCCATCCTTCTGGCCCATAACTATCAACCCGGGGAAATCCAGGATATTGCTGATCTGAATGGCGATTCCCTGGGGCTGTCCATTGAAGCGGCCCAAACCAGGGCGGCAGTGATCGTGTTCTGCGGAGTCCGGTTCATGGCCGAAACCGCGGCCATTCTCTGCCCTGACAAGCTGGTACTGCTGCCCCGCCTGGATGTCGGCTGTTATATGGCTGACACCATAACCGCTGCTGCCCTCCGGGCCCGCAAGGCCGAATTGCCCGGGGTGCCGGTGGTGACTTATGTCAATTCCTACGCCGACGTCAAGGCGGAGAGCGACATCTGCTGCACTTCGGCCAATGCCATCAGGGTGGTCAACTCATTGCCAGAACCACGGGTGTTGATGGTGCCCGACCGCAACCTGGCTCGCTACACGGCCCGCCACACCAGTAAAGAAGTGCTGTACTGGCAGGGATGCTGTAATATCCATGACAATTTTACCAAAGAAGAGGTGGAAGCCTGCCGGGCGGCCCACCCCGGAGCCATCTTTATGGCCCATCCGGAATGTCGCCCTGAGGTGCTGGAGCTGGCCGAAGTGATTCGCAGCACCTCCGGGATGTTGGTTTATGCCCGCCAAGCGCCCCAGGCAGAATTTATCGTCGGCACTGAAATGGGCCTAATCCATACCCTCCAGAAGGAAAATCCCCAAAAACGTTTCTATTGTCCGTCTAACTGCCTGCTCTGTCCGGATATGAAGCGGATTTCTCTGGAAGACGTCATTTCTGCCCTGCGAGAGCTAAAACACGTCATTCAGATTCCTGAGGAGGTCCGCCTGAAGGCTTTGACCGCGGTAAACCGCATGCTGGCCGTGCCCCGCGATTAAGGCTCCGAGTCCGGGGTCCAGACCACGGCCTCGGGAACCTGGCCCTGGGAAGCCAGATTTTGCCATAGGGCAAACAGGCCCCGGAATCCCGGGGCTATTTTTACGTTTGGATCATGCAACCAACGCTCAATTTCGGCGATCGTGAAAAAATCCCCGGCCTCAATCTCTTCCGGGTTAGGCCGGGGTTCGGTTTCAGCCCGGCAGGCATAGAAATCGACATGTTCCCAACCGGTGTGGGCGGAAGCCGGGATCCGGGCCAGCCAATACAACCGGGGCTGAAGCCGTAACTCTTCCCATAATTCCCGCCGGGCACAGGTCTCGTAACTCTCTCCCGGGTCCACATGTCCCGCGGCCGAAGAGTCCCAATGTCCCGGGTACTGATCTTTTTGGGCACTGCGGCGCTGCAGGTAAAGCCGGCCCCGGGCATCAAATACAAAAATATGCACGGAGCGATGCATCAGCCCCAGACGGTGGATTTGGCGCCGCGACGCCTGCCCGACGACCAGATTTTTTCGATTTACCACTTCAAGTTTTTCCATGAACCTTCCGATGTTTAAGTAAAAGCTAAACAGCCTGGTTAAATAGCAGGTAGAACGACTTATCTATATACGTAAAACCAAACTACCCCTTTCAGTTAAAGCATAAATTGTTGGATATGGACTTTTAATTAGGTTGATTGTGTCTGTTTAATTAGAACTTGGGGTGGTTAAAGGCCAACAACCCAAGCTTTGTTGGGGCGCTTATTCAGGCAATTTTAACTGTCCAATTATTAATAAGTTAGGTGGCTGGCTCAAATTTTGCAATCTAATTCTGTCAGAAATAAAGTTTTGGTATGGATTCCAATTATCCGGAAGATAAGCTTTGGTCAATGGGGCATTGGGAGCTGAGCTGATGGAAAAGCGGTTGACTTCCAAATGTAATAAGGGTGAAGCCGGTGATCCCTTGACGGCCATCAAAAATCTCCGCCAGGTGCTCAATTCCTTGCCTCAGCCAATAGCCTTGGTCACCGGGACGGTAGACTTATTATTGATGGAGTTCAATCAAGAGACCAACTTTAAAGAGGCCTTACAGGCGGTCCGCAAACAGTTAAAGATAATTTTGCAAATTATCGATGAGATCTGGAACTCGATTTCCAGATTGGTTAACCACGACGGGGAATCAAACATGAAAACATCGAAGTTGCGCCAAAGGGCCTATAATTCGGAGCGAAGTCCCACGCCGGCCAATGGGGGCCCAGCCACCAGAGTTGAGCGGCCCGATGGTGTCGATCTGGTCACTACCGGGAGAAATATCCGGCAGAGACTGCATGCGCTGGCCCAACCCCTGGTGGTGGTTACCGGCACCATCGATCTTTTGCTCTTGGAACTTGAACGGGAATCCTGCCACTATGAAAAGCTCCAGACCATCAGCGAACAATTGGAGTCCATTGTCAATATTATCGATGAGGTCCGAAAAGTGGCCCGAAATATGGGTGAAGGTTTTTGAGCCCGTTATAACATCTCAGACGCGGCTCCAAATTGAATAAAGTCTTTAATATCAGAGCCAAATCGTACCTGACGGTACCCAATGGCCTGTAAGTAGTGCCAGCGCTCAAAGGAAATATTGCTTTTAAAAACTTTAAGTCTTATTTGGAATTGCTAACTAAATTCCAAGCCTATTCGACACTGCTGTTCTTTGATAGTATCCGCTCTTAGCCCCTGGTTGCCACCACCCCAAAGGTAATCGACATTTGTTTTGCAAAAGGTGGGGCAGATTCAAGCCAGCTGTCTGGGCAGCGAAGCCACTGGCTTCAGCTTGACGTTTGACGACTGAAAAGGTACTATGGAGATTAAGTTTTCAGCAGCGCCATCTATGCCCGGGGGAGCTTTTGTTAACCAGACATCAGATTATCTTTGGCGATTCCCGCGACATGCGCTTGGTGCCAGACCAGTCTGTCCATCTGGTCATTACCTCACCCCCTTACTGGCAATTGAAAGACTATGGGCCCGCCGGCCAGATCGGTTACCATGAAAGCTATGAAAGCTACATTAACCACCTTAACCTGGTCTGGCAGGAATGCTGCCGGGTCCTGCATCCCGGCTGCCGGCTGTGCATCAACATCGGCGACCAATTTGCCCGGGCCGCCTATTATGGCCGCTATAAGATCATCCCCATCCGCACCGAGATCATCAAATTCTGCGAAACCATCGGCTTTGATTATTTGGGCGCGATCATCTGGCAAAAGGTCACTAGCTGCCATACCAGCGGCGGCGCCACCATCATGGGCTCCTTTCCCTATCCCCGCAATGGCCTGTTGAAACTGGATTACGAATTTATCCTGATCTTTAAGAAATTGGGTGCGCCGCCCCCGGTCCCCCAAGACCTAAAGGAGCGCTCCCGTCTGAGCCGGGAGGAATGGAATACCTATTTTCAGGGGCATTGGAATTTTCCCGGCGAGAAACAAGAGCGCCATCTGGCCATGTTTCCGGAGGAGTTGCCCCGGCGGCTGATCAAGATGTTCAGCTTTGTCGGGGAGACGGTTCTAGATCCCTTTTTAGGGAGTGGCACTACCTCCCTGGCCGCCAAGAACCTGGACCGCCAGTCCATCGGCTATGAAATCAATGAGGATTTTTTACCTTTGATCAAAGACAAACTGGGTCTGCAACAAGCCTCCCTGCTGGCTAGCAGCGAATGCCAGATTATTTATCAAGAAGATGCCAGCATTGATTATGAAGCCCGGATTGCCAGCCTGCCCTATATCTTCCGGGACCCGATCCGTTTTGACAAGAGATGCGATCCCAAGCGACAGAACTTTGGGTCCCGGATCGACTTGCAGTCTCCTGGACCCCAAAAGTATCATCGGGTGCGGCAGGTGCTGTCGCCGACCCAGCTTTTGTTGGAAAACGGGCAGCGGGTGCGACTACTGGGGTTGCAAGAGGACCCCGAGAAGGCCGAGAAAGCAATGGAGTATCTCAGAGAGGTTGTAGAGGGAAGCAAAGTATATTTACGGTTCGACAAGACCGGGAATTATGATCAGGACAAAAGCTTATATGCCTATTTGTATCTGGCCAACCGGACTTTTGTGAACGCCCGGTTGATCAAGCAAGGGTTAGTGCAGGTTGACAGGGATTTTGATCACAAGTACAGTTCAAAATTCCTGAGCTATTCAAATGCCAGATGACCGTTTGCTGACAATTGTCGAGTGGTTAATCCTGGCAAGATAGAGAAATTGTTGAGGCCCTGTTAAGGAATGGGAAAGGCTCATTCTAAACCTCTGGACCCCCAAACCATCCAGCGAGCCCAAGAATTGCGCAAGCAGATTCATTATCACAACTATCGCTATTATGTGCTGGATGAGCCGGAGATCTCGGATGCCGAATTTGACCGGTTGATGCAGGAACTCCTCCGACTGGAGGAACAGTACCCGGAACTGATTACCCCGGACTCGCCCACCCAGCGGGTGGGGGCACCGCCGCTAGATAAGTTTGAGACGGTTGAGCATCGCATCCCCATGCTCTCTCTGGAGAATGCCTTTACCGAGGCCGAGGCCCGGGAGTTTGAACAGCGTCTGAAGCGATTTTTGCGCACCGAGGACCAGATCGACTATGTGGTGGAGCCCAAATTGGACGGGGTGGCGGTGGAGCTGGTCTATGAAAACGGGCCACTGGTGGTCGGTTCGACCCGCGGCGATGGCTGGCGGGGGGAAAATGTCACCCAGAATTTGAAAACCATCCACACCATTCCTTTGGCGTTGCTCAAAACCGGGGAGCCGGTGCCGGCGCGGCTGGAGGTGCGGGGCGAAGTTTATATCGAAACCGCCGACTTTAAAAAGCTTAATGAGCAGCGGCTAACCAAAGGAGAGCCGCCCTTTGCCAATCCCCGCAATGCCGCGGCCGGGTCCTTGCGGCAGCTGGACTCGGCCATCACCGCCCAGCGGCCGTTGAATATCTATTGCTATGGGGTGGGAGAAGTAATGGGCCGCGAGTTTACCACCCACTGGGAAGTGTTGCAGGCGCTGAGGGTCTGGGGGTTTCGCATCAACCCCAACATCGAACAGTGTTCCGGAATTGAAGCCGCCATTGACTATCACCGCCGCTTAGAACAGCAGCGCCATGGGCTGCCATATGAGATCGACGGCATGGTCATCAAGGTCAACTCGCGGGCTCTTCAGGGCCGGCTGGGCACCAAAGCCCGCAGTCCCCGCTGGGCGCTGGCCTTTAAATTTGCCGCCACCCAGGCTACTACCCGGGTATTGGATATCCGGGTCCGGGTGGGCCGCACCGGGGCGGTAACCCCGACGGCGATCATGGAACCGGTGGAAGTGGGCGGAGTGAAGGTAAGCCGGGCCACCTTGCATAATGAAGATGAAGTCAGGCGCAAGGACGTGCGGATCGGAGATTGGATCCTCGTACAACGGGCCGGAGAGGTGATCCCGGAGGTGGTTAAGGTGATTAAAGAGCGCCGCCCGGAGCATACTGTCCCCTTTGAGATGCCGACCCATTGTCCGGTATGCGGCACGAAACTGGTGCGCCCGCCGGGGGAGGCGGTCACCCGCTGTCCCAATCCCCAATGTGTGGCCGTCCTCAAAAGGTCGATTCTGCATTTTACCAGCAAAGGAGCGATGGATATCGATGGCCTAGGGGAGAAGATCGTTGAACAACTAGTGGATAATGGTTTGATTCAAAAGCTTAGTGATCTGTACAGATTGACCGAAGCCGAGCTGACCCCCCTGGAGCGATTCGCCGAAAAATCAGCCAAAAATATCATCTCCGCCATCCAGGCCAGCAAGCGGCCGGCGTTGGGCCGGTTTATCTATGCTTTGGGGATTCGCTATGTGGGTGAGGTTACGGCTAACCTGTTGGCCCGGCACTTCCAATCCCTGGAAGCCTTAAGGCAGGCCAGCCGGGAGGAACTGCTGCAGGTGGAAGGGGTGGGACCCCAGGTGGCCAACAGCATCCGGGATTATTTTCAGAATCCCCATCATCAGAGGCAGCTGGACGAACTTCTGGCGGCCGGGCTGGAGATTCAACCCCCAGAGCCTTCCCCCGAGACCCCCATGGCCGGCAAGACCTTTGTTTTTACCGGAGGCCTGGAACATTATTCTCGTGAGGAAGCCAAGGCCTTGGTAGTGGCCCGGGGCGGCAAGGTCAGTTCTTCGGTATCGGCCAAAACCGATTATGTCGTGGTCGGCGCTGAACCAGGCAGCAAATACGCCAAGGCCCAGAATCTGGGAGTGACGATTCTGGACGAAGCAGCCTTTCAAGACTTATTACGGAGGAGTGCATGAGCACAGAGGAACTGGTACGGGCTCGAGTACTTATCGATGGCATGGTCCAAGGAGTCTTTTTCCGGGCCAATACCCGAGACCAAGCCCGGCAATATGGAGTAAACGGCTGGGTCCGCAACCTGCCCGGGGGCGGGGTGGAAGCCCTCTTCGAAGGCGATAAGCAGGCAGTGGAGCAGGTTATCGACTGGTGTTATCAGGGGCCGCCCTCCGCCTGGGTCAAAGAGGTAAAAGTCCGGTGGGAGCCTTATCAGGGAGACCAGTCAGGATTTCAAATAGTTTACCGTTAACCTTTTTCCCATCCCCATGTTATGAGAGTCAGATTCGGAAATAGCCTCGGGCGAGCGCCAGATTTAACAAGCCACGGGTCTAATTTTGAAGCTGGGGCGACGAATGAGGAGATCTGAATATGGCCATTTCCCAAACCCGGGTCCTTTCTCCTTCCTGGCGGGCCTTTTTAGTCTATTATGTAGCCATCGCCCTTTGTGTGCTGGGGCCTTACCTTAATCCCCAGTTTAGCCAGCAACTTGGGCTTACGCCCCAACGCGGGCTGATCATCGGGATAATTTTGCTCCTGGGAGTCTTTTATCTTAAATGGAATCAAGAATACCACATCTCTCCCCAGGGAATCAGTAGAATAAGGCGTTTCCCGGCCCAACTGGAAAGATTGGCCTGGACCGAGGTGGATCAGATAGAAATGCGGCGCGGATTAACCCAGACCTTGCTCCGGGTAGGTAATGTGATCGTTAAGCCGCAATCCGCGGATAAATCGGTGATCATGCTTTATGGCATTGAGCATCCAAAAGAAATTAAGGAGTTAATGGAAAGGGCGCGGACATGAATCTGCCGTTGGAATGGGTTGGAGATGAAGTGCCGGGTTCCGGGCTTGCCGAGACTCCGGAGGCCATTCCCTGGGAAGACCCCGACCAGCCGATATTGGTTGCCTTGGTCCATACGATCGGGATGATCTTGACTCGTCCGGGAGAGTTTTTCCGGCACCTGGACCTTCAGGGGGGATTGGCGGTTCCCCTGGGTTTTGCTTTGATCCTGGGGACGGCCGGCATGTTGGCCTCTCTCTACTGGCAGTTGATTCAACTTCTGCTAATCGGCAATATGGGTTCGTGGGTGTCCCTGTTGATCACTAATTCAGTAAATTTAGGACCCCGACTGGTGGTGGGAATAAGCCTGATGGTGCCAGTGCTGGTGTTGGCGACTCAATTTGTCTCCAGCTTTTTCCTGCTGTTGGCGGTGTTGCTGGTGGGAGGGCGGCAGCCGAGTTTTGAAGCCGCCTTCCGGGTTATTGCCTACTCCAATGCCCCTTTAGTTGCTACTTTTCTTCCGGTGGCAGGCGGAATTATGGCCAGCCTGTGGTGCCTGATTGTGGAATTCAAAGCCTTGCTGCAGGTCTTTAATTTATCCCGTCTGCGGGCCTTGCTAGCCTTGCTGCTGGCATCATTTTTTTCTCTGATTATTTTTGGGATTTTGACCTTGGTGGGAGGGGCGCTATTACTGATATGAGGCAGGGGTAATCGTCGCTGATGGCGGCGGCCGAGCCGGGCTTGGCCGCCGGCAATGGCCCAGCCCCTCGGTTTCCAAAGTGATCGTCACATAACGGCAGATGATCATAACCAGGGGGCAGCGGCTTTAGAGCATTCCAAAGGATGGCCGACCAGATTCATGACAGTGGTCATCGATAATTTGTTAGCTCCGACCAGCATCACCTATGTTGCCAATTTTAATTACGGTTTTCTCCAGGGAGGACCGGAGGTTGCCGCAGGCTAGTCTTTAAGGTGCCTTTTCACCGCGGATTTGAGGTCCTCCAGGTCAGAAGATTTGACCAGATATTCTTCTGAGGCCCAGGTTCCGAAATCCTGTTTGTATTCACTATAGGCCGAGCTTAGCAGCACTGGCAACTGGGGATTTTTTTCCTTGATCTGGCGCAGGACCTCGATACCGCTCATCTCCGGCATTTTAATATCCAGAATAACCAGGTCCAGCGGAATTTTTTCCACAATTTCCAGGGCTTCCTTTCCATCTGCGGCAGTGTAGACTTCGTAACCTTCGTCTTTCAGTTCCTCACTATAAAGCAGCCGGATGCTCATTTCATCATCCGCCACCAGAATCTTTTTCATCATCCTCCTCCTCTAAAACTGAGCAATCATCATTTGGTTTGAGGTTCCTGGTCTTCCGGCGGGTTAATCAGACAATATTTAGTAATCGGCAATGTAACAATAAAGGTAACGCCCTTGCCCAATTCATTGATGATCTCGATTTCCCCGTAGTGGCGGGAGACAATCCGCTGGGCAATGGAAAGACCGAGGCCGGTGCCAAACTCCTTGGTAGTGAAAAACGGATTGAAGATATTATGCACCAACTCAATCGGTATCCCTCCGCCCGTATCCGATATAGCGGCGGCCGCATACAGGCCGTCGGGCTTTTCCACCGGATAAGTTCGAATGGTAAGCGTCCCCCCCTTTCCCATGGCCTGGCGGGCATTTTGGAAAAGATTATAAAATACCTGCTTAATTTGGCGATCATCACAATGGACCAGCGGCAGCAGGGCAAAGTCTTTGACTATTTTAATATTGCTGCTGGCAAGATCCCTTTCAATAAGGGTCAGGGCATCTTCAATTATCTGGTTGAGTTGATGCTCCTCATAATAACCCAGATTGACCCCAGAAAAATCCAGCACCTCTCGCAGGAGTTTTTCCAAACGCTCGACTTCATGGGTGATGACTTCCACATCATGCCTAAGTGGGGAATCCTTGCCTACTTTTTTGCTGATGCGTCGGGCAAAGCCGCCAATGGAAGTCAGGGGGTTGCGGATCTCGTGGGCCATTCCCTGAGCCAGGCCGCTTAGGGCTGCCAACCGGTCGGACTCTAACATCCGTTCGCGGATCAAGGAAAGCTCTCGGGCATTGGCCTCAATAGTGCTGTAGAGTCGGGAATTTTCAATGGCCAGAACCGCCTGGTTGGCGAACATGGTAAGGATCTGGACATCCTCCTCCCGAATGGCCCGTTTTGACTGCTGATTGTCAACTACAATGGCTCCGGTGACCTGATCTTTGACGATAAGGGGCACGGAAACAAATTCCTGGGTATCATACAATCGCCGCAATTCCTGATTAACCCGGGGATCCTGTTCAGCCTGGGTAATATGAAACGGCTTTTTCTGCAACACGGTCCGGGCCAGGATACCCTGATCTTCCTGTAAAGGGACCTGCAATTGGGGGAGGAGCTTCTCCAGCTCGCCTTCGGCCCGGGGCTCCACCGGCAACATCAAAGCTTCCCGTAAAGTTAAAGGCGAGGGAGTGGAGCGTCGCAGCAAACCCTTGACGGCCTTCAGGGCCTGGCGCTCTTCATCCAACAGCAGCACTATGGCGCGATCATATCCTAAACCATTTTCCAGGGTCAGGGCATTAAGGATGATGTCTAAAATCTTATCCATCCGGACAGTGGTCATCAAGGCCCAGGAAATTTCCTGCAACACGGTAAGCACCCGGACCATCCGTTCATTTTTCTCCGCCAGCGATTCTAATTCCTGGAAGGTCAGGGCGCTTTCTATACTGCTGGTGATCATCCCGGCCATGGTGAACAGGAGTTGGCGATTTTCCTCGTCAAATTCCTGGAATTCTTGGGTCTCCGACATCTTATCATAGACACAGAGCATCCCTTTTAGGTGGCCCTTGAAATTCAAAGGCACTCCCAGATAGGAATGGACCTGGCCTTTGCTGTTGGGAAAACTAGCTGATACAAAAGGCAGTTCCCCACTAACCACCGCGGCTTGCAATCTCGAAGGCAGCATGAAAGGACAGGCCAGAGAGACATTGCCGTATTCCGAAGCTACCCTGGGGGTGCCGGTCTGTTCATCAATGATTCTTAAGATCGCCCCCCGGGCGTTGATGATCTTGGCACTGGTACTGACAATGCGTTCCAACAGGGCATCGAGTTCGGTGGTGGAACTAATGGCTTTGCCGATTTCAAATAAGGCCGATAACTCGGCGATCCGTTTTTTGGTCTCATCGTGGCGCAGGGCCTGGCGGATAGTCCCGGCTAACATGCGGCAGGCCAGTTTGATCAACTTCAGGGTGGCGGCGTCTAGCTTGCGGTGTTTTTTATCCACCAGGAGCAGCACCCCGTACAAGAAATTGTCGTCTGCTACCGGAAAGCTGGCCAGAGTCTGATAGTCAGGCTGCAGCACTTCCACCGGGCAATTGGCCTGGGAAACCTCGGGGTCGTCCCGATAGGCGATTTGGTTTTCCCGGCTCTGGGCCGTAATTCCCACCAACCCTTTCCCTAGCGGGAACTCGATCAATTTAGCCGAAGACAGCAATCCCTTGCTGCTGGTGTTGAGAACCAGGCGTTGTTTCTCTTTTTCCAGGACAAAGAACAGGGCCAGATCAAAGTTTAGATTCCGAGCCATCAGATGGACAAAGTTATCCAGGCGCTCGCCATAGCTTACCGAAGAGGTAAAAAGTTCGATGAGTTGGGTTAGAAATGCCCACTGTTGCGACATGGTTCTAGAGCAAGCTCCTCAGCGGGGGAGAGACCTCTTTCCCTTGGCCTTTTGATAAAGTTCGACATATTTCTGGACCGACCTGTCCCAGGAAAAATCCTTTCCCATGGCCTGGTGGATCAGTTTGTTCCAGGCGGTTTGATCCTGATAAACCGACAAGGCTCGCTGGATGGCGACCAACAAGTCGCCGGCCGTATAATTGTGAAATTTGAAGCCGGTTCCTTCTCGGCTCTGAGGGTCATAATCCTCGATAGTTTCGTCCAGGCCTCCGGTGGCCCGGACCACCGGGATGGTGCCGTAGCGCAGGCAATAGAGCTGATCAAGGCCGCATGGTTCATAGCGCGAGGGCATCAGGAAAATGTCCGAGCCGGCGATGATTTTGTGGGCCAGCTCCTCGGAATAGCCGATTCTGACCCCAACCTGGCGGGGGTAGCGCTGCTGAAATTCGGTGAAAAAATATTGGTGGCGCTCTTCCCCGGTTGCCTGGATGACAAAGGCGACGTTCAGACTCATCAGCTCTTCCATGATGTCTCGCACCAACTCAATGCCCTTGCGTTCCGTGAGTCTGGTGGTCATGCCGATCAACGGCTGGTTTTCCGGAATTGTCAAGTCGAAGTATCTGGCCAGGTCAGCCTTGCAGATTTTTTTGCCGGTCTGATTTTCCCGGTTAAAAGACGAGGCAATAAAGGTATCTACGGAGGGATCCCAGGTCGCGTAGTCGACGCCATTCAGCACGCCATAGAGATCCTGGGCCCGTTCCTGGAAAACCCCTTCCAGTCCAGCCCCATACTCTGGAGTCAGGATCTCGCTCCGGTAGGTTTGGCTCACGGTATTGATTAAATCGGCAAATATCACGCCGGTCTTCATTAGATTTATTTTACCATAAAATTCCATGGTTTTGGCATTAAAGAACTCCCAGCCCAGGCCGGTGAGCGGCAGGTCATAATGGGGGAAGATCCCCTGCCAGCCCACATTATGAACCGTATATAAGGTAGCCACCGAGGATAAGCGGGGCAGATCATGGTATAGGGTCCGCAAGTACACCGGGATAAGGCCGGTATGCCATTCGTGGCAGTGACAAACATCGATGTCCAGCTCCAGGGCTTGAATCATTTCGGGCACCGCCCGGCTGAGAAAGACGAATCTTTCCGCGTTATCCTCGTAATCTCCATAGGGGGTGCCATAGATGCCCTCCCGGTTGTAGAGGCTGTCCTGGCCGATGAAAAAGACTTGCAGTTGCGGATGGACCTGGATATGGTAAATTTCGGCGGTTAAGGTCTTGATGGAAAGCGGGATGTTTAAAGTCTTGCCGGTGAAAGCTATCGGCCAGCCGCCCTCCTGAGTCTGGCGATAATAAGGGGTCACCACGGACACCTGGTGCCCTTGTCGAACCAAGGCCCAGGCCAGACCATGGATTACCTCAGCCAAACCGCCATTTCGCGCAAAGGGTTTGGCTTCAGGGGCAATAATCATGATGTGCATAAATTTTTCTCTCCGCCAAAAGTTATTTTTTCAAGCCCTCGGGCCGCAGCCCAGGATCAGATTTCTACTTCCCGTAAATAGCGGGCCGCATCTTCGGGAGGGGTAGGGTTAATATAGAACCCGGACCCCCATTCAAAACCGGCCATCAGGGTTAGTTTGGGCATAATCTCAAAATGCCAATGATAATGCTCCAGATTCCGCTGCCGCAGCGGGGCGGTGTGCAGAATAAAATTGTACGGGACACCTTTGAGGGCAGCCTCCAACCGCTTTAAAATCTGGGAAAAAATCTCGGCTAACAGCCAGAAAGAACTGTCTTCCAGGTCCACGTAAGAGGAATGATGGGCTTTGGGCAGCAGCCACATCTCAAAGGGTGATCGGGGGGCAAAGGGACAGATTGCTAAAAATTGTTGATTGTCCAAGACTATCCGGCTCTTCTGGTTCATCTCCTGGCGGATGATGTCACAATATACGCATCGTTCCTTCATCTGATAATGTCTTTTGGCGCCATCTATTTCTTCCTGCACCAGTTCCGGGATAATGGGCAGGCCAATGAGTTGGCTATGACTGTGTTCCAGGGATGCCCCGGCGCTGCGCCCTTTATTTTTAAAGATCAAGACATAGCGGAACCGGGAGTCTGAACCCAGTTCCACAATCCGATCTCGATAGGCGTGCAGGACATCGACGAATTGTTCCACCGGGATCGTGGATAAATCAGCATCATGATCCGGGGTTTCAATAATCACCTCATGGGCGCCGATGCCGTTCATCAGGTCATACAAACCCTCCCCGCGCTTGTCCAGGACCCCTTCGGTCACCAGGGCAGGGAATTTATTTGACACCACCCGCAGCCGCCAACCCGGAGTGTTGGGAGCGGTGTCTGGATTGCGGTAAGCCATGATCTCGGGTGGAGTGACATGTTCATTGCCAGGACAGAAAGGGCAGAAGCCTCCCTTGGTAACCTCGGGCTCGACGACAAAATCATGCGGTCGCTTCCCCCGTTCAGTGGAAATTATAACCCAGCGGTCAATGATCGGGTCTTTTCGTAACTCCGGCATTCAGTCTTACCTCCTCCACAAGACGGCCCCTTCTTTAATGGCCCAGCTTACCCGAATATCAGCGAATATCTCATCCGATAAAGAGTTTTTTATAGCGATATAAAATTTCTACCGGTCAACTAGCCAAGAGTATATCGGCACCCCAAAATATTTCAACTGATTTCCGAGAGCATCAGTTCAAAGCTGGGTAAGTATTTTGACTTAGCGGCGAAAGATCGCAAACAGGATCGATAATATGATACTGATGACCAGGCAGGTAGCGAGGGGGAAATAAAAAGTAAAGCGGTCCCGTTTAATGGTAATATCACCGGGCAACCTCCCCAACCAGGGAATCTTGGGAGCCAGCAGGATGGCCAAACCGATGACCACCAGGACCAGACCCAGGAAAATCAGTCCTCGCCCCAAACCACCCATTTTACCACCTCGATCCTTTATTGATATTTACGATAACAAAAATAGAAAAGCAATTCAAGCAGGTTAGACAGTTTTAGACGGTGTGAGCCTCGGAAGGCCTCCTTTCCGGGGCGCCGGCGGATCCAGATAAGGAAAGCGCAGCCGCTGTTGCACTGCCGTCCAAACTGCCTCGACTCCGATGCCGGTCATACAATCGGGGTGGGGACAGCAGCGTTGGAAGCAGGGGCTGCAGGGCAGGTCTAAGCGGACGATTTGGTGCCTGTCGCCAAAGGGGCCGGTGCGCCAGGGGGCGGTAGGGCCGAACAGGGCCACCACCGGGGTGCCCATGGCCGCGGCCAGATGCATGGGGCCGGTGTCTGTAGTCACCGCCAAATCCGCCTGCTGGAAAAGGCGAGCCAATTCAAGCAGATTGGTACGGCCGCTGAGGTCCAGGGCTGCGGTCTGCATCCGGGCTTTAATGCGCGCCACCAGGGGAGGGTCATTCGCCCCGCCGGTAAACACGATCCGGGCCTGCCTATCGGTGGCCAGGCGGTCCGCCAATTCCGCAAAACGGGCTTCGGGCCAACATTTGCTGGGCCAACGGGCGGCGGGGTGAAGCACAATCAGCGGCCCGGTGCGCTCCTGCCACACCGGCGCCAGCCAAGCCCCGGTATCTTCCTGAAGAGGCAGGCGAAACCGGGGCGGAGCCGGAGCCGCGCCCAGATATCGGGCCAGGTTTAAGTATCTCCAAACCGCATGCGCTTCCCGGTCAAAGGGGGGGAGCCGCTCAGTTAAGACCAGATAACTGCCTTCCCGGGTGCGGTCGTAGCCGATTTTCCGGGGGCTACGGGCCAGGGCGACCCAGAGGGCACTTTTCAGCAGCCCCTGGACATCGATTACCAGGTCAAATTCAGCGTGGCGCAGTTGATGGATCAGTCGAGTCAGGTCCTGTGCCGCCTGCGCCCAGGAAAGCCCATTTTGCCAAGGCCTTAACCATGATCGCCGCCGGGATACCCAGACGTCATTCAGGGCCGGGTGGCCAATAAGCAGCGGCGCCGCCGCCTCTTCCACCAGCCAGGTGATCCGGGCCTGAGGATAGGTGGCCCGCAAGGCCTCCAGGGTAGGCAGGGTATGGATGACGTCCCCCAGGGCGCTCAGTTTGACCAACAAAATGCGGGGGCGGTGACCAGAATAAGGTTTCATGACAGAAGAAAAAGTTTCACTCCATCGCAACTAGGGTTAGGTAACCTTTCTACCTTGATTTATCAATTTTATTAACTTCTTTTAGAATAAAACCGACCGCATCCGGAAGATCTGAGGCAATGTAGACCGGTTCGGCCCGCTTGGCCCCCTGATAATACTCCAGTTCCCCGCGGCCATAGCCGGTCAGCACCAGGATGCCCCGGGCCCCGGCATTGGCGGCCAGTTCGATATCAATATAGCGGTCGCCGACCACAAACGACCGGCTCAGATCGATCCCCAAATCCCGCGCCGCCTGGTGCAGCAGACCGGGCCGGGGTTTGCGGCAGGGGCAACCTTCATCCGGGCCATGGGAGCAGACATAGATGCCATCCAGGTGGGCGCCGCCCTGGCCCAGCAGCTGTTGCAAATGGTGGTGGATCTGATCCATCAGCGAGGCCGGGAAATAGCCCCGGGCCACGCCCGATTGATTGGTGACTAGCACCGCCTTGATGCCGGCCCGATTAAGCCGGGCAATGGCCTCGATGCTGCCGGGCAGCAGATGAAAGCGGCTGGGATGGTTGATATATCCCATTTCCTCGTTGACGGTGCCGTCGCGGTCTAGAAATACCGCGATATTCATGCCGTCCTCGCCAGCCAGCCCCGGGCGGCGGCTACCACTTCGGCCACGGTGATCAGTTCCATGCAACTATGGTCCACCGGGCATTCCCGTTTCAAGCAGGGGCTGCAATGGATTGGATGGCGGAGCACCGTCGCCAATGGAGTAAAAGGGCCGGTGCTCTTAGGATCAGTGGAGCCGAACAGCGCCACCAGCGGCACCCCCAGGGCCGCGGCAACGTGCATCAGACCGGAATCATTGGTAATCAACAGGGCCAAATGCTTGATTAAAGCCATGGCCGTGCGCAAGTCAGTCTTTCCCACCAGATTGACCGCAGGACCGCGCAGGTGTTGGACAATTCGCTGGGCCACCTGGGAGTCCCCCGGTCCGCCTAACAGCACTATCGGGGCGGCATAATCTTCCCGTAATTGGTCCGCCACCTGGGCGAAACGTTCCGGCAGCCACTGCTTGGCAGAGCCATAAGAAGCTCCGGGACTGATGCCGACTATTAGTTCCTGCGGTCTGATGCCTTTCTGGGTAAGCAAATCGCGGGCCTGGGCTAATTCTGGTGGGTGCAGATAAAGAGCCGGAAGGGTGATGACTCCCTGGTCCTGAAAAGGCCGGAGCAGCCCCAGATGCCGGTACACCTGATGCAAATGGGCCAGTTTGGCCGGGGAGCGGATTACCGTGGTCAACAAGAGGGTGCGGTGGTCAGTATTGTAGCCCAGGCGATAGGGAATGCCCGCGGCCCAGGCGACCAGGGCCGACTCAAACGAGTTGGGAAACAACAGGGCTAACTCAAATCGCCGGGCCCGCAATTTTTTCAGGAAAGGCCACCGCCCCGGATTGTCAGGGCCGGATGAGGAAGAGGGACACAGAATAATCTCAGAGATCGCTGGATGCCCCTGAAACACTGGAGCAACTCGGGGAACCGCCAGCACTGCCAGATGCGCCTGAGGAAATAGCTCCCGTAATCGGCAAATAGCCGGAAGGATCAGAACTGCATCCCCCACCCAGTTGGTGGCTCGCACCAACAAACGGCCCCAGGGTTGGGAGGGCAGGGGCCGCCGCTGGACCACGCTCAGGCCCTGGAGGGCTTCCTGAATCATCTCAGCCCCTGCCGGTGCTTCCGGTTCTTTAAGAGCGGCTAAATTATCCACATTGATCATGGCTAAAATTCTATCGGGTACTCCCCTATCCGGGTGGCATAGTGATCCAAAAACTCTACCTCCAGATTAAGGACCAACAAGGGCTGATCAAACTGCCATTGTTCACCCAACCGGGCCCAATCCTTGGCAGTGGTAATCAAGGCCTGGGCCCCCAGCTGGCGGCTCCGCCGCGCCAGCCGGTTGAGATCCTTTATATCATAGGGATAGTGGTCGGGAAAGGGATGAAATTCGGCAAGGCTGGCTCCCAGTTCCTGAAGGCTGGCAGCAAATACCCGGGGACGGGCCAGGCCAGCGAAAGCCAGCAGTCTCTGCCCCCGCAAAGATTGGGCTGGCCGTAGCTGACCGGAAGGGTGGCTCACCACCTGCACCGGACGCAAGCCGGCGCGCAGGATAGGGGTCTGGGGAAAAGCGGCCTGAAGTTGTTGATATTGTTGCCGGTGGCGCTCTTTCCGGTAGCGGGTCAGCACCAGGACAAGCGGCCGGCGCAAGGTGCTCACTGGCTCTCGCAACGGACCGCGCGGCAATAGCCGTCCGTTGCCGAAGGGACGCTCAGCATCCAGGAGCACCAGGTCGAGATCGCGGTGCAATTGGAAATGCTGAAACCCGTCGTCCAACAGCACCAGTTCGGGATCAAAGCGATCCTCGGCGATCCGCCCGGCCGCATAACGGTCCGTTCCGGTGAGTACCGGTAGGCCCGGGAGCTGCCGGGCCAGGAGATAGGATTCATCCCCAACCTCGGGCGGCTGGCAAAAAATCTGATCGCCGTCCGAGATGATTTGCGTATTCCGGGCCTGGCCGCCGTACCCCCGGCTGAGGACCGCCACCCGGCGTCCTTGCTCCTGCAGGCGCTGGGCCAGATAAATTACCAGGGGGGTTTTGCCGGTCCCTCCCACGGTTAGATTACCAACGCTGATCACTCCACAGGAAAGCCGCTGGGCCTTGAGCCAACCAGTGTCGTACAACCACCGTCGACTGCGGGCTCCCAATCCATACAGGCAGGCTAGGCCCGTGGCCAGAATCCGCCACCCTAGTGCCGGCGTCGGGGTGCCAGGTTCATTTTGCCACCAGGAGAAGACTTGCTGCCACCAATTGTTCATGAGTGGGCCAGATTGCTGAACCTGGCTTGGGTATCGGTCTCCAAATCGCGTTCTTGGTTTTCCCGGAATTGCCGGTTATAAAATTTATGATAAAGACCATTGCGGCTGAGCAATTCTTCATGCCGCCCCACTTCGATAACCTTTGACTGAAGAGGCAAGATCTCCAAACCATTTTATAACTCATTATTATTAATTTTACCATTAAAATAAGCCCCTTTAAAGCTGCGGCCCTGGGCGTGATATTTTGATTGACATCCCCAGTGCTTTTGGTTAAATAAAATCCTAATAAAGGAGAAGAACTCCTTGATAATTTAATGCAGCTTTTCTAAATAAATGCAGCTTTTCTAAATAGCAGATTAATTAGTTTAATCAAAGCCATGAAGGCGGGCCCCTGGTCCGGGGCGACCTCTTCATGGTTTTTTTTTGGAGGTTATTCGATGGATATTACCAAAACCTTGCTGAACTTGGCCTTAGGGGGCGCTGCCTGGGTGCTGTGGCTGCTGATCATCCTCAGCATTGCCTCCGTGGCGGTGATGATTGAACGGGGACTGGTGTTCTACCGGGGCCGTTTCCGCGAGGGCCACTTTGTGGCGGATATTGAACCATTAATGGAGCGGCGGGACTGGACCCAAGCAATGGACCGCTGTGCCGCGGACGCGGCCTTTGAGACCCAGATCTTGTGGGCCGGTCTCCAGCAGGTCGAGCAGGGCAAGGAGGCAGTCCAGGAAGCCATGGAAAGCGAGCGTATCCACATCGGCCTACTGCTGGGTAAAAGGCTGCCGTTTTTGGGCACCCTGGGAGCCAATGCTCCCTTTATTGGCCTGTTCGGCACGGTGTTAGGTATTATTCATGCCTTTAAAGACCTGGCCCTGACCGAAAACGGCGGCGGCCCGGCGGTGATGGCCGGGATCGCCGAAGCCTTAGTGGCCACCGCCGTAGGTCTGTTGGTAGCCATCCCCGCGGTAGTAACTTACAACTACTTCCATAGCCGCTTACATGTGGTCTTGGAACGCTCCCAGCGTCTAGGCCGACTGCTGCTCACTAATCTGCAAATCCGGCCTGAAACCGAAAACTTTAGTAGTTTCCAAGCAAAAATAGAGGGACGGCGATGAAAGGTCAGATTCATGGTCCGATTACCGACATCAATATGACCCCCTTCGTGGACATCGTCCTGGTCATCCTGATCATTTTTCTGATTACCGCCACGGTGATGATGCCCCGCACCTTTTCGATCGCCTTACCCAAGGCCACTCAGGCCGACAAAATGGAGAAGGCGCCGATCATCATCAGTATCGACCGGGAGGGTCGCATTGCTATCAATGGCCTGCGGTTGGAACAGGACGACCAGTTCGAGGCGGTGTTTGCCGGTCAAAATCCAGGGGAAGGTCCTCAGGCAGTGATTGCCGCGGATAAAGAGGCCCGGCATGGCCGCTTGATCGAAGTCATTGATCGACTCAAGCGCTTACAGGTACAGCGCATCGGCATTGAGGTGGACCAGGATTAAAGTTGGGCAATGGCTAGCTTGAGATTTGGCAATTCTGGCTCGGGACCGAGTGATTGGTCCATCTGCCTTTTGGTGTCGCTGCTCTTGCACGGTATGATCCTGGGCGGAGCGCTGTTTTGCTATCAAGAGTTACCCAAATCCCGGAAAGTGGTGGTCGTTGAACCTATTACGTTGACCAAGGCTGTTCCCACTCCCGAACCGGCCGGAGGCGGGAGTCCGCCCCCGGCGCCGGCCAAGCCAGAACCCAAACCTAAACCCAAGCCTAAACCCAAACCCAAGGTACTGCCCCCGCGACCCAAAGCGCCTAAGCCGGTCCGGCGTGAGCCGCAACCGGAACCGGTGCCTCCACCCCCTTCCTTGGCCATGCCTCGGCCCGCACCTCCGACTGATGCGCGGCCGTCGTCGTCAAGCTCAACCGGCTCGGCTGCTACGTCATCAGCAGGGAGAGGTTATGGCAGGGGTTCCGGAACAGGAACCGGTAGCGGAACCGGAACTGGCTCGGGGGCCGGGTCGGGTTCCGGCTCTATCCTGGGCAATTATTTGTATCAGGTGCGACAGTTACTAGAACGCCATAAGGAATATCCGGCCATGGCCCGCCGCCGTCGGCTGGAGGGAGTGGTAGTCTTGCGCTTTACTATCGGGGCTAATGGTGCAATCCGCTCCCAAAGCATCTCGCGCTCCTCCCGTCAACCATTGCTGGATCAGACGGCTCAGGAGACTGTTAAGCGGGTAGGCCGGTTTCCGCCTATACCGGAAGCATTACAAAAGTCTCAGTTAACTATTGAGGTACCCCTGGCTTTTCGGTTGGTAGGGGGTTAACCAAGGAGGCCAATAACCAGTATTAGTAAAGGCTTAGGCACTTACACAGAAGGCAGCCCCCCGACCAAGGACAGCTGCCCTCTCCAGAACCGCGCTCGACTGCGACAACGGTCCTGTACTCCTTTTCTATCAGAGGGCGGGGGCGTTGTCAAAATGTTTAACCGTATCTTAGAGGAAAGGAGAAAGGGGAAATGAATCAGGGAAAGGGTCTCAAGTCGCTATTTGTGGTGATCTTACTGGTATTATTGCTGCCCCTGGCAGCCATCGGCGAGGAGTCGGGTGAGACGACTGCAGCCGGGGCGGAAGAAGCAGAAATAACAACTGCAGAACCGGAAAAGGTGAAAAAGGTAGAAGCTTTGCCCCAGATTGAGGTAACGGCGGTCCCGGAAGAAACACCGACCAGCACTATCATAAAAAAAGATGAAATTGACCTGGGATATTACCAAACTCTATCCGGCGCTTTTGAAGACCAGGCCGGGGTGGACCTGACCCGAACGTCGCTGTTGGGCCGCACCGCCAGCCAGGTGTCGATCCGAGGCTTCGATGAATCTCGCTCGCAGATCAACCTCAATGGCCGGAGCCTCAAGGCTACCGGGGTGATGGGCGGCTTTTATGTAGACTGGTCGATGATACCGCTCCAGGACATCGAGCGGGTGGAGATCATCCGCGGCGCTCAATCCGCGGCCTATGGCGACACCCTGGGCGGGGTGATCAATATTGTCACCTCCAAAGGCAGCCGGGTGCCAAAGGTTGCATTGGATGCCTCCTATGGCAGTTGGGATACCCAAACCTACCGGTTCAGCCATTCCTATGGCTTCGGGCCGGTGCTCTATGCCTTTGGCGCCGGGCATGGCAAGAGTTCTGGCTACTTGCGCAACAACTATGTGGACCGCTGGGATGTTAACGGCAGCCTGACGGTGGAGTGCCCGTGGGACCTGAGCCTGACCATGGCAGCCCGCTACAGTGCCCTGGACAACGGTATGATCGTGGAAAATAGGGACTATTTACCCTTCTTTCGTCCCAATGAGCCGCGCAGCGACCCCAATTACTTGGGTGGCCCCCCTTTGCAATTTATCGGCGGCCCTTTGGGCTTAACCTGGGGGGATAACAGTTATGTCTTTAATCAGCGCACTGAACTTGATCTGAGTATCCTTAAAAAACTTTGGACCGGAGAGGTAGAACTTAAATACTTCTACAACCAGGAATCCCGGCATGACCGCTTCTATGCCCTCAATGACCGCAACAGACTCATCGCCGAACGGGGCGTCGGCTGCGATGATACCTGGGGCTGGAACTTCAAGGGTCGCCAGACCATCAATCACGTCCCCTGGTTGGGCTCGGTTCCGGTGGGTTTTGGCCTGGAAGGAATTTACTGGGGCTATGGCGGCTTTACCTATGAATTTGTCGATCCCACCTATTTGCGGGTGATACCCACCGATGGCTCGGGGATCAAGAATGCCGCCAAGCTGCAAAGTGGTTATGTGGATACGACGCTGCCCCTGGCGACCTTTATGGAACTCTACCTGGGACTGCGCTATGATAACTATATCGCCTCTCCGAATATCAACCCAGCTTCAAAATTATTCGTATACGGCATTAGCAAAGATGGCTTGGTGCCCAAGAGTACCTTGACCTTCCGGCCCACCGACACCACCGAGGGTTATATTTCGATCAACTATGCCACCCGTTATCCCACCCAACCGGAATTTTACTGGTTCGGGGGCGGGTACCAACCTCCCGACCGCACCGGCAGTTTATCACCCGAGTTCGGCATGCAGTATGAAGCCGGGGTCACCCAAAAGTTGCCGATGAACTCGGTAGTCCGGGTCCGAGGCTATTATTACGATATCAACCAATATATCCGTACGGTTTTCGGCTATCGCCCCAGCCGGGTGGTTTACAATATCGATCTGGTCAAAATTAGGGGGGTGGAAGTCGAGGGTGAAGTCGGACTGCCTTATAATCTCTCGGCCTTTGCCAACTATACCTGGCAACAGACCAGTACCAGCCCTGATCCCTTAAATGGAGATATCCGGGAAATACCTGAGTATCCGGAGCACAAAGTTAACCTGGGACTTAAATATAAGGATAATAAGGGAGCCGAAGGCAAGGCCTATATCAGGATGGTGTCTCACCGCTATCAACCTGAGGCTACGCTTAATGTTCTCAACCAACTTAGCGGGGTGAACTTGAGACCGATGAAAGGTTTTATCACCTTTAACTTTGAAGGCCGTTACCCAGTGGTCCAGAAGGGCGGCATGAAGGGCTATCTCTACGGCGGGGTAGATAATCTCTTCGGCGAATATTACGAGGAAATCGCCGGCTTCCCGCTCCCTACCCAAACCGTTTATGGAGGTATTCAACTACGCTATTAGCTACAAGGGCGTTTGGCGGCCAGCAATGTCTTTTAAACTGCAGGTGCCCTCTGTCTGACCTAGTTATCAAGCGCTTGAGAGCCAAGTAGAATTAGTTATAATAAAGGAAATCATGATGATCTTAAACCCTTGTAAAAGAGAATCCATTATGCCGCTGCCGGTGACCTTCATTTCCACTCTCAGCCCCGAGGGGATTCGCAACATTGCTCCCTACTCCTGTGTGATGCCGGTGCTGCGGCCGCTGGATCTGGTCTGTGTGGCCTCGGCCCACCGGCGGGACACCCTGGCTAATATCCGGGCCACCCAGGAATTTGTGTTGAATTTCCCTGGAATTGAACTGGCCGACAAGGTAATTCCAACGGCGCGCTACTGCGCCCCGGAAGCGGATGAATTTGAGCTGGCCGGGCTCACCGCCAAACCCTCAGTGCAAATCAAGGCCCCGGGGATCGCCGGCTGCTACGCCTGGATGGAATGTCAGCTGTATAAAGCTTATGCCGAGGAGCAATATGTGCTGGTTATGGGAAAAGTCCTCCACCTGGAAGTCGCCGATGAGGTATATCTGCCGGACGGCTCTTTGGATGTCAGAAGGGCCCGGCCTCTGATGATGACCGGCAGCAATAAGGGGATGAAATTTTGCACTGTCATGGAGATTGATAAGTTTGAATTGTACGGGTCAATGTTTCCTAATGGTAAGGACCCCTTGGCCCACAAATATAAGGTTTGAAGTTTATAGGGATTAATTATCGCGGGGAGTTGCCACCGGATTTAAATCCAGGTTCCTTCCTTATTTACCAAAACTAAACCAGGAGGCAGGACAGAATGCACGAGTTTGCCGAGGCCCGCGGGCCTATCGAAGCCATGATTCGCAGCGGCGATCTGGAGGGATTGCTTCGCCATACCGAGACCATCCACGGCCATCTGTGCCCCGGAGTGGCCTGGGGGGTTCAGGCCGGGCAATATGCCATGACTACCTTAAACCGTAAAAATACCGGCATGGAAGAAGTGGTGGCGATCGTGGAATGCAACAATTGTTTTACCGACGGCATCCAAACCGTTACCGGCTGTACCTTTGGCAATAACGCCCTGATTTTTAAAGACTTGGGCAAGACGGCGGTAACCGTGGCCCGGCGGGAAGATGGGGTCGCGGTCCGGTTGTCGGTCAAGCCCGGTTTTCGCCAGCGGCTGTTTGAAAAATATCCCGCGGCCGGACCTTTATTCAAGAAAGTGGTGATAGACCGCCAGGGTAATTCAGAAGATCACCACCGCCTGCACCACCTGTGGCACGCCATGGCCAAAAAAGAATTGCAGACCCCCTTGGAGGAGCAGTTTGACATTCAACATCTGACCATCAATATGCCACAATATGCCCGCATCTTTGACTCGGTACCCTGCAGCATCTGTGGCGAGGAGATCATGGAAACCCGGGTCCGTCTGCGGGATGGCAAGCCAGTCTGTTTGACTTGCGCCAAAGAGCATTATTTTATGCTGACCGGCGATGGTATAACCCTTACCTGTGATGGCTAACCACTGACAAGGGCCGGGGGCTGAGTTCCCCCGGCTCTAACTTTGAGCCTCACTTGTTCACCCTGGACCTGTCGCCTTTGGTCTGGAAACCTGGTTTGAACCAGCCCTGATTCAACCGGCAACCTGACCACAGACCAGGGCCTGGTGCTGCGAGCTAGTTGGGCATTGGTTTTTATTAGCAAATGCTAACTTAAAATCAAAAACTTACAAGGTCCGATCAGCCTAAAGGGTTGCATAATTTCTCTGGCTATAGTAGGAATAACTTTAAGTTGATCTGGTAGCAGGAGGAATTATGAGCGCCATCCAACGGGCCTTGATGAGTGTTACCGATAAGTCCGGGCTGGTCGAATTTGCCCGCTCTCTGAGTCAGTTTGAGGTGGAAATCCTGTCCACCGGCGGTACTGCCCGGATGCTGCGGGAAGGCGGCATCACCGTTAAAGAAGTAGCCGATTTCACCGGCTTTCCGGAGATGCTCGATGGTCGGGTGAAAACCCTCCACCCCAAAATTCACGGCGGCATCCTGGGGCGCCGGGACCGGCCGGAACATGTAGCCCAGATGCAGACCCACCAGATCCTGCCCATCGATCTGGTAGTGGTTAATCTGTATCAATTCGACAAGACCGTAGCTCAACCAGGGTGCACTCTGGAGGAGGCCATTGAAAATATTGATATCGGCGGCCCGGCCATGCTGCGCTCGGCCGCCAAAAATTTCCGGGATGTGACGGTAATAGTAGATCCGGCGGATTATCCCACCGTGCTGGCCGAAATGCAGGCCCACCAGGGGTCCACTACCCTGGCCACCCGTTTTAACCTGGCCCGCAAGGTTTTTGCTTTGACCCATAACTATGATGGCGCCATTTGCCGCTATCTGGAAAAGATGCAGGTGTAATCATGGGCGGTAGCACTCTTCCCACCACTATTGCCCTGAGCCGGGGCCGCAAAATTGATCTCAGCCAGCCCAATTACTACCGGGACCTGTTGACCACTATTGCTCAGGAAATCCTCTATGAGCTGTCTGAAATTGAAAAGGTAGATCTGACCCTGCTGGGTCAGGAGACTTATCTGGAGGTGATCGGCATCACCCAGATCCGTCTGTTAAATGAACTCTACTTCTGTCTGGGTCAACTTAAGGGCCGGGGCCTGGAACTGGACGTCAAACAGGCCATCGAAGATTTGCGCGACATTTGGAACAGCTATATTGACAAAACCAATCGTCCTTCAGCCCTGAAATTCCAGGTAGAGCCGGAAGACCTGAAAAGACAATAACCCCCTGACCTGCTGCTACTTCTAGTTGGCGGCCAACATTTCGGCTTTCTGGAAATGCTGGCCGATGTCACGACGTAGGGCCAGACGGTTGCCCTGCTCATTTTCTCGGGGAATCACCCTGATCTTGCCATTATCGTAAGCGTTTAGCATTCTTTGTCGCAGATTGTCGACTACCTGCCCCCTTTTCTGACCTGGCTTGATGGTGGCATTGGCGTCCAAAAAGGCGACCCGCGAGCCATCCGATTTGAAAAGGCCGTCCTGGCCATAAGCCATGGCCGAGGGGATAATGGTAATCCGCTTTTTGGCAAAATAGTCGAAGTCGATCTCCACTACCTCGCCTTTGGTCAGCGACCACGGGTACCCCTTTTGTTGTTGGGGGCCGCCCGGGCCGGTGACCAAGGCCAGGCACAAGGAAATCTGATCAGTTCTGACCTCGGGGACCACTTCATGCAGGTTGCCCACCACCATGGCCTGGATGAGAGCCCCCAAATTACGCAGCCGTTTGACAATGGGCTGAAATTCCGGCTCCCCGGGCCGGATATTGATCTCACAGACCCTCAGGGCCCGGGGGCTAAAATCTGACTCAAAAGAGGCAAAACAGCCGGGATATAATACGCAGGGCCGGAGGATGCCCTGCTTTTGCATCTTGTCAATCAGGGGTTGGGCAATGCTTTCCTGGGCCAGGGTCATCAAGGCCGGGCTTTCCAGCGGGTGAGGGGAAATGGAGCCCATGCCGCCGGTGATGGGGTTGTCGAGGCCGGGCGGCCCCTCAAATCTCTCCGGATAGTCCATGGCAGTAGGCAGAATCTGGTAATGGCCGTATTTATCCACCAAAATCGTAAAACTGATTTCCACCCCGGACATGCGGGCTTCAATCAACAGCGGCCAGGGGGATTTTTTGCCGTATAATTTTCGGTAGGCATCTTTATAATCACTGATTAATTGTTGATAAACATCACGGATTTCCCAGGTATTTAAAATGATCCGGGCTCCTTTGCCGCCAGCACTGTAAGGATATTTAAGGACCGCGCCGCCAAATTGGTGAAGATAATCCAGACAGGTTGACCGAACCGCGCCATAATCGCGGGCCTCTACCTCCTGCCAGGCCGGGGCCACCGGGATGCCAGCCTCCTGGCACAGGCGTTTACAGGCAATCTTATCCGCCTCGATAAAGGCCCCCTGCCGATCCAAGCCGATAATCCGGTCATTGTAGCCTGCCGCGGCCACCTCATCTATCAGGCCCTCAAAAATTAATCCTTCGGGCATGATCAGGGCGAGATCTAGTGCCCCCTCCTGAAAGGCCTGAACCAAGGCTGTGGCATAGGCTGCGGGGGAATTATCCGAAACTGGTATAAAATCGACCGGCCAGCGCATTTTTTGGGCAAAGGCCGGCATGGCCCCCGTGCCCCTGACCACCAGACCCTGAAACTTACCAGGATAAAGTTCGCTCTTAGAGCGGCTGGCCTCCAAAGCCGCCAAAAAACTGCGGCCATCGGTCCCCACAAAGCCGATTTTAACCGGTTTCATAAGCTCTCCTTTTCTGGGCGAAGTAACCCCTCTGGCTGGCCAATATCATCACCTATATCAATCGGATGCTCTTAAATCCACTAAAATTTCATTGACCACCTTAACTCTAAATTTTTGTCCATGTTAGCAGGTTTTAATTCACTGAGCATTATTTCAAGATATAATATTACCCGGACCATTTAAAAGGCAATTTGAGGGGAGGGCCGGGGGACCCAAAGGCCCCCGCCTCCTTTCAAGCTCCCCTCCCACCCCCCTTAAGGGGTGGGGAGAGCTGTTTTCTTTTAACCCAAATTCATTTATTTTATGACCTAGGTAATAAGTCAATTTTATGGCCATCGCCCTGGAATTAACGGTTTTCAACAAACTTTTTGCCGCGGTGGCCGAGGAGATGGGGATTGTCCTGCGGCGCAGCGCCTTTTCTCCCAATATTAAGGAGCGCCGGGATTATTCCTGTGCGGTATTTACCGCTCAGGGCGAGCTTTTGGCCCAAGCCGCTCACATACCGGTGCATTTGGGGGCTCTGCCCTCGACCATGTCGCTGATCCTGGCCGAGTATCCTCTCCTGGAACCCGGGGATGTGTTGCTGCTCAATGATCCTTATCTGGGCGGGACCCACTTGCCTGACCTCACCCTGATCACCCCGCATTACCTGGAGGGGGGCCAGAATCCGGCTTTTTACCTGATTAACCGCGCCCATCATGCCGACGTCGGGGGCCTGACTCCGGGTTCCATGCCGCTGGCCGATGACATTCGCCAGGAGGGGGTTATCATCCCTCCTTCCTGGCTTTATCGCCGGGGTCAACTGGATCAAGACTTTTGGGCCGGTCTGCTGGCCCAGATGCGGGTGCCCGAGGAACGCCAGGGCGATTTATCTGCCCAGATCGCGGCATTGCAGCGCGGTCAACAACGGCTCGGCGCCCTGGTGGTGCGCTATGGCCTACCCAAGTTAAATGAGCTGAGCCAGGCCCTGCTGGATTACTCGGAGCGGGCCATGCGGGCCTTAATCCAGACCATCCCCGTGGGCCGCTATGAGTTTGGCGATTATCTGGACGATGATGGCTATGGCCGCCAGGATATCGCCCTGCAAGTGAAGATTACGGTCCAGGATGATGCTGTAATCCTGGATTTCCGAGATTCGGCGGACCAGGTCCGAGGCGGCCTCAATACGGTGCCGGCGGTGGTGGAAGCCGCCTGTTATTATGTGTTTTTATCATTGCTCCCCGAAGCCTATCCCATCAACCAGGGCTGCTTCCGACCGATCGCCATCCTGACCCGCCCCGGAAGTATTGTCGACGCCCGATTCCCAGCGGCAGTGGCGGCCGGGAACGTTGAGACCTCCCAGCGCCTGGTGGATGCAGTGCTGGGGGCTCTGGCCCAGGCGCTGCCGCAGATTATTCCGGCGGCCAGCCAGGGGACCATGAATAACCTGGCGTTTGGGGGCCATTGGCCCGGGACCAATCAAGAGTTTACCTATTATGAAACTATTGGCGGCGGTATGGGTGGGAGTCCCAGCCACCCGGGGCTGGATGGCGTCCATAGCCACATGACCAATACCCGCAACACCCCGGTTGAGGTCATTGAGCAGCATTACCCGGTATTGGTGGAACATTATGGCTATCGACCGGGCTCAGGGGGCGACGGTCAGCATCGGGGCGGCCAGGGACTGCGCCGGGATTTTCAATTTCTGTCCGAAGTTACCCTCAGCCTGCTCACCGAGCGCCGGCAGCATCCCCCTTATGGTTTAAGTGGCGGCCACCCCGGCCGCAAGGGCGAAAATGTTTTGATCACCCCGGAGAGAGAACAACGCCTGCCCGGTAAAGTCAACCTGACCCTGGCCCCCGGCACCCGCCTGTCAATCCGCACCCCCGGCGGCGGCGGCTGGGGGACGCGGCCCTGAAGCCCAGCCACGGTTTTTTTGAGATATTTTAAGGGCAGCTTGACTGACCGGATTGGCCTACCATAATATCCAGGAGGGCGGCATCCATGGTGGAGAGCCCTTCGCGGGAGAGCCTGCCGAGATGGCGGATGGAGTCTTCAGCGTTCTGGCCGATGAACCCGTCGAATGGCCGGACCACAGTGCCCTGGAGGGCCAACCGGGCGTTTTTAACCGCCGCGGCCGCGGCTTCTCCGACCTTGAGGGCGCAACTGGATTTGGCCCCGTCACAGATCACCGTCGCCCCACAGGCGAGATGATTGTTAATGGCCCCGCCGATTTTATCCACTGCCCCCCCTTGAAGATAGACTACGCCGGCCGCGGCTCCGGCCCCGCCGGCAACGCTGCTGCCGCACAAGGCGCTCAGACGCCCCACATGGGCCTTGATGTAACAGGTAACCAGATAGCTTAAGGTCACTGCCTTGAGTATTAGCTGGCGGTCCTTGATCAAGACAAACTGGGCGGCAGCCGCCACCGGCAGGCTGGCAGCGATGCCCTGGTTGCCGCTGCCCGCCAGGGTCATGGCAGGCAGTAGGACTCCGGCCATGCGGGCGTCGATAGCTGCCGCGGTCAGGATCCCGGCCCAGACCGCCTGATCCTGGGCAATCAGTCCTTGCTGGACCAGGCGCTGCTGGGCCTGGCCCACCCCCAGGCCCGGACCGTGGGCCACTCCGTAGTCTGCCAGCCTTTGGTTCATCTCGATTCCCTGCTGGATGTAGGTTAGATCATCGGCATCCAGCCCATCCAGCAAGTCCAGCATATCGCCCAAGGAAAGGGAAATCAGCCATTGCTCCAACTCCTCCAGGCCCCTATCCTGTTCCCCGGCGCGGCTCAGTAATGGATGCCCCACCTGGGGTTGGCCGTTCAAGGAAAGTGCAGCCAGATGGCTATGTTGGCCGGTGATGACCGCTTCGGCCGTCTGTCCCCTGGCGGTGATCACGGTTTTCACGTAGATTTCCTTCTCCTCCTGTTTAATATGGATGGAGATTTTGCCTTCCTCCACAAGACGCTGGGCCTTTGCCAGTCCGTTGGCATCTACCGGGGCAAAAACCTGCAGCTTCAGGCTGGGGTCTCCGGCTATCGCTCCCAAGGCCGCAGCTAGGGTCAGCCCGCTTTTATTGCCGGCGCCCGGGATGACCGCCCTAAAGGCGTTTTTAAAGAGCCTGGGGTCAATGGTAACTTCGAGGGCATCAATTTCTGCTTTCGACAGAAGCGAAGCCGCGGCGGCGGCGCAAAGCCCAATGGCCGCGGGATCGGTACATCCCAAGCCCGGCTCAGTCTCCACCTCCAGCAAAGCTCGGGTTCGATCGTGCAGTAGTGGTTTGATGGGGAAATCCACCATGGCCTCCTTATTATTTGGTCAGAAGCTGATTAACTGGATTGCTGGCCCCCGGTGAACTGCAAATATTTTTATAATTCTCTAGTTTAATATTTTTTCAAAGGATATTTTAGATTTAAGATTGAATTAATTAAACCCCATCCGGGATTTGGGAATTTTTATCGAGCCTTACTCGCCCTTGAAAGCTGGCCGTCTATCTGCTAACTTGTCTCCATCTGAAAACTCTATCACTGATTCCTGATTGGAGAACGACAATGTCCATTCACTTGCCGCGCTGCGCCGCCTGTCCCGTTCCTTGGCCCGAGCGG
Organism: Desulfobacteraceae bacterium; assembly: GCA_046538075.1. GTDB lineage: Bacteria > Desulfobacterota > Desulfobaccia > Desulfobaccales > Desulfobaccaceae > Desulfobacca_B. The sequence goes on along the minus strand of JBKHJN010000005.1, from coordinate 24,202 downwards.
GCCTGTCATCATGCCGGAGGCCGGAGTCCGGAAAACTGTCCGATGGTCACCTATCCCGGGTTGACAACCGATGCTTGGGGGGAATTGCGAAATTCGCAAGTCTTGCAGCTGGCGCAGCAATCCTCGATTCAGGAGGCCAACGGCTATACTGATCGCCAGTTGGGATACGCCCGGGTCCGGCCCTTCAAGCCGCGCCTGTTGGAGACCCTGGAATTTGCCCGCCGCCTGGGTTGCCAGCGGTTAGGTTTGGCATTTTGTGTGGGCCTGCGGCGGGAAGCACGGCTGGTAGCCAATTTCTTGGAGAACCACGGGCTTTCCGTAGTATCGGTGGTCTGCAAGGTGGGCCAGGTGTCCAAAACCGACTTGGGTTTGACCGCTGCTGATCACATCGTCCCGGGCACGGTGGAAACCATGTGCAACCCGATTTTACAAGCCAAAATTGTCAACGCCTGTGAAACCCAATTTAATATCGCCCTGGGGCTTTGCGTCGGGCATGACTCGCTGTTTTTCAAGTTCGCCCAAGCACCGACCACCGTTTTGGCGGTTAAGGACCGGTTATTGGGACATAATCCCCTGGCGGCGCTGTACAACCTCGACAGCTACTACCGCTATCTCAAAGGGCCTTTATTTTAAGGGAATCTTCTGATGACCGAAGAGCTCTCCGGAGCCGGCCGGTCAACAGCCGGGCTAGCGAAAAAGCTTTTGAAAAATGTCATATGCGGCCCGGAGGGCAACGGAATCTTCCGGCAGCTCCATAGTAGGCTTGCCCTGGGAGTCGAATTCCTCAATCAAGGGATCCTCGGGAATAATCCCGGCCAGGGTCAATCCCTGTCTGTCAATTTCTTCTTGGGTCCGGGGGGGCAGGCCATTTTTTACCCGGTTGACTATTACATAGGCTTGGCCCACGACGATTTTCAATTGCTTGGTCAGATCATGGAGACGTTTGGCAGCCTGAATACTGCGCCAGGACGGATCTGAAACAATCAGCAGCACATCGACATTGTTGGTGGTCAGGCGGCTCAAATGCTCCATCCCGGCTTCGTTGTCCATCAGGATATAGGGATAGTTCTTGGCCAGCGCCGCCATATAATGGGCCACCAGGTTATTGGCGGCGCAATAGCAGCCCGCGCCTTCGGGTTGCCCCATAGCAATCAGATCAAACCCTTCCGCTTCCTCCAGACATTGGTTGATACGCATTTCAATCAATTGATCCTTGGTCATGCCCACCATATCGGCGCCGCCTTTCATTTCTTCACGGGCCTCGCCAACGGTATGGTTTACCGTCATTCCCAAGACCTCGTTGAGATTGGAGTTGGCGTCCGCATCTACGGCCAAGATGGGCTGTTTGCCCTGCTCCAGCAGATAGCGCAGCACCATTCCGGCTACGGTGGTTTTACCGGTACCGCCTTTACCAGCCATGGCGATTAGAAAAGACAAAGTATATACCTCCTGTAAGCTTTTTTCCCAAAATGTTCCATTATTATAATCATTTTTTTTATAAGTTGCTCGCCAGGTGCCAAAATTTCTCACCAGTCCTGGAGGTCTAGCCGGGCCAGTCCCGACTGACGACCTGGAGCCATCCTCAGCGAAAATGGCAGGCGACCCAGTGGCCTGGGGCGGTTTCCCGAAAATCCGGGACCAGATCCTGGCAACAGGCCTCGGCATAAGGACAGCGGGGATGGAAAGGACATCCCGAAGGCAGGTGAATGGGGCTGGGGGGGTCGCCTTTGAGACGGGGCGGCGGTAGCCGCCGATCGGGGTCCGCCACCGGGATGGCGTCCAACAGGGCCTCGGTGTAGGGATGGAGGTGTCGACTGCCAAAAACCTCCCGGGAGGCCAACTCCACCAGACGGCCCAGATACATCACCGCGATCCGGCTGCTGATGTGGCTGATCACACTCAAGTCATGCGAAATGAACAAAAAGGTCAGGGCAAAGCGCCTCTGCAGTTGGGAGAGCAGATTCAGTATCTGAGCCTGAATAGAGACGTCGAGGGCCGAAACCGGCTCATCCGCCACGATCAGTTGCGGTTTCAGGGCCAGGGCCCGGGCAATGCCGATGCGCTGCCGCTGCCCGCCGCTGAATTCGTGGGGATAGCGGTCTAGCTGCTCTGCACTTAAACCCACTTCTCCGATTAACTCCTCCACCCACTCCCGGCGCTGGCGCCGATCCCCTAATTGATGGATAATAAAAGGCTCTTCCAGGATACGGCGAATGGTCATCCGGGGGTTTAAGGAGGAATAGGGATCCTGAAAGATGATCTGGGCTTTTTGCCGCAACTGGCGCAACCGGCGGGCCGGCAAGGTCCAGAGATTCTCGCCCCCCAGGACCACCTCGCCTCGGGTCGGGGGCAAAAGCGCTAAAATCAGCCTCCCCAAGGTCGATTTGCCGCAGCCCGACTCCCCCACCAGCCCCAGGGTCTCCCCGGCCTGAATATTGAAGCTGACTTCATCGACGGCCTTGAGATAGAGGCGGCCGGCGCCCCAGGGACTGGAGACATTAAAATATTTGCTTAGATTTCTGGTCATTACCAGATTTTCTGCCATTATTCTGTTTTTATATAGAAAATTTGTGCGGGTCGCAATAATAACCATTTCCAGCCTTGACTGGGTAAATCAAAAAATCTATTAAAGTCTTAATGGCCTGAGACTTACAAGTTAATCGAGAGGTTGCCGCATGTATTACGTTTTTGACCAGAGTTCGGGCAATATTGTCGGCTTTAAGGTCAGTGGCATGATCACTGCGTCGGAGATGGATCAGATGTGCCAACTGATGAAGAAATGTCTCAGTGAATCGGAAAGAGTGCGACTGCTGGTCGTAATTGAGGGTTTTAGGGGTCTGACTGCGGCGGCTTTGGAGAAGAAGCTCAGTTTTGCATGGAAGTATTATACCTGCATTGACCGGATGACGGTTGTTGCTAGAGCCGCATGGACCAGGGGCTGGGTTAGGTTTATCCGAAATTTCATCAGCATTGAGTTAAAGGAATTTGAGCCTTCTCAAACTGCCGCGGCCTGGGCCTGGATTAAAAAATGAAATGGGAGAGGGGGTAAGGGTCGCAAACCCCTCCCCCCTTCTCCCAAACCCTCTCCCCCAACCCCTTAAGGGGATTGGGAGGGGAGCTTGAGGGGAGGGCGGGGGCCTATGGTCCCCGGTCCTCTCCTCAAATTAATCTGTTAAGTGCTCTGATTAATAAAGCCAGCAGTTAACCCAGTGTCCCGCTTCCACCTCCACCCCGGGTGGAGGTTGGGAACAGGCCTCCAGAGACTGAGGGCAGCGGGGCCGGAACGGACAGCCGGGCGGCAGTTCTTGCGGGCTGGGGACCTGACCGGGAATGGCGTAGAGCTCTTTGCAGGGAGGGCCGGTAAAGTCCAGCCGCGGCAACGAGGCCAACAGTCCCTGAGTGTAGGGATGGCGGGGGTGGGCGAAGAGGGCAGGGGTGGGGGCGGATTCGACGATGACTCCAGCGTACATCACCGCCAGGCGGTCGGTGATCTGGGCGACGATGCCCAGGTTATGGGTAATAAGGAGCATGGCCATGTTGAGCTCGGCCTTGAGCCGGTTCATCAGGGCCAGTATCTGGGCCTGAATGGTGACGTCGAGGGCGGTGGTCGGTTCATCGGCGATCACCAGCTGCGGCTGGCAGGCCAGCGCCATGGCAATCAAGGCCCGCTGCCTGAGGCCGCCGGAAAGCTCATGGGGGTATTGTTTCAGACGCCGCTGGACATCAGGCATGCCGACCCAGGAGAGGCAGTCAGCCGCTTCATTCCAGGCGGCCTTGCGGCTGAGGCGGCGGTGCTGGCGCAAAACCTCGGCAATCTGATCGCCGATAGTGAGCACCGGATTGAGGGCGGTCATGGGTTCCTGGAACACCATGGAGATGCGATTACCCCGCAACCGGCGCATCCGGGAAGGGCTGAGGCGCATCAGGTCTTCTCCCCCGAAGCGGATTTCCCCTTCCATGCTGCCGATCCCGAGAGGAATCAGACGCAGAATAGAGAGCGCCGTCACTGTCTTGCCGCAGCCTGATTCTCCCACCAGGCCCAGAGTTTCGCCCTGAGCAATGGAAAAACTGACGTCATGAACGGCTGGCACCACTCCGGCCATAGTCCGGAAATGGGTCTTGAGATGGCGGATTTCCAACAGGGTGGGATTCAACTGGGGCATTGTTCCGGAGCGGGTTCTTCCAGCGGTAATAAGATAGTGAAAGTGGACCCTTTGCCGGGGGTGCTGTGGACCAGGATATCGCCCTTATGGGCTTTGATGATGTTCCGACAGATAGACAGCCCCAGACCCGAACCCTTGGCCTTGGTGGTATAATAGGGGTTAAAAATGTTTTCTAGGGCCTCAGGCGGGATCCCTTCACCAGTGTCGGTAATGGCAATCTCCAGATAAGGCTCCTCCACCCGGATGGCTACGGTCAGCTGACCGCCTTGGGGCATGGCTTCGGCCGCGTTTTTTATCAGATTAAGGATGATTTGCTTGATTTGCTGGCGGTCAAAATTAACGGGGGGGAGCGGCTGGGGGTGGTCCTGGACTACCGTAATTCCTTGTTCCTTCAGGGTATCCTCATAAAGTTCCAGGACTTCCTGAATCAACTCCTCAATCCGCCCGGCCTCCAGATTGATGGTGGGGGGATGGGAGAAGTCCTTCATTTCGGTCATCAGGCATTCCAGACGGTTCACCTCTTCGGTGATCATGGCCAGCTTATCACGCGCCTTGTCGTCGAGATTGGGGGTGCGGGCCAGTTGCCGGGCAAAACCGCCAATAACCAATAACGGGTTTTTGATCTCATGGACAATATGGCTTACGGTATTGCCTACCGCAGCCAGGCGCTCGGATTGGCGCAGCTTGGCCTCAATGTCCACGCTCTCAGTAATATCCCGGATAATTCCGGTAAAATAGAGCCGGTCAGCAATTTCCGCCACTGAGAAGGAGATGCTCATGGGAAATTCCTCGCCGTTCTTGCGTTGGGCACTGAGACGCACGTGTTTGCCGATGACATGGGCCTCGCGGGTGGCAATATAACGGCGTACATATTCTTTATGCTCTTTTTTGTAGGGCGGCGGGATAATGATCTCCAGATCCTGTCCCAAAGCTTCTTCCCGGGTAAATCCGAAAATCTTTTCCGCCCCTTTATTGTAGCCGACAATTATATGGTCTTCATTAATGGTGATAATCGCATCAGTAGCGCTGTCAATAATTCCTTCCTGGATCTGCCATTGCTGGCAGACTTCTTGTAGTCGGGTCAGGAGATCCGCGATTAACCTGGCGCCGGTCCCGTCCACCAGCTTGGAGGGGTCTATCCCCTTAAGGCTATCAACTTCTTGGGGCTGGCGCAGATCGACGATCAGGTCAAAAGCAGCTGCATCAAGTTCCTCCAGAGGCTCCTGCAGTGAACCGGGGAGAATAAGCTGGGCCGGGGCAAACAGGGTCAATTTGGTAAAGGGACAGACTTCGGGACAGGCAGCAGGCCACTTCCATAACTGCTCGACAGCCTTGCCACCCCCAATCACCGCTACTTTTATCGGAAGATTAGCAGTCATTTTTTACTCTTCGGGAGGAGGACCAGTTGGGAACCCATTGCCCAGATTCAACTTCAGCGGCAGCAACCCCTTGCGCCAGACGAAAGGGAAACTGCTCCTCAGTTTAAATCCGATTAATTGAAAAATGTTCGCGATTATTATAAGACAACCATCGCCAAGCTTCAATAGCAATTGTTGACGGAGCAACGGGAAGGAGTGCCAAGGGAATGCCTTGGCCTAAAGCTTAGTCAGGGGATGGACGGCAACTTATCAGCTGATCGTGTTCACAAAGGACGGCAAGAAAAGTTATTTTTTACCGGCAATGGCCTCGATCTCGATGGCAGCGTTGCGCGGTAGAGCGGCCACCTGAACCGTAGTCCGGGCCGGACAATTCTCCGGGAAAAATTCAGCATAGACCCGGTTCATTTCGGCAAAGTCACTCATATCGGTTAGAAATACCGTGGTCTTGACCACCTGGGCCAGAGACAGGCCCGCGGCTGCCAGCACTGCCCTGAGGTTTTCCAGCACCTGGATGGTTTGCACCACTATATCCCCCTCAACCCCTTTACCTTCCGGGTCCAAAGGAATCTGCCCCGAAACAAATACAAAATTGTCTATTGCCACCGCCTGGCTGTAGGGTCCAATGGCGGAGGGAGCCTTATCTGTAGAAATTATCTGTTTTTTCATGTGGGTATGATTCCTTCCCCCTAATTCCGGTCCCAATTATTAGTTCTGGTGCTCGTCTTCCCGGGGGGTTGTTGCCGACCGGACGGACGTACTTATCCTGGGAAAAGTAGGCTCATACGAGGTTGGCGGCTCGACGAGCCAAGGCCTCGGCATTAGCCAGCATCTGCTCACATTCGGTCAGAGTCAGCCCGGCGCCCTGGCCCAGTTGATAAGCCCGGTCCCGGGTGATGAAATCCCGGGGGCTGTGAGAGTCAGTATTAAGGATTAAACCTGCGCCCAGCTCCCGGGCCAGGGCTGCCACGTGGCCGTTGGCCAGGGAGTGTCCGGCCCGGGCCGAGAGTTCCAGCAGTATGCCGCGTTGGCGGGCTAATTCAGCCTCTTCCCGGCTGATCAGACCGGGGTGGGCCAGGATGTCTATATCGGCTTCCAGGGCGGCCCGATTGGTCCCCGGGGCCACCGGTTCCGCCAGCGTTTCGCCGTGCACCACGATTATTACCGCGCCCAAAGCTCGGGCCTCAGAAACCAGCGGGGCAATCTGAGAGGGGGGGACATGGGTAAACTCCAGCCCGGGAAGCAGGATGGTTCGGCACACCGGGTTAAGGGCGCGGGCCGCCACCCGGAGCCGCTCCAAGACCAAATCGAAGTTGGAGGCATCGGCATGATCAGTAATGGCCACATACCGATAACCCATTACTTCCACCCGGCGGAGCAGTTCAGAGGGTAGAAGCTCGCCGTCGCTATAAAGAGAATGAGTGTGGAGATCGATCATCCGCCCGGATTACATTTTATATTTGCCGAAATCCTCCGGATCCAGGCTTTCCAGAATCTCCGTCCATTTTTTCCCTTCTTTCGAAGTGACCACTTCCTGCCCCCGGAGATCGACCCGGCGGGATTTTTGGATCACCACATCCTCCACAAAAATGGGGGCCTTGGTGCGCAGGGCTAGAGCTATGGCGTCGCTGGGACGGGCGTCGATGCTCATTTCCTTATCTTTATTGTTCAGATAAATCAGGGCGTAGTAAGTATTATCCCTCAGATCACAGACCTCGATGCGGATTACCTGGGCCTCCATAGCATCGATAATGGTTTTCAACAGATCATGGGTCATGGGACGGGAAAATTTAATATTCTCTAATTCACTGGCGATCGCCGTAGCCTCCAGCAACCCAATCCAGATCGGCACCGCCTTATCCGAATCCATGTCCTTTAAAATCATGATGGGACTGTTGGTAAAGGGGTCGATGGTTAACCCCGAGACAGTAACTTGTCTCAACATGTTACCCTCCTTTTGGGATGCCGGGAGGCAATCTAATAGATTAAGAGTTGCCGGCGTGGTCTAACAGGCGGCCACCCAGGGAGTGTTGGTATGCCTGTTCGATCCGCACCGGGACCAATCGGCCAATCAACTCAGAAGGACCAGGAAAATTTACCACCTGATGGCTCCGCAAGCGGCCGCTGAGTTGGGCCGGAGACTGTTTACTAGGGCCTTCTACCAAGACTTCTTTAACCTGGCCCACCAGCCGCTGGTGGCTGGCCAGCGTAAGGGCTTCCTGAACTTCCTTCAGGCGTGCCAATCGCTCCCTTTTGACTGATTCCGGCACCTGGTCGGGGAAAGTTGCGGCTCGAGTCTGCGGCCGCGGTGAATATTTAAAATAGAAGGCGCTGTCAAAAGGGACTTCCTGCATTATGGACAGGGTATCTGCGAAATCAACCTCGCTTTCGCCGGGGAAGCCGACGATTAAATCCGTGGTGATGGAAATTGCCGGGCAGACTTGGCGCAACTGTCGGACCCGCCTCAGGTAGTCGTCCCGGCTATAGCCCCGTTTCATCCGGGACAGGATGCCAGAGGAGCCGCATTGCACCGGCAGGTGAATATGTTCGCAGAGGGCCGGCAGGTCGGCAAAACACTGGATCAACTCCTCCGACAAGTCCCGCGGGTGCGAGGTGGTAAAACGCAGCCGCGCCATTCCGGGCAAGGCTGCCACTTGCCGCAGCAGTTGGGGAAAGGCTGGCGCGTCCGCCAAGCCCCGGCCATAGGAATTGACATTCTGCCCCAACAGGGTGACCTCTTGTCCTCCGGCTTTCAGGAAATTGGCTACCTCCTGGATAATTTCTGCCGCCGGACGGCTCATCTCCGGCCCCCGCACATAGGGAACCACGCAATAAGTGCAGAAGTTGTTGCAGCCCTGCATAATGGTGACCAGCGCCTTGGTCCGGTTGGCGCTCCACTGGGTGCGGGGGGGAATGCGGAAGTGGTCCACAAAATCGGTCTCTGCTACTGGTTGCCCGGTTTCCTGGACCTCTTGGAGAAACTCCGGCAACCGGTAAATCCCGTGGGTGCCAAATACCAGATCCAAATGCGGGACCCGGCGGAGCAGCTGCTCCCCCTCCTGCTGGGCCACGCAACCCCCTACGCCGATCAACATCTGGGGGCGGCGCTGTTTTAGAAACCTGAGACGGCCTAACAGAGACCGGACTTTTTCCTCTGACTTCTGCCGGATGGCGCAGGTGTTGATCAGATAAAGATCTGCCTCCTCGGGCCGCTCGGTCAGGGTATAATCCGGACTCAAAACCTGGGCCATCAGCTCAGAATCATAGACGTTCATCTGGCAGCCATAGGTCTTGATATATAATCTCTTTTTCGGCTTCACCATGGGTTTAATTAAATAAAATCTGGCCGGGCTTGTCAACCCTGAAAAGACTGTGGACTCCGGCCCTGGACAGAGCGGTTCAGCCTAGGTATAATAGGCAAGACAGTTTCCCTCCCAGGGTGACTGCGATTTCGGCGGTAAGATGTTAAACCTAGCCAGCTGGTGGAGATCTATGGGAACCATTCTGAAGTATCCTAAACTGATGCTTTCCTTAAGGCCCCAGGCGGTTGGTGGCGGAGGGGCACCTTGATCCCGCTGCGCGGCGTACCCGCCCGGCGGCAGCCACCGCTGGTCACCATCGGGCTGATTGTCTTTAACTTGGGCGTCTTTCTTTATCAGCTCTACCTGGGTCCAGAGGCGGCGCTGGAGCTGATCTGGAAGGGTGGGGCGATACCCTCGGAGTTGACCCAGGTCAAGCTATTCAGTTCCAAACAATCTCTGCTCCTGGTCGCCACGATGTTCAGTTCCTTGTTTATCCATGGCGGCTGGGTGCATTTGCTCGGCAATTTGCTTATCCTCTGGGTATTTGGCGAGGCCCTGGAAGACGAGCTGGGGCACTGGCGCTTTTTGGGGTTTTATCTGTTCTGCGGTTTCTTTGCCGGGTTGGTTCACGCCCTGGTGGCCAGCCGTTTGAATATTCCCATCATCGGTGCCAGCGGGGCCATTGCCGGGTTATTGGGGGCTTATCTGATCCGCTTTCCCCAGGCCCCGGTGCAGACCCTGGTCTATCTGGGGGTAAAATTCCGGGTGGTCGAAGTTCCCGCTTTTGTCTGGCTGGGGGCCTGGGTCGCACTGCAATTTTATGGCCTGCGTCAGGGAGGCACCATCGCCTGGTTCGCCCACCTGGGCGGCTTCTTAACCGGGCTTCTGGCTATTACCCTGTTTACCCAGGAACCGCTGCCGGCCCGATCCAAGAAACGAGGTCGCAAAAAGTGAACGCCATATTTTGAGCTTTCTAAAAGAAACTTTATGTTCATAAGGACTTGGAATATTATTTAGACGGAGCCGATAAATGCTTAACACAGTTCAACAGCTAGGCCGCCAGGCCGCTCTGGCGGCCGGACAGCTGTTACGCCAGAGGTTTTACCAACCCAAGAAGATTACTTACAAGGGAGTTATCAATCCGGTCACCGAAAGCGATCTGCAGAGCCAGGAATTGATTGTTGGAATGATCCTGGAGAGCTTTCCAGAGCATCAGATCCTGGCGGAAGAACAAATTACCCCGAAGACCCTGGCGGCGCGACCGGGCAGTTGGTGGATTATCGATCCCCTGGACGGCACCGTGAATTTTGCCCATGGGTTCCCGGTATTTGCCGTGTCAATCGCCTTTGAACAGGAGGGCTCAGTTCAATACGGAGTGGTCTATGATCCGCTGCGGGAGGAGCTTTTTGAAGCCCGGGCCGGACAAGGGGCCTGGTTGAACAGCCAACCGATCCGGGTGTCAGAAATCGACGAACTGGAGAAGGCCTTGCTGGCTACCGGTTTTCCTTATGATGTGCGGCAGCGCCTCGAGGCCACCCTGGGCCGTTTTGGCCTGATGCTGGCCCAGGTCCAGGGGGTGCGACGGGCCGGGTCGGCTGCCCTCGACCTCTGTTATCTGGCCGCCGGCCGCTTTGACGGGTTCTGGGAGGAGAACCTGAAGCCCTGGGATACGGCGGCCGCAGCCCTTATGGTCGCCGAAGCAGGGGGACAATTATCCACCTTCAACGGTGAACCGTTTCAAATCACCTCCGCCAATGTCGTAGCCAGCAATGGGCTGCTGCATTCGCAAATTCTGAAGGGGTTGCAGCCTTGAGGCCGGAAGCCGAGACCGGGACTTATGATCAGGACCCGAGAAACCTCACCGGGCCTGGTCCGGCAAGCTTGACAGTTTGGGCTAATCCATGTATTTTTAAAGTGTTAATTGGGAGATAGGGTAATTGGCAGAACCAATCTGACAACTCTGGCGGCTATGAAAAGACAGCTCCTTCTGTGGTTGGCGACCGTTGGTGGAGTCGGCTATCTACCCTTGATGCCCGGCACCTGGGGGACCCTGGCGGGGGGGCCCTTGTGGTGGCTAATGGCCGGTTTGAAACCGGGTCATTATGGAATAGTATTATTGGGGTTGCTGATTTTGAGCGTTTGGGCGACCGGGTGGGCGGAAGTCTATCTGGGCCAGAGGGATGCCTCGGCCATCGTCATTGACGAAGTCGTGGGCCTGTTGGTTGCCCTGGCGGGCCGCCCCCGGCACTGGGGGTGGGTCCTGGGAGGCTTTCTGCTCTTCCGGGTATTTGATATCTGGAAGCCCTTTCCGATTTTTCTGATTGACGAGCAAATCAAGGGCGGAGCGGGGATAGTGCTGGATGATGTCCTGGCTGGCATCTATGCCTGGCTCGTTCTGACTTTGCTCTCGCGGGTCATCTGATAGTTTAATGAACATGCACGGAGAGATTATCGCTACCGGCACCGAGTTGATCAGCGGCCGGGTAGCCGACACCAATTCCCGATACGCCGCGGCCCGTCTCCATGATGCTGGCCTGATAGTGCAGCGCATCACCCTTTTGGGGGATGAGGTTGCGCGGTTTCAGGAAACTTTGCGCCAGGGGCTGAAGGGCTCGCAATTTATCATCATCACCGGCGGCTTAGGGCCTACCGAAGATGACATTACCGTGGCAGCCGCCGCCGAGGTCCTGCAAATACCATTACGTTTAGATGATTATCTGTTAAAGCGGATCAAGGAATGTTTAGCCAAGCGGGGCCTGCCCTGGGAGGAGCGTTATGCCCGCCTGGCCCTGGTCCCGGAAGGGGCGGTAATTTTGGACCCGGGCGGGGCGGCCTGCGGGTTTTATTTAAGATATGACCAGGCCTGGCTGTACTTTTTGCCCGGGGTGCCTGAACAGATGCAGATGTTGTTTGACAGCTTTGTCTTACCGCCCCTGCTTAGTCTGGCGTCCGGAGGACAGTGTGTCTGCCAGCGGACCCTGAGGCTGTTTGGGTTAACGGAAACCCAGTTGGAAAGCCTGATCAACCAGATCTGCCAGGACAATTCTGAGGTTAGCGTTGGCTTGTACCCCAATTTCCCGGAAAATCACCTGAGCCTGACCATTCGGGGTCCAAGATCCCAGGTTTTGGAAAAAACTTTGGATCGGTTGACGGAAGAGCTGGCCCAAGCCGCCGGAGAAGCCCTGTTGGGGGTCGACGATGTTACCCTGGAAGAACTGGTAGGGCGGGGTTTACGCGCCCACCATCTAACCATAGCGGTAGCTGAATCCTGCAGCGGCGGCTTGATCAGTCATCGGCTCACCAATATTCCGGGGTCCTCCGATTACTTTATGGGCGGGGTAGTGACCTACAGCAATCAGGCCAAGATGGAGCTGCTCCAGGTTCCCCCGGAAGTCCTGGACCGGTACGGGGCCGTCAGTGCGGAAACGGCCGAAGCGATGGTGGTGGGAGCTAAAAATCTTTTCCATACCCCAGTTGCTCTGGCGGCCACCGGGATCGCCGGACCGGGCGGCGGCAGTGCTGAAAAGCCGGTCGGCACGGTATATTTAGGCCTGGCCATGTCTGAGCGGGTGCAGACGCAGAAATATATGTTCCACGGGTCCCGGGAGCAGATCAAAACTCTGACCGCGCAGACGGCCCTGGATTGGCTGCGGCGGGAGTTGCACAATGATACGTGCCTTTCTGGCCATTGATTTACCTGGCAGCCTCCAGAAAGGACTGACCCAGGTCCAGGAACAACTGAAAAAAAGCGGGGCTGACGTCCGCTGGGTGCCGGTGGGCAACATCCATCTGACCTTAAAATTTTTCGGCAGCATCAATGAAACCGAAGCGGCGGCCATTGGAGCTGCAGCTCAGGAGATTGCCCAGGAGTATACGCCTTTTGACCTGCAGGTAGCCGGAGCTGGCGCCTTCCCCAGCATTAAAAGCCCCCGGGTCATCTGGCTGGGAATCACCGGCCAGACCGAGATTTTGGCCCATCTTTTTAACCGGCTGGAACAGTCTTTTGCCACCCTGGGATATCTGCCGGAGAGCCGCAAATTTAATCCGCATCTGACCCTGGGCCGGGTGCGCTCTCCCAAAGGTCGGGAAAAATTGACTAGCATGTTCGGAGAATTGACCCTACCGATTTTTCCGGTTTTTCAGGTAAAGAAACTGACCCTGTTTCGCAGCAATTTAACCCCCCATGGTGCGGTATATTGTCCGGTACAAACCATTAATGTGGGCCAGGATAATTAGCATCAAGAACAAGGAAAGTTGATTTAGGGGGCAAGTGTAGGATATTTATGGTATATTGTTATAAATAATTGATCGTCGCTGATTTTAGCCAAAATAATGTCTTAAATTAACCTTAAACAATTAGAGGATTGCTACATGACCACTGCATCATCCACTGATAAATCAAAGGCCCTGGAGCAGGCTCTGGGTCAGATCGAAAGGCAATATGGCCGCGGTTCCATCATGCGCCTGGGGATCGATGAAAAAGTGGCCGACATCGGAGTGATCTCCACTGGGTCGTTGTCCCTGGATCTGGCTCTGGGCATCGGCGGCATCCCCCGCGGCCGGGTAGTGGAGATCTTCGGGCCGGAGGCCTCGGGCAAGACCACCCTGGCCCTGCACATCATTGCTGAGGCCCAGCGGCACGGCGGTCTGGCCGCTTTTATCGATGCCGAGCACGCTCTGGACCTTAACTATGCCCGGCGTTTGGGAGTCAAACCCAAAGACCTGCTCATTTCCCAGCCCGATACCGGGGAGCAGGCGTTGGAGATCGCTGAAATCTTGGTGCGCTCCAATGCCTTGGATGTGGCAGTGATCGACTCAGTAGCGGCCCTGGTGCCCCGCTCCGAGATCGAAGGCGATATGGGCGACGCCCAGATGGGCTCCCAGGCCCGGCTGATGTCCCAGGCCTTGCGCAAACTCACCGCGGCCATCAGCAAATCCCTGACTTCAGTGGTCTTCATTAACCAGATTCGCATGAAAATCGGCCAGATGTTCGGCAACCCAGAAACCACCACCGGCGGCAATGCCCTGAAATTTTATGCCTCCCAACGCCTGGACATTCGCAAAGGCACTCCCATCAAGGAAGGACATGAAATTATCGGCAACCGCACCCGGGTGCGGGTAGTCAAGAACAAACTGGCGCCGCCGTTTAGAGAGGCTGAATTTGACGTGGTCTTCGGCCAGGGCATTTCTAAAGAAGGAGATATTTTGGATCTGGCCACCAACCTGGAGATAATTAAAAAAAGCGGCGCCTGGTACAGTTATGAAGAGGAGCGGATCGGCCAGGGGCGGGAGAATGCCAAAATTTACCTGCGAGAGCATCCCGAGCTAATGGTTCAACTGGAAGATCAGATAAGGGATATTTATAGTTTGGGCCGGAGATCAGCACCCCCGCCCGCCCCCGAGACGGAGGAAGCCACATGACCGGGCAGGAGATCCGCGAAAAATTCCTGGCCTATTTTGAATCCCAGGGCCACACCCGGGTGCCCAGTTCCCCGTTGATTCCGGCTGATGACCCGACGCTCTTATTTACCAATGCCGGCATGGTCCAATTTAAGCGCGTCTTTCTGGGAGAGGAAAGCCGTCCCTACCGCCGTGCTGCCAGTTCCCAGAAATGCGTCCGGGCCGGGGGTAAACATAATGACCTGGAAAACGTCGGCAAGACCGCCCGCCACCACACCTTCTTTGAAATGTTGGGAAATTTTTCTTTTGGGGACTATTTCAAGGAAGGGGCCATTGAAATGGCCTGGGAATTGTTGACCCAGCATTTTCACCTGCCACCGGAAAAACTGTGGGCCACAGTCTATTATCAGGATGAGGAAGCCGCCGACCTCTGGCACCGGCTGATCGGCCTGCCCCGGGACCGGATCGTCGGTCTGGGCGAAAAAGACAATTTCTGGGCCATGGGGGACACCGGCCCCTGCGGGCCCTGCTCCGAGGTCATCATCGACCAGGGTGAGGCCATGGCCTGTGGCCCCGACTGCGGCATTGGCCGCTGCGACTGCGACCGCTACCTGGAAATCTGGAACCTGGTTTTCATGCAGTTCAACCGGGACGAACAGGGCCAGCTGACCCCGCTGCCCAAACCCAGCATCGACACCGGCATGGGGCTGGAGCGCCTCAGCGCCGTGGTTCAGGGGGTCAACAGCAATTTTGATACCGACCTGATCCGCCCTATCATTGGCCGGATTGAAGACCTGGCCGGGGTTGCCTATGGGGCGGACCGAGCCCGCAATGTCGCCTTCCGGGTGATCGCCGACCACAGCCGGGCGATAACTTTCCTGATCGCCGACGGCGTGCTGCCCAGCAACGAAGGCCGGGGCTATGTGCTGCGCCGCATTCTGCGCCGGGCGGTGCGCTTTGGCCGCCTCCTGGGTTTCCAGGAACCCTTTCTGGCCCCGGTCGGACATCGAGTCATCGAATTGATGGGGCCGCATTACCCCGAACTGAACACTGCCCAGCCCTTCATCGATCAGGTGGTCAATAATGAAGAGGAACGGTTTGCCGAAACCCTGGACCATGGCCTCAAGCTGCTGACTGAAAACCTGGAGATGGTCCGGACCCAGGGCGGCACAATCCTGCCTGGAGAAGTGGTCTTCAAACTCTATGACACCTATGGCTTCCCGCTGGACCTGGTCATGGACGTGGTCCAGGAACAGGGGGTGGAGTTGGACCTGGAAGGCTTCCAGGCGCATATGACCCGCCAGCGCCAGGCCTCCCGCCAGGCCTGGAAAGGCGGCCTGCCGGAGGAAATTCCAGCCGTTTACCGGGAGTTGGCGCAGCGGCCCGGGACGCATTTTGTCGGTTATGGCCAACTGCGCGCCGAATCCCCGGTAATCGCCCTGATCCGGGGGGAGAGCACCGTAACCGCAGCTCAAGCAGGCGATCAGGTGGAAATCATTACCGAGGCCACGCCGTTTTATGGCGAGTCCGGCGGCCAGGTCGGGGATACCGGCATCATCACCGGACCGGGTTTGAAAATCACTGTGACCAACACCCAGAAATTACCCAATGATCTGATCATCCATCAGGGCCGGATCGAGGCGGGCCAGGTCCGGGTCGGCGATCAGGTTCAGCTCGAGGTCGACGCGGCCCGGCGCCGGCAGATTGCCCGCCACCATACCGCCACCCACATGCTGCATGCGGTGCTGCGCCGCCGGCTGGGGGAACACATCAAACAGTCCGGGTCGCTGGTCACCCCGGAGCGCTTCCGCTTTGATTTTACCCATTTTTCGGCATTGACCCCGAAAGAGCTGGCCCAGATCGAGGTCGATCTCAATGAGCAGGTGCAGGAAGACCTGCCGGTCAGCGTTTCCCTGGTGCCTATGGCCGAGGCGCTGATGAGCGGGGCCATGGCCCTGTTTGAAGAAAAATATGGAGATACGGTGCGGATGGTGGCCATCCCTGACCTGAGCCAGGAACTGTGTGGCGGCACGCATGTCCAGCGTACCGGTGAGGTGGGACTGGTGAAGATCGTCGCGGAAACGAGCGTCGCCGCTGGCATCCGCCGGATTGAGGCGGTCTGCGGCACGGCCGCCCTGGAGTTGGTCCAACAGGAGAGCCAGGAACTGCAGGCGGTAGCCCAGCGCCTCAAAGTGGGGGGGGGCGAGATCGTCGCCCGGCTCGACAAGCTGCTCCAGCACCAGAAGGAGCTGGAACGGCAGATCGAAGCCCTGCAAGGCAAGCTGGCCGCGGCCCGCACCGGTGACCTGCTCGATCAGGTCCGGCCGGTGGACGGCATCCCGGTGCTGGCCCTGGAGGTGGAAGTGAGCGACCCCAAGGGCTTGCGGGACTACGCCGACAAACTCAAGGACCGCCTGCAAAGCGGCATCATTGTGCTGGGCAGCCAGGCCGCGGACAAGGCCATGCTGATCGCCGTGGTCAGCAAAGACCTGACCCAACGCTTTCGGGCCGACCAGATCATCAAGGAACTGGCTGCCACGGTCGGAGGCAAGGGCGGCGGCCGTCCCGATATGGCCCAGGCCGGCGGCCCCGACAAGGAAAAGGTCCCCGCCGCTTTAGAACAGGCTTACGACATCATCGCCCGCCAGGGGCGCTAAAGTTTATTTTGGGAAAGAGGGCCAGGGGTCACGGACCCCTGCCCCCTCTCCCAAACCCTCTCCCCCAACCCCTTATTAGTTAAACTCGTTCCCAAGTTGCACTTGGGAACGTAAATGAGATACACTTTTGCGTGTTTGTCAATTCTCTGGATTAGGGCTCATGGTGGTCTATGTGTATAACTCAGATATTAAATAGTGTAGGACTGGCATTTGATATTGCAGGGGCAATAATTTTGTTTATATTTCCACTTCCTTTAATATGGAAAACCAAAAAAGGGACTTATGGTTTTGAAACACCAGAACATGTATCAATTTCAAGACATGTTAAGCTATCAAGAGTAGGGATAGGGTTTTTTATTATTGGGTTTAGCTTTCAGCTTATAAGCAATATGCTATAGACAATATATAAGCATTTCAATGACTTTAAACTCGTTCCCAAGTTGCACTTGGGAACGAGTTAATCGGGGCCGGTATCTCGGGCCGGGCGGGCGTGGCCTGGGGCAGAAACCCGTCGAACTAACTACCATACCCCTCTTCCGGTTCAAAGTTTCCGATACAATCAAGATTATTTTCCCCGAGCCAAGAGGTCGATCTTATATCTAGTTGAATTATTCCTTATTACACCTTGCGTTGCCATTAAATGGCGGAGAGCGTAAATCAAAAACGGCAAACTTGCCGGCTAAAGAAGGGGAAAGTGGAATTAAGTGGTAATGTTTCTGGAGATGGGCCCAGAGATCTCTAAACTTTTGCCGATAGAGCAAAGGAAAGACAATCCCAGCAGCCGGTGCCTCCCAAGGTTGTTTGATGTAATCATAGATGAGCGTCACATGGTTGTCTTGTATGCTGCTTTGGAATTCTTCTAAAGACGAGATGCTAAGTCTCAGAGGGCGATTACCATAAAACCACAAATGCGGCGGAGCTCCATATGTCCAAACAAGCAGCGCAACATCGTTGGTTTGTGGGGCAGCGGTACGAACAGCTTCTCCCAGTTCAATAGAAGTAAAATTGATATCGGGCGGCCAGCCATAAAATTTGTTATGGAGCCGCTGGAAGGAGTGGAGAGAAGTCCATGAAGCCAAGAGTACAATTAGCAAAACGATTATACAGTTGACGGCTTTGGTGGTCCGGTGGCGCTCGGCCAGACACATAATCCTGTCGAGGAGGAGAGCAGCGCCAACGCATAGCCCTGGGGTCAACGGCGCATACCACCATTCATGGATAAAAACGCCTTGACGGCCGATCAAAACATGTAAAATCCCCCATGCTAACAGGATCCTGGCAACGGTGGCCCCAGGGTGAGGATGGTGAAGTCGCCAGCCAAAGGTGAAAATCCAGGCGAAGGAGACCAGGACAAGGGAAAAGGTATGCATGCGGCCTTGAAAATCCCTGGCCTTTGTTAGCCATTCTCCTATGGTAAACTGGGCATTGATACCGGTGCGGCACTTAAGTGACGGTAGCATCCAGTCCAGGGACGCACCGGTAGACAGCATAATATAGATATAAATCAAGGCGAAAAGGCCAGTGGCGCTAACACAGAAGGCAATTATCCAAGGCCATTGGTAGCGGGGGCGGTTGACAACGAAATGGACCAGGAAGATTGGAATGATGATAAAGGCTGGCCAATCACTTATTCCGGCCAGCGAAAATGATACCAACAGAAGGCATAGGGTGCGGCCACTGGGATAACTATAGAATTTCAGGTAGGCCATGACCGTGAGAAGGACGAAGAGCACCAGTGGCATATTGACAACTTCTGGGAGACCTCCGAAATAGAGAATCAAGGGGGTGGAGGCGAAAAGCGCCGCCGCCGTGAGGGCAACGCGGCGATTACTGACACGCTCCATGAGCAGAAAAAGGACATAAATAGCGCTAACAGTGGCGATGGCCGTGGGAAGACGGGTCTGCCATTCACCCACTCCAAAGAGAGCATAGAACGGGACGATCAATAGCGGCACTAAGGGGGGATGATGGTTATAGAAGACAATAGGCACGTCGGGAATATGGCCCACCGTCAGTACCGGCATGCCATAGGTTTCCCCCCAACCAAAGTTGAGATAATTACGGGCTAAGACACCATAAAAACAACCCCACCCCTCAGCATCGTATTGGAAAGGGAAGTCAAGGACAAGCAATCGGAAGCAGGCAGCGTAAAATAAGATTAGAGCAAGCAGTAGGCGGTAATAGCGGCTGCGAAATCTAGTTTCCATTAACTCCCACTACGTAAAGTATATCACTGGGATTACCGGATCTATTGAAATTTCCGGATAACAGGGGAGATTATCAGAGAGACTGGTTTCGGTTCTGCCAGAGTTAAGGGCAGAGGTGGACGCCGAAGCGCAAGGTAAAGGGCCGGTATCTCAGGCAGGGCGGGCCAGGCCTTGGGCAGAAATGAGTGACCCGATCTGACGGGCCTCGTCCTCGCCGGGCAGGCGGTGGGAAAAGAAGACTTCTACCGGGGTGCAAATGAAGGTGTGGACAAAGCACTCCGGAGCACAATGATCGATCCGGAATCCGGCGGTTTCGAGAAGGGATCGTAAACAACTGGGCGTCAACCCCCAGAACCAGTTACCATACCCCTGTTCCGGTGCAAAGCCGCCAGCAATGCCGACCTGGATGTTCACCCCCAGGCTGGACAGATTCCATAATTGCCGATGCCGCGGACTTAAGTGGGGATAATAAATGGCGGCATTGGGCAAATTATGGATTTCGGGGATGGTCGAGCTGCGCAGAATAAGCGTCTGCCGGCAAATTCGTCTCAGGGCGACCAGTAAGTCAAAGGGACTGGGATGATGGTAGAGCACTCCGGCGCAGAAAACCACGTCGACCACTCCGATGCGAGCTAGGGTATCAGGGTGGGTAGCATCTCCGAGGATAAATTCCACCGACGAATTAAGAGCCTGCTTTTTGGCTTCGAATTCCGGGGTGGGACCGAAGACATCCACCGCTTTCACTGAGGTGGCACCGGCGGCCTCGGCGATAAAGGCATGTTCGCCATTGACCCCCCACATACAGCCGATATCGGCAAAGCTGCGGTTGGGGGCGTACTGCCTGATATATTCCGGCAACCGCTTATAATCACCCACATCATCGCCTCGCCAGGCCCGCCAATAGCGCCATAGAATGTTCACCGTCTTTATTTTCAGGAGACGAACCTTCCAGGTATATAACATGGTCTTTTTTTTCCTAAAAGGCGTTAAAAAATTTTTTAACGGATCATCCTATTTTGCCAGGCAAAGCCCAGCATTGAGCCTTGATCGGACTCCTGACGCTCGGAAACAGGAATGTAGGGTTGGCTGGCCCCCAAGCGCTGCACCCGGCGCCGCGCTCGGAACAGGGCCACCGGACCAACCAGATTCCCGGCCATCTCCAGCAGGATCAAGGATAAGGGATAATCCAACCGGCCGATCGATCTCTTTATAAGCCGCTTTATATGGTACTTTGGCAAGTCAAAGGACAACCTCTTTATTACCCGGAGGTCGTGATCATTAAAGCAGGTGGTGAGGTGGTAGGCGACGTGTCCTTTACTATAGTTGTAAATCTGGCGTTGAAAGGCTGGGATCGAGCTGCGGTGTCGATGGAAGACGTAAGACTTGGGCTCGTAGTAAATGGTGTAACCTGCCTTAAGAACCTTGTAAAAAATATAGGTATCCTCCCCAACACCGGTCGGGGTACCAGGACCGAGCGCCTCGTCAAACATGCCGATCTGAGGATCATGAAATATACCGGCGCGAAACGCGGCGTTGGCTGTTCCTCCAAGCTTCCAGGTGGGAACCGCCCGGCGGACGGATGACTCAAACCAGTCACGATCGGCTTCCAGCGGCTCAAAACCTCGCCCAAGGGCCCCATATACTTCAAAAAGCTGCTGGGCCTTGGTTTCCAGTTCCACCGGCATAACGTTACCGGTTACCACCATCACATCGCTTCTGACCAACAAGGCCAGAAGTTTTTCCAACCAGTCGGGAGGTACGGTCACATCGTCGTCGATGGTAACAATAATATCGCCGGTGCTGGCACTGATGCCGGCGTTCCGGGCATAAGACACTCCCTGACGCGGCTCATCCACCAATATCACCTGCGGGAAGTCGGCCACGACCGGCGGCGTCGACCCCGAGGCAGGATGATTGTCAACCACAATAATTTCAAGCTTTCTGGTTGAGTTTTGCTTTAGGAGCGACTCTAGACAATTTCTTAAATCCTCCGGCCGGTCATAGGTGGCGACGATGATCGATACCCGGTGATCATCTGGCAAGAATGTGAGATTTTCAGGCCTTTTCTCTTTTTCAGTCTGAAAGAAGTGGTGTTCAAGGGCTGCACGAGCCGCGGCGCACAATCCGTCAAAGTTCTGGTTACTATCAGGCCGGAACAATCTAGGGCCGAATTTTTCCACCAGCACGTGTCGGAGCCGGGTAATAGTGATTGGTTGGCCAAGTGTAGGAATATCAATTATACCAATTGGTATATCCCCGCGGTGGACGAAGACTCGGACGCTTGAGTAATCAGCCACATCAGCCAAAACCTGCAAAGGCCGGGTCACATCGACCAACCGAACCGCAGTTCCTTCTCGGTAATTGAGTATCGGGCTCGGGGGGAGGAATTGATCGCCAGGTCTCAGGTCCGGGAGAGGTCCATAAGTTTTGCTGATCTCCGCCGCCATCGAAAGCGCCCGCTGATAACGGAAAAGTCCCTTCCAACAACCCTGCAATTCTGCCTTGTATAAGTCACGTAAACGGTGTTGATACATGTAAGAGGCCAGCAAGTTACATATTTTTTGCCGGAACCACCACATCCCTAATCTGCGGAACGCCGGGCGTTCCTCCGGATAGGCCATTGCACTGCGGACCATGTAGGAGATAAAGCCAATTCCCCAACTGGTTATTTGTTCATGCAGACTGTCAAGATCGCGGCGATGCCGGTGGCGGACCACCGCCCTGGGTTCATAGACTAGGGTATGGCCTTCTTTCAGCACTCGAAAGAACATCTCCAGATCGCCCCCGCCCTGGGTGACAGTACCAACATCCAGAGCCGGGTCGAAATCACCGATTCGCTCAAACAGAGTGCGGCGGTAGGCCATGTTGGCCCCGGTACCGAACCACCCAGACCCGCCCAAGAATGGTTCGCTGCATTTTCCCTGCTCTGTCTTGATGCGATGCCACCGGCGTTCAAAGCCGCGTCCGAAGCCGCCATATCTTTCAAAAAGCTGTTGGGCTTCGGTCTCGAGTTCATAGGGCACCACCAGACCTGTCACCGCCATGACCTGGGGGTGCTCGACAAAGATGCCGGCCAGGGCGGTAATCCATCCCGGATCAACGACGGCGTCATCATCGGTGAAGGCGATGATCTCGCCCCGGGCCTCGCGTATGGCCCGGTTGCGGGCCCAATTGAGGCCGGGGCGCATCTCCCGCAGGTATCTCATGTTCGGATAATAATCGGTCACCAAGTTCTGGGTTTCATCAGTGTTCGGAGCATTGTCGATGACCAGCAGGTCAAGGTTGGGGTAGTCAAGACCATTCAGGGAATCAAGACATAATTTCAGATCTGCAGAGCGATCTCGGGTACAGACGGCGACGGTGACCAGAGGGTTGGCTGGGTCCGGGGAGACCGGCGGTGGGGAGCGGAGAAGGTAGATAAAATCTAGTTGGCCGGCGCCGGAATTTTTACTCAGTGCAGTATTTAGAAGCTGATTGATGATGGCCCGGCTATGCTGTTTAATTACACCTTTGCCGATGGCGGCGGCACTACAACGACCATCGATGACTGGCATCTTTAGATAGCCGAGAGGGGTGCCGTGCACCCGCACCAGGAATTGCACGAATTTATAGCCCTTGAGGCCATCAATGGTGGAGAGGGGGGCGCTTAACTCAAGGTCCAGTAATTTGATCGGGCTGAACATTTTATTACTCAGGTCATATCTTGGGAGAGGGGGCTTTAGGTCCCCAGGCCCTCCCCTCAAATTAACCTTTTAAATGCTTGGAGTACTTTAGGGGATGATAATTGTTTAATAACCAATCATGGTCTATGCAAAGTATGCCGGAGACCTCAGCAATTACAGTCTGGTGATGCTGGATGTCTAAGGGGTGAAGCTGCCAATGGTAATCATAGACGTAGTTCCAGTCAGGGGGGAAAAGACCGATGTTGATGTAATAACGGCCGGCGCGCAGCGGCAGAGCCTTCATATGACAGCTTAAGGATCCTTGACTATCGAAGGCTCCGAAACGGGATTTCATGGAAGAAATGGTGGTTTCAAAGCATTTGACATTGGCCTGGGTGTAGATGCCCAGAATAACTGCCATATCAGCCAGGGGTTTTTCCGTCCTGTAAGAAAGCTCAATGATAAAATCGTCGCCGTCAACCACGGTATCTATGGGCTGGCCGTGCCGGGTGTAAAGGTTGACCGCCTCTATGGTGGCTTCATAGGTGCCGAAGCGATTCTGGCTGGTGGGGATGGCCGCGGTAGCCTGTCCTGGCAGCTGTTGTTTGCGCCGTTCGGTTCGCTGCCGCATTAAATCATGATAGTAATTGATGGCCGTCTCCGGATCGGCCTGGATCATAACCCGGCCCTCTTCCAGCACCAGTACTTCATCGCACAAATTTTGAACCTGCTGCAGGTCATGGGAAACCAGAATGATGGGTTTGCCGGCCAGGCGAAACTCTTGCAGCCGGTCCAGGCACTTCTGCTGAAAACGGGCGTCTCCTACTGACAGCACTTCGTCGATAACCAGCAAATCCGGGTCAAAAAGGACCGCGGTGGCAAAGGCCAGCCGCAGGAACATGCCGCTGGAATAGGCTCTGACCGGTTGGTCAATAAACTCCTCCAGTTCGGCAAAGGCAATAATGTCTTCTTGCCTGTCCAACACCTGGTGCTTCCTCAAACCCGCCAAAATACCCCCGGTAACCAGGTTCTGGCGTCCGGTCAGATCAGCATGAAAGCCAGTCCCTAATTCGAGCAGACTGCCAATGTTGCCGGCGCAGCGAATGCGTCCGCTAGTAGGACGTCCTAACCCGGAAATCAGGCGCAAAAGGGTGCTCTTGCCGGCGCCGTTATGACCGATAATCCCTAACATGCGGCCGTTTTCCAGAGAGAAACTGACTTCCCGCAAGGCCCAAAACTCCCGGCCCTTCTCATATCCTCCGCTCATACGCCGCACCAGGTACTCTTTGAGCGTCGCCGGGCGGCTATGCCGGGTGAGGAATTTCTTTGAGACATTGGCAACTTCTAATATTGGAGTCATAATCGGCTTCTATTACTTTGGAACATTTAAGAGTTTAATTTGAGGGGAGGGCCGGGGGACCAGCAGCCCCCCACC